>NZ_JBIVSV010000003.1:0-745443 GCF_044756385.1 Streptomyces sp. NPDC091972 | reverse complement strand
CGCGCGGTGCTGGCCGCGACGCTCTCGCCGACCTGGGGCATCTACTCCGGCTACGAACTCGCCGAGAACACCCCGCTGCGCGAGGGCAGCGAGGAGTACCTCGACTCGGAGAAGTACCAGCTCAAGGCCCGCGACTGGGACACCCCCGACTCCCTCGCCCCCCTGATCACCCAGCTCAACACCACCAGGCGCCGCCACCCCGCGCTCCAGCGCCTGCGCAACATCCGCTTCCACCACACCGACAACGACTCGGTCATCGCCTACAGCAAGCGCACCGGTGACGACACGGTCCTGGTGGTGGTGAACCTCGATCCGCACCACACCCAGGAGGCGACGGTCTCGTTGGACATGCCGCAACTCGGCCTGGAACGGCACGAGTCCCTGTCCGTGCACGACGAACTGACGGGTGAGACCTACCACTGGGGCAGCAACAACTACGTGCGTCTGGAGCCCGGCCGGGCACCGGCGCACCTGTTCCAGGTCCGCAGGTCGGCGCCGCAGATCGGAGGATCCACAGCGTGACTGTCAACGAGCCCGTCCACGACACCTTCGAGGACACCCCGGCCAAGGACCGGGACCCCGACTGGTTCAAACGCGCGGTCTTCTACGAGGTGCTGGTCCGCTCCTTCCAGGACAGCAACGGCGACGGCGTCGGCGACCTCAAGGGCCTGACCGCCAAACTGGACTACCTCCAGTGGCTCGGTGTCGACTGCCTGTGGCTGCCGCCCTTCTTCAAGTCACCGCTCAGGGACGGCGGGTACGACGTCTCGGACTACACCGCCGTGCTGCCGGAGTTCGGTGACCTCGCCGACTTCGTGGAGTTCGTCGACGCCGCCCACCAGCGCGGCATGCGCGTGATCATCGACTTCGTCATGAACCACACCAGCGACCAGCACCCGTGGTTCCAGGAGTCCCGCAAGGACCCCGACGGCCCCTACGGCGACTACTACATGTGGGCCGACGACGACAAGCAGTTCCAGGACGCGCGGATCATCTTCGTCGACACCGAGGCCTCCAACTGGACCTATGACCCGGTCCGCGGCCAGTACTACTTCCACCGCTTCTTCTCCCACCAGCCGGACCTCAACTACGAGAACCCGGCCGTCCAGGAGGAGATCCTTGCCGCCCTCCGCTTCTGGCTCGACCTCGGCATCGACGGCTTCCGCCTCGACGCCGTCCCCTATCTGTACGCGGCGGAGGGCACCAACTGCGAGAACCTGCCCGCCACTCACCAGTTCCTGAAGCGGGTGCGCCGCGAGATCGACGCCTTGTACCCGGACACGGTGCTGCTGGCGGAGGCGAACCAGTGGCCGGAGGACGTCGTCGACTACTTCGGCGACTACCAGGCCGGCGGCGACGAGTGCCACATGGCCTTCCACTTCCCGGTCATGCCCCGCATCTTCATGGCGGTGCGCCGTGAGTCCCGCTACCCCGTCTCGGAGATCCTGGCCAAGACCCCGGCCATCCCGCAGAACTGCCAGTGGGGCATCTTCCTGCGCAACCACGACGAGCTGACCCTCGAAATGGTCACCGACGAGGAACGCGACTACATGTGGGCCGAGTACGCGAAGGACCCGCGGATGCGCGCCAACATCGGCATCCGGCGGCGCCTGGCCCCGCTCCTCGACAACGACCGTGACACGATCGAGCTGTTCACGGCTCTGCTGCTGTCCCTGCCCGGCTCGCCGATCCTGTACTACGGCGACGAGATCGGCATGGGCGACAACATCTGGCTCGGCGACCGCGACGCCGTCCGCACCCCGATGCAGTGGACCCCCGACCGCAACGCGGGCTTCTCCACAGCCGATCCGGGGCGGCTCAGCCTGCCGATCATCATGGACCCGGTCTACGGGCACCAGGTCACCAACGTCGAGGCGTCGATGGCCTCCCCGTCCTCCCTGCTGCACTGGACCCGCCGGATGATCGAGATCCGCAAGCAGAACCCCGCGTTCGGTCTCGGCACCTTCACCGAGCTGCACTCCTCCAACCCGGCGGTGCTGGCCTTCCTGCGGGAGTACGAGGACGACCTGGTCCTGTGTGTGAACAACTTCTCCCGGTTCGCGCAGCCCACTGAACTGGACCTGCGTGAGTTCGACGGCCGGCACCCGGTCGAGCTGTTCGGCGGGGTGCGCTTCCCGGCCATCGGTGAACTGCCGTACCTGCTGACCCTCGGCGGGCACGGCTTCTACTGGTTCCGGCTCTCCCGAGTCGCATCCCGCATCGGCCGACGCCATTGAGCGTGCCGACGAAAGGACGCGTCACCATGCCGAAGACCGCATCCCTCAGCCCGAGACCCGCGCCCGCGACCGATCTCATGGCCTCGCTCGGCGACCTGCTGCGCCAATGGCTGCCGCGGCAGCGCTGGTTCGCGGGCAAGGACCGGCCCGTGAGCGACCTCGGTCTGCTGTCGATGACCGAGCTGTTCCCGGGCTGTCTGCACCTGCTGGTCCACACGGGTCACGGCGGGGTGCCCGCGCCCGGCGGCGGCTCCCCGGCCGGTGACTGCTACCAGTTGCTGCTCGGGGTGCGCAAACACCTCTCGCCGCGTCTGGGCCGGGCCCTCATCGGCCGCGCCGAGCGCGGCCCGCTGGCCGGCCTCACGGTGTTCGACGCCCTGCACGACCCGCGCTCGGCCCAACTGCTGCTGGAGCGGCTGCGGCATCCCGGCACGGCCGGCCCGCTGTGCTTCGAGCGGGCCCCCTCGGTGCCGGTGCCCGCGGGGCTCCCGCCGCGGCTGCTGGACGCCGAGCAGTCGAACTCCTCGCTGGTGTACGGCGACGAGTTCATCCTGAAGGTCTTCCGCCGCATCCAGCCCGGGGTCAATCCGGACCTGGAGGTGCCGGTCGCGCTGGCCGGCCAGGGCTGTCGGCGGGTGCCGGCGCCGGTCGCCTGGTTCCGCACCACGCATCCGCAGGAGGCCACGCTCGGCGTGCTCCAGCCGTATCTGCGCGACGCGTCCGACGGCTGGGCGCTGGCCCTGCAGGCGCTCGCCTCGGGTGACGACTTCACCGTGCAGGCCCACGCACTCGGGCGGGCCATGGCCGAGGTGCACCTCGCCCTGGCCGCCGCCTTCCCCGGCAGCGGCCACGACGACAACGGCGCCACCGCGGCCGCGATGACCGAACGCCTCGACGCCGCCGCGCACAGCGTGCCGGCGCTGCGGCCGTTCGTCCCCGGCCTGCGGGGCGCCTTCGGCGCGCTCGCCACCTGCGACTCCGGGCCGCCCGCCCAGCGTGTCCACGGTGATCTGCACCTGGGGCAGGTGCTGCGGGCCGGCCGCGAGTGGTTCGTCATCGACTTCGAGGGCGAGCCGTCGCGCCCGCTCGCCGATCGGTGCACCGCCCAGTCCCCGGTCCGGGACATCGCGGGCATGCTGCGCTCCTTCGACTACGCGGCCCGGCAGCGCCGGCCCTGGCGCCCGGAGTGGGCGCGCCGCTGCCGGGAGGCGTTCTGCGGGGGCTACGCGGCCCTCGCCGGGTGGGATCCGCGCAAGAAGCACGGCCTGCTGCGCGCCTACGAGACCGACCGGGCCGTCTACGAAGTCCTGTACGAGGCACGGCACCGCCCCGACTGGCTGCCCGTGCCGATGGCGGCGATCGAACGCCTTGCCGTGAGAGGAGACTGAGCCGTGGCCCTGCGTGACACCACACTGCCCGAGCCGTCCGGACCGGCGCGCTGTGCCCCGGCCCCCGCGCTCGACCCCGCGGACCGGGGCCGGCTGCTGGCCGGCGCCCACCACGACCCGCACGCGCTGCTGGGCGCCCATCCCGTCGCGGACGGGGTCGTCTTCCGGGCGCTGCGCCCCTTCGCCCGCGGGGTGAGCGTCGTGATCGGCGGCGAGCGCAGACGGCTGGCCTCGGAGGGTGACGGCCTCTTCTCCGGTCTGCTGCCCCTCGGCGCGATCCCGGACTACACCCTGCTGGTGTCGTACGCGGACGGAGAGCAGGAGGTGCACGACCCGTACCGCTTCCTGCCCGCGCTCGGCGAGACCGACCTCCATCTCATCCGGGAGGGCCGCCACGAGCAGCTCTGGAAGGCGCTCGGCGCGGAGCCGATGACCCACCAGGGGGTGTCCGGCACCCGCTTCACGGTCTGGGCACCCAACGCCCAGGGCGTCCGGGTGGCCGGCGAGTTCACCTTCTGGGACGGGCAGGCGTTCCCGATGCGCTCGCTCGGCTCGTCCGGGGTCTGGGAGCTGTTCCTGCCGGGGATCGGCGAGGGCGCCCGCTACAAGTTCGAGATCACCTCGCGGTACGGCGACCGGTTCCTCAAGGCCGACCCGATGGCGCGCGCCACCGAGGTGCCGCCCGCGACCGCGTCCGTGGTGACCGCCTCGCACTTCGAGTGGGGCGACCAGGAGTGGATGGCCCGGCGCGGGGACCTGCCGGTGCACCGGGCGCCGTTCTCGGTCTACGAGGTCCACCTGCCGTCCTGGCGCAAGGGCCTCACGTACCGTGAGCTGGCCGAGCAACTGCCCGGCTACGTCAGGGACCTGGGCTTCACCCACGTCGAGCTGATGCCGGTCGCCGAGCACCCCTTCGGCGGCTCCTGGGGCTACCAGGTCACCGGGTTCTACGCGCCGACCTCCCGGCTGGGCACGCCCGACGACTTCAAGTACCTGATCGACGCCCTCCACCGGGCCGGTGTCGGTGTGATCATGGACTGGGTGCCGGCCCACTTCCCCAAGGACGACTGGGCGCTGGCCCGCTTCGACGGGGACCCGCTCTACGAGCCGGGGGACTCCCGGCGTGCCGAGCACCCGGACTGGGGGACGTACGAGTTCGACTTCGGGCGCGTCGAGGTGCGCAACTTCCTGGTCGCCAACGCCGTGTACTGGTGCGAGGCGTTCCACATCGACGGGCTGCGGGTCGACGCGGTCGCCTCGATGCTCTACCTCGACTACTCGCGTGACTCCGGCCAGTGGAGCCCCAATGTGTTCGGGGGCCGGGAGGATCTCGACGCGGTCGCCTTCCTCCAGGAGATGAACGCGACCGTGTACCGCAGGGCGCCGGGTGTCGTCACGATCGCCGAGGAGTCCACGGCCTGGGACGGCGTGACCCGCCCCACGGACAGCGGCGGCCTGGGGTTCGGCCTGAAGTGGAACATGGGCTGGATGCACGACTCCCTCGGCTACATCAGCCATGAGCCGGTGCACCGCAAGTACCACCACAACGAGATGACCTTCTCGATGGTGTACGCGTACAGCGAGAACTACGTCCTGCCGATCTCCCACGACGAGGTCGTCCACGGCAAGCAGGCGCTGGTGTCCAAGATGCCGGGCGACTGGTGGCAGCAGCGCGCCAACCACCGCGCCTACCTCGGCTTCATGTGGGCGCACCCCGGCAAGCAACTCCTCTTCATGGGCCAGGAGTTCGCCCAGGGAGCGGAGTGGTCCGAGGCGCACGGCCCGGACTGGTGGCTGCTGGACCCGGCGTACGGGGCCGAGGCCGACCACCGGGGCGTGCGAGATCTGGTGCGCGACCTGAACACGGTGTACCGGGCGACCCCCGCCCTGTGGGAGCGCGACACCGACCCCGGCGGCTTCCGGTGGGTGGTCGGGGACGCGGCCGAGGACAACGTCTTCGCCTTCCTGAGGTTCGACTCGGCGGGCGCCCCGCTGCTCGCGGTCTCCAACCTCTCCCCCGTCGTGCGCGAGGACTACCGCCTCACCGTGCCCGAGGTGCGCCCCCTGTGGCAGGAGGCCCTCAACACGGACGCCGCGTGCTACGGCGGCGGCGACGTCGTGCGGCGCGACCCGGTCAAGGCGGAGGACGGGGAGCTGCGGCTCACCCTGCCGCCGCTCGCGACGGTGTGGCTGGTCCCGGTGCCCGACTGAGTCCGCAGGCGACACGGAGGTGTCCGACCGGCCCCGAAGGGGCAGTCGGGGTCGTACGAGAACCAGCATCCTCGTCGTCGCCGAGGGCCACAGAAAGGGCTGCATCACGTGCGCACCGTGGGAGTGGAGGAGGAACTCCTCCTGGTCGACCCCGAGACCGGCGAGCCGCAGGCGCTGTCCGCTGCCGTCCTCGCGCGGGCCGCGCAGGACGAGCCGGACCAGGACGTCTTCGAGAAGGAACTGCACAACCAGATGGTGGAGTTCGCCACCCACCCGCAGTCGGGCATGGAGGAGCTCCGCGCGGAGATCGTGCGCTGCCGCAAGGAGGCCGCCCGGCTGGCCGGCGACAGCGGTTGTGCCGTGGTCTCCCTGGCCACCTCGCCGCTGCCCGTCAGCCCGTCCGTGGGCATCGGCCGGCGCTACCAGTGGATGGCGGACCAGTACGGCATCGCCACCCGGGAGCAGCTCGTCATGGGCTGTCATGTCCATGTGTCCGTGGAGTCGGACGAGGAGGCCGTCGCCGTCGTCGACCGCATCCAGCCCTGGCTGGCCGTGCTGGCCGCGATCAGCGCCAACTCGCCCTTCTGGCAGGGCAAGGACACCGGCTACAGCAGCTACCGCAGCCGGGTGTGGCAGCGCTGGCCCTCGGCCGGCCCGACCGAGCCGTTCCGTTCGGCGGAGCGCTATCACCGGCGGGTCGCGGACATGGTGGCGACCGGCGTCATCCTCGACGAGGGCATGATCTACTTCGACGCCCGGCTGTCCCGGAACTACCCGACGGTGGAGATCCGGGTCTCGGACGTCTGCCTTCAGTCGGACACCGCCGTGCTCCTCGCCACCCTCGCCCGCGGGCTGGTGGAGACGGCCGCGCGCGAGTGGCGCGCGGGACGGGAACCGGTGACGCACAGTGTGAGCCTGCTGCGCCTCGCGGCCTGGCAGGCCGCGCGCTCCGGACTGTCCGGGGAACTGCTCCACCCCGCGACGATGCACCGCATGCCCGCGCAGACGGTGGTGCGGGCCCTGCTGGAGCACGTCGAGGACGCACTCGCCGACAGCGGTGACCTGGAGCGGGCCCGCGCTGCCTGCGCCGAACTGCTGCGGCACGGCAACGGCGCCCGGGTGCAGCGCGAGCTGCTGGAGCGCACCGGCAGCCTGCGGAGCGTGGTCACCGAGTGCGTGAAGCTGACCCAGGCTTAGGGCTCACAGGGCCAGGACGATCGCGTACACCAGGAAGAACGCGGCGACGAGGACGACCAGGAGCAGGATCAGGGCCAGCGGGCCCTTGGCCCAGCCCTTGGTCGGGTTGTGCGTCTCCCGCGGGCCGGCCTCGGGCAGGCTGCTCTCGGCGGGCGGGGTCTCGCCCGGCGGTACGCCGCCGCCCGGTTCCAGTCCGGTGGTGCGCTCGGGTTCGGGGTCGGGGTTCGTGTAACTCATGCGGTCCGAGTGCCCCGATCTCGACGAGATCACGGGTGACCGCTTACTTCCGTATTCCCGGTACCACTCGCTCGCGCCTGGGCTAGATTCGAGCACCGCGGTTGACCGAACTCGTCCGCGCCGTCACAGCCCGTACACGTCAGGAGCAGCGCATGCGCGACTTCGCCCTCGCTCCCCGGACCCTCTCGCGCTCCAGCGGCGGTCTGGCCGACAGTGTCTTCGAGCGGGCGGAGCTGGAGCCCGCCCTGCCGGTGCTCGCCCGCCGCCCCGAGGGCTCCTCGGGAGGCTGGCGGACCGTCACGGCCGTCCAACTGCGGGACGAGGTCGTGGACCTCGCCAAGGGACTGGTCGCCTCCGGTATCTCACCGGGCCACCGGGTGGCGATCATGGCGCGCACCCGTTACGAGTGGACGGTCCTCAGCTACGCGCTGTGGACGGTCGGCGCCGAGGTCGTCCCGATCTATCCGACGTCCTCCCGCGAGCAGGTCGAGTGGATCCTGCGCGACGCCGGCTGTGCGGCCGTGGTGGTGGAGGACGAGCAGGCGGTCATGACGGTCGGCTCGGTGTGTGCCTCGCTGCCCCGGCTGCGCCACGTCTGGCAGCTCGACGCGGACGCGCTGGCGGACCTGAGGGAGCGCGGCCGGACGATCCCGCTCGCCACGGTCGAGTCGCTGCGCCGCATCGTGCTGCCGGACTCCACGGCGGTCGTCGCCTACACCTCCGGCACCACGGGTCACGCACTGGGCTGCGCGCTCAGCCACCGCGGCCTCGCGAGCCCGGTCGACACCCTCCTCGAAGGCTGGCGCCACATCACGGCGGCCCCCGGGGAGCAGCCCTCCGTCCTCGCCTTCCTGCCCTTCTCCCATGTGTACGGCCTGATGATCCAGGGCGTGTGCATCCGCGGCGGTCTGCTCATGGCCCACGAGCCCGACCTCGGCGAGGAGGCGCTGGCGGCCTCCCTCCAGTCCTTCCGCCCCACCTACTTCTACGCCGTCCCCTCGGTGTTCGAGAAGATCTACAAGAACTTCCTGCGCGCCTCCCAGCAGGCGGGCCGCGGCGCCCTGTTCGAGCGGGCCGCCGACACGGCCCGCGACTTCGCCCTGGCCTGCGAGCGGCAGCGACTGGGCGAGGGTCCCGGGCCCGGGTTCGACCTGCGGCTCCAGCACGCCCTGTACGAGCGGACGGTGTACCGCAGGCTGCGGGCCGCGCTGGGCGGCCGGGTCCGCCGCGCCACCTCGGGCGGCTCCACCCTCAACCGCGAGCTGTCCCTGTTCTACGAGGGCATCGGCGTCTACGTCCACGACGGGTACGGCCTCACGGAGACCTCCGGCGGGATCACCATGCAGCCGCTGGGCCGGGAGAAGTCCGGAACCGTCGGCCGTCCGCTGCCGGGCGTGGATCTGCGGGTGGCGGACGACGGGGAGATCCTGGTGCGCGGACCGTCCGTCTTCCAGGGCTATGTGAACGACGAGGCCGCGACCCGCGCCGCACTGTACGGCGGCTGGCTGGCGACCGGGGACCTCGGACGACTGGACGCCGACGGCTATCTGACGATCACCGGCCGCAAGAAGGACATCATCGTCACCGCCAGCGGCAAGAGCGTGGCCCCGGCCGCCCTGGAGCACCGGCTGAGGATGCACCCGCTCGTCCACCAGGCCGTGGTGGTGGGCGACAACCGGCCCTGCGTGGGCGCCCTGCTCACTCTGGACCCGGTGTTCCTGGCGCACTGGCGCGGAGTGCTGGTGGCCCAGCAGGATCCCTCGGCACGCGAGGCCCGGGAGGAGAACGCGCTGCGGGAGGAGATCGCGCGGGCGGTGGCCGCCGCCAACAGCACCGTCTCCCGCTCGGAGTCGATCCGGGTGTTCCGGGTGCTGCCCGAGCCGTTCGACCTGGCCAACGGCCTGCTGACGCCGTCGATGAAGCTGCGCCGGGACGAGATCGTGCACCGGTACGCGGCGGAGATCGACGCGATGTACCAGGCCCGCTCGGCCGGGGCCCGGCGCACCTCGACGGAGGACTTGCTGAGCTGGGACGACTCCGACAACGTGTTCCGGTGAAACCTCGCCCGCCGAGCGCGTTCCCGAAGGTGAGGACGATTGGGGAGCCCGCCCTCGGGAACACGGCTCATTGGCGACGTTAGAGAGTACGACAACCCGCTGACGCCGGGCCGTGAGAGCGGCTCGGCACCGAGCCGCATTGGGACGAGACACTGACTTCCGAGGCGATTCCGAGCCGCACCACCCGTTTCGCGGGCGAGCCGCAATGCGTGACGGGTGCGCGGCTCGCCGCTGAAGAATTCCTGGACGAACTCGGCGAGAGCGTGCCGCCCGCGACCCCGGAGCACTGGGACGACATCCTGCTGGTGGTGACGGAACTCGCCGCCAACGCCGTCCAGTACGCCCCCGGGCCCTTCGTGCTGCGCATGCGCCGCACCTTCGACGGCGTGCACGTGACGCTGCGCGACACCAACCCGACGCCGCCGGCCCCCCGTTCCTTCGATCCGCGCACGGGCGGCGGCGGCATCGGCTGGCACCTGGTCCACGCGCTGTGCGACCAGGTCAGCGTGGTGACGGACGAGCGCGGCAAGGACGTGCACGTCTTCCTGCCGTGGTGACCCGCCGCGCTCGCGTCATGCGGTGGCCGTGAGCCCCAGGTAGTAGGCGCCGACCGCCGCGAGGTACTCACGGTCCCTGGTCTCGCTGTCGGTGCGGAAGCGGGGGGCCGCCTTCACCTCCGACTCGGTGCAGGCCAGGGTGACCCGCCGGCCCTCGGTGTCGACCCGGGTGACGACGCCCACCGGGACCAGGACGCTGCGGCCGAAGATCCAGACGCCGGTGTCGACGACGAGGTGCTCCATGCCGTCGGGGGCGGCCTGCCGGTCCACGTGTCCGATCGTGCCGTCGCTCGCGACGACGCTGAAGCCCGTCAGGTCCTGTCCCTCGACGTATCCGCTGTCCGGCGCGTACGACCAGATTCTGTCGGTGGTCACGCTGCTCCTTCCCTCCCGAGCGCTGCACGGATCCCGCCTCTTCGCTGCGGGCGGGTCCACAGCACCCCATACCCCTCTGCCGCACACACATTCGGCGGCCGGCCCCCTCACAAGCGGTTTCCCCTCGTCCGGTCCGCGCACCTCCTCCACCTTTCTCCCGGTGCACTTTCAGGTCAGGACGGGCAAGGTGGTCATCGACGCATTCGTCGCGCCCGCACGGGCAGACGAAGGGCGTTCGAGGCAGACCGCCTGGAGCCGCAGAAAGGGATGAACACCGTGACACGACCCAGGATCCTGGTGGTCGGCGCCGGCTTCGCCGGTGTCGAATGCGTGCGCCGGCTGGAGCGGAAGCTCTCCCCGGACGAAGCCGATGTCACCCTGGTGACGCCGTTCGCCTACCAGCTCTACCTCCCCCTGCTGCCCCAGGTCGCCTCGGGCGTGCTGACGCCCCAGTCGATCGCCGTCTCCCTGCGCCGCAGCAAGAAGTACCGCACCCGGATCATCCCGGGCGGCGCGATCGGCGTGGACCTCAAGTCCAAGGTCTGCGTCATCCGCACCATCACGGACGAGATCGTCAACGAGCCGTACGACTACATCGTGCTGGCCCCCGGCAGCATCACCCGCACCTTCGACATCCCCGGTCTCACCGAGCACGCCTTCGGCATGAAGACGCTCGCCGAGGCCGCCTACATCCGCGACCACGTCATCTCCCAGCTCGACCTCGCGGACGCCAGCCACGACCCGGCCGAGCGGGCGGCCCGGCTGCAGTTCGTGGTGGTCGGCGGCGGATACGCCGGCACCGAGACCGCCGCCTGTCTGCAGAAGCTGACCCACGCGGCGGTCAAGCGCTACCCGCGCATCGACCCGTCGCTGATCAAGTGGCATCTGATCGACATCGCCCCGAAGCTGATGCCGGAGCTGGGCGACAAGCTGGGCCGCAGTGCGCAGGAGATCCTGCGCCGGCGCGGCATCGACGTGTCGCTCGGGGTGTCGATCGAGAAGGCGGGCCCCGAGGAGGTCACCTTCACCGACGGCCGGGTGGTGCCGACCCGCACCCTGATCTGGACGGCCGGGGTGGTCGCCAGCCCGCTGATCGCCACGCTCGACGCCGAGACGATCCGCGGGCGGCTCGCGGTGACCGCCGAGATGACCCTGCCGGGCCACGACGGCGTCTTCGCGCTCGGCGACTCCGCCGCCGTGCCCGACAAGGCCAAGGACGACGACAGCGCGATCTGCCCGCCCACGGCCCAACACGCCATGCGCCAGGGCAAGGTGGTCGCCGACAACGTCATCGCGACGCTGCGGGGCCAGGCGCTGAAGCCGTACGTCCACAAGGACCTCGGCCTGGTCGTCGACCTCGGCGGCACGGACGCCGTCTCCAAGCCGCTCGGCATCGAACTGCGCGGCCTGCCCGCCCAGTTCGCCGCCCGCGGCTACCACTGGGCCGCGCTGCGCACCAATGTCGCCAAGGTCCGCGTGGCGACGAACTGGACGCTCAACGCCGTCGCGGGCGACGACTTCGTCCGCACCGGCTTCCAGGCCCGCAAGCCCGCCAAGCTGAAGGACTTCGAGTACACGGACGCGTATCTGACACCGGAGCAGGTCCGGGCCCAGGTCGAGGAGGCAGCACAGCTCGACCAGTAGGTGTGACGCACGTCACTTCGAGCCGCCGATCGGTTCCGGGCCGGTCGGCGGTCCCAGGAGGGACAGCACATCGCCCCCGAGAGGACACCGCCATGGCCGAGACCCTGAAGGGCCCCGCGAGCTACTTCCCCTCCATCGAGAAGAAGTACGGCCGCCCGGTCGCCGAGTGGCAGGAGCTCGTCCGGTCCTCGCCGCTGACCCGGCACATGGAGCTGGTCGCCTGGCTGAAGACCGAGCACGGGATGGGGCACGGCCACGCCAACGCACTGGTCGCCCACACCCTCGCCGAGGCCAGGGGCGAGTGATCCACCCCTCCCGTGCCATGCTGGAAACGGATCATGACGTGACACGGGAGTGAGTACGGCGGAGTGAACACAGCGATGCTGCGCGATCGGGTCGCCGCGTCGGACCCGGGCCTGCTGCGGCTGGCCGCCGGTCTGCGCACGGTGGGGGCGATCGCGCTCACGCTGGCCGTGCTCGGTGTGCTGGGGGTGAGCGTCCCGCACCTGGTGGCAGGTGCCATCGCGGCGATGGTCGCGACCTTCGCCATCCGGGAGAAGCAGCGCGCCCGGCAGGCCGTGACCCTCGCCCTGGGCCTGCCGGTGGCCCTGGTCTCGATGTCCCTGGGCGCGCTGCTGAGCTCCCGGGTGCTGGCCGGTGACCTGTTCTTCGTCGCGCTGATCTTCTGCGCGGTCTACGGCCGCCGCTTCGGCGACCGGGGCACCGCGCTCGGCCTGATCGGCTTCCAGATCTACTTCGTGTCCCTGTTCGTCGGCGCCTCCGTCTCCGGCCTGCCCGAGCTGTACGGCGTCCTAGGGGTCGCCTTCCTGTGCAGCGCGGCGGCACGCTTCCTGCTGGTGCCGGAGACACCCGCGGGCCTGCTCGAACGCCTGCGGGAGGCCTTCCGGGTCCGGCTGGCCCAGCTCGTGTCCGCACAGCTCGCGCTGCTGGACGCCGGGCCGGAGGAGATCGACTCGGCGCTGAAGGACGTACGCGAGGGCACCGCGCGGCTGCACGAGACCGCGCTGATGATCCAGGGGCGGCTGGAGGAGGGGACCTCCGACGCGGGCGCGGCGCGGCTCGTGCAGCGGCGCGTCGCGGACGCCGAGATCGCCGCCGAGCGGCTCGGTCTGCTGCTGCTGACGGCCCGCAGCTCCGAGCGCGCGGACACCCTCACCCTGCATCTGCCGGGTGCGCCGGCCCCTCGTCCCGGCCGGATGCCCGGCCGGGACGAGGCGATGAACCGGGTGCGCCGCGACCTGGAGGCGCTGCGGCTGCTGGTGCTGCGCCCGGTCGCCGCCAGGTCCGGTACGGCCCTGTCCCAGGTCCGCAACCGGCTCCTCGGCTACCGGGAGGAGGAGAACCTGCCGCCCGCGCCGCCCGCGGTCCAGGACGTCTTCCGGGGCGTCGGCGAGGCCGCCCGCGCGGTCCTCGGCCTCAGGATCGCCCTGGACGGCCCGCAGGACGAGTCGGACGACTCCCCCGCGACGGCCCGCTCACGGGAGGAACTGGACGCCGAGGACGCCGTCATCGACGCCGGTGAGGAGGACGGCGGGACGCAGGAGGAGCTCACCGGGCTCAGGCGGCCCACCACACGGGCCGCGGTGCAGGTGGCCGTGGGGTCGGCGCTCGCCATCGTCGGCGGCGAGTTCCTCTCCAGCCAGCGCTGGTACTGGGCCGTGCTCACCTGCTGGATCGTCTTCATCAACACCGCGTCCACGGGCGAGATCCTGGTCAAGGGCTATCGCCGGCTGCTCGGCACCGTCCTCGGCGTGCTGGCGGGGATCGTGCTGGCGGGGGCGGTCGGGCAGCACACCTGGACGGCGTTCGCCCTGGTGCTGGTGCTGGTGTTCGCGATGTTCTACACCGCGCCGCTCTCCTACACGCTGATGTCGTTCTTCGTCACCGCGGCGCTGGGACTGCTCTACACGCTGCTGCACACCTACAGCCTCTCGGTGCTGGTGCTGCGCGTGGAGGAGACCGCGCTCGGCGCGGCCTGCGGGGTGATCGCGGCGGCGTTCGTCCTGCCGGTGCGCACGGACCGCCGCACGAACGACCTGCTCGTCACCGTCCTGGAGCGGCTCGACGACGTCACCGAGGCCGCCGTGGACCAGCTCAGCGGGGGCTCCCCCGAGGAACTGCTCGACCGGGCACGCGACCTGGACCAGGCACTGGCCGACCTGCGGGCGGCCACCCAGCCGCTCACCCACCCGATCACACCGCTGCGGGCCCGGCGGGACACGGCCCGCTATGTCGTGGCGCTCCTGGAGACCTGCGCGTACCACGCGCGCTCACTGGCGGCCACCGCGGAACTGCTGCCCACGCACCCCTCGATCGCGGCCGACCCCCGGCTGCGCAGGGCAGGCCGGCGCATCGGGGAGAACATCGCGGCCATCGCCGCGCACGTCGCCGACGAACGCTCCACCGCCCGGGTCGAGACCGGGCCGAGCATCGCCTCGCTCCTGGAGTCCGAGGTCCCCGGAACCCCGCGCTTCGGCCGGGTCACCGACCGCGTGCTGCGGCACGTCCAGCGGCTGGACGAGACCCTGGTGGGTCTGGCCCGGCCGCTGGACGTGCCGGTCGCGACGCCCGGACGATAGGGCGCTCAGAGATCCGTGGGCAGACCGCTCACCTCGGCAATGCCGCGCAACTCGTCGTCGAGCCGCCGGCGTTCGCGGATGTACTCGGCGATCTCACCGAGGCGGACCGGATCGGAGGCCGTGTCCGCGTCGGTGACCACCCGGATCGGGCTGGTGCCGTCGTCGACATGGAGTTCGATCACCTCGTTGTCCATGCGGCCGGTCACCGCGGTGGCGATGACCAGGGCGGCCTCGTCGCGGATCTCCTGGGGAAGCCCGTCCTGCTCACTGTCGTCGAGCGAGAAGTCCAGGGCGGGCAACTGGTGTTCGTCGATCGCCCGCAGGACCGGACGGACCACGCTGAGCAGGAGCTCGTAGTCGTCCGAGGCCATACGGACGCGCAGCAGGTCCAGGTAGACGTCCACGGGCCTGCCGTCGGGCGGAAGCTCGGGTTCGTTCATGAACCCCGGGTTCCCCGTGAGCGGCGGCTCAGACCCTCCGCCAGCGGGCCATCGCGAACGAGAACACCCCGAACAGCACCAGACCCACGGCGACCAGGACGAGCAGCCACGGTCCCAGCGGCGTGTCGGCGAAGGAGCGGAGCGTGTCGTCGAGGCCCTTGGCCTTCTCGGGTTCGTAGTCGACCGCGGCCCGGACGGCGAAGGCGCCCGCGGCGGTGAACACCACGCCACGCGCCACTCCCCCGCCCACGCCCGTCACGTCGACGAGCTTCCTGACCCGCGGACCCATCTGGGCGAGCTTCATCTTGTCGTGGAAGGACCTGCGCAGGGCCTGCGCGGCGATCCACACACCCGCCACCGCCACGCCGACGCCGGCGATCCCGACCAGCCACTGCCCGGCGGGCCACTCCAGAACCCGCGCGGTGACGTCCTTGGACTGCTTGTCGCTCGATCCGCCGCTGCCCGAGCCGACGGCGAAGGACAGCACGGAGTAGGCGACGAAGGCGTAGAAGACGCAGCGGGCCGCGGACAGCAGTCGTTTCGTGGCCTTGCGGCCGTCGGGGCCGACCGATCCGAACACGACCTCCGACAGACGCCACAGGGCCATGCCGACGAGTCCGATCCCCAGCGCCCACAGGACGACGGAACCGAACGGCTTGTCGGCGAGGGCCTCGAGGGCGCCGCCGCGGTCGGCCTGGTGCTTGCCGTCGCCGAAGGCGATCTGCAGAGCCAGCACACCGACCAGCAGGTAGATCACCCCGCGGGCGGTGAAGCCCGCGCGGGCGGCGCCCTCCATGACGGACCCGCGTGCCGCGCGCCTGGCCTGGATGCGGCCTGCGGGTGCCGTGGAGCTCGTGGTCATGTCGACCTCCTGGAAGTCCGGATGCCGGCCTGGCGGGCGGCGGCGCGGGGTGCGGTCGGTCTGCCGGTCATGCGGGTTCGGGTGTGGCGCCGAGCAGACGGCGGGCCGTCTCCAGGGCCAGCCGCACGTCCCGCGTGCCGGTGGACACACAGAGTGTGTAGGCGAGGTCCCGGGCCCGGGGGCTCGGTTCGGCCGCCGTCGCGGACTCCTCGGCCCGCAGTGCCTCGTACTCCTGGACGAGCCGCCGCAGGAACGTGCGATCGGGTATCAGCATCTGGCCCTCTCCTCGTGTTCTCAGGCCTCGGCAGGGCCGTCGGCCTGCCGCCTCGCCCGGTCGGCCAGCGCCTCGTCGCGGACGCGGGCGCAGCTGCGGCTGATGAGCCGGGAGACGTGCATCTGCGAGATGCCGAGCTGGTCGGCGATCCGGCTCTGGGTCATGTCCTCGAAGAAACGCATGTAGAGGATGGCGCGCTCGCGCTCGGGCAGCTTGCGCAGGCCCTCCTTGGCGGACTCGCGGTCGACCACGACGTCGTACGAGGTGTCCGGGCCGCCCAGGGTGTCGGCGAGGCTGTAGCCGTCGTCGCCGGCCGAGAGCTCGGCGTCCAGGGAGAGGGTGCTGAAGCTTTCGAGGGCCTCGAGGCCGGCGGTGACCTCGTCCTCGGTCAGGCCGGTGTGGGCGGCGATGTCGGCGGGCGTCGGTTCGGGGGAACCCGGGTGCTGGGTGAGCTCACGGCGGGCCACGCGCACCTTGTTGCGCAGTTCCTGGACGCGGCGGGGCACCCGCAGGGCCCACATGCGGTCGCGGAAGTGGCGCTTGACCTCGCCGGTGATGGTGGGGACGGCGTAGCTCTCGAAGGCTCCTCGTTCCGGTTCGAACCGGTCGATGGCCTTCACCAGGCCGAGGGCGGCGACCTGGCGCAGGTCCTCGATGGACTCGCCGCGGTCGCGGAAGCGGCCCGCGATGCGGTGGGCCATGGGCAGCCAGGCGGTGACGAGTTCGTCGCGCAGTGCGTCGCGCTCGGGGCCGTCCTCCAGCCCGGCCAGCCGGGTGAAGAGGGCCATGGTGTCGGGGGCGTCGTCGTGCCGCCGCCTGCCGGGGTTGGTGGGACGGTCCTGCGTGGTGGGACGGCTGGTCGACGTGTCGGTGAGCATGCGGATTCGCTCCTGAAGAACGGGTTCAGGGACTGACCGCGGGAGGAAGACGCCGGGACCGCCGAAGTGGGGCCCGCAGCAGCCATGCAGCTCCCGCTGGCGCGCCTCCGGTCCGAAGCACGAAACTGCGTCTGCCCTGCTCCATGCGGACCAAACTCCGTCGGCGGAACTCCGTTCTCCGACGGCTTGCACAGGAGTGCCGGACTAGCTCAGGGGCACCACGGCGGTGATGCACTTCCCGCCCGAGGGCAGGTCGGTCACGCGCACGTCGCGGGCCAGCCGGCAGACGATCGGCCAGCCGTGGCCGCCGGGGCGCCACCTGCCCTGGGGGTCGACGGGTGCCTTGGCGACCGGCAGCGCGGCGCTGCGGTCGCTGACCGAGACGCACACGCCCCTGCCCTCGACGGTGACGCGGAAGTCGGTGACGCCGCCACCGTGCAGCATCGCGTTGGTGGTGAGCTCCGAGGCGACGAGCAGGGCGTCCGAGAGTGCCTGCGCGTCGCACGGGGTGTGGGTGGCGCGGCAGCGTTCGGACACGGCTCGTTCGACCGCCTGGCGGGCCTCGGCGGGCCGGTACGGCCGCGGGCTCACGCGCCGGCGCGCGACAGAGATTTCGGGGGTGGCTGCGGTCCTGTGCTCGTCGCACATGACGTGGCTCCTGATCAGTGGATCGACTGGTCGTTGAGGTCGGTGAAGCAGAAGCCGGGCCCGGCCGGACCCACGGACACGGTGACCGTGCTGTACGGTGCGCGCCCTCCGTAGGCCTCCAGTAATCGGCTCACCTCTGTGCGCGGGGTCAAACCTCCCCGTTCCGGGCGGGAACCCGGGCGATTCGATCGTGATCCCTGGGTACGCGAAGTGCATGACGGATGTCGTGGACTCAGATGAACTGCTGCGCCGTATCCAGCGCGCCCGGGCCTGTGCGGCGGAGGAGGAGCGCTCCTGGCGGGCCCGCAGCGACGAGCTGGAGGCCTCCGATCCGCAGGCCGCGCGGGACGCCGCCGTGCGCACCCTGGCCTACGAGGCCGTGACCCGGGTGCTGGACGAGGTGCTCAGGCCGGGCAGTCGCTGACCGCCGGGCGCCACGGTCCGGATTGACGCACGTCCGGGCCGGGCACCCGGGGCCAATGACTGTGGATCACACCCGAGCACCGGTTCTGGAAGCCCTGGCCGACTACCACCGCAGGGGGCAGCTCTCCTTCGCGCCCCCGGGGCACAAGCAGGCGCGCGGGGCCGATCCGGCGGTGCGGGAGGTCCTGGGGGACGCGGTCTTCCTCGGGGACGTGCTGGCGTCGGGCGGTCTGGACGACCGGCTGACCCGGGGACGGGTGCTGGAGCGGGCCGAGGAGCTGATGGCCGACGCCGTGCACGCCGACCACACGTTCTTCACCACGTGCGGGAGTTCCCTGTCCGTCAAGGCTGCGATGCTGGCCGTGGCGGGCCCGCACGAGAAGCTGCTGATCGGGCGGGACGCACACAAGTCGGTGGTGTCCGGGCTGATCCTGTCCGGGATCGAGCCGGTCTGGGTCGAACCGCGGTGGGACGCCGAGCGTCACCTCGCGCACCCGCCGTCCGCCGAGGAGTACGAGCGGGCCTTCGAAGCCCACCCGGACGCGAAGGGCGCGCTGGTCACCAGCCCGACCCCGTACGGAACGTGCGCGGCTCTCGGGGACATCGCCGAGGTGTGCCACCGCCGTTCGGTGCCGCTGATCGTGGACGAGGCGTGGGGCGCGCACCTGCCCTTCCACCCCGACCTGCCGTCCTGGGCCATGGACGCGGGCGCCGACATCTGTGTGACCAGCATCCACAAGATGGGCAGCGGTCTGGAACAGGGGTCCGTCTTCCATCTGCGGGGCGATCTGGTGCCGCCGGACCTGTTGAAGATGCGGGCCGACCTGCTGGGCACGACGAGCCCCTCGGTGCTGCTGTACGCCGGTCTGGACGGCTGGCGCCGTCAGATGGCGTTGCGGGGCAAGGAGTTGATGGGCGGGGCACTGGATCTCGCGGCCCGGGTCCGTGCCGCGATCGAAGAGATCGACGGGATGCACGTCAACGACCGCGACGACTTCTGCGGGCCCGGCCTGGCCGACGACCTCGATCCGCTGCCCGGCGTCATCGACCTCTCGGAACTCGGCATCTCGGGGTTCCAGGCGGCGGACTGGCTGCACGAGCACCGGCACATCGACGCCCACCTCAACGACCACCGGCGCATCGGCATGCAGATCACCCACGGCGACGACGAGGAGACCACGGACGAGCTGCTCGCGGCGCTCAGGGATCTCGCCCGGGTCGCGCCGGAGCTGGCCCCGGCCCCGCGGATGGAGGTGCCGCCGCCGTCCGAGCTGCGGATGGAGCAGGCCAGGCTGCCCCGGGACGCGTTCTTCGGCCCGGCCGAGAACGTGCCGGTCGCCCGGGCCGCCGGGCGGATCGCGGCCGAGATGATCACGCCGTACCCGCCGGGGATCCCGGCCGTCCTGCCCGGTGAGCTGCTGACCGGACCCGTACTGGAGTATCTGCGGACCGGGCTGGCCGCGGGCATGAACCTGCCGGACCCCGCCGACGCGGAGCTGGAGACGATCCGGGTGGTCGACACGTCCGCCGAGTGAAACCGGTCACGCGCCCCGGATCCGATTGCGCGAAATCGCCATGGATGGTTTACGGTTCATCCATACGTGGTGACGGGGTCGACACACCGTCCTCCGACACCGCCTCTGACTGCCCTGGCTGGCCTCCCCCGTCCAGCCAGGGCTTTTTCATGCCCTTCGCAGATCCTCACATCCGCCGAGGTGCCCCGAACGGCGGCAGCCGCTGAAATGGGCGTAGGCACAACACCGGAATCCATCGCCGGCGAGGAGCCCCGCGTCATGACCAAAGCGACAAAACTGCTGACCGCACTACCGCAGCCGCAGCGCCAGAGCCTGATGACGCTCGCCAGGGAGGTCTCCTTCCCCGAGGACTTCCACATCTTCGAGGCCGGCGGTACGGCCGACCGCTTCTGGGTCATCCGCTCCGGAGCGGTCTCGCTGACCCAGCAGGTGACCAGCCATCACCTGGTCACCGTCGCCGGACTCGGCTCGGGCGACCTGCTCGGCTGGTCCTGGCTGTTCCCGCCGTACCGGTGGGACTTCGGCGCGGAGGCCTTCAGCCCGGTGCGGGCCTACGAGTTCGACGCGGCGGCGGTGCTGCGGCTGTGCGAGGAGGACCGGCAGCTCGGCATGATCCTGGTGCGCAGCGTCGCCGAGATCCTCGCCCACCGCCTGGAGACGACCCGGGGCAAGCTCATGGAGCAGTACGGCTCGCACCGCAGGGGGGCTCTCTAGGGTTCAGATCCGGTAGCGGCGCAGCGCGGGCACGGCGAAGGCCAGGGTCAGCATGACGGCGACGACGAGGAGGCCGCCGCCGGCGACCGCGCTGCGGGCGCCGAAGACCGAGCCGGCGGTGCCGTGCAGGACGTCGGCGAGACGGGGGCCGCCCGCGACGACGACGGTGAAGACGCCCTGCATCCGGCCGCGCATCTCGTCGGTGGCGGCGGAGAGCAGGATCGCCCCGCGGAAGACCATCGAGACCATGTCGGCGACCCCGGCAACGGCCAGGAACACCACCGCGAGCCACAGACTGCCGCTCAGCCCGAACCCGGTGACGGCCACACCCCAGGCGACGACCGCGCCGATGACCATCCAGCCGTGCCGGCGGGCCCGGGAGAACGTGCCGGAGAACAGTCCGCCGACCACCGCGCCGATCGGGATCGCGGCGAACAGCAGTCCCAGCGCCAGCTCTTCGCCGTAGGGGGCGTAGGTCTCGGAGGCGAGCTGCGGGAACAGGGCCCGGGGCATGCCGAAGACCATGGCCACGATGTCGGCGAGGAAGGACAGCAGCAGCACCTTGTGCGCGGAGATGTACCGGAAGCCCTCGGCTATCTCGCGCACGCCCGCCCGGCGTGCCCCCGCGGCGGCGAGCGGCGGCAGGGAGGGCAGCCGGTAGACCGCCCACACCGTGACGCACAGCGCCAGCGCGTCGACGAGGTACAGCTCGGGCAGGCCGATCACCGGGATCAGCACCCCCGCGAGCAGCGGTCCGACCACCTGCCCGGTCTGCATGACCGTGGAACCGAGGGCGTTGGCGGCGGCCAGTTGCCCCTCGGGGACCAGGCGGGCGATGGAGGCGTTGCGGGCAGGGGCGTTCAGGCCCCAGAACGCCTGCTGCACCGCGAGCAGGACCATGAGGACGGCCACCGAGTCGAGGCCGCTGACCGCCTGGAGCCAGAACAGGACCGAGGTGACGGCGATGCCTGTGTTGGTGATCAGGAGGAGCTTGCGACGGTCCATGCTGTCGGCGACCGCGCCGCCCCACAGCGCGAACACGATCAGCGGCAGCAGTCCGGCCAGGCTCGCTGCGCCGACCCAGGCCGAGGAGCCGGTGATGTCGAATATCTGCTTGGGCACCGCGACGGCGGTGAGCTGGCTGCCGACGGCCGTGACGATGGTCGAGCTCCACAGCCGGCGGTAGGCCGGGATGCGCAGCGGGCGGGTGTCCATCGCCCAGCGGCGCCAGCCGCGACGGGGCGGCGGCGCCTCTTCCGTCGCGGGTGTCTGGGATGCGGTGCTGCTCTCGCCGGTGTCCACAGGATTCCTGGTTGCTCGCTACATCTATCGGGGCCAGGGTTCACTATCGCAGCATCGGCCGGGTGTTCGGGACGCCATGTCTCAGGTCGTGGACGCGGACCTGGGGTTCATGCGCCGGCCACGAGGGTGACGCCCAGGGCGATCATCGTCGCGGCGACCAGTCCGTCCAGGACCCGCCAGGCCGTGGGCCTGGCCAGGAAGCGGCTGAGCAGCCGGGCCCCGAAGCCGAGCGCCGCGAACCAGCACAGGCTCGCGAGCACCGCGCCGAGGCCGAAGGTCCAGCGCAGCGGGCCGCGGTCGGCGGCCACGGAACCGAGCAGGAACACGGTGTCGAGGTAGACGTGCGGGTTGAGCCAGGTCATCGCGAGACAGGTCAGCACCGCCCGCCTGCGGGAGCCCGTCGCCTCGCCCTCCGTCCGCAGGCCCGACTGCCCCGGCCGCAGGACGCGGCGTGCGGCGAGAGCGCCGTAGCACAGCAGGAACCCGCCGCCGATCCAGCCGACCAGGGTCAGCGCGCCGGGCCAGGCCACCACCACGGCCCCGACACCGCCGACCCCGAGGGCGATGAGCACGGCGTCGGACAGGGCGCAGATGCCGACCACGGCGAGGACCGCGTCACGGCGGACCCCCTGGCGCAGGACGAAGGCGTTCTGGGCGCCGATGGCGACGATGAGCGAGAGGCCGGTGCCGAAACCAGCGGCGGCGGCGGACAGAGCAGCGGGCATGACGTCGACGGTACGGAGACGATCACCGCACGTACAGCTAAAGATTCTTGCGTATCATTAGCCTCTGTGATGATGACGGAGCTGCCCCTGGATCAGGTGCGGACCCTGCTCGCGGTGGTCGACGAGGGCACGTTCGACGCGGCGGCCGCCGCCCTGCACGTGACGCCCTCGGCGGTGAGCCAGCGGGTGAAGGCGCTGGAGCAGCGCACCGGCCGGGTCCTGCTGGTGCGCACGAAACCGGTGCGGCCGACCGAGTCCGGCGAGGTGGTCGTGCGGTTCGCCCGCCAGCTCGCCCGCCTCGAACGGGACGCGCTCGCCGAGCTGGGCGTGCCGGGCGAGCAGGAGGTGACCCGGGTGTCGGTCGCGGTGAACGCCGACTCCCTGGCGACCTGGTTCCTGGAGGCGCTCACGCGGGTGCCGGGCCGGGAGCGGCTGTGCTTCGAGCTCCGTCGCGAGGACGAGACCCGTACCGCGGAGCTGCTGCGCGAGGGGCTGGTGATGGCGGCGGTGACGTCCTCCCCGGAGGCAGTGGCGGGCTGTTCGGTGCGTGCGCTGGGGCGCATGCGGTATCTCGCGGCCGCGGAGCCCGGGTTCGTCGAGCGGTGGCTCGCAGGACCGTCGCCGGACGGGCTGGCGGACGCTCCGGTGGTGACCTTCGACCGGAGCGACGACATCCAGGACGGGTTCCTGCGGGGCCTCGGCCTCGACGGGGCGAGCCGGGTCCGGCACGCGGTGCCCACGTCGGAGGGGTTCGTGGAGGCGGTCGCGCGGGGCCTGGGGTGGGGGATGGTGCCCGAGGTGCAGGCGGAGCCCCTGCTGCGGACCGGGCGACTGGTCCCGCTGGCGCCGGACCGGCCGGTGGACGTCCCGCTGTACTGGCAGCAGTGGAAGCTGGACTCCCCGGCGCTGGCCGCGCTGGCCGACGCCGTGACGGCGGCTGCCTCGGCCGCGCTCCGCTGATCCGGCGCCACCTCGGCGCCGGTTCGCCTCATCGACGCTCCACCTCGCTGGTCAGCCGATCGAGGCTCTGCCTCATCGACGCTCCACCTCGGCGCTGCTCAGCCTCAGGGACGCTCCGCCGGCCCGGCCGCCCCCTCGATCCCGATCCGCCGCTCCACGCTGTCCAGGAGCATGTCCAGCGCCGTCGGATAGGCGCTGGTCACCATGCGGGTCGCCAGGAGACCCGCCGCCTCCGCGATCCGCGGATACCGGTCGGCGGGCAGCCGCGCGTACGTCGAACGCCACTTGTCCTCGTCGGCGTCCAGCGCCGCGCTCGGCAGGGCCAGGGAGGCCGCGTCCAGCGCCGCGAAGGCCAGCGTCTGGTCGATGAAGGCGTGGTAGATCCGCACGGTCTCCGGGAGGGGGAGGCCCGCTCCGCGCAGGATGTCCAGGACGGCCTCATCCGCGGCCAGTTCGTTGGCCCGGCCGGTGACCCTGCTGGCCGTCAGCACCGCGGCCTGGGGATGGGCGACGTACGCCCCGTGGATGCGCAGGCCCACCTCGCGCAGGTCGTGCCGCCACTCCCCCGTCGGCGCCCAGCCCTGGAGCGCCTGGCCGATCAGGGCGTCGCCGATGGCCAGCGTCAGTTCGTCCATGCCGCGGAAGTAGCGGTAGAGGGTGCTCGGGTCGGCGTCCAGAGCCAGGCCCAGACGGCGAGCGGTGAGACCGGTGCTGCCGTGCTCGCGGAGCATGCGCAGGGCGGTCTCGACGATCAGTGCCTCGGACAGCACGGTGCCGCTCCTGGTGGGGCGGCGTCTACGGCGTTTCTCCTCGGGAACCACCGGCTTGGGCATGGGGCGCCTCCTTATGCCAACGCCATTGACCTTAAACGGTCGCGCGGCGTTGTATCTCCGCCAGGGGCCCCGTCCATCTGCGACCTTCCACCCTGTTGGGGAGTGTTTGTCATGCGTGTACTGCTCGTGGGCGCCGGGGGCGTCGGCACCGCCGTCACCCGGATCGCCGCCCGGCGGCCGTTCTTCGACGCCATGGTCGTCGCCGACTACGACCCGGCCCGCGCGGAGGCCGCGGTGACCGCGCTCGGCGACCGGGGTGAGCGGTTCCGCGCCGAACGCGTGGACGCGGGCGACGAGTCGGCCGTGGCCGCCCTGCTGGAGCGGCACGCCTGCGACGTCCTCCTCAACGCCACCGACCCGCGGTTCGTGATGCCGCTGTTCCGGGCGGCGCGCTCCGCCGGGGCGACCTATGTCGACATGGCGATGTCCCTGTCCCGTCCGCATCCCGAGCGGCTGTACGAGGAGTGCGGGGTGAAGCTCGGCGACGAGCAGTTCGCGCAGGCCGAGGAGTGGGCGGAGGCGGGTTCGCTGGCCCTGGTCGGCATGGGGGTGGAGCCGGGTCTGTCGGACGTCTTCGCCCGGTACGCGGCCGACGAACTGTTCGACGACATCGAGGAGATCGGGGTCCGCGACGGTGCGAACCTCACCGTCGACGGCTACGACTTCGCCCCCTCGTTCAGCATCTGGACCACCATCGAGGAGTGCCTGAACCCGCCGGTGGTCTACGAGGCCGACCGCGGCTGGTTCACGACGGAGCCCTTCAGCGAGCCGGAGGTCTTCGACTTCCCCGAGGGCATCGGCCCGGTCGAGTGCGTGAACGTGGAGCACGAGGAGGTGCTGCTCGTCCCTCGCTGGGTCGGGGCCCGCAGGGTCACCTTCAAGTACGGCCTGGGCCGCGAGTTCGTCGAGACGCTGAAGACCCTGCACCTGCTGGGCCTGGACCGCACCGAGCCGGTGACCGTGCCGGGTCCCGCGGGACCGGTGGCCGTCTCGCCGCGGGACGTCGTGGCCGCCTGCCTGCCCGATCCGGCGACGCTGGGCGACCGGATGCACGGCAAGACCTGTGCGGGCACCTGGGTGAAGGGCGTCAAGGACGGGGCACCGCGCGAGGTGTACCTCTACCACGTGGTCGACAACCAGTGGTCCATGGCGGAGTACGGCTGCCAGGCCGTGGTGTGGCAGACCGCCGTGAACCCGGTCGTCGCCCTCGAACTCCTCGCCGGCGGCGCCTGGTCCGGCTCCGGTGTCCTCGGCCCCGAGGCGTTCCCGGCCCGTCCCTTCCTGGATCTGCTGACCGCGTACGGCTCGCCGTGGGGCGTCCGGGAGCAGTGACCGGGCGCGTCCCACAGGACCCGGTTGTTTCACCGCGCATCGACAGGTGACCCGAAAGCGAGTAAGGCATGCACGAGGGCACGTACGACTTCGATCGCAGGTGACTTTGATGGACAACTGGCGAACCCATGCCGCGTGCCGCCAGGAGGACCCGGATCTCTTCTTCCCTATCGGCACCACGGGCCCCGCGCTGGTCCAGACGGAGCAGGCCAAGTCCGTCTGCCGGCGCTGCCCCGTCCAGGAGCAGTGCCTCCAGTGGGCCCTGGACACGGGACAGAGCATCGGCGTCTGGGGCGGCACCAGCGAGACGGAACGCCGGGCCCTGGCCCGGCGCGCTGCCGCCGCGCGGAGAAGGTCCGGCTGACGGGCGAGCCCGGACGGGCCCGGTTCCCACCGGGCCCGTTCAGCGGCCCGTCCGGCGCAGCGGGCCCCAGGGATTCTCCAGCCGCTCGACAGCGGTCCGCGCCTCGTCGATCACCTGGGGGTCGATCCAGCACATCGGACGGACGTCGGCGACGAGCGGCTCGTTGTCCGGCCCCCGGCCCCGCTCACGCCCCTGAAGCACCCAGGGCCGTACACCGGGGCCCTTCTCGTGCGGCAGATGGGAGTAGTCGAAAAGGCGCCGGGCCACCCACAGCTGTACGGGCCGCCCCCGCCACCAGTCCTCGACGCTGAGCGGGTTCGCCGACAGTCCCGGCAGGGACAGGCCGGTGAGCTCGTCGGTGCTGGACACCCGGGCCAGATCGACCTCCGGACCACGCGACCAGCGGACGTACAGCCGCTCGTGCCGTTCGGCCAGGCCCGCGAGTTTGGCGAGTGTCCGCACCACCGACAGCCCGTCCGACACCGTCATCTCACGTCCTCCCTTTCCTTCCGCGGGCACCCGCGGGCCTACGTAGTACCCGCACGCCACGAGGGGAATCAGGCGTCCGGCCCCGGCGCGGGACGGCCGGGCATCCGCAGGGTGAAGACGCTGCCGGTGCCGGGCTCGCTCGCCGCCGCGACCGTTCCGCCGTGGGCCGCGAGCAGGTGCCGGACGATGGGCAGGCCCAGGCCGGAGCCGCCGGTACGACGGCTGCGGGACTTCTCCGCGCGCCAGAACCGGTCGAAGACGTGCGGCAGGTCGTCGGGCGCGATGCCGGTGCCGGTGTCGGCGACCTCCAGGACGATGTCGTCGCCGTCCCGGCGCGCGGACAGGGTGACCCCGCCGCCGGCCGGGGTGTGGCGCAGAGCGTTGGACACCAGGTTGCCGAGCGCCTGCCGCATGCGGACCGGGTCGGCGTCCAGCCAGGGCTCACCGTCGACGTCGGTGCGCAGTTCGACCCGGGCCGCGCCGGCGGCGACGCGGTGGGCCGCGGCGACCTGCTGGAGGAGTTCGTCGCAGCGGACGGGCTCCCGGTGCAGGCGCAGCGTGCCGGCGTCGGCGTCCGCGAGGTCCTGGAGGTCGTCGATGACACGTTGCAGGACGAGGGCCTCGTCGTGCAGGGAGGCGAGCAGCACGGGGTCGGGGTCGACGACACCGTCCCGGGTGACCTCCAGCCAGCCGCGGATGTTGGTGAGCGGGCTGCGCAGTTCGTGGGCGATGTCGCTGACCATCGCCTTGCGCTGGGCTTCCAGGCGCTCGCGGCGTTCGGTCAGGTCGTTGAAGGCGACGGCGAGGATGCCGGTCTCGTCCCGGGTGGTGACGGGGACGCGTACATGGAGTTCGGGCGGCTGCTGGGCCGCCGCGGTGAGCGCGCGCAGCGGCCGCACCAGCCGGGTGGCGACCAGGGCCGTCGCGGCGACGGTGACCGCGAGCACGAGACCCGCGGTGCCGACGACCTTCGCCTTGTTGGCCGACGACATGTCGAACAGCACGGCCGGCGTGTCCCCGGTGCCCAGGAAGAGTTCGGCCACGGGTGCCACGTACGGGTCCAACTGGGCGCGGCGGGCCTGGTCCAGGCAGGGCTGGACCAGACGCGCCTCCTTGGCGGCGAGCTTGCCACCCAGCGGACCGCGCAGATCCAGGCCGCTCGGCTCGGTCCCCAGCAGCGCGGCCATGCCGGGGTCCAGTCCGGCCTTGGTCAGGCAGTCACGGGCGAGACCCTGGAGCTCCTTGACGGCCTTCGCCTCGGTCGGAGTGGGCGTGTTGAGCAGTCCGTCGGCGCAGGCGTCGGGCACGTAGTCGGGTGCGGAGCCGGTGTCCGGGTCGGTGAGGACGGTCCGGCCGCTCGGCTGACGGCGCAGGCCGGTCTCCAGACCGGACCGCGCGAAGCAGAGCTGCCGCTTGCGGGCCAGGGCGTCCACCGTGGCGCGTTCCGCCCGGGTGAGCCGGTACGGGCCGACCGCCCGCGGGTCGGTGCCGGCGATCTGGGCACCGCGCTCGCTGTAGGTGTCGGTGCGCAGCGGGTCGACGGTGGCGGCGGCGCTCGGCGGCAGGGCGGTGCCGCGGGGCGCGGAGTCGGCGATGGCCGTGCGGTCGGGGGCGGTCAGGGCGATGCGCCGACCGGTCCTCGCCGACAGCTCCCGCACGGTGGCGGCCACACCCGTCCAGTCGGGGTGGGTCGCCGCGTAGCCGCTGAGTTCGGCGAGGACGTCCATGTCGTCGGCGAGGGCCTGCCCCTGTTCCTCGCGCAGCGCCTGGGTGGTGGTGGCCACGGCCAGCCAGGCGGTCGCGGCCACCGAGCACACGGCGATCAGCCCCGACGTGATCAGCAGGCGGACCAACAGCCGCTTGTGCAGGGGTATCCGCGCGCTCATCCGCGGCCGCCGCTGAGCTTGTAGCCCACCCCGAACACCGTCAGCAGCCGCACCGGGCGGCGCGGATCGGCCTCGACCTTGCGGCGCAGGTTCATGATGTGCACGTCCACGGCCCGTTCGGTGGAGGCCCGGTCGGTCCCCCGGGTCACCTCCAGCAACTGCCGCCGTGAGAAGACCCTTTCTGGTTCGGCGACCATGGCCAGCAGGATCTCGAACTCGGCCGGGGTGCACTCCACCGGCGTCCCCTCGCACCGCACTTCGTGCCGCACGGGGTCGACGGAGAGGCCCGCGGCGCGGACCACGGGATCCTCGCGACGGTCGGACACGGCGGCCCGTCCGCTGCGCCGCAGGACCGTCCGGATGCGGGCCATCAGTTCCCGGGGACTGTACGGCTTGGTCATGTAGTCGTCGGCGCCCAGTTCCAGGCCCAGCAGGACGTCGTCCTCGGCGGAGCGCGCGGTGAGCATCACCACGGGGACGTCCGCGTCGCGGCGCAGCACCCGGCACACGCCGAAGCCGTCGATCACCGGCAGCATCAGGTCCAGCACGACGAGGTCGGGGGCGACCCTCCGGACCGCGTCCAGGGCGGCCCGGCCGTCGTGGACCACGGTCGCGGTGTGACCCTCGGCGAGCAGGGAGCGCCGGATGAGCTCGGCCTGCATCTCGTCGTCCTCGGCGACCAGCACATGTGCGCACACCTGGCGGATCCTAGGCGCTCAGCGGTTCAGGGAGCCGGCGTCGCCCATGACGACGATGGGACGGAGGTCCGGGTCCAGGGCGAGGAGCAGCTCCTTCATGTGCTTCTCCGCGATGCTCACACAGCCGTGGGTGGGGCCGCCGTGGTCGACGTGCAGCCATATCCCGCCGCCGCGCCCCGCGCCCATCGGCCGCGTCCAGTCCAGTGGTGAAGTGCCCGGCCGCCGGTTGTAGTTGATGGCGATCACGTAGTCGAAGGACCCGGCCAGCGGCTCGCCCTCGAAGCCGGTGCCGGGTGCGGTGAATCCGACACCGCGGTCGTACGGCAGCTTCGTGCCGGGGTTCTTCAGCAGTCCCCCGGCGTCGGTGAGGGTGTACACGCCGATCGGTGACCGCAGGTCCCCGGCCATGTGGTGGTCGCTCCAGCCCTTGAGGGCGTTGTGCGCGGGCCAGCTCGCGCCGGCCCGCCAGCCGGCCTCCGTGCGCTCCCACAGCACCACCGTGGACAGCGGCGAGTCGCGGCCCCGCCCTGTGACCACGACGGCCTGCCGGGCGCGGGCCGGGATCTTCGCCCGCGTCCTCGGTCCGAGGCCGGGTATCTGCTGGGGTGCGACCTCGACGGAGATCGCCGGCGAGGGGGTGGCCCTGGCAGGCGCCGGGGAGGGCGGGGGCGCGGTCCGCGTGCCGGCCACGGCGCCCCCGCCGCATCCCGTGAGAAGCAGGGACGCGGCGAGCAGGGCGACATGGGTTCTGCGTGTGATCATGAGGCGACTGTGGCCGACACTTGTGATGAACTCGTCAGTTTCTAGGGCCGGTTCGGCTTGCCGGGCGTCTCCAGCCAGGTCCGGAACAGTGCGTCCAGGTTCCTGCCCGACACCCGTTCCGCGAGACGCTCGAACTGCGCGGTGGTGCCGTTGCCGTAGCGGTGCCCGGTCGCCCAGGCGCGCAGGATCAGGAGGAACGCCCGGTCGCCGACGGCCGTGCGCAGGGCGTGCAGGGTCATGGCTCCGCGGGCGTAGACGGGGGTGCCGAAGATGTTCGCGCCGCTGCCCGGGTCGCCGGGCGGGAAGTCCCACAGCTCGTCGCCCGCGGGTTTCGCGTACAGCTCGTCGAAGGTCTTCTGCGCGCTGTCTCCGCCGTGCTGCTCGGCGTAGAGCCACTCCGCGTAGGTCGCGAAGCCCTCGTTGAGCCAGATGTCCTTCCAGGAGGTGAGCGAGACGGAGTCGCCGAACCACTGGTGGGCGTTCTCGTGGACGAGGGTGCTCAGGTCGGGCGCGCGGTCGTAGACCGGACGGGACTGGGTCTCCAGCGCGTAGCCCACGTTCGGGGCGCGGTCGACGATCGATCCCGCGGCGCGGAACGGGTAGGGCCCGAACAGCCTGCTCTCCCACTCCAGGACGGACGGCAGCTTCTTGAGCACGGGCGCCGCGGCGGCGGCCTCGCGCGGGTCGACGGCGTTGTAGACACGGATGCCGTTCCTGGTGGTGAACTGCTCCACCTTGAACTTCCCGACGGTCGCGGTGGCCAGGTAGGCGGCCATGGGCTCGCTCTGGCGCCAGTGGAACGTCGTCTTCCCGTGCGTGGTGTGCCGGGAGAGGAGCACGCCGTTGGCAACCGCGGTGCGCCCCTCGGGGACGGTGATCGTGAAGTCGTACGACGACTTGTCCGTGGGGTGGTTGTTCGCCGGGTACCAGGTCATCGCACCCTGCGGCTCCCCGGCGACGAAGGCCCCGTCGTCGGTGGGGATCCAGCCGTCGAGCGAGCCGTCCGGGTCGGTGACCGGGGCGGGCTTCCCCTGGTAGGTCACGGTGATGGTGAAACGTTCCCCCTTGCGCAGGGCGCGCTGCGGGGTGACGACGAGTTCCTGTCCGGCACGGTGGAACGCCGCCTTGGCGTGCCCGACCGTCAGGCCGGTGACGGTGAGCCCCTTGAAGTCGAGGTCGAAGCGGGTCAGACGCTGGGTGGCGCGGGCGGTGAGGACGGCCCGGCCGTCGAGATGCCGGCTGCCGGGGTCATAGCGGAGTGTCAGGCCGTAGTGGCCGACGTGGTATCCGCCGTTTCCGGCGAGCGGGAAGTAGGGGTCCCCGGCGCCGGACGAGCCCGTCGACGCGGGCGCGGCGGCCCCGAGCAGGGCGGTGAGGGCGAGGGGGGTGGTGACGAGGACGAAGGTGCGTCTGACGGCCTTCGGCACGTGCTCTCCTACGGTCGGGGGGCGGACGACTGCTTCACACTAAAGGCCCCCTCCCCCGCAACTCGCCCTTGATCAGGTCAAGTCGCGCCGGGCCCCGCAGTACGCTCCGACACACCCGCCCCTGCGTCGAGAGGCCGCCCGTGAGCGTGCGCGTCCGCCGTGTCCACGAACCGCCCGAGCCCGCGGACGGCGTCCGCGTCCTGGTCGACCGGCTGTGGCCGCGCGGCCTGTCCAAGGACGCGGCCCGGATCGACGAGTGGCCGAAGGCGCTCACCCCGTCGACCGAACTGCGCCGCTGGTACCACGCGGGCGAGGGCTCGTACGAGGAGTTCGCCGAACGGTACGAGGCGGAGCTGGACGATCCCGAGGCCGCTGAACTCCTGGACCGCATCCGGGAGTCGGCACGGAACGGCGACGTGACCCTGCTGACCGCGTCGAAGACGCCGGAGCAGAGCCACGCCACCGTGCTGGTGCGCCTGCTGGAGTCCTAGCCGACCTGCTTCGCCGCCGCCCGCCCCGCCGCGCGCCCGGAGAAGAGGCAGCCGCCGAGGAAGGTGCCCTCGAGCGCGTTGTAGCCGTGGACGCCGCCACCGCCGAAGCCGGCGACCTCGCCCGCCGCGTACAGCCCTTCGAGGGGCTTGCCGTCCATGCCCAGGGCACGGGAGTCGAGGTCGGTCTGGATGCCGCCGAGGGTCTTGCGGGTCAGGATGTGCAGCTTGACGCCGATCAGAGGGCCGGCGGCCGGGTCGAGGATGCGGTGCGGGGTGGCGACCCGGCCGAGTCGGTCGCCGATGTAGCGGCGGGCGTTGCGGATGCCCTGCACCTGGGCGTCCTTGCTGAAGGAGTGGGCGATCTGGAGGTCGCGGGCCTCGATCTGGCGGCGGATCGAGGCGGCGTCGAGGAGGGCCTTGTCCGTCAGGCCGTTCATCTTCTCCACGAGCTGCTCCAGGTTCGGCGCGGTGACGAAGTCCGCGCCCTTGCGCAGGAACGCGTCGACGGGCCCCGGGGCGCCCTTGCCGAGGATGCGCTCCTTGAGGAAGCCCGTCCGGTCCTTGGCGGTGATGTCGGGGTTCTGCTCGGAGCCCGAGAGCGCGAACTCCTTCTCGATGATCTTCTGGGTGAGGATGAACCAGGAGTGGTCGTGCCCGGCGATGTCCTCGGTGGTGCGCAGGTGCCTGAGGGTGCCGAGGGTGTCGTAGCCGGGCAGGCACGGGTCGGGCAGCCGGCGGCCGAGGGCGTCGAACCACATCGAGGACGGGCCGGGCAGGATGCGGATGCCGTGGCCGGGCCAGATGGGGTCCCAGTTCTGGATGCCCTCGGTGTAGTGCCACATCCGGTCGCGGTTGACCAGGCGGACGCCCGCGCTCGCGCTGATGTCGAGCATCCGGCCGTCGACGTGGGCGGGGACACCGGTGACCATCTCGGCGGGCGGGGTGCCGAGCCGCGCGGGCCAGTAGCGGCGGACGATGTCGTGGTTGGCGCCGATGCCTCCGGTGGTGACGACGACGGCCTGGGCGGTGAGTTCGAAGTCGCCGATCCGGTCGCGGTTGGAGGCCACGCCGCGCGCGGAGTCGTCCTCGGCGAGGACGGTCCCGCGCACGCCCCGCGCGGTGCCGTCCTCGACGACCAGCTCGTCGACCTGGTGGCGGTGGTAGAAGGTGAGCAGTCCGTCCCGCGCGGCCTGCTTGGCGTACCCGACGAACGGCTCGACGACTCCGGTGCCGGTGCCCCAGGCGATGTGGAAGCGGGGCACGGAGTTGCCGTGGCCGTGGGCGGTCAGATCGCCGCGCTCGGCCCAGCCGACGGTGGGCAGGAACCTGATGCCGTGTCCCTCCAGCCAGGACCGCTTCTCTCCCGCCGCGAACTCGACGTAGGCGCGGGCCCAGCGCACCGCCCAGGCGTCCTCGTCGTCGACACGGTCGAACCCGGCACTGCCCTGCCAGTCGCTCCAGGCGAGGTCGAAGGAGTCCTTGACGCCGAGGCGCCGCTGCTCGGGGGTGTCGACGAGGAAGAGCCCGCCGAAGGACCAGAAGGCCTGGCCGCCGAGGTTGGCGGCGTTCTCCTGGTCGACCAGCGCGACCCTCCTGCCGCGGCTGGTGAGTTCGTGCGCGGCGACCAGGCCCGCGAGCCCCGCTCCGACGACGATGACGTCGGCATCCATGGCGACCGTCCCTTCCCTCATACGGTGGTGTCGCTGCCGTCGGTGAGCAGCGCGGTGAGCAGTTGCTTGAGCCAGGCGCGGGCGCGCTCGACGTCGCCGTCCAGCAGCAGTTGCACGGTGACCCCGTCGTAGGCCGCGACCACGGCCTGGGCGGCGCCCTCGACGTCGACCAGGACGGCGGGCAGTTCGGTGTGCCCACGCGCGCGTGCCAGCCGGTCGGCGACGGCGCGCCTGAGCCTGGCCCGGTGTTCGAGCAGGGTCCGGGCGACCTCGGGCGCGCGGGCGGCGTGCACCAGGAAGTCGGTCTTCACCAGGAGCCAGTCGCGGTCCAGGAGCAGCACCTCGGTGACCCGGTCGACGGCGGCCGGCACGTCGAGTCCGGGTCCGTCGAGGGCGAGTGCGCCGGAGACCTGGTCCGCGATGAGGTCGGCGCGCTGCCGGTAGAGCGCGAAGAACAGCTCGTCGAGGCTGGCGAAGTTCGAGTAGAAGGCGCCGCGGCTGTATCCGGCGGCCTCGCAGACCTCCTCGATGGAGACCCGTCCGAAGCCCTTGGCGGCGAACACCTCGAAGGCCGCGTCCAGGAGGTTGGCACGCGTGCGGACCCGGCGCCTGGTCACACGCCTGGTCGTGTTCTCCACCGCCATGTGGCCCTCCGTTCGATACGGCAATGTATCCGATACACCGATGTATCAAAAGAGCCGCACTCTCCCCGACGAAATCTCATGGGAACAAATTTTCGATTCAGGAGTACGCTGGATCCATGACCGCGCACCTCCAGGGCTCCCTGTTCGACCAGACCGACCAGCTCCGGCTCGGCCCGCTCGACGGGATCCGCCGTACCGTGCTCGCCCACGGCGCCTGGATCGACGTGCTGCCCGGATGGCTCGGCGGCTCGGACGCCCTGTTCGAACAGCTCGCCGCCGAGGTGCCCTGGCGTGCCGAGCGCCGCAAGATGTACGACCACGTCGTCGACGTCCCGCGGCTGCTCGCCCACTACGGCGTGCACGACGAGCTGCCCCATCCCGTGCTCACGGAGGCCCGGGAGGCCCTGACCGCGCACTACGCCGACGAGCTCGGCGAGCCGTTCACCACGGCCGGGCTCTGCTACTACCGCGACGGCCGGGACAGCGTCGCCTGGCACGGCGACCGGGGCGGGCGGGGCGCGAGCCAGGACACCATGGTCGCGATCGTCTCCGTGGGCGCCCCGCGCGACCTCCTGCTGCGGCTGGCCCGTGGTGGCGGCGAGACGCTGCGGCGGCCTTTGGGACACGGCGACCTGATCGTGATGGGCGGCTCCTGCCAGCGCACCTGGGAGCACGCCGTACCGAAGTCCACGCGCGCCACGGGACCGCGCATCAGCGTCCAGTTCCGCCCGCACGGCGTGCACTGAGGCAGAGAGGCGGCTGCTTCGGAGGCACGCGGGGGCTGCCTCCGGCGGACGGTGCCGGAGGCAGCCCCGTCCCTCCGGGGACCGGACGGGCACGACGGGCACGACGGGCTCGGCCGCGGCGACGGGCCGGGGGCACGGCATCGCGCCGTGGGCGGGCGGTCCCGTGCTGTTCGTGGGGCTGACGGAAGGCGCGGACCCCGCCGTCCGACGCGGCACGCGGGAGTCACCCGGACGGTGCTCGTCGCTGCGGGGGGGGCGGGTGGCGAGGACCGGCGAGCAGCCGCTGTCGCGGCGGGCCGGGACCCGGAGCACATGCCTCCACGAGTGCGCCGGTCCCGTGGTGCCCGAGGCCACCCGGCGGCAGGGAAGTTGAGCGCTGGAGAACCGGTACCCGCCGCTCCGGATCGCCTGAGCGTCTGCTTTGCTGTCTGCCGTCGGCAGCAACTCACCGGGCGGGGCGATCATGAGCGCAGGCGTGCAGCAAGTGGCGGAGGGCACCTATCTGGTGCACGGCAGCAACACCAACTGGGTCATCCTGACCGAGGGAAGCTCCGCCACCCTCGTCGACACCGGCTACCCGGGCGACCGGGAGCAGGTGCTCGCCTCCCTCGCCGAGGTGGGGAGTTCACCGGAGGCGCTCACCGCCGTGCTCGTGACGCACGCCCACAACGACCACCTCGGGTCCGCCGAGTACCTGCGCACCACCTACGGCACCCCGGTCTACCTGCACCAGGCCGAAGTGCCCCACGCGCGGCGGGATTTCCTGCACCAGGTCTCCGTCGGGACAGTGCTGAAGAACGGCTGGCGCCCCGGTGTACTGCCCTGGGCGGTGCACGCGATCCGCGTGGGCGGCACGGCCCACGTACCGGTCGCCTCCCCGCAGCCCTTCCCCGCGCAGGGCGCCCTCGACCTGCCGGGCCGTCCGGTGCCCGTGCACACCCCGGGCCACACCGACGGGCACTGCGCCTTCCACCTGCCCGACCGCGGTGTGGTGATCTCCGGCGACGGTCTGGTGAGCGGCCACCCCACCTCACGGGTCAAGGGTCCCCAACTGCTGCCCGACATGTTCCATCACGAGCGCGCCCGCGCCGTGGCCTCGCTGGACGTGTTCGCGGAACTGGAGGGCGACGTCCTGGTGCCGGGACACGGCCCGGCACACCGCGGTCCAGTCCGTGAATCGGCACTTCAGGCCAAGGAGCGCGCGCTCTAAGGTGAGGTGACGATCACCGGCCGGACAAGGACACCGCACCATGGCACTGCAGATCAGCGCGACGAACCCGGAGCACCCCGCGCTCCTGCTCGAACTGCCGTGGCACCTGCCGCTGGAGGAGTGGCCGGAGGAGGTCCTGGTCCCGCTGCCGCGCGGCATATCCCGGCACGTGGTGCGCTACGCCCGGGCCGGTGACGAGGTCATCGCCGTGAAGGAGCTCGCCGAGCGCCCCGCGCTGCGCGAGTACGAGCTGCTGCGCGACCTGGACCGGCTCGGCATCCCCGCCGTCGACCCGCTCGCCGTCGTCACCGGACGCACCGACACCGAGGAGGCCCCGCTGGAGCCGGTGCTGGTCACCCGGCACCTGGGCGGCTCGATGCCGTACCGCTCGATGTTCGAGACGACCATGCGGCCCGCCACCATGCACCGCCTGATGGACGCCCTCGCCGTCCTCCTGGTCCGCCTGCACCTGGCCGGTTTCGCGTGGGGCGACTGCTCGCTGTCCAACACCCTGTTCCGGCGCGACGCGGGCGCCTACGCCGCCTACCTCGTGGACGCCGAGACCGGCGACCTGCATCCGCAGCTCAGCCCCGGACAGCGGGAGTACGACCTCGACCTCGCCCGCGTCAACATCAGCGGCGAACTGCTCGACCTGGAGGCCTCCGGGGCCCTGCACCCCTCCGTCGACGCCATCGAGTTCGGCATGGAGATCTGCGCGCGCTACGGCAGCCTGTGGGAGGAGCTGACACGCCGGTCCGTCTACCCGGCGGGCAAGTACCACTACATAGAGCGCCGGATCAGGCGGCTCAACGACCTCGGCTTCGACGTGGCCGAGATGCAGATCGAGCACGCGCCCAACGGCGACTCGGTCACGTTCGTGCCGAAGGTCGTGGACGCGGGCCACCACCAGCGCCAACTCCTGCGCCTGACCGGCCTGGACACCGAGGAGAACCAGGCCCGGCGGCTGCTGAACGACCTGGAGAGCTGGATGGCCACCCAGGACGACTACGCTCCGGGCGACCCTCTCGGCGCCCGCCCGGAGGTGCTCGCGCACCGCTGGGTACGGGACGTCTTCAGGCCCACGGTGCGGGCCGTACCGCTGGAGATGCGCGGTTCGATGGACCCGGCCGAGATCTACCACGAGCTCCTCGAGCACCGCTGGTACCTGTCCGAGCGGGCCCAGCACGACATCGGGCTGGACACGGCGGTGGACGACTACATCAAGAACATCCTCCCCAAGGCCCGCGAGTCGCTCCAGCCCACCCCGGCCACCGCGGACTGACCTCAGACGTGCGGCACCACGGCCACCGGGCAGTCGGCGTGGTGCAGCACCCCGTGCGCGACCGAGCCGATCCGGGCACCCACGGCGGTCCGGCGGGCCCGGCGTCCGACGACCATCAACTGGGCCCGCGCGGTCACCGAGAGCAGCACCTGGCCCGCGCTGCCCATCTCCACGTGCTCGACGACCGGCACGTCGGGGAAGCGCTCCCGCCACGGCTGGAGCGCCGAGGCCAGCGCCTTCTTCTCGTACGGCTCCAGGCCGCCGGCCTCGTCGAGGAGCTTCAGCGAGCCGGGGCTGTAGGCGAACACCGGCGGCAGCGTCCAGGCCCGTACGGCACGCACGGTCGCTCCCCGGGCCGCCGCCGTCTCGAACGCGAACCGCAGGGCCTTGGCGCTGTCCTCCGGGTCGCCCTCCTGGCCCACGACGATCTCGCGCCCCGCGACCTCCGCGGTGGCCTGGTCCCCGGCACGCACCAGGACCACGGGCCGGGTCGCCTCGGCGATCACCTGCTGGCCCACCGAGCCCAGCAGGAAGCCCACCACCGGGCCGTGCCCACGGGAGCCCAGGACCAGCAGCTCGGCGTCGGCCGCCGCGGCCACCAGGACCTCGACGCTGCCGCCCTCCACCAGGTCGGTGTCCACGTCGAGCCCGGTGTGCCGTCCGGTGACGGCCCGCACGGCCTCGGCGAGGGCGTCCCGCGCCCAGCCCGCCTGGGTGTCCCGGTCCCCGGCGTCGATCCCCTCGTACGGCTGGAACCGCCAGGCGTGCACCACCCGTAGCGACACGCCCCGCCGGACCGCCTCCCGTGCGGCCCAGCCGAGCGCGGCGAGGCTCTCCTCGGTTCCGTCGATCCCTGCGGTGATCGGGCGGGTCATGCGGGGGCCTCCCTGGTTCGCGGTCACGTGCGTCAGGTCCAGTCTTCACTACGCTTCCCCCATGGCCTTGGAATGGGAGCAAGTCATCGTGGACTCGGCCGATCCCGTCGCCCTCGGGCGCTGGTGGGCCGAGGCGCTGGGCTGGGTCGTGGTCGCGGACGCCCCGGACGAGTTCGAGATCCGCCCCGAGAAGGACCGGATGCCGGGGCTGCTCTTCGTGCCGGTGCCGGAGCCGAAGAGCGTCAAGAACCGGCTCCACCTCGACTTCCGGCCGGACGACCGGGACGCCGAGGTCGCCCGCCTCCTCGCCCTGGGCGCCCGGCACACGGACGTCGGACAGGGCGAGCAGCCCTGGGTGGTGCTCGTGGACCCCGAGGGCAACGAGTTCTGCGTACTGGGCGAGCGCCGAGCCTGACAACGGCAGGGTCAGCCATACCTGCGCACAGCAGGGCGATCGAACATACGATGGGCGGAACCGGGCCGGTGACCACGGGGGGCGCCGGGCCCCGACCGACCGCCCGGCGTGGGGAGACGCATGGCACAGGCCGCCGAATCGGCGCGGACCGTCATCCTGACCGTGGACGACGACCCGGGGGTCTCCCGTGCCGTCGCCCGCGATCTGCGGCGGCGCTACGGCGAGTCGTACCGGATCGTGCGCGCGGAGTCCGGTGAGTCCGCGCTGGAGGCGCTGCGGGAACTGAAGCTGCGCGGTGACCTCGTGGCGGTGATCCTGGCCGACTACCGCATGCCGCAGATGAACGGCATCGAGTTCCTCGAACAGGCCCTGGACGTGTACCCGGGCGCCCGTCGCGTGCTGCTGACCGCGTACGCGGACACCAACGCGGCGATCGACGCGATCAACGTCGTCGACCTCGACCACTACCTGCTCAAGCCCTGGGACCCGCCCGAGGAGAAGCTCTACCCGGTCCTGGACGACCTCCTGGAGGCGTGGCGGTGCAGCGACTACCGGCCGGTGCCCGCCACCAAGGTGATCGGGCACCGCTGGTCGGCGCGTTCCTCGGACGTGCGGGAGTTCCTGGCCCGCAACCAGGTGCCGTACCGCTGGTACTCCACGGACGAGCCCGAGGGGCAGCGGCTGCTGGCGGCCGCCGGCCAGGACGGGCAGCGGCTGCCGGTGGTGATCACCCCGGACGGGACGCCCCTGGTCGAGCCGGAGGCGCCCGACCTGGCCGCCCACGTCGGGCTCGCCACGACCCCGACGGCCGACTTCTACGACCTCGTCGTCATCGGCGGCGGTCCGGCCGGCCTGGGCGCGGCGGTGTACGGCGCCTCGGAGGGGCTGCGGACCGTGCTGGTCGAGCGGTCGGCGACCGGCGGACAGGCCGGTCAGAGTTCGCGGATCGAGAACTATCTGGGCTTCCCGGACGGTGTGTCGGGCGCCCAGCTCACCGACCGGGCCCGCCGGCAGGCGACCAAGTTCGGGGCCGAGATCCTCACCGCCCGTGAGGTGGCCGGTCTGGAGGTCAACGGCGCGGCCCGCACCGTGCGGTTCTCGGACGGGTCGGCGGTGGCCGCGCACAGCGTGATCCTGGCGACCGGTGTGTCGTACCGGCAGCTGGAGGCGCCCGGCTGCACGGACCTGACCGGGTGCGGGGTCTACTACGGCTCGGCGCTGACCGAGGCCGCCTCCTGCCAGGGTCAGGACATCTACATCGTCGGCGGCGCCAACTCGGCGGGGCAGGCGGCCATGTACCTGTCCCGGGGCGCCAAATCGGTGACCCTGCTGGTGCGCGGGCCCGATCTCGCGGCGTCGATGTCGCACTACCTGATCCAGCAGATCGAGGAGGCGCCCAACATCTCGGTCCGCGCGCGTACCGTCGTCGAGGCCGCGCACGGCTCCGACCACCTGGAGCAGCTGACCCTGCGCGACGTGGACACCGGGGAGACCGAACTCGTCGACGCGCAGTGGATGTTCGTGTTCATCGGCGCGGCCCCGCTCACCGGCTGGCTGGACGGCACGGTGCTGCGGGACGAGCACGGGTTCATCCTGGCCGGACCGGACCTCACCCCCGACGGGCGACCGCCGGCGGACTGGGAACTGGACCGGCCGCCGTACCACCTGGAGACCAACATTCCGGGCGTGTTCGTCGCGGGCGACGCGCGCGCCGAGTCCGCGAAGCGGGTCGCGTCCGCCGTCGGAGAGGGAGCCATGGCCGTGATGCTCGTCCACCGGTACCTGGAGCAGTCGTGAGCGGGCAGCTGATGCCGTGCAGTCCCACGGAGATAGGGTCGCTGTTCCTGTTCGAGAAGCTGACCCCGGAACAGCTGGGGCAGTTGTGCGCCGCGGGACGGGTCGAGAAGTTCGAACCCGGCCCGGTGTACACCGAGGGTGAGCCCGCCACCTGCTTCTACGTGATGATCGAGGGCACGGTCGTGCTCTCCCGGCGGGTCGGCGGCGACGACATCGAGATCAACCGCACCTCGCAGCGCGGGGTGTACGCGGGCTCCATGCAGGCCTACCTGGGTGACCGGGTGCAGCAGACGTACAACGGCTCCATGCGGGTCACCGAGCCCTCGCGGTTCTTCGTGCTGCCCGCGGAGACGTTCTCGGCGTTCATGCAGGAATGGTTCCCGATGGCCGTCCATCTGCTGGAGGGGCTCTTCTTCGGTTCCAAGAACACCCAGCGGGCCATCGGACAGCGGGAACGGCTGCTGGCGCTCGGCTCGTTGTCGGCCGGTCTCACCCACGAGCTCAACAACCCCGCGGCGGCGGCCGTACGGGCGACCGCGACCCTGCGCGAGCGGGTCGGCAAGATGCGGCACAAGCTCGCCGTCATCGCCCAGGGCTCCTACAGTCCCGAGGTGATGGCGAACCTCATCGACATGCAGGAGCGCACGGCCGAACGGGTCGCCAAGGCGCCGACGTTGAGCCCCCTGGAGGCCTCCGACCGGGAGGACGCCCTCGCCGACTGGCTCGACGACCACGGCATCCAGGAGGGCTGGCGGATCGCGCCCACCTTCGTGCAGGGCGGGCTCGACGTGGACTGGCTCGACCAGGTCGCGGCAACCGTGGGCGAGGAGATCCTGCCGAACGCGATCGGCTGGCTCAACTACACCGTCGAGACCGAGCTGTTGATGGACGAGATCAACGACTCCACGGCCCGCATCTCGCATCTGGTCGACGCGGCCAAGCAGTACTCCCAGCTGGACCGGGCGCCCTACCAGGTGGCCGACGTGCACGAACTCCTCGACAGCACCCTGCTGATGCTGTCGGGGAAGATCGGCCGGCAGATCAAGGTCGTCAAGGAGTACGACCGGACCCTGCCGAAGATCCCGGCTTACCCCGCCGAGCTCAACCAGGTGTGGACGAACCTGATCGACAACGCGGTGCAGGCCATGAACAGCGTGGGCGGGGAAGGGACGTTGACCGTCCGTACCGCGCTCGAGCACGACCGGCTGCTGGTGGAGTTCCGGGACACCGGGCCCGGGGTGCCGCCGGACATCCGCGGACGCATCTTCGACCCCTTCTTCACCACCAAGCCGGTGGGCGAGGGGACGGGACTCGGGCTCGACATCTCCTGGCGGATCGTGGTCAACAAGCACCACGGGACGCTCCAGGTGGAGTCGTCGCCCGGCGACACCCGCTTCCAGGTGCTGCTTCCGCTGACCGCCGTGGACAACGACTCGACCGAGGAGCCGGAATGACCGACGTCAAGGGGATCGACCCGACCGTGCCGCCCAGCGGGGACGGATGCGTGGAGTGCGACGCGGCGGGCGGGTGGTGGTTCCATCTGCGGCGGTGCGCGCAGTGCGGGCACGTGGGGTGCTGCGACTCCTCCCCCGGCCAGCACGCGACCGGGCACTTCCGGGACTCGGGGCATCCTCTGGTGCAGAGCTTCGAGCCCGGTGAGGAGTGGTTCTGGAACTTCGAGACGAACGAGATGTTCGAGGCGGGGCCGGAGTTGGCGGGTCCGGCCAGTCATCCGGAGTCGCAGCCGGCTCCTGGGCCGGAGGGGCGGGTGCCGGCGGATTGGGCGCGAGTGTTGCGCAGGTGAGCTCGGGGCGACCTGTTTGACGGCGGCCGCGGGTTGACTGTGGCTGGTCGCGCAGTTCCCCGCGCCCCTGGGTGGATCGACCGGCTGTCAGTGCGAAGTGCCAGGATGTGTTCGTGTCGCAGATCTCCAGCAGTACTCCGCTCATCGGGCGGGACGACGAACTCGGCAGGCTCTCCGGTGTTCTTGAGCGAGCCCGGCGCGGGGAGGCGCGTGCTGTTCTCGTCGCCGGGGACGCCGGGGTCGGCAAGACGCGGTTGCTGGACGAGGTCAGGGGGCGGGCCGCGGCGGCCGGGATGACCGTGCTCGTCGGACACTGCGTCGACCTCGGTGATGTGGGGCTGCCGTACCTCCCCTTCACGGAGGTGCTGGGGGCGATCGCGCAGGACGAGCGGTTCGCCGGTGCTCTCGCCGCGTACCCGGTGGTGGAGCGGCTGCTCGGCGGCGGCTCCGCCGGGGACTCCGGTGGGCGGCTGCGGCTCTTCGAGTCGATCGCCGGGCTGCTCGCCGACCTCTCGGACATCGCTCCCCTGCTGCTCGTCCTGGAGGATCTGCACTGGGCCGATCAGTCCTCCCGGGACCTGCTGCGGTTCCTGCTCAGCCGGGGGATCCTCCAGCGCTCTGCGGGCGGGACCCCCACGCACCGGCTGGCCGTGCTCGCCTCGTACCGGGCCGACGACCTGCACCGGCGGCATCCGCTGCGGCCGCTGCTCGCCGAGCTCGTGCGGCTGCCCGCCGTCGAGCGGCTGGAGTTGCGGCCGATGGCCGACAGGGAGGTGGCCCGACTGGTGCGGGCCCTGCGCGAGGAGCCGATGCCGGACACCACCGTGCGGCGGATCGTCGAGCGGGCCGAGGGCAACGCCTTCTACGCCGAGGAGTTGCTCGCCGCCACGGGCAGCGGACAGGGCGGGGTGCCCAGTGGGCTGGCCGACGTCCTGCTGATCCGGTTCGAGCAGCTCTCCGGCACCGCTCAGCAGGTGCTGCGCACCGCCGCCGTGGCCGGGCGGCGCGTCGAGCACGACCTGCTGCGGGACGCCGTGCGCCTGCCGGACGAGGAGCTGGAGGCGGCCCTGCGCGAGGCCGTCGGGCGGCAGCTCCTGGTGCCCGGCGAGGGGGACACGTACGCGTTCCGGCACGCCCTCGCCCGTGAGGCGGTGTACGCCGACCTGCTCCCCGGTGAGCGGGCGCGGCTGCACGGGGCGTTCGCCCGGCTGCTCGACGGGCGGGGACCGCGGGCCGAGAGCGCCGCGGAGCGAGCCCACCACTACCGCGAGAGCCACGACCTCGCCCCCGCGCTCGCCGCCTCCCTGGAGGCCGCGGACCACGCCGAGCGGGTCGGGGCGCCCGCCGAGGAGCTGCGGCATCTGGAAGCGGCCCTCGACCTGTGGTCGGCGGTGGAGCCGTCCGCGCGGCCCTCGGGCGAGGGCGTCGACCGGGTCCGGCTGATGCTGCGGGCCTCGTCGGCGGCCGCGCACGCCGGCGAACTGCACCGGGCGGTCTCGCTCACACGGGCCGCGCTCGCCGGTGTCGGCCAGGAGGCGGACTCCGAACTCGCCGCCCGGGTGCGCTACACGCTCGCGGGGAACCTGATGAGCGTCGACAACCTGAGCGCGGCCTTCGCCTACAGCAGCGAGGCGCTCGCCATGATCCCCGCCGATCCCCCGTCCCGTACCTGGGTGTGGGCCGCGGCCACCCACGTGGTGGCGGCCCGGCAGGTCGGGGAGAACGAGGTCGCGCTGCGGGTCGCCCGGCAGGCCCTCGGCGTCGCCGAGCAGTTGGGCGTGCCGGACGCCCAGGCTGATCTGCTGATCTCCCTGGCCGTCCTGGAGGGCGGCGGCCGCCGTACGCCGGCCGGGCGGGAGCGGTTGCGGCAGGCCCGGGAGCTGGCCCGCGAGGCGTGCAACACGCCCGTGGAGATGCGCGCGCTGTTCAACCTCGCCGTCGGCTGCTTCGAGTCCGGGCATCTCGACGAGTGCCTGCCCTGGCTCACCGAGGGCCTGGACCGGGCCCGTCGCGCCGGGCTGCTGTCGTCGCCGTACCCGATGGAGATGCGCTATCTGCAACTCCTGGTCCTGTACACGTTGGGCCGCTGGGACGAGTGCGTGCGCGCGGCGCACGCCGACGCGGAGGTGCTGCCCGCGGCCGGCGGGTACACGGTGGCGCCCGCCCTGTACGTGGCGCTCGCGCGCGGCGACTTCGGGGCCACCGACCGGGCCCGGGCGCTGCTGGAGGGGCCGTTCGACTGGATGGCGACGCTCGTCGCGGGCATCGTGCTGACCGACGCGGCGGCGCTGCGGGGTGATCCGGAGGAGGCCGTGGGGCGGGCGCGGGCCACCGTCACGGCGCTGACCGACGACATGGGCACGGCTCCCCACGTCACCGTCCGGCTGGCCGCCCTGGCCCTGTCGGCGGTCGCCGACCGGGCCGCCGATCTGCGCCTCGAGGGGGACGAGGCCGGGGCTGACGGCTGGGCGGGGACCGCGACCGAGCTGGTGGAGCTGGCCAGGACCGCGGCCGTGCACGGGGAGGGCGGCATACCGCAGGGCCCCGAGGGCCAGGCATGGCTGGCCCGGGCCGAGGCGGAGTGGACCTGGGCCGTGTCGGGGCCGGATGCCGAGGCCTGGGCGAAGGCGGTCGCCGCGTTCGACTTCGGTGACGTGTACGAACCGGCTCGCTGCCGGCTGCGGTACGCCGAGGCTCTGCTCGCGGCCGACCGGCGGGAGGAGGCCGCGGCCGAGGCGCGTGCGGCCCGTGAGGTGTTCGCCCGGCTCGGCGCCACGCCGCTGCTGCGACGCGTGGACGAGCTGCTACGGTGCGCCAGGCCGAGCGGAGCCCCGCCGGCCGCGTCGCCGCTCACCGCCCGGGAGCGGGACGTGCTGCGGCTGCTGGCCCGGGGCCGCAGCAACCGCCAGATCGGCGAGGAGCTGTTCATCACCGGGAAGACGGCCAGCGTGCACGTCTCCAACATCCTCGCCAAGCTGGGCGCGGCGAGCCGCACCGAGGCCGTGGCCGTCGCCTACCGCGAGGGGCTGATCACCCCGGAGACGACGGCCCGCGGCTGACTGCTCCTCAGCGGTGTGCGCAGTCGAGGCTGTTCAGGTCGACGGAGTCGGCCATGGCCTGCATTCCCTTGTCGTTGGGGTGGATGTGGTCCCCGCCGTCGAACACGGGCAGCATCCGCTCGTGGTCGTAGGGGCTGCGCAGGACGCGGTCGAAGTCGCTGACCGCGTCGAACTCGTCGCCGTGGCTCCTGACGAAGTCGTTGACCTCCTGCCGTACGGCCTCGGCGGCCGTGTCCCATTCGGGCCAGCCCTTGAAGGGGGCGACGGTGGAGACGACCACGCACTTGCCGGCGTCGTGGGCCCGGTCGACGATCTCGCGGTAACCGGAGATCAGGTCGGCGGCGGTGACACCGCTGTGGGCCTTGAGGTCGTTGACGCCCTCGAAGAGGAACACGGTGCGCACGCCCGGCTGCGAGAGCACGTCCCGCTCCAGCCGGTTCAGGGCGCTCGGCCCGGCGCCGTCGGCCAGCACCTTGTTGCCGGAGATCCCCTCGTTGGCCACCCCCTTGACCGTGGTGTGCGCCTTCTGCAGGCGGCGGGCGAGGTAGTCGGGCCAGCGGCGGTTCCGGTCGGTGGTGGACTGCCAGCCGTCGGTGATGGAGTCGCCGAGCGTGACCACGGCTCCGGTGGCCGGGGCCGTCCGTACCGAGACCGCGTCGAGGTAGAACCACGACCCGATGGTCTCGGTCCAGTGGGCGCCGCTCTCCTCGGCGGTGTGGTCGCCCCGGGTGGCGTACGACGTCTGCAGAGCCATCGAGTGGCCGGTGACCGGGCCCGCCGCGTCCGGGGTGTGGACGCTGACGACCAGGTTCGACCCGGCGGCCAGCGTGCCGGGCAGCGGGTCGCTGTACACCGTGTCGCCGGGTTCCACGGTGACGGAGGACGAGCCGTCGAAGGTGAGCCGCCGGTTGCTGCCGCGCACCAGGTCGGCGTCCTTCCGTTGCAGGCCGGCGTAGACGCTGTCGAAGGTCACCGGTTGCTGCCCGAAGGCGTTGGACAGCCGGATGCGCGCGTCGCGGCCGCCGACGCTGGTGTGGACGACCATGCGGTAGCCCCGGTCGCCGGCCGATTCGCCGATGGAATAGGCGCTCGCGCCCCAGGTGATCACCCCGTCCGGCGGGGTGACGGCGGCCTGTGCGGGCGTGGCCTGGAGGGCCGCGGCCGCGACCGTGACCGCGAGCAGCCGGGCCCAGCGGGCCGTTCGGCGGCTCATCGGCCGAAGCCCTTCAGGGTGACCGTCTCCCCCGGCTTCAGCGTCACCGTGCGCGTGCTTCCCGCGTGGGCGACCGTCGTGGTGCGGCCGCCGGTACTGCGGATCCGTGCTTCGGTCGGTTTCCCATCCCGCCAGCGTAGGTCGACGACGAAGCCGCCGCGGGCGTTCGCTCCGCTGAGGGAGCCGGAGGCCGCCCAGGCGTCGGGCAGGGCCGGCAGGAGTTCCAGGTGGCCGGGGCGTGAGTAGAGCAGCATCTCGATCATCGCCGCAGGGGTACCCAGATTCGCGTCGATCTGAAAGATCCCGCGCCCCTGTTCCACCTGGTAGATGTCGAAGAGGTTGAAGGCGGTGCCGTTGCTGCCTCCGCTGGAGGGGCGCAGGTTGTTGAGCACGAGCTGGTAGGCGTTGTCGGCGTTCTTGAGGCGGGCCCAGCACAGGGCGCGCCAGGCGTTGGCCCAGCCGAAGCTCTCCATGCCGCGTGCGGTGAGCAGGGCGGTGGCGCCGTCGACGATCTCGGCCGGGGTGGAGCCGTCGGGGCGGATGCGGTCGCCGGGGAAGAGGCCCACGAGCGGGGACAGGTGGCGGTGGGTGGTCTCGCCGAGGTTGTCGGGGGACATCCACTCCTCCAGCCAGCCGGTGGTGGGGCTGACCTGCGGGAGGTAGAGGCGTTTGCGGAGGCCGGCGATCGTGGCGGCGAAGGCGGTGTCCTTCTTCAGCTCGGCGGCGGCCGTGCAGTAGTTGCCGAACAGGGCCCACACGAGTTCCTGGGCGTAGGTGATGCCCTTGGCGTCGAGGGGGCCGTGCTCGGGCGACCAGTCGCTGTCGGCGATCAGGACCTCCCGCGAGGTGCCCGGGAGGGTCGTGGTGAGCAGCCGCGCCTCCCAGAACTCGCAGGCGCCCTTCAGGAGCGGGTAGATCTTCTCCAGGTGGGTGCGGGAGGTGGTGAACTCGTAGTGCTCCCAGAGCGAGTTGCACAGCCAGGCGTTGCCCGCCGGATGCCACCACCAGCCGCCCCCGCCGTAGGGGTTGGTGGAGATGGCGACCGTCCAGCCGGCGTTCTTGCCCGTGGAGTTGCGGTAGCGGTTTCGGGGGTCGTTGAACAGTCTGCGGGTGAGGTCGGTCCAGGACGGGAGCTGGGCCACGCAGTAGTCCGTGAACGCGTCGAAGCACTGGGACAGGCCGGCCCGGTCGGTCGCCCAGTAGTTCATCTGGATGTTGATGTCGGTGTGGTAGTCGCCCATCCAGTCGGGGTCGTTGCCGTCGAGCCACAGTCCCTGGAGGCCGAGCGGCAGGCTGCCGCGGGAGGCCGCGATCGTCAGGTAGCGGCCGAACTGGAGGTACTGGGCCTCCAGTTCGGGGTCGGGTGTCGCGTCCGTGGCGCGTGCGCGCAGTCGCTCCCAGGTGTCGAGGGAGCGCTGCTCGGCGGAGGAGGTGCCGAGCGAGAGGTCCAACTGTCCGTACAGGGCGTGGTGATCGGCCGTGTGGGTGCGCAGCAGGGTGGCCGCCGAGTGGCGGGCGGCCGCGCGGACCTTGCTGTGGGCCAGTTTCTGCGGGTCGAGGGAGGGGTCGCGGTAGTGGGCGGCGGCGTCGGGGGTGTAGTTGGTGCCGCCGCTCAGGACGACGGTGAGGTCCCGGCACCCGTTGAACACGATGTGCGGGCCGTCGACGCCGACGCTGCCGCCGGAGCCGTACGCCGTGATCGCGGCGCCGTAGCGCAGCCCGTTGGGGAGGGTGGCCCCGAAGGAGACCGCCGGTTCCTCGCCGTGCGTGCCCTCCAGAGTGACCGTGCCGGTGTAGCGGCCTCCTCCGCTCTGGGTGAAGTGCAGGACGATGACGTCGTCGGGGTGACTGGCGAAGACCTCCCGTCGGTAGGTGACCCCGGAGCGGACGTAGGACGCGGTGTTCACGCCCCGGTCGAGGTCGAGGGTGCGGCGGTAGCCGGAGACGGCGGACAGGTCGTGGTCGGGGATGTCGACGGTGAGCCGGGCCAGCAGGGTGAAGGAGCCGAAGTCCCCTCGCCCGTAGGGGAACTGGCCGTCGGCGTCGAGGGTGTCGTTGAGGCCGCCGGTCCACATCGTGGCGTCGGTGACGAGGAGGAGTTCCCGGCCGGGGTCGTTGCTCACGAGGGCACCGAGACGGCCGTTGCCGACGGGCAGGCCCTGTTCGATCATCGAGTGCTCGTCGGCTGGGGCCTGCCACCACAGGCGGTGGCGTGCGTCGGTGCCGAGGGCGGACGAGTCGGCGGGCCGCTGCGGTGCGGCCGTCGCCTTGAAGGCGGGCAGGGTGGCGAGCGCGGCGGTCAGCGCGAGGACACCGCGTCTGGAGGGGGCGGGGGTCATGGCGGCTCCTGGTGGCTCGGTCAGGACTTCGGGACGTCGATCCGGTCGATGTCCGGCGCGTAGCCGGTGCCGCTGTCGACAGTGATCGTGTTGGCGCCGGCCTTGAGCGTCACGGGCACGTAGACGCTGGCGACGGTTCCCCAGTCGCCGGTGGAGGGGAGCTTGTGGCGGGTGGCGGCGCCGCCGTTCGCGGAGATGTCCACCGAGCGGGCGTCACCGCTGATGTAGGAGACCTTGATCTGGTAGGTGCCCGCCTTGGCGACCATGACGTCGTTGAAGGTCAGCTTGCCGCCGAGGTACAAGTTGCCCACCTTCTTTCCGTTCGAGCAGGCGGAGCAGTCGGCGACGGAGGCGTTGCCGCCGAGGGTGTTGGCGGACGACTCGGCCTCGTACCCGGTGAGGGCGACCGCGGTGCCGCGCGGGGTGACGGTGAACAGGCGGGAGCCGTGGGCGGGGAGGGCCTGGGTGATCCTGTTCTTGTACGTGCCGAGGTTCTCGTGGTTCCACAGGTCGCGGACGGAGGCCTTGCCGGTGAAACCGAGGGCGGTCCAGTCGGCGGTGACGGCGGCGGGGGCGTCGGCGAGGTTGAACAGGGCGACGGTGTAGGTGCCGTCGGTGTTCTCGGCGGCCCAGACCTGCTGCGGGTCGGACGGTGTGACCGGCTGGGCGGGCGGGTTGGGGCCCTGGTCGACCGCGATGACCTCGCGGTTGGTCAGCAGGGAGAGGCCGTAGGAGTCGAGGCGGGTGAGGTCGTCGCCGGTGTAGAGGGGGGACTTGGCGATGGCCCACAGGGTGGCGTAGCTCTGCCGTTCGGCCTTGGTCAGGCCGTCCATCTGTCCGTTGCCGACGTCGAGGGAGTCGAGGTCGTTCCAGCCGCCGGGTCCGGCGTGCCGGGTCCAGGCCGGGGTGTCGTCCCAGCGGTCGTCGACGGAGTTCTCCCAGCTCACGAGGGTGTTGCAGTAGCACTCGACATCGGTGTCGATGCGCCAGCCCTGCGAGTACTTCTTCCAGTCGGCGGCGTGTCCGATGTCGAGGGACCAGGAGAGTTCGAGGTGGATCGGGCGGCCGGTGGCGGCTATCGCCTGGTGCCAGGCGGCCACGTCGGCAACGTTGTCGTACTGGTCGCCGCTCTTGCCGGAGCCGGGACCGACGCCGTCGAGCTTGAGGAAGTCGAAGCCCCAGTCGGCGATCATCTGGGCCTGGGAGTCGATGTACTTGCTGGTGCAGGGCTTGGAGAAGTCGAGCTTGTAGGCGCTGTCCCAGCCGTTGGTGGTGCGCAGGTCGTCGTAGACGATGTCGGCGGTGGTGCAGCCGTCGGTGTTCCAGACCGGCGTCTTCCCGTCGCCGTAGGCCCCCTTCTCCAGGCCGGCCGGGAGGTAGATGCCGGCCTTGAGGCCCTTGGCGTGGATGCGGTCGGCGACGGCCTTCATGCCGTGCGGGAAGCGGCCCGGGTCGGGCTTCTGGCGGCCGTACTGGTCGAACCCGGACTTCCAGGTCTTGTCCATCCACCAGCCGGCGTCGATGTTGACGTACTCGTAGCCGTACTTCTTCAGCTTGGCGGCCAGGGCGTCGGTCTGCTTGAGGACGTTGGCCTCGGTGAGGTAGCTGTAGTCGCCGTCCGGGTTGAGCCCGGGGTACTTGGACGACTGCATGCTCCAACTGGACCAGCCCATGTAGGGCTTGGCGGCGAGCACGGGGGCGGGAGTGTCGGCGGCGTGGGCGGCCTGGGCGGTGGGGACGGCGACCGCGGTGAGGGCGAGCACCAGCAGGGCTCTGGCGGGCATGGCGAAGTACGAGGATGACCGCATGGGTCGTGCCTCCAATGGGGTGCGGGTACTTATCGGCTCGTGTCCGGGCTGATGAAGGACTGGATGGCGGTGGCGGCGGCGCCGCGGGCCCACTCGTCGAAGGGCAGCGGGTGGGTGCGGACGTCGCACTGGGCGGCGGAGCCGAAGGCGGCCGCGACGAAGGCGTCACGGATCTGCTCGGCGAACAGGTCGTAGGCGGCGAGTCCCTCGCCGGAGATGATCACGCGTTCGGGGCCGAGGAGGTTGGCGACGGTGGCGATGCCCCGGCCGATCGCCTCGCCGGCGCGCGCGTACACGTCCCGGGCCTCGGGGACGCCTTTGCGGGCCAGGGCCAGGGCGGCCGCGGCGTCGGGGAGTCGGGCGCCGGTGGCCTCGCGGACCTGCCGGAGGATCGCGGCCTCGCCCGCGATCGCCTCCACGCAGCCGCGGTTGCCGCAGTGGCACAGCGGGCCGGACGGATCGACGGTGACATGTCCGATCTCCCCGGCCACTCCGTGCGCCCCGGCGACCACCCGGCCGTGCACCACCAGACCGCAGCCGATGCCGGCGCCCACGGTGACCACGGCGAAGTCGGACAGGCCGACCCCGGCGCCGAACCACTGCTCGGCGACCGTCAGGGCGCGGACGTCGTTGTCGACGGTGACCGGCAACCCCGTGGTCATGGAGGCGAGTTCGGCGAGCGGAACGTCGCGCCACTCCAGGAACGGCGAGTAGCGGACCGTTCCCTCGCCCCGGTCGACGTCGCCGGAGACCGCGATGCCGAGGCCCAGGACCGCGGCCGTGACCTCGTCCGCCTCGGCGAGGAGCTGCTGGACGACTTCCGCGATGCCCGCGAGCACCGCCTTGGGGTCGCGGTCGGGCAGCGGCAGGTGCCGGGCTGCGCGGATACGGCAGCACAGGTCGGTGAGGACCCCGATGACCTCGTCGCCGGTGACCTTGACGCCGATGAACAGGGCCCGCCCCCCGTCGACGCGCACGAGGTTCGCGGGGCGGCCGAGGGCCGGGCGGGCCTCCTCGTCCACGCCCTCCACCAGATAGCCGGCCTCGATGAGCGGCCGGACCGCCTTGGTGACGGCGGCCGGGGACAGGCCCACGCGCCGGGCCACCTCCAGTCGGGGCAGGGGCCCCTGGGACAGCACGGTGGTGAACACCTGGGAGGCGGCCGGTGTGTTGACGGGAAACGTCTCGGCCGCGGGGGTGGAGCGCATGGCCGGAAACCTAGGGTGATTCTTTTCCTTCGTCAATAAAAGAAGCAGGATTGGCTGTGCGCACCCGAAGAGACTTCTGTGCCACCGGAGCGGTAAATCATCACTTTTCGTACTCTTCATGGCGATACTCTCCGCATTCGTACCGGAACTGACGAAGCGACAGGAGTTCAGCCGGATGACAACAGCACGAGTGGTGGTCGGCGCGGTGGCCGGAGCGGTCCTGCTGCCCCTTCTCGCGGTCCCCGCCCACGCCGGGTCAGCCTCCGCGCCGGAGGTGGATCTCGCAGGTCTGCGCGGCGTGCTGCGTTCCGCGCAGGCCCAGGGCGCGCCGGGGTCCATGGCCCGGATCGACGACGGGGGCACGGTGTTCCGGGCCGCGGTCGGCGTCGCGGACCGCGGGAGCGGGCGGGCCATCGACGACGCCGACCGGTTCCGCATCGGCAGCGTCACCAAGATCTTCACCGCCGTCGTGCTGCTCCAACTGGTCGACGAGAAGAAGCTGCGCCTGGACGCACCGGTCAACCGCTATCTGCCCGGGCTGCTGCCGGACGACCGGATCACGGTCCGGCACGTCCTGGGCCACCGCAGCGGCCTGTACGACTACACGAACGACATGTTCGCCCGGACGGTCCCGGGGTTCGAGGCGGTCCGCAAGAGGGTCTTCACCCCCGCCGAACTGGTCCGCCTCTCGCTCGGCCGGCCCCGCACGAACGCGCCGGGCGCGGTGTACTCGTACTCGAACACCAACTTCGTCGTCGCCGGGATGCTCATCGAGAAGCTGACCGGGAACCCGGTGCGCACCGAGTACGAGCACCGGATCATCGCTCCGCTGGGGCTGCGCGACACGCTCTACGTGCACCCGGGCATGAAGATCCCCGGCCGGCACGCCCGCGGCTATCTCACCCCGGACCAGGCGGGCGCCCCGCTCGTCGACGCGACCGAGCAGACCGTGTCGTGGGCGCAGAGCGCGGGCGCGCTCATCTCCAGCACCCGGGACCTGAACACCTTCCTCTCCGCCCTGCTCGGGGGCCGGCTGACCTCGGCCGCGCAACTGGCGCAGATGGAACGGTGGATGCCGTCGGGGACGGGCCAGGCGTACGGTCTCGGGCTGCGCCGCCGCGATCTGTCGTGCGGGATCTCGGTGTACGGCCACACCGGTGCCGTGCAGGGCTTCTACACGTACGCGTTCGCCTCCAAGGACGGCAAGCGCGCCCTCTCGGCGGTCGCCAACACGTCCAACAACGGCACGGTCCTCAACACCATGCTGCGCACCCTGGACTCCGCGTTCTGCGGCAAGACCGTCAAGGCCCTGCCCGGCAGGACCCCGCGCGGGAAGGCCCCGGTGGAGCGGCACGAGGACGTGGCGCCGGCGCTCACGCGGGACTGAGAGCGGGCCGGGAACCCCTGTGCCCCGGTGTCCGTTCTCCGGGCGAGCGACGACATCAGGGCGGCACGATGAGCGAGTTGGTCCCCGGAGGCAATCTGGCCCTCCCCGACGGGGCCGTCACCGTGCGGGTGCCCGGCCCCTTCGACGTGTCCGCGCTCGTCACGGACGAGGGCGGCAAGGTCCGGGGCGACGCGGATTTCGTGTTCTACAACCAGCCCTCCGCTCCCGGAGCCCGGCTCCTGGGGGACACGCTGACCGTCGATCCCCGGCGGCTGCGCGCGGGTGCCGCCCGGGTCACGGTCGTCGTCAGCCCGGCCGACCCCGGCGCTCCCCTGGGCCGGCTGCCCGCCCCGGTCCTCCAGGTCACGAGTGCGGGCGGCCGTGCACTGGCCCGGTTCACGCCTCCGCGGCCACGGCAGGAGACCGTGCTGCTGCTCGCGGAGATCTACCGGCGCGGTGACGGCTGGAAGCTGCGGGCGCTCGGACAGGGGTACGCGGACGGACTGGCCGGGCTGGCGCGAGACTTCGGGGTGGACGTCGTGGACGACCCGGCGACGGGGGCTGTGCCTTCGGCGTCGGCGCGGGCCGCTGTGCCGTCCGCGTCCCCCGCGGACACCACGCCCGCCGCGTGGCGTTCGGCCGCCGCGTCTTCGGGAGCGCCGACGGCCCCAGGGGCACGTCCCGCCACCGTTCCCTCCTTCCGGGCGGCACCGGCGCTCCACCCGCCCGCCCCCTCCCCCGACACGGCCGCCTTCCTCGCCCTGGTCAACTCGGCCCGCGCCACGGCCGGTTCACCTCCGGTCGCACTCGACCCACGGCTCACCCGGGCTGCCCGCGCGCACGCCTGGGCCATGGCCGCCGCGGGCCGGCTCGGTGTCGAGGGCGCGGACGGCGTCTCCGTCTTCCAACGGCTCACCGCCACCGGCTACGCCTACCTCACCGTCGGCGAACACCTCGTCTCCGGCCCCCGCGACCCGTCCGAGTTCGTCGAGTACTGCCTGCGCACCGAACAGCCCGGGCGGACCCTGCGCGACCCCGTCTTCCGCCACGTCGGCCTGGCACAGGCCGCCGAGGCCCGCTCCGGCGACACGTACTGGACCGCGCTGTGGGCCGCGCCGCTCACCCCCGGCGCCCTGACCCGGACCACCGACGAGGTCGTCGACCTCACCAACCACGAGCGCGTCCGGGCCGGTCTGCCGCCGCTCGCCGTCGATCCCCTGCTGGCCCGGGCCGCGCAGGCGTACAGCACCGACATGGCGGACCGCGCCTTCTACTCCCACACCTCGCCGGAGGGCACCCAGCCCTGGGACCGGGCCGCCGCCGCGGGCGCCGGCCGCCGCTCGATCGGGGAGAACATCGCGTGCGGCCAGCGCTCCGCCGCCGAGGTCGTCGAGGGCTGGATGAACAGCCCCGGTCACCGCGCCAACATCCTCGGTCCGGGCTTCACCCACATCGGGACCGGATTCGCGGGCGGCGGCCCGGCGGGCACGTACTGGACCCAGCTCTTCGGGGCCTGACCCGGGCCGGGGAACGGGAGTCGGGGCCGCGATCTTGGCGGAGGGGATCCCTCCGGGCCAGGATGCCCTCATGAAGGGTGACCTCTTTTCCAGTGAGCACATGGTGCAGCCGGCCACGGCGCCGGGCATGACGGTCGAGAACTCCAAGTGCATCAGGTACGCGGTGCACGGCGAGATGCTCGCCCGCCAGGGGGCGATGGTCGCCTACCGCGGCAATCTCCAGTTCGAGCGCAAGGGCCAGGGCGTGGGCGGCATGCTCAAGCGGGCCGTCACCGGCGAGGGTCTGCCGTTGATGGCGGTGCGCGGGCAGGGCGAGGCCTGGTTCGCGCACGAGGCCCAGAACTGCTTCGTCGTCGACGTGGAACAGGGCGACGAGTTCACGGTCAACGGCCGCAACGTCCTGTGCTTCGACGCCTCGCTGGCGTACCGGATCTCGACCGTGAAGGGCGCCGGCATCGCGGGCGGCGGTCTGTTCAACAGCGTCTTCACGGGCCACGGCAGGCTCGGCCTCGTCTGCGAGGGCAACCCGCTGGTGATCCCGGTCTCGCCGGAGTTCCCGGTGTACGTCGACACGGACGCGGTCGTGGGCTGGACGGCGGGGCTCGCGACCTCGCTGCACCGTTCGCAGTCCATCGGGTCGATGCTGCGCGGCGGTTCCGGCGAGGCGGTGCAGCTCATGCTCCAGGGTTCCGGTTTCGTGGTCGTACGGCCGAGCGAGGCGACCCCGCAGAAGGCGCAGCAGCACTGACCCCGCGGACAGTGATCTGCGCCGCACAGGCAACCCGTCCGCCTCCGTCCCCGTCTTGACCGGCGACGGATGACGCCCCGGCCCACCGGCCGGGGTTCATTTTCGAGGAACTATGCACACCATGTATACACGACGCGTATACATGCGGTGCATACGCGACGGAAAGGCGTACATGTACGGCAAGGCATTCGCCCCGGAGTACCAGGGCGCGCTCACCGATCTCTCCGTGAACTCCTCGCTGGAGGACGTCCTGGCGGCCGGTACCGAGCAGTTGAGGGCGGCCGAGCGGGCCGGACGGCACGAGGAGGCGGCGCGCTCCGGACTCGCGGTCGCCGAGGCGCAGCGCAGGCTCGGCAGGGTGGCCGACGCTGACCGGGCGTGGAAGGCGAGCTACCGGGCCGCCCGTCGCGCCGGGGACACCGGGGGCATGGCGTGGGCCCTGTGGAGCGGGGGCACACTGGCCCGGCAGCGGGGCGGGTTTGCCCTGGCCCGCCGACTGCTGGGGCTCGCGGCCGAGCTCGGCGAGCGCTCGGGGGACGTCGTCGTACGCGGCTACTCGCTGGCGGGACTGGCCGAGACCGGCCGCATCCAGGGCGACTACGAGGCCGTCGGCCGGTTGCACGAGCAGCTGCTGGCCGAGGCCAGGCGGCGCGGCGAGGCCCGGCACACGGTGTGGGCGCTGTCCGGGATCGCGCAGATGCACCGCAACACCGGCTCGTACGACACCGCGTTCGCCATGTTCGAGGAGGCGGCCCGGATCGCCGCGGACGCCGACGACCGGCGCGGCCACGCCTGGGCCCTGCGCGGGCTCGCCGACCTCGCCTCCGTGCGTGACGGCGACACCGAACGGGCCCTCGCCCTGCTGTCCGAGGCCGAGGTGACCTGCCGGGAGATGAACCTGTCCAGCGCGCTGGCCTACAACCACAAGATGCGCGGCAACGTCCTCTACCGGGCCGGGCGTTACACCGAGGCCCGCGAGCTGTACGAGCGGGCGCTCGCCGAGTTCCGTGCCATGAGCGAACCGCGCGGGGAGGCCCTGGCCCGGCTCGGGCTCGCCAAGGCACTGGCCCGCCTGGGCCGCGACCGGGCCGAGACGGCGGCCGAACTGGACGATCTGGCCCGCGTGCTGGAGCGGACCGGGCTGCGGCACGCCAGGGAGATGGTGAGCCGGGCCCAGGAGGAGTTCGGCGTCCGCACGGAGGTGGCTCTGTGACGACGGTCGCCGCTCCCGAAGTCCTCACCCGCTGCCGCGCGTTGGTGCGCCCCGCGCTCCGGGAAGCCGTCGGCGGACTGCACCCCTGGGTGCGCGAGATGGCCGCCTACTCCTTCGGCTGGTGCGAGGTGGGCGGCGTCCCGGCCACGGCGTCCGACGGCAAGGGGGTGCGCCAGGCGCTCGCCGTGCTGGGGGCCGAGGCGGCCGGCGCGTCCGGGCGGGCCGGGGTGCCCGCGGCGGTCGCGGTGGAGCTGGTGCACGCCTTCTCGCTGCTCCACGACGACATCATGGACGGCGATCCGGCCCGGAGGGGCCGCCCCACGGTGTGGAAGGCGTACGGCACCGGGCCCGCCGTCCTCGCGGGCGACGCCCTGTTCGCCCTCGCCGTGGAGACCCTGGCCGGGTCCGGCCCCGGTCCCGTGCGGCTGCTGTCCGCGGCCCTGTCGGATCTGGTGCGGGGGCAGGCGGACGACCTCCTGTTCGCCACCCGCCCCTGGACGGGACCGGAACGGGTGCGACCGGAGGAGTACCGGGCCATGGCCGAGCACAAGACCGGGGCGCTGCTGGGCTGCGCGGCGGCGCTGGGCGCCCTGCTCGGCGGGGCGCCCCCGGCCACGGTGGCCGCGCTGGACCGGGCCGGACGGCATCTGGGGGTCGCGTTCCAGATCGTCGACGACGTCCTGGGCATCTGGGGCGACCCCCTGGTCACCGGCAAACCCGTGCACGGCGATCTGCGGGAGCGGAAGAAGACGTTCCCGGTGCTGGCCGCGCTCGACTCGCCCTCTCCCGCGGCGGCGCGGCTGGCGCGGCTCCTGGAGTCGGACGGGGCACCGCGGCGGATCGCGGCCCTGGTCGAGGAGTGCGGTGGCAGAGCGGCCGCGCTCGCCGAGGCCCGCCGCCACATCGCGCCGGCGGAGAAGGAGCCCGCGCTGCGGCCGGTGCTGGACTACCTCCTGCGGCGTGATCTCTGAGACGGAGTTGACCTGCGCCGCGCGTGGGGACAGGGTTCGAGGAGAGCTCTCCGCGCCGGAAGGAAAACCCCCTTGATCGGGATCACGGACATCGAGCGGCAGGCCGGGCTGATCGCCGGACACGTCGTACGCACCCCCACCCTCCCCAGCCCCGGTCTGTCCGCACTGCTCGGTGCTCCCGTCACCGTCAAGCTCGAACTGCTCCAGCGCACCGGCTCGTTCAAGGCGCGCGGGGCGACGGCCAAACTGCTGTCGCTGAGCGAGGCGGAGCGGGCGGCCGGGGTCGTCGCGGTCAGCGGCGGCAACCACGGGATCGCCCTCGCGCACATGGCGGCCGCCCTCGACGTCAAGGCGACGGTGGTCATGCCGCGCTCGGCGCCCGCCCGGTCCGTGGAGCTCGTCGAGGCGGCCGGGGCCTCGCTGCGGCTGACGGACGACATGGACGGTGCCTTCTCGCTCGTGAACCGGCTGCGGGACGAGGGCCTGACCCTGGTCCACCCCTTCGACGACCCGCTGGTGATCGCGGGGCAGGGGACGGTCGGGCTGGAGTTCGCCGACGACGCCGGCGACCTCACCGACCTCCTCGTCAGCGTCGGGGGCGGTGGGCTGATCGCCGGGGTCGCGGCGGCCCTGCGGGCGCGCCGGCCGGATGTCAGGGTCTGGGGCGTGGAGACCGAGGGCGCCGAGGCCATGTCCCGGGCGCTCGCGGCGGGCGGGCCGGTGCCCGTCGCCCTGTCCTCCGTCGTCTCCACGCTGAGCGCCCCGTCCGTCTCCCGGCTCACCTACGACCATGTGGCGGCTCTGGTCACCGAGGTCCTCGTGGTCCCGGACCGCGAGGCCGTACGAGGCTGCCTCGACCTCGCCGACCACGCCAAGGTGTGGGGCGAACCCGCGGCCGGGTGTCTCCTGCCCGCCGCCCGGACGGTGCTGGAGCGGGTCGGCGACGGCTGCCGACTGGGCCTCGTGGTGTGCGGCGGCAACGCGACCACCGCCGACGTCATGGACTGGGCCGCACGGTTCGGCCTGCGCTGACAGGGGCGCTCGGCTCCGCCCGCACTACTGACCCGTGAGTCAGGAATCGGGCCATCGGAAAGCGGAATCCATCGGTTGGGGAATTCATTGAACACACCCCGCCGCACCCGCCGTACCTCTGTGAAAGGTGAGAGCCAGGGGTTCAGCGAGGGATGACCATGGTCAAGGCGCACGTCTCCACACACGAGTTGGTCGCCGGACGGTACCGGCCCCTGGACGTCCTGCACCGCGAGACCAACCGGACGTGCTGGTACGGCGAGGACGTCTCGACCGAACGTCCCTGCCTGCTGACCGAGATCGGGCTGCCGGCCGGCACGGACGAGGAGACCTCGCTGCGCACCGCCGCGGGAGTCGTCAGGATGTCCAAGACCATGCGGCTGCTCCGCCCGGGCCGGATCGCCTCGGTCGTGGACGCCGTGGCACAGGAGGACACCCTGTGGACGGTCACCGAGCCGGTCGACGGCGTCCCGCTGGGCGAACTCCTCGGCCGGCAGGGGACGTTCGACTCCGCGCGGGCGGCCCGCATCGGCCTGGAGCTCCTCGACGTGCTGGAGGCGGCGCACGCCGAGGGCATCACCCACGGTGAACTCAGCCCCGGCCAGGTGTTCGTGCACCACCGGGGCACGGTCGTCGTCACCGGCTTCGGGCTGGCCGGGGCGACCCTCGCGCCCAGGCTCTCGGCACCCTCGTACGCCTCCCCCGAACAGGCCCGTGACGAGCGCATCGGGCCGGCCGCCGACCTGTGGGCGCTCGGCGCGATCCTCTACACGCTGGTCGAGGGACGTCCGCCGTTCCGGGACCGCGACCGTCCCGCGGCCACCCTGAAGGGCGTCGACCGGCTGCCGCTGCGGGCGCCGGTGCGGGCCGGGCCGCTCACCCCGGTCGTGCAGGGCCTGCTGCGCAAGAACTCCCAGGAACGGCTGAGCCGTACGGCCCTGCGCAAAGCGCTGCTCCGGGTCCTGGAGGAGGGCGCCGAGCCGGTCCCTCCGGAAGAGCCCCGGCCGGGCGTGGCCCCGGGCCGCGGCGGCCGGCTCCTCGTCGCGGGGACCGCCCTGGCCGTCGTCACGGTGGCCGCCGCCGTCCTCACGGTCGTCAAGGCGCTGCCCGACGGCGACAGCGGGACGACCGGTGAGGCGCCCGCCCCGTCCGCCTCGGCCTCCGCCACCACGTCCGCCCCGGTCCCGCCCGCGCCCTCCCTCTCGGTGACCGCGTCCGGGAGCCGCCCCGACGAGAGCTCCGCCCCGCCCGCGTCCCCGACGCCCACGCCGAGCCCCAGCAGGACGGCCACCCCGACCGCGGGCACGGGGCAGACGCCCGGATTCCGCACGTACCGCTCCCCCGAGGGCTTCTCCCTCGCCCTCCCCGAGGGCTGGAAGCCGCTGGAGACCTCGCGCCAGGCCGATCTGGCGTACCGCGTCACCTTCGGCGCCCCCGGAGACCCGCGCACCCTCGCCGTCACCTACAGCGAGGCCGTCGGCACGGACCCGGTGGCCGTGTGGCGCGACGACGTGGAACCGGGGCTGCGGGACGACCACGGCTACGAGCGGCTCGGTGACATCCGCGCCACCACCTACCAGGGCCGCCGGGCCGCCGACATGCAGTGGGTCGAGGACGTCGACGGCACCCGGGTGCGCACCTTCGGCCGCGGCTTCCTGATCGGCGGGGGCCGCGGCTACTCGCTGCGCTGGACGACCCCGGCGGCGGACTGGAACGACGACGCGAACCAGAAGGCCCTGGACACCTTCCTGGGCTCCTTCCGGGCGCCGTCGCACTGAGCGCGCCCGAGGCCTGAGCGGGTTTTCGGACCTCGGGCGGGTGCTCAGGCCGGGCGCGGTGCCCGCATCCGCCGCAGCGAACCGCCGTGCAGCGGCTGGGTGCGCCAGCGCGCGGTGAACGTCCGGTCCGCGAGCGAGCAGGTCACGAGCAGGTGGTGCGGGGTCTCCAGGAACGCCACGTCGACGGCGAGGGTCTCCGCGTCGGTCCAGCCGCCGCTCACCGCGACGGGTACGGGCTCGTCGGTGACCGTCCAGCCGCCCTCCCCCGCTCCGAACCCCAGTTCCAGCCGGTCGCCGTCGTCGACGAGGGTCACCCGGCCGCCCGGGTCCACCTCGACCGCGGTCAGGGTCGGCCGGTCGGCGCATGTGCCGCCGTGCGGGGCGAAGACGGTGTCCCAGTCGTCCGCCCGGCCGACGGGGGCGGGCTCTCCCTCGGCCGGCGGCAGGGCGAGCCGTGCCAGCCGCTCGGCCAGGGCCGCGTCCGCCGCCTCGCCGCCGGGCAGGGGGCCGGCGGCCAGGGCGGGCAGCAGATGCTCCCAGACCAGGTCCAGGATCCTCTGCATGTCCTCGGTCTGCGAGGTGATCGCGAGCACCGCGTCCTGCTCGGGCAGCACCACGCAGAACTGCCCGTAGGCCCCGTCCCCGCGGTAGCCGTGCCGGGCCATCCAGAACTGGAAGCCGTAGCCCTGGTGCCAGTCCGGCCAGCCGCCCTCGGGCACGGCCTCGTGCGTGATCTGGACCCGCGTCGCCTCGGCCACCCACGACGCGGGCAGCAGCCGCTCGCCCTGCCACACCCCGCCCCGGAGGTACAGCTCGCCGAGCCGGGCGACCGCGTCGGTCGTGGCGTGCAGCCCGCTGAAGCCGAGCTCGCGGCCCCGCCGGTCGGCGATCCAGGCCGCCTCCTTGATGCCGAGCGGTTCGAACAGCCGGGGCCGCAGGTACTCGGTGAGTCTCTGGCCCGTGACCCGCTGGACGATCGCGGCGAGGGTGTAGGTGGCGGGCTGGTTGTAGGCGAAGACGGTGCCCGGGTCCCGGTCCGGCGGGACCAGCAGGAAGCCTCGGACGAGCTCGTCGCGGTCCTGTGCGCGCGCCCGGTCCAGGGTCTCCTCCGCGTGACCGCTGGCCATCGACGCCACATGCCGTACGAGCATGGCGCGGCTGCGCGGGTCGGTGACGTCGGCCTCGAACTCCGGGAAGTAGGAGATCACCGGGTCGTCCAGGCGGATCAGCCCCTCGGCGACGGCGAACCCGGCGGCCGTGGCCGTGAAGCTCTTGCTGAGCGAGTAGAGGAGCTGGGGCCGGTCAGCGGCGTACGGCGCCCACCAGCCCGAGGCCACGACCCGGCCGTGGCGCAGCAGCACCAGGCTGTGCGGTTCGACGCGTGGGTCGGCTTCGAGGGCGTCGAGGAGGGCCTGTACGCCGGCGGCGTCGACGCCCTGGGCGGCGGGGGTGCTCATGGGCAGGGAACTCATGGGCGCATCCTCCCCCGCGCGGCGGCCGTGATCGAGAGGGCGCCGGAAGGCCGTTTTCCCCTCCGGCCGCCGGGGGACCCGGGCCCCATGGTGCAAATCGGATACACGATGATGACCGAGCAGGCGGGCCCCCGTGAGCTGGTGGGCCATGTGGTGCGGGCCGAGGAGGTGGGCTACGACTTCTCCGTGACCTCGGACCACTACTTCCCGTGGCTGCGGACGCAGGGACACTCGCCCTACGCGTGGAGCGTGCTCGGGGCCGCCGCACAGGCGACCTCGCGCATCCCGCTGATGACGTACGTGACCTGTCCCTCCTTCCGCTACCACCCGGCGGTGGTGGCGCAGAAGGCGGCCACCATGCAGCTCCTCTCGGAGGGCCGGTTCCGGCTGGGGCTGGGGTCCGGCGAGAACCTCAACGAGCACGTGGTGGGCGGCGGCTGGCCCTCGGCCGACGTGCGGCACGAGATGCTGGAAGAGGCGGTGGAGATCATCCGCGCGCTGTTCCGGGGCGGTCACGTGAACCATCGCGGGACCCACTTCGACGTGGAGTCGGCCCGGCTGTGGGACCTGCCGGACGAGCCGCCGCAGATCGGTCTGGCCGTCTCCGGCGAGCAGTCGTGCGCCCTGGCCGGCCGCCTGGCGGATCTCGTCATCGCCACGGAGCCCAAGGCGGGCCTCCTCGACGCGTTCGACCGCAACGGCGGCGAGGGCAAGCCGCGGGTGGGGCAGCTGCCCGTCTGCTACGACCCCGACCGGGACACCGCGGTCAAGCGGGCCCACTCCCAGTTCCGCTGGTTCGGCAACGGCTGGAAGGTCAACTCGGAGCTGCCGCACCCCGATTCCTTCGAGTCGGCCACGCAGTTCGTCACCCCCGACGACGTGGCGGCGTCGATTCCGTGCGGTGACGACCCCGACGCCTTCGTCGAGGCCGTACGGCCGTACGCGGAAGCCGGGTTCACCGAGGTCGCGCTGGTGCAGATCGGCGGCGAGTCCCAGCACGCGTTCCTGGACTGGTCGGAGAAGACGCTGCTGCCCGCGCTGCGCGACGCGTTCGCCTGAGCGGCCGGGCTGCCGAGGCCGTCCCCTGGGGTGGAATAGGCTTTCCGACTCGCACGTCGTGCGGTCCGAACGAGCCTGACCAGGAGAGACACCCGTGACCCTAGCGATCGACCCGTCCGAGGCGTCGGCCCCTGCCTCCTCCGGAACACCGGAGGAGGCGTCCCCCGCGCCCCTGAGTGACCTCGTCGCGCGGGACGCCCGCGAGTTCGGGGTCTACGCGCGGACCGGCGGATGGGCCTTCGGCCTGATGGTGGCGCGCAGCGTGCGGCCCGGCGGCCAGAGCGCGGACGAGACGCCGAAGGTGTCCGCGAAGGAGTTCGCCGAGCTCGCCGGCTGCTCGCCCGAGCGCGTCATGCGCTACTACAAGGCCTGGGACCGGGCCGCCGACGACGGCATGGTCCCGCACTTCGAGGCGCTGGCGCCGGGCCAGGAGGTGGAGCTGCCGGACGCCGACGTGTGGCTCAGCTACTACGTCTCCCGCAGCAGCGCCGCCTCCGAGCGCGGCACCGCCATCGCCGAGGCCGCGGAGGCCGAGGGCATCCGGCCGACGAAGGCACTGGAGGTCGCCGAGAACCCGACCGCGCTGCGCGCCGCCATCCTCGCCGACCCCTCCACGGCACGGGCCGCGCGCAGCGCGCTGCTCGACCGGATCAAGGAGGACCCGGAGCTCCAGGCCTCGCTGGCCCGGGACGTGGTGCGCACCGACGATCTGAAGAAGGCCGTGGCCACCGAGAGCAGGGCGGCCGACCGAATCGGGTACGTCCGGCAGATCGCCGAGTCCGGGCAGGTGAAGACCCCGGCCGGGCAGACCATCGACGCCCCCGTGGACCTGCGCCAGGAGGCCGAGCGGCACCTGTCCCTCCTGGAGGAGCTGGAGGAGGACGAGGACACCGGCGAGTGGGCGGCCGAGGCGTTCGACACCATGAAGTCCCTCGTCGCCGAGGCCGTGGAGGCCGATCCCGAACTCCGGGTCCAGGAGCGGCGGACGAAGTTCTACAACAGCCTCCAGAGAGCCACCAAGGTGTTCGAGGAGCTGACCTTCGACGACGCCCAGGACTTCTACGAGGACGACATGGTCCAGCAGCTGGAGGAACTCCAGCAGGCCATCGCCTCATGTATCACGGCTCTGCGCACCGCGAAGGGGAATCACCCGGACGGCTGAGCATCTTGGCCGTGGAAGGGGTACTAGAGGGCTCTACGTCGTTTTCCCGGAGGCCCCCAGGTGAACCCCTTCGTCCGCAGAACCGCGCACAAGACCCTCGTCGTGCAGTTGCAGGCGGGCGGTACGGGCCGGTGCCCCGTGCTCGCCCACCTGGGGTACGACGCCGCGGACCCGTTCGCCGTCACCGCTGTGTTCAGCCACGACGGGCGGGTGCTGGCGCGGTGGCGACTGGACCGGGAGATGCTCGCCGAGGGTCTGCGCGGCCCGGTCGGGATCGGTGACGTGCGGTTCAGTCCGGTCTCGACGGGTGTCTGGGAGGAACTGCGCATGGAGTTCTTCGGGGAGGCCCGTCCGGACGGGGGCCGCCAGCACGCCGTGGTCTTCGCGTGGGCCCCGGCGCTGGCGTCCTTCCTGCGGGAGACCCGCGAGATCGTGCCGCCGGGGCAGGAGGAGGTCAGAGTGGACGACTTCCTGGCCTCGGTCATCGCGGGCGGCTGAGACAGGGCGGGTGCGCACGGCGGGTACGCACCCGGCCTTGAGTAGCCGTACTCATGCCGTGGTCGTCCCCGTGCCCCGACGATGGGGGCTCCTACGACGAGGAGCTCCTCATGACCGCTGTGCGCCGGCCCCTGCCGGTCCTGCTCGCCTGGGCCGTGCCGGCCGCGCTGGCCCTGTCCGCCTGGGGGCCGCGCGACCGCACCACCTGGTTCCTGGAGACGGTGTGGGTCCTGGTCGGACTGCCGCTGATCGTCCTGACGTGGCGTCGCTTCCCGCTGACCGACCTGCTGTGCTGTCTGCTGGCGGTCCACGCGCTGGTGCTGATCGTGGGCGGCCACTACACCTACGCGCAGGTCCCGCTGGGCGACTGGGCGCGGGACACGTTCGGGCTCGACCGCAATCCGTACGACCGGCTCGGCCACCTCATGCAGGGCTTCGTGCCGGCGGTCCTCGTACGGGAGCTGCTCGTCCGTACCTCGCCGCTGCGGGGCAGCCGCTGGCTGGCGCCGCTGACGGTGTGCGCGTGCCTGGCCTTCAGTGCCGTCTTCGAGATGCTGGAGTGGGCGGCCGCGGTGACCGGCGGTCAGGCGGCGGACGCCTTCCTGGCCACGCAGGGCGATGTGTGGGACACCCAGTGGGACATGTTCTGCGCGCTGATCGGCGCCACGGCGTCCGTGCTCGTGCTGAGCCGCGCGCACGACCGGCAACTGGAGGGCCTGCGGGTCACTTCGTCGTGTAGCGGCGCCGGGTCCACAGGGGTACGCCGAACCAGCACGTCAGGTACCAGGCCACTACTCCCGTGACCAGCCACGGCACCCAGTCGTCGTGGGTCGCGACCCGCAGGATCAGCAGCAGGGCGCAGGTCATCGTCGTCAGCAGCAGGACCAGCCCGACGAAGGTCAGCCGGGAGGCGATCCGCACGGCCTGGGGTTTGATGCGCCGCCCGGAGACCAGGCGGTGCAGGGAGACCGGCCCGATCAGGGCTCCGGTGGCGCAGGAGCCGAGGACGACGGTCACGATGTAGATGACCTGGTCGGTGTCGGTGAGGTGGGTGTACCTCGGGGTGAACACCACGGTGAGCAGGAAGCCGAAAAGAATCTGCACACCCGTCTGCGCGACCCGTATCTCCTGGATGAGTTCGCCCCACATGCGGTCCGCGCGCTCGTCCTCGGTCTCGTCGCGGCCCGTCCGCCTCACCGTGTCGACCATGCCGTACGGGTATCCGGTGACTGATCGTTCAAACAGCTCGGCTCCGGGTCCGGTGGGGCCGGGTCCCGGAGCCGGGCGGGGTCACCAGCGGTTCTCCACCTGGTCCTTGATGCGACGGTCGTAGAGGTCGCGGACGGCCGAGAGGGTCTCCTGGGACAGCGGCGGCAGCTTGGCGGCGGCCGCGTTGGCGCGGGCCTGCTCGGGGTTGCGGGCGCCGGGGATGACGGTGGTGACGCCGGGCTGCTCGATGATCCAGCGCAGGGCGAGCTGGGCCGGGGTGTACCCCTCGGGCGTCAGGGCGGTGAACTCGGCGGCGGCCTCGACGCCGGTCGTGTAGTCGACGCCGGAGAAGGTCTCGCCGACGTCGAAGGCCTCGCCGTGCCGGTTGTAGGCGCGATGGTCGTTCTCCGGGAAGACCGTGTCCTTTGTGTACTTGCCGGACAGCAGGCCCGAGGCGAGCGGGACGCGGGCGATGATGCCGACGCCGGCCTCCTGGGCGGCGGGCAGCACCTCGCGCAGCGGCTTCATGCGGAAGGCGTTGAGGATGATCTGCACGCTCGCCACTCCCGGCCGGGCGATGGCGGTCAGCGCCTCCTCGCAGGTCTCGACGCTGACGCCGTAGTGGGCGATGCGCTCCTCCTCGACCAGGGTGTCGAGGGCGTCGAAGACCTCGTCGGTGGAGTACACGGGCGTCGGCGGGCAGTGCAGCTGGACCAGGTCGATGCGGTCGACACCGAGGTTGCGGCGGGAACGGTCGTTCCAGGCGCGGAAGTTGTCGAGGACGTAGTTCTCGGGGATCTGGTCGACGCGGCGGCCCATCTTCGTCGCGACCAGCACATGCAGGTCGGGCCTGGTGCTGAGGAAGGTCGCGATGGTCTGCTCGCTGCGTCCGTCGCCGTACACGTCCGCCGTGTCGAAGAAGGTGACCCCCGACTCCGCGGCCGCCTCCAGCACCGCGAGGGCTTCCTTGTCGTCGACGTCCCCCCAGTCGGCCCCCAGCTGCCAGGTGCCGAGTCCGACGACGGATGCGTGCTGCTGCGACCTGCCGAATGTGCGCTCGTCCATGGCGTCAGTGTGTCATCTGTCGTCGACGTGCGCGGAACGAGGTGCTCCGGGGCGGGACCGGTGCATTGTTCACTCGCACGTGTGACACGCCGCCGCGAGGGGCATGCACGTGTCAACGTCCGCCTAGCGTGACCCCGTGACTGATCGTTCCGTGAGCAACCACCCGCAGGACAACTCGTCCTGGACCCGTCGCGGCTTCCTCGCGAGCGCCGCCGCCCTGGCCGCCGTACCGATTCTGCTGCCGGCCGATCCCGCGGCCGCGGCCGAGGAGCTGCCCGGCTTCCCGGCGGGCGTGGCCCTGCGCCGTTCGGCGTACCGGAACTGGGTCGGCGAGATCACCGCCGACGGGCTGTGGGCCTGTACGCCGACCGGCCCGGACCAGGTGGTCGAGGTCGTCAACTGGGCCTGGCGGCACGGCTGGCGGGTCCGCGCGCGGGGTTCCTCGCACGGCTGGTCGCCCCTCACCGTGACCGAGGGCACCGCCCCGGACGCGCCCGTCCTCCTCGTCGACACCGCCTCCCACCTCACCGGGCTGTCCCTGGACTCCGCCTCCGCCGTACGGGCGGGCACCGGCGTCACCCTGGAGGCGCTGCTGACCTATCTGGAGGAGCACGGTCTCGGGGTCACCGCCGCGCCCGCGCCCGGCGACCTCACGCTGGGCGGTGCCCTGGCCATCGACGCGCACGGCACCGCCGTGCCGGCCGACGGGGAGCAGCGGCAGCCGGGACAGACGTACGGCTCGCTGAGCAATCGCATCCTGTCGCTGACAGCGGTCGTATGGGACGAGGAGAGGGCGGCGTACGCGCTGCGCACCTTCAGCCGGGCCGAGGCCGACAGCGCGGCCCTGCTCGCCCATCTCGGCCGCGCCTTCGTCACCGAGGTCGTGCTGCGGGTGGGCGCGAACAGCAATCTGCGCTGTGTGAGCCGGGTCGACATCCCGGCCGCGGAGCTCTTCGCCGCGCCCGGCGGGGACGGACGGACCTTCGCGAGCTTCCTGGACAAGGCCGGGCGGGTCGAGGCGATCTGGTTCGCCTACACGGAGTTCCCGTGGCTGAAGGTGTGGAGCGTGGCGCCGACCAGGCCCCTGACCTCACGGCGTGTGACGTCGCCGTACAACTACCCCTTCTCCGACAACGTGCCGACCGTGGTGGCGGACCTGGCGGGGCGGATGGTGTCGGACGCGGCCTGGTACCTGGCTCCGGTGCTGGGGAACGCGCAGCTCGACGTGGCGACGGTGGGGCTCACGGCGACGCTGTCGGCGGACATCTGGGGGCCGTCCAAGAACACGCTGCTCTACATCAGGCCGACCACGCTGCGGGTGACCGCGAACGGGTACGCGGTCCTGACCGGCCGGGACCAGGTGCAGCGGGTGGTCTCCGAGTTCACGGACTTCTACCGGGAGCGGCTGGCCGCCTACACCGCCCAGGGGAAGTTCCCGGTCAACGGGACGGTGGAGATCAGGGTGACCGGGCTCGACGATCCGGCGGAGGCCGAGCTGGACGGGGCGCGGGCCCCGCTGCTGTCGGCGCTGCGGGCGGACCGGGCGCGCCCCGAGTGGGACACGGCGGTGTGGCTGGACATCCTGACGCTGCCGGGGACCCCGCACGCGGAGGCCTTCCTGCGGGAGATCGAGCAGTTCCTGTTCGAGGGCTGGGAGGGGACGCGCGTCGAGTGGTCCAAGGGCTGGGCCTACACCGAGGACGACGTGTGGGCGGACGAGGAGGTGCTGGGGACGACGATCCCCGGGTCGTTCGGTGAGGCGGTGTGGGGGCAGGCGGCGGGCGTGCTGGACCGGCTCGATCCGCACGGCGTGTTCGGCAACGCCTTCCTGGACCGGCTGTTCCGCTAGGGCGTCAGGTGGGCCTGCACCGTGGGGGCGTAGCGGTCCACGAGGTCGTCCACGGCGGTCGCCCGCAGCTCGGTGCCCCGGGCGATGCCGTACATCACTCCCAGGCCGAGGAGGGTGCCCACCGCCAGTTCGGCACGCAGGCCGGCGTCGGGGCCCGGCAGCCGCTCCGCGAGGCGGTCGACCACCTGGGCACGGAAGTTGACGCGCAGGATGTCGCCGTGCTCGCCCTGGACCGGGGCGAAGGCGATCCGGAGCAGGGGGTCGGCGCCGCGCTCGATCTGGCCGGTGAGGACATGGCGGACCATGTGACGGCCCAGTTCGGCCAGCGGGGCGTCGAGCAGGGCCGTCGCATCCGACTCGAAGGACATCACGCGCGCGAGGAGGGCGTCCTTGTTGCCGAAGTACTTCACGATCAACGGCGGGCTGACTCCGGCACGTTCGCCGACCGCCTTGAGGGTGATGTCGGCGTGGGGGGTGCGGGCCAGGAGGTAGCGCGCCGCCTTGAGGATGGCGGCCCGGGTCGCCTCGGCGTCACGGCGGGCGGGTGCGGCGGTGGGGGGCGTGGTGCTCACGGCACTCATGCTCCCTCCATCGCCCCGTCCCGCGCGCCCCGGGTGCCGTCCCCCGCCCGGGAACCTCCCTCGCACGCGAAGTCAGCAGGGACGGTCGGCACCGCCACGCGGCGGACGGGCGCGCCGATCGGAGGCGTCGCACTCACGGCACTCATGCTCCCTCCATCACCCCGTCCCGCGCGCCCCGGGTGCCGTCCCCCGCCCGGCGGGTGCCCTCGGGCTTGGCGTCGCCGGGGATGGTGAGGGCCGCCGCGCAGGCCGCGAGGGCGACCGCGCCGGCCATGGCGAAGGCCAGCAGGTAGCCGTGCAGGGTGGGCACGGGCGCGCCGCCGACCGGGCTGGTGTGGTGGACCAGCACGGCTGCGACGGCCGCGCTGGAGGTGGCCTGCCCGATGGTGCGCATCAGGACGTTGACGCCGTTGGCGGAGGCGGTCTGGTCGGCCGGGACGGCACGCAGGATCAGGGTGGGCAGGGCCGAGTAGGCGAGGGTGGTGCCGGTGGACACCACGGTCGCGCCGAGGATGACCATCCACAGGTCGCGGCTGTCCGCGATGCGCAGCGCGTAGCCGCACGCGATGACCGCGGCGCCCAGGGCGAGCGTGATGCGCGGGCCGCGGGAGGCGGAGATCCGGGCCGAGAGCGGGGAGAACAACAGCATGGTGACGCCGCCCGGCAGCAGGCACAGACCGGTGGCCACGATCGACAGGCCCAGTCCGTAGCCGGTGGCTTTCGGCGCCTGGACGAGCTGGGCCGTCACCAGGGAGTTGGCGTAGAACGCGAAGCCGGTGAGCAGGGCGGCCACGTGGGACAGGCCCACCCGCGGCCGGGTGACCAGTCGCAGGTCCACCAGGGGCTGAGCGGTGCGCAGTTGGTGCCACCACCACAGGGCCAGCACGGCGACGGACACCAGGAAGAGGCCGAGGACGCGGGGGCTGGCCCAGCCCCACTGGCCGCCCTGGGAGACCCCGAGCAGCAGGCTGACCAGACCGACGGCCAGTCCCAGGGCACCCGAGACGTCGAAGCGGCCCGGTCGGCGCACCGGCGACTCGCGGACCGCCCATGACACGGCCGCGACGCCGAGGGCGCCGAGGGCGCTGGTCATCCAGAACATGGTGTGCCAGTCGGCGTACTGGACGACCATGGCAGCGAGCGGCAGACCGAGCGCGGCGCCGATACCGACCGTGGAACTCATCATCGCGACCGCGGAACCCCGGCGCTCGGGCGGCAGTTCGTCGCGCAGGATGCTGATCGACAGCGGCACCACGGAGGCGGCGGCCCCCTGTAGGGCGCGGGCCGCGATGAGCACGGCGATGTCGGACGACAGGGCGCACATCACCGAGCCGGCCGTCATCAGCACCAGGGACGCCGTCAGAACCCTGCGCTTGCCGTACATGTCGCCGGCGCGGCCGAGCACCGGGGTGAGGACCGCTCCGGCCAGCAGGGTCGCGGTGACCATCCAGGAGACGGCGCCCGCGGAGGAGTGCGTCAGCCGGGGCAGGTCCGGCAGCAGCGGGACGACCACGGTCTGCATGACGGCCATGAGCATGCCGCACATCGCCAGCGTCGGCACGGTGAGCCGGGCCCGAAGGCTGCTTCCGCGGGACGGGGATATCGGGCCCTGCTGGTCCATCGGCGCTCCGGATGCGACAAGGAAGACGGCGGGTGAATGGCAATTCACTCTAGCGGTGAATCGCCATTCACCCAATCTTTTCCAGCGCTGCGGCTTACTTGCGCGAGGCCAGCTCCCGGGCGTGCACCCCGCGCGCGACCTTCGGTCCGAGCCAGCGCTTGAGCCTGCGCAACGCCTCCAGCTGTCCTGCGGCCCGGTCGATCCGGTAGTAGAGCTGGGGCGGGACGTACGGCAGCAACGGTGAGTGCCGCTGGCCGAGCAGGGCGAACATCTGCTCCGGCGGCAGGTCGATGTAGCGGGGCAGGTTCTCGTACCACTGGGCGCTGTAGCGGGCCGCGCTCTGGGCGGCGAGCAGCTCCGACTTGCGTTGCCGCTCGTACCGGGCGAGGGCCGGCGGGAGGTCGCCGTGCGCCCGGACGGCGTCGGCCAGGGCGATGGCGTCCTCCAGGGCGAGGGTGGTGCCGGCGCCGATGGAGTAGTGGGTGGTGTGGGCGGCGTCGCCGAGGAGGACGAGGTTGTCGCGGTGCCAGGTGCGGTTGGTGAGGGTGCGAAAGTTCAGCCACTGGGCGCCGCCCGAGCCGGTGGAGCGGCCGATCAGCGGGTGGCCGTCGAGGATGCCGGTGAACAGCTTCTCCAGCAGGGCGAGTCCGTCCGCCTCTCCGGCGGTGTCGAGGCCGAGGCCGGTCCAGGTCGGGGGTGCGCACTCGACGACGACGGTGCTGCGTTCCGGGCTGAAGGGGTAGCCGTAGCACCAGATCCAGCCGTGGTCGGTCTCGACGAAGGCGAAGGTGAAGGAGTCGAAGACCTTGCTGGTGCCGAGCCAGATGTAGTGGTTGCGGCCCTCTTCGGTCCGGGTGCCGAAGTGGTCCGCGTACCCGGTGCGCAGGGTGCTGCGCACGCCGTCGCCGGCCACCACGAGGTCGGCCGCGGGGAGGTTCCCGTGGGTGATCTCGTGCTCGTACTCCAGCCGGACGCCCAGGGAGCGGGCGCGGGCGGCCAGGATCTCCAGCAGGCGGTGCCTGCCGATGCCGAAGCCCTGGTCGCCGGGGCGCCGGGTGACCAGGTCGCGCACCCGGGCCTCGCCCTGGTTCCAGGTGACGGAGGCTTCCTCGATCGCGCGGGCCGACTCGGGGTCGCGCACGTGGAGCTTGTCGAGCAGTCCGCGCCAGTAGGTGACGCCCCAGCCGTAGGTCGAGCCCTCCGGGTCCCGTTCGTGGACCGTGATGTCGTGGGACGGGTCCTGCCGTTTCAGCAGGATCGAGAGATACAGGCCGGCGGGCCCGCCGCCGACGCAGGCGACCTTCACACGCACCCCTAGGAATTACCCAAAGCGGTCAATTGGCAACGCAGGGTAGCAGTCGGGGGCGGGGGCCCCGCGCGTCGCTTCGCGCCACTTTCCCGGGGTGAGCAGGGCCACTGCCAGGGCGTTCACCCGAGAAGGATCATCGGATCGACCACCCGCGGGAGGAGGAATTCCTCCGTCCGGGTCTCGGAAAGCCCTCTCCACAGCAAGATCATCTTCGTTCAACTCTGTACGACATGTAGGTAATTGTCTGGATCACAGCCAACCGGTCGCGGACGATTTCTCCCGCTCTCACCAGGGCCGATAGGCATGCGGAGTCCGTCAACTCAGGAGGTACACCGCATGCCGGAACTCACCCGCCGTACCGCGCTCACCGCGACGGCCGCCCTCGCCGCGGCGACCGTCACCGCCCCGCGCGCGTCCGCCGAGGAGCACCACCACGACTCACCCGACTCCTTCGACGAGGTCTACAAGGGACGCCGGATACAGGGCCGGTCCACCGGGGGCCACCACGGGGGCTACCGGGTGACGGTCGACGGCGTGGAACTGCACCTGATGCGCAACGCCGACGGCACCTGGATCAGCGTCGTCAGCCACTACGACCCGGTGCCCAGCCCGCGCGCCGCCGCGCGGGCCGCCGTCGACGAGCTCCAGGGCGCGCGACTGCTGCCGTTCCCCGCCAACTGACCACCCCGCACGCCCTTTTGGAGCATCCGCACATGACCGTCCGCAAGAACCAGGCCACCCTGACCGCCGACGAGAAGCGGCGGTTCGTCGCCGCCGTCCTGGAGCTGAAGCGCAGCGGCCGCTACGACGCGTTCGTCACCACGCACAACGGCTTCATCATGTCCGACACCGACAACGGCGCACGCACCGGCCACCGTTCGCCCTCCTTCCTGCCCTGGCACCGCAGATTCCTGCTCGACTTCGAGAGCGCCCTTCAGTCGGTGGACCCCTCGGTCGCGCTCCCCTACTGGGACTGGAGCACCGACCGCTCCCCGCGCGCCTCGCTGTGGGGCCCCGACTTCCTCGGCGGCACCGGGCGCAGCCGGGACGGGCGGGTGATGGACGGCCCGTTCGCCGCGGACACCGGCAACTGGCCGATCAACGTGCGGGTCGACGGCCGCACCTATCTGCGGCGCGCGCTCGGGAGCGGCGTCCGGGAGCTGCCGACCCCGGGCGAGGTGGAGTCGGTGCTGTCCATGGCGACGTACGACACGGCCCCCTGGAACAGCGCGTCGGACGGCTTCCGCAACCATCTGGAGGGCTGGCGCGGGGTCAACCTGCACAACCGCGTCCATGTCTGGGTGGGCGGGCAGATGGCGACCGGGGTCTCCCCCAACGACCCGGTGTTCTGGCTCCACCACGCCTACGTGGACAAGCTGTGGGCCCGGTGGCAGCGGCGGCATCCGGACTCCCGGTACCTCCCGGCGGCCGGCACCCCCGATGTCGTCGACCTCGACGAGACCATGCGCCCGTGGAACGACGTACGCCCCTCGGACCTGCTGGACCACACGCCCCACTACACCTTCGACACCGCATAGGAATCGGCTTGCGGCGGTTTGCCCTCCGGATGACGCGGTACCCGCGCCGCACACACCGAGAAGACGAAGGAGGGATTCACCCGTGTCGCAGGTCGAGGAATCCATCGAGGTCGGCGTGCCGGTGCACACCGCCTACAACCAATGGACGCAGTTCGAGACGTTCCCCGAGTTCATGAGCGGGGTCGAGCGCATCGAACAGCGCACCGACACGCTCACGCACTGGGTGACCAACGTCAACGGGGTGCACAGGGAGTTCGACGCGGAGATCACCGAGCAGATCCCGGACGAGCGGGTGGCGTGGACCACGATCTCCGGCGAGGCCAAGCAGGCCGGTGCGGTGACCTTCCACCGGCTCGACGACAGCCACACCAAGGTGATGCTCCAGATGGACTTCCATCCGGACAGCATCACCGAGAAGGTGGGCGACAAGCTCGGGTTCGTGAAGCGGCAGACCAAGGGCGACCTGGAGCGCTTCAAGACGTTCATCGAGGAGCGCGGTCAGGAGACCGGGGAGTGGCGCGGGGCGGTCCTCTGACCGGCGCGCCCCGGCGCTATCCGGCCGCTTCCGTACGGCATTCCGGGTGGCCCCAGCCCTGGGCGTTCTTCGCGATGGGCTCGCCCGCCGCGTAGGAACGTCCGCACAGACACCGGCCGGGGAACTTGGCCTTGATCGTGCGGGAAGCCGAACCACCGCTCCGCTTGGGCGACTTCGCCCGGGCGGGGCGGTCGTTCTTTTTCGGGGTGTCCGGCGACGGCGGCTCCGGGGAGCCCAGTTCGCTGCTCGCGGGCTCCTGGACGATCGCCGCCTGGCTGGCCGCCCGGTCGGCGAAGTCGTTGAGCGGGTCGCCGTCGACCTGGTGGGCGGGGACGTAGCGGAACTCGACCGTGCGCCCGTCGAGCAGTTCGTCGATCCGCACCACGAGGTCCTGGTTGGCGACCGGCTTGCCCGCGGAGGTCTTCCAGCCGTTGCGCTTCCAGCCCGGCAGCCAGGTGGTGACGGCCTTCATGGCGTACTGGGAGTCCATCCGGATCTCCAGCGGTACGTCCGGGTCGGTCGCGGCGAGCAGCCGCTCCAGCGCGGTGAGTTCGGCGACGTTGTTGGTGGCCCTGCCGAGCGGGCCGGCCTCCCACCGGTCCGGCGTCTCCGACTCGTCCGCGATGACCCAGGCCCAGGCCGCGGGCCCCGGATTTCCCTTCGAAGCCCCGTCGCACGCGGCCACCAGTCGTTCCTGCATGCGCTCGATCATGCCATGTGCGGAAGGGCGCCCGTTCACCCCACCGCGACGACCGCGGCCACCGTCCGGCGGGCCTCCCGGCACTCCGCCGCTCCGTGCCTCGCGCAGTTCCCCGGAGAAGCTGGACGCACCGGTCACGGCGGGTGCGCACCGGCTAGGGCACGTCGGAGATCTGCGGCATCTCACCCTGGGTGGTCGTCATGTCGATGACCGAGAAGTTCGCGCCCTGCGGGTCGCTGAGCGCCGCGAACCGGCCGAACGGGGAGTCCATCGGCCCGAACCGCAGGACGGCGCCCAGCTTGGTAGCGCGGGCCACGGCGTCGTCGCAGTCGTCGACGGAGAAGTAGACGTTGATGTACGCCGGCACCTCGGGCGGGAAGTCGTCGGTCATCCTCATGCGGCCGAGGACGGTGTCGTCACCGAGGTTGAACATGCGGAAGTCGACGGCGTCGTCCTGCATCTGCCGGACGCTGTAGCCGAAGACGGCGGGGAAGAACGCGTCGGACTTCTCGGGTTCGCGGGTGTAGACCTCGCCCCAGCAGTACGCGCCGGGCTGCTGGGGCGGCGCCTCGAAGCCCTCGTGGGTGCCGCCCTGCCACACGCCGAAGACGACACCGCTCGGATCGCGCCCCAGGCACATCGTGCCGAAGTCGCCGACCTGCATCGGCTCCATGAGCACCTCGCCGCCGTGGTCGCGGATCCGGCCCGCGGTGGCGGCCGCGTCCGGCGAAGCGAGGTACAGGCACCACTGCGACTGGCCCTCCTGCCCCGGCATCGGCGGCACGACGGCGGCGACGGCCTTGCCGTCCGCGTAGGCCTGCGTGTAGTTGCCGTACTCCGACGACGCGTCGCCGAAGGTCCAGCCGAGGACTTCGCCGTAGAAGCTCTTGGCCCCCTCGACGTCGCTGAACATCGCGTCGGCCCAGCAGGGGGTTCCCTCAGGTTGTACGGCCATGATCGCGGCCTTTCACGAATCGGTGGTCTGTCCGTCTCCTCACGCTAGTCACGGCTCCGTCCGACCGCGCGCCGAACGGACGATTCACCTTCAGACGGGACAGAAGGGGCACTCACCGAGGGAGCGGGTTCGTCGGGACGCCGCCCCTGGAGGCGGGGTGTCGCTGCGCAAGGAGGCCGAGCGCCTGGCCGGTTCCCACCCGTCCGGTGCGCCATGCGCCCTCGGCCGCCTCAGCTGCACCGTGCGGGACGACGGCATCGGCTTCGAGCCCGGTCAGGCCGAGGAGCGGTTCGGGGTGTCCATGCGGGTGGCACCGGCGGTCCCGACACGCCGGAGGGCTTGGGGCTCGTCGTCGTGTGAAGGGTCGCGGCACTGCACCACGGCCGGGTCGGCGCGCGCAGGGACGGGCCCGGCACGGGAGCGACGTTCACCGTTGTCCTGCCGGCCACCGGCCCGCCCCGACCTCGGCCGGCGGCCGTCCGGCGCACGCCACACGGGCCGGCCGTGCTGATCTTTGGAGCACACCGAGGAACCCGGCCGCGACTTGTCACATGCAGCTGTAACGGCGGGGCCACCGGGTGACGACCGGGGACACCGGAACCGCCGCGCCGACCGCGACCGGGACGCAGGCGTTCGACGTGGTGCTGGGCGACCTCGGGACCCCCGACATCGACGGCCGCACGGTCGCCCGCCGGGTGCGGGTCCACCCGGGCGGTGGGTGGCTCCGGCTCCTCGCGGTCTCCGGATTCAGCCAGGGCACCGACCGCGCGCGCCCCGGGCGGCCGGGTTCGACGCCCGTCCGGCCGAGCCGCTGGCGCCGGTCGAGCCGACGGAGGTCGTGGCGCGCCGGGACGGCGACTGAACCGTGCGGCGCGTCTTCCCCCCTGGACTCTGCTGTGCTTGCCTGGGGAACCGTTTTCGGCGACCGGGGCGGGAGTCGCGTATGCGGACACCGTGGATCGTGGGATTACTGACCGCAGTGCTGCTGCTCGGCGCCTGCGGCGACCCCTCGGACGGGCCGGCGCCGGCGCCCCCGGCGCCGGGCGTCCCCCGCGCGGCCACCACGCACCAGCGCGCCCCCTCCTCCCCGGACGCCTCCCCGGCCGTCGTCGCCCCGCGCGTGCTGTACCTGGGCGACTCGCTCGCCGTGGAGGCCCAGCGGGTCCTCGGCCAGGAGCTGCGCCGGGAACTGCGGGCGACGTACACGAGCGCGCCGTACCCGGGGACCACGCCGTGCGACTACCTGGAGGGCACCGGGAAGAAGTCGCTGGTGCCCGACCGGGACAAGGCGGCCGCGCTGGTGCGGGCGTTGCACCCGGACGTCGTGGTGCTGCAGTTCTGGGGCAACGCGTGGGACTTCACGTGGTGCATGGACGGGATCAGCCATGCCGCTTCCCCGCGGAAGTACTTCAGCAGGTACCGGGCGGACCTGCGGAGGCTGACCGGACAGATCTCCGCGGCGGGCGGTGAGCGGCGGCCCCGGATCGTGTGGGTGGCCCAGGGTCCGGACCCGATCACCCCCGACCGGGTCCGGCGCGTGAACGAGCTGTACGCCGGGCAGGCGGCCGCCTCGGGAGACGTCGTCGCCGACGCGGGCGCGACGGTGGCACCCTCCGGAGCCCGCTACACCTGGGCGCAGTACCTGCCGTGCACCTCCTACGAGCACGAGCATCCCGACTACTGCACCGAGCCGGCCCGCGATCGCACCGCCCTGCACCTCGACAAGGACTACCTGCACTTCTGTCTGGCCCCCACGACGCCCAGGCCCAGGCCGTGCCCGGTGCGCTCCCCCGGCATCCTGCGGATGGCCCGCGAGGTCACGCGGGTGATCGGCCGGTCGCCCGCCGGCTGACGCTCACTCCCCCGCGTACGCCTTCTCCAGGGCGGCCACGTCGAACTTGCTCATCGCCATGAACGCCTTGGTGACGCGGGCCGCCTTCTCCGGGTCCGGGTCGGCCACCATGTCGGCCAGCCCCTCGGGCACGACCTGCCACGACAGTCCGTAACGGTCCTTGAGCCAGCCGCAGGGACCGGGCTCGCCGCCGTTCTCGGTGAGCTTGGTCCAGTAGTAGTCGATCTCCTCCTGGTCCGCGCAGAAGATCTGGAAGGAGACGGCTTCGGTGAACTTGAACTGCGGTCCGCCGTTGAGGGCGACGAAGTTCTGCCCGTTGGCCGTGAAGTCCACCGTCAGGACGGTCCCGGCGGGCTGCATCGCGCCCTCGGGGTAGTGGGTGACCCTCCCGACGGTGGAGTCCTTGAAGACCGAGACGTAGAAGTGCGCGGCCTCCTCGGCCTGGCCGTCGAACCAGAGACATGTGGTGAAGGGCTTGCTCGCCATGGGGTCCTCCCGAAGGGTCGTGGTGCGGTCGTCTTGGGGACCGATCCCCGGCGCAGAACTCATCGGTCGGGCGGCCGGTTAATCCGTGTGGCGTGTACACCGGTGCGACCTAGCATCCCCGCATGACGTCAACCGGCAGCATCACGCCCTTCCGCCTCGCCGTTGCGCAGAGCGACCTCGACGACCTCCACGACCGGCTCGACCGCACCCGCTGGCCCGACGACCTCTCGGCCACGGGCTGGGCGTACGGCGTGCCGGCCGGCTATCTGCGCGACCTCGCCCACCACTGGCGGCACTCCTACGACTGGCGGGCGGCCGAGGCCCGACTGAACGAGTGGCCGCAGTTCACGACCGTCATCGACGGCACGACCGTCCACTTCGCGCACGTCCGCTCCCCCGAGCCGGACGCCACGCCCCTGGTGATCACCCACGGCTGGCCGGGCTCGATCGTCGAGTTCCTGGACGTGGTGGGCCCGCTGACCGACCCGGCGGCCCACGGCGGCGACCCGGCCGACGCCTTCCACGTCGTCGTACCGAGCATCCCGGGTTTCGGGCTTTCCGGGCCTCCCGCGGACACCGGCTGGGAGGCGGGCCGGATCGCCGACGCGTGGGCCGAGCTGATGACCCGGCTCGGCTACGAGCGGTTCGGCGCGCAGGGCGGCGACTGGGGCTCGGCGATCTCCCGGGAGCTGGGCCGCGCCCACCCGGGGCGGGTCATCGGCGTCCACCTCAATCTGCTGCCGGGCGCGCAGGCCACCGAGGAGCCGACCGAGGAGGAACTCGCCGCGCTCGGACCCGGGGAGCGGGAACGCGCCCTGGAGTCGTGGCGTCGGTGGAGCGCCTGGTCCCGCGAGGGCACCGGGTACGCGGTCCTGCACTCCACCCGGCCGCAGACCCTCGCCTACGCGCTCACCGACTCGCCCGTCGGCCAACTCGCCTGGATCGTCGAGAAGTTCCAGGAGTGGACGGACTCCGCCGAGCTGCCCGAGGAGGCCGTGGACCGGGACCGGCTGCTGACCAACGTGATGCTGTACTGGCTGACCGGGACCGCCGGTTCGGCCGCCCGGATCTACTACGAGCGGGCGCACGCCACCGACGGGAGGGCGGCCCGGCCCACCGAACCGTCGACCGCGCCGACCGCCCTCGCCGTCTTCCCTGCGGAGCTCCAGCTCCCGCTGCGGCACAAGGCGGAACGCACCGAGAACCTCGTGCGCTGGACCGAGTTCGACCGGGGCGGCCACTTCGCGGCGATGGAGGAGCCGGACCTGCTGGTGGGCGACGTCCGGGCGTTCTTCCGACAGCTGCGCGAGACGGGCTGAGCACACCCCGGGGCCCGCGCTCTGCCGGTGGCGAATCTGCCACCGGCAGAGAAACCGCTTCGGGGCGTCGTCCGAGGTCAAGAGTGGAGCCGACGGCATCCCTACGACCACGAGGACCGCCCATGACTTCCATCCGGGCCGAGGACGGCGACACCCCTCCCACCCGCTTCGACGACCAACTGGCCGCCCAGCTCCTCGCCCAGCGCATCGTGCTGCTGGGCACCCAGGTCGACGAGGTCTCCGCCAACCGCGTCTGCTCCCAGCTGCTGGTCCTGTCCGCGGAGGACCCGCGCACCGACATCAGCCTCTACATCAACAGCCCGGGCGGTTCCGTGTACGCGGGCCTCGCCATCTACGACACGATGCGGCTGATCCCCAACGACGTGTCGACGCTCGCCATGGGCTTCGCGGCGAGCATGGGCCAGTTCCTGCTCTGCGGCGGCACCCCCGGCAAGCGCTACGCCCTGCCGAACGCGCGGATCATGATGCACCAGGGTTCCGCGGGCATCGGCGGCACCACCGCCGACATCCTGATCCAGGCCGAGAACCTGGACCACAGCAAGCAGACCATGGAACGCCTCCTCGCCGAGAACACCGGCCAGACACCGGAGACCATCGCCCGCGACGGCGACCGCGACCGCTGGTTCACGGCCGAGGAGGCCAGGGAGTACGGCATGGTGGACCGGGTCGTGGAGTCCCTCGCGGACGTCCGCCCGGCCGCCTCCAGGCGACGGATGGGGCTCTGACATGGCGAACTACACGATTCCGTACGTCACCGAGCGGACCGCGCACGGCGAAAGGTCCTCCGACGTGTTCAGCCGCCTGCTCTCCGAGCGGATCATCTTCCTCGGCACCGAGATCGACGACGGGGTGGCCAACGTCGTGATCGCACAGCTCCTGCACCTGGAGTCGGCCGCGCCGGAGAACGAGATCTCGATCTACATCAACTCCCCCGGCGGCTCGTTCACCTCGCTGATGGCGATCTACGACACGATGACCTACGTCCAGGCGCCGATCTCGACGCTGTGCGTGGGGCAGGCGGCGTCCACCGCGGCCGTCCTGCTGGCCGGCGGGGATCCCGGACGGCGGCTGGTGCTGGAGCACGCGCGCGTGCTGCTCGGTCAGCCCGCCTCCGGCGGCAGCCGCGGCGCGATCTCGGACCTCGCCCTCCAGGCCAAGGAGATGGTCCGCATCCGCTCCCAGGTCGAGGAGGTGCTGGCCCGCCACACCCACCACGACATCGCGACCCTGCGCGCCGACATGGACCGCGACAAGGTCTTCACCGCACAGGAGGCCGTGGAGTACGGGCTGGCCGACGAAGTGGTGAGCCGGCGCCTCGTGCGCGTCTGAGGCACCGGCCCACCGGGTCAGGCCGCCAGGCACATCCCGTCGTACGACGATCCCGGCAGCGCGCGCCGGCTGCGGGCGGAGTGCCGGCTGAGCTCGCCCTGGGCCAGGGAGAGCAGATCACCGAGGCCGAGGCCCAGGGCGTGGGCGGCGGCCGCGAGGACCTCCGAGGAGGCCTCCTTGCGGCCGCGCTCCACCTCGGAGAGGTAGGGCATCGAGATCCGGGCCGCGTCGGCCACGTCCTTGAGCGTGCGCTCCTGGGCGAGGCGCTCACGGCGCAGGACATCCCCGACGAGGTCGCGCCACAGGGGTTCCCTGGCGGCGGGCTCCTGCGGCGGGGCGGTGGCGGGGCGTTCGGAGACCGGGCGGACGGACCCCGGGCGCGCGGACGGCGGGCGCAGCGGGATCACGCGGGCTTGGTTCGGCGCTTCGTTGCTCACCGGATCAGCCTAGGTTCCGTGGCCGTCAGGGGAAGGGGTGGGTATTCCGCCCTGGGTGGAATCGACGACGGACGAGGGTGGGGTCACGGTGCTGCGGGAGACGTTCGACAGGGCGGCGGAGCTGTACGACAGGGCACGTCCGGGCTATCCGCCCGCGCTGGTCGCGGAGCTGGCCCGGATGACGGGTCTCGGCCCCGAAAGCCGCGTCCTGGAGGTGGGGCCGGGGACCGGACAGCTCACCCGCGACCTGGCCCGGTTCGGCTGTCACATCACCGCGGTGGAACTGGGGGCCGCGATGGCCGCGGTGGCCCGGCGGCGGCTGGGCGCCTTCCCCCGCGTCGACGTGCGGACCGCCGAGTTCGAGGGCTGGCCGCTGCCCGCGGAACCCTTCGACCTGGTCGCCTGCGCCACCGCCTTCCACTGGATCGACCCGGCCGTCCGGGTGGAGAAGGCGGCGGACGCGCTCCGGACCGGGGGACGACTCGCCGTCGTGGTCACCCACCATGTGGCGGGCGGCTCCACCGGCTTCTTCGCCCGGGCCCAGGAGTGCTACGAACGCTGGGATCCGGCCACACCACCCGGGCTGCGGCTGCGGTCGTCCTCCGAGATCGTCCCCGATACGGAGGAGTTCGAGAACTGCCCGCGCCTCCGTGACGTAACGGTGACCCGCTTCGAGCAGGACATCCCTTACACCGCCGACCAGTACATCGACGTACTCCTCACCTACTCGGGCCACCGGGCCCTCGACAGCACCCGTCGCGACGGTCTGCTGGCCTGTCTCAGGGATCTGATCGAGACACGTCACGGCGGCCGGGTCACCAAGCGCTACCTGCACGAACTGATCGTCGCCACCCGCGTCGGCCCTTGAGGACGACGATTTTTGGCCACTGGTCAACTTGGTGGGCATGTCTCGTCACTCCCCGGGTACGCGCAGGGCGAAGGGAGCTGCGGGCGGTGGATTCGGCCGGTGGCCCGGGGAGGCATATGTTGTCGAGAACCGGGTACACGGCAGGCCACATCTGCAGGACCCGAGACAACCCAGGCCGAAGAGGCAGACGTCGAGCCGTGACTTTCGTGGGAGAGGTAATGCATACCGCCGTCACCGCCGTGAACCGTTCGGAGGCACAGGTCGCCGAGCACGCCAGCGGGGCCAGGACGGGTGAGACACCCCTGCCGGGAGTCGAGGAACCGCGGTCCGTCGCCCCGCGGGACGCACGGGAGCTGTCCCGCCAGTTCTTCCAGCGCCTCACCGAGCTCGAGGAGGGGACGCACGAGTACCAGTACGCGCGCAACACCCTCATTGAGATGAACATGTCGCTCGTGCGCTTCGCGGCCGGGAGGTTCCGGGGCCGCGGCGACGACATGGAGGACATCGTCCAGACCGGCATGATCGGTCTGATCAAGGCGATCGACCGGTTCGAGATCTCCCGTGAGGTCGAGTTCACGTCATTCGCGCTGCCTTACATCGTCGGCGAGATCAAGCGTTTCTTCCGTGACACCACCTGGGCGGTGCACGTTCCGCGGCGCCTCCAGGAGCTGCGCGTCGAGCTGGCCAAGGCTCGCGAGGAACTCGCCAGCCGGCTGGACCGCGACCCGACGGTGGCCGAACTCGCCACCCTGATGAACATCTCCGAGAACGAGGTGATCGAGGCGCAGATCGCCTCGAACGGCTACAACTCCTCGTCCCTGGACGCCGCCCTGACCGGCGACGGCCCCGAGGGCGGCGAAGCGGTGCTCGCCGACTTCATCGGGGTGGAGGAAGAGGGGCTGCGGCTCGTCGAGGACTTCCAGTCACTCGCCCCGCTGATGGCCGAGCTCAGCGAGCGCGACCGGCAGATCATCCACATGCGGTTCGTGGAGGAGGCCACCCAGTCGGAGATCGGCGAGCGCCTCGGCTGCTCGCAGATGCACGTGTCCCGGCTGATCAAGCGGATCATCACGCGGCTGCGCGAGGGCATGCTGGGCGAGCTGGGCTGCGCCTGACACACACGGCCCGACAGGTACAGAGCGACAGAAAAGCGGGTGCCGTCCTCGGACGGCACCCGCTTTTTGACCGGACCAGTTCAGTCGGTGGCACCGAAGCGGCCGGGACGAGCCGTCACTCCTTGGCGCCGAAGCCCAGCACGGCCCGCACCCGCTTGCCCACCGGTACGCGTTCCGCCGCCACCTCCCGGGCCAGCACGTGCACGATCTCCAGACCGTGCCGGCCGACGCGCTCGGGATCGCGCGGGAATCTGCGGGGCAGGGCCGCACTGCTGTCGTAGACCGTGACCACGACCTCGGCGTCGGTGCCCTCCAGCTCAAGGATGTACGGCCCGTTGCTGTGCCGGTCGGCGTTGGTGACGAGTTCGCTCACCACGAGGAGGACCTCCTCCTCGGCGCGATCGCCGATGTCGGCGCACCACTCGGTTCGGAGCCGCTCGAGGAAGTCCGCGGCGAACGAGCGCGCCGCGGCGATGCTCCCCGGCTCACCGGTGTAGTGCGCCGCCCGCCGCAAGGGTTCCACGGGCACGTCGAAACCAGTCGGTATCACTGCCCCGTCCAGGTGATCGATCATGCGTTTCTCTCTCGGAAGCCGGACTGGCCGGACGCTGCTGCACCAGTCCTCGTACCCCAAGTCGCGCGTCGCAGTCCAGGTGACGCGTCACACCGCCCACGAGACGGCGGCACCGGACAGGGGCGCCGACTGTGTGGTGCTCTCCGTGGTGTCGGAGACGAGGGGCGGCTGCGGGGACGAGGAGTCGGGCGCACTGCTTTCACCTGGGGATTCACTGCTGGGCGGCGGCGGTGAAGGCGGGCTCGAGGGCGGTGAGGACGGGGCGATCAGGGCCGGCGGGCACGGACTCGACGATCCGGACGTTGCTCCGGAGGACGTGGAGACGCAGGGCTCCGGGGATTTCGGGGACGCCGGTGTGCTCGGCGTCGTCGGCGGTGACACGCTCACCGGCGGGGAGGGCTTGGCCGGCGGGTGGGCCTTGTGGTCCTTGCCGCCGGTGTCGCCGCGGTGCCGGGCGACCCAGTCGTGGTGGTCGGGGTCGTAGAGCACGAAGACGTCGATGACCGTCGTCGAGGGCGCGACCACGACCACGTTCGAGGGGTCGTACGACGGCCAGGAGTCGCCGGTGCGCTTCGGTGCGGTCTGCTGGGCGACCGGCGGGGTCAGCGGGTTGCCGCAGGCGCAGCGCGTGCGGGGCACTCCGCGGTCGTCGACGAGGACGGCGGTGCCGGCCTGGAGGACGGCCTGGTAGCTGGTGGCGGCGCCGTCGCGGTAGCCGTGGTTGGTGACGCGGGTGTCCATGCGCAGCTGGACCGGGGTGAGCGAGCGCAGGAAGGCGGGGACCCCGGACGGCCGGACACCGGCGACGGAGGCGAACACGCTGTTCTTCTCGGGGTCCGCCCGCAGGGCCTTGATCTGCTTCTCGACGTCGCAGCTGGAGGCGTTGCGGGTACCGCCGTAGAGGCCGGGAGCGGCACCGTCCACACCCCGTACCGCGTTCGCGGGTTCGGAGGAGCCGCTCGGAGAGGCGGTGACCGGCGGGACCGAGCTGTCCTTGGCGGTCGACTCGGTGAAGGGCTCGGGACCGGTCTTGGCGGCGGCCTGGAGGAAGACCTCGCCGTTGCCGCCGGTCGGCGAGGAACCGCCGCCGGAGCGGGTGAACACGACAGCGAGGACCACGGCGACGACGACCGCGGCGGCGATCACCGCGACCCGGGGCGCCGACCTCCACCAGGGGCGGCGGGGTTCGGGCGCGGGCGCTCCGCCGCTGCTGCCCGGGGGCTGCGAGGGTGGCCCGGTGGGCGGCTGCGAGGGGCCCGACAGCGGGCCGGAGGGCGGGCGGGTGGGGCGGCCCGACGAGGGCGGTTCGACGCTCACGAGTTCTTCTTCCCGACGCGGGATTCCTGCGGCGCGATCCGAATGCCCCGATACAGCCGCATTTTTCCGCGACATACCCATTGTCTGCTCGGGTCCCGTGCACCCCGCAAGCGGACGCGGACGGACCTCCCGGCAGGCGGGCCGCCGGCACGCTGCTTAGCGTGGCAGGGTGCATCCGCAACCCCCCTTCGACCAGGCGGCCGTCGCTCGCCACGGCTGGGTTCAGGCCCTGGTCACGGTCCTGCTGACGGTGGTCGTCATGAGTGCGGTGGCCGCGCTGGGACTGTGGGCGGCGGGGGCGGCCGACCTTCCGGACCACGCGTTCCCCCGGGTCGTGGCGGCGACCGTGGTCACGGCCGTCGGCGGCACGGTCAGGCTGTCGGGCGGTGCGGGGGGCCTCGCCGGCAGCGCGGCCGGACTCACCGTGATCCCGCTCTCCGTCACCCTGGCCGGAGCGCTGGTGTCCGGCGCGGGCTTCCTCAGACCGCTGCGGCACCGGGCCGTCGCCGGCGGCCGGGAACTCGCCGGACGGGCCGCCCGCATCGGCCTGCTGTGGCTGCTCGCGCTCCTCGCGCTGGCCTCAGCGGCCCGCCAGAAGTTCAGGCTCTCCGTCGGTGACGACACGCTGAACGACCTGGGCGATCTGTTCGGTGTCTCCCCCGAGGTCGGCTTCACCGCCGACGTCCCGCGGACCCTCCTGTTCGGCCTGTTGTGGATGGCCGGTGTCCTGGTGCTGGCCCTGCTGGTCTCGCGCCGGGCTCCCCTGCCGGGGCGACTGCTGCGCCTCCAGGAGCCGGTGCGGCCCCCGGCGCACGCCATGGTCGTGCTCCTGCTCTCCCACGTCGTCCTCGGCACCCTGATCGCCCTGGTCGTCGCCGCGACCCGCGGCCATGCGCCCGAGACCCTCGCGGTGATCCTGCTGGGCATGCCGAACCTGGTCTGGCTCGCCCTGACCATCGGCCTCGGCGCCACCTGGAACGGCCGGGTCGACGGCCCCTTCGGACTGCCCATGCCGCACCTCCTGGACGAGGTCCTGCGCTCCTCCGACACGGCCACGCTGAACCTGCGCACCCTCGCCGAGCACGACGGCCGGGTCTGGTGGCTGGTGGTGGTCGAGGCGGTCCTGCTGCTCTCGGTGGCGTTCCTGGCGGCGGCCCGCTCCCCCGCCCGCGTCCGCGCCTGGCAGCACGCCGTGCACCTGGCGGTCGCGCTCGCCCTGACGGTCCTCATGATCTGTCTCATGGGCCGGATCTCCGCCCACTACGGCCTGTCGGTCCTCGGCATCGGAGACCTGGGCGGCGGCCTGACCGGTCAGCTGTTCCTAGAACCGGAGCTGTGGCGTGCGGTGGCCCTCGGCGCGCTGTGGGGCCTGGTCACCGGTTTCCTCGGGGCGCTGCCGGCGCGGTTCGTGCGCCGCGCGGGGGAGACCGGGCCGGCGGGCACCTGACGGGGGTCCCGGCCGGGAGCACGGCCGGCTACCGCCCCCGGACCACCGGCTCCGCCCAGCGCGGCGGGGGCTTGGGCCGGGTGTCCGGCGGTTCCACGGTGCGCAGGGCGACCTGCGTCGGCGGGTGGCCGCCCGTCGCCGTCGAGCGGAGGGCCGCGACGAAGTCGAGGCAGGAGTCGTGGCGGTCGCTGGGGGACTTCGCGAGCGCCCTGGCGAACACCGCGTCGAGCGCTGTGGGCAGTCCCGCGCGGGACTCGGAGAGCGCGGGCGGGGCGTCGTACTGGTGGGCCCAGAGCAGGGCCATGTCGTCGTCGCGGCGGAACGGCGGGTGGCCCGTGAGGGACTCGAACACCACGCAGGCGAAGCCGTAGACGTCGCAGCGGCCGTCGACCGGGCGGCCGGAGATCTGCTCGGGGGCCACGTAGTCCAGGGTGCCGACGAACTGGCCGACCGACGTGAACCCGGTCAGCGAGAGGGACTTCTTCGTGAGCCCGAAGTCGGTGAGGTACACGTGTTCGGGATGGTCGCTGTCGGTGCCCCGGGAGACGAGGATGTTGCCCGGCTTCACGTCCCGGTGCACCAGGCCGTGCTCGTGGGCGGCGTCCAGCGCGGAGGCGACCTGGGCCGCGATCCGCAGCGCGGTCGCGAGCGGCAACGGCCCCTGGCGGTCCAGGAGATGACGCAGGTCGCTGCCGGCGACGTAGCGCATGGCGATGTACAGCACGCCGTCCGTCTCGCCCGCCTCGAAGACGGGGACGATGTGCGGGTGGTCGATCGCGGCGGCCACCCGGGACTCGTGGCTGAAGCGCTTGCGGAAGGTGTCGTTGCGGGCGAGCTCCGGGGCCAGCAGCTTCAGCGCCACCGTGCGGTCCAGACGCAGGTCCCGGGCCCGGTAGACGACGGCCATGCCGCCCCGCCCGATCTCCTGCTCGATGCGGTAGCTCGCGACCTGCCGGCCGACCAGTTCGGAGGGGCTGCCGGAGAAGAGGCTGGTCTCACGGGCCATCCGGGGTCACCACCTGGGTGGGGGCGTGCCCGGGACCGTCGGCGGCCGCGCGGGGCGCGTCGTCGGTGGCGTAGGTGGCGAGCCGGGTCCCGTCGGCGTACACCCAGCGTCCGTGCTGGGCGTCGTACAGCCATACGTCCTCCCCGTCGACGACCACCCCGATCCGCAGTCCCCGGGTGCGGCCGCGGAAGGCCTCCCCGTCGAGACCGCCGCGGGCCAGCTCCTCGACGGCGGCCCGGTAGCGGGCGAGGGTCTCGTCGGCGCGGGCCAGCAGGGGGCGCGGGTCGGCGGCGCGGGTGAGCGGGCTGTCGGGGGCGGGCGGGTCCTGGGGTACGGCGATCAGGTGGCGGCCGTCGACCCACGCCGACCAGCCGTTGGCGCACAGGACGTGCGCCCAGTCGCCGCGCCGCTCGACGAGCTGGACCGGCAGGAGGGGGTCGAGGGGCACGGTGGGACGGGCGGGGTCGGGGGCCTCCCAGGCGGACATGCCGCACCCGGGGACGACATGGCTGGGCCGGAAGCCGGGGGTCGTCATCGGCGGCCTACTTCCGCATGACCGCGGGTTCGTGGCGGCGCAGCAGCCGGGAGACGAGGAATCCGAAGAGCACCGAGAGGACGACGAGCATGCCGACGTTCAGCAGCCACACGCCGGCCGAGTGCTCGAACAGCGGGTCGCCGGTGAGATCGCCGGGCACGATCCGCCCGAGGCCGATGGTGCCGGCCATCGCGCCGAGCGCCCAGCGCGAGGGCACCAGCCAGGAGAACTGCTCCAGTCCGGGCACACCGTCGAGTCCGAGCAGGGCGCCGCAGAACACGACCTGGACGATGGCGAGCAGCACGAGCAGCGGCATCGTCACCTCCTCCTTGCGGACCAGCGCGGACACGAGCAGGCCGAGCATCATCGCCGTGAACGCCAGCAGGGCGACCGCGAGGGTGATCTCCGCGAGGGGCGGCATCACCACGCCCTCGCCACCCGGAGCGTTGAGGTCGACACCCAGGAGGGCGACCAGGGTCAGCACCACCGCCTGCACGACGGTGATCGTGCCCAGCACCACGACCTTGGACATCAGGTACGCCGATCTGGACAGGCCCACGGCCCGTTCCCGACGGTAGATGACCCGTTCCTTCACCAGCTCGCGCACGGCGTTCGCGGCGCCGGTGAGCACACCGCCGACGCACAGGATGAGCAGGGCGTTCATCGCGGTGTCCCGGGTGAGCTCACTGCCCGCGAGGGCCCGGGCCATGGCGCCCATGACGAAGGGGAGGGCGATCATGATGGCGAGGAACGTGCGGTCGGCGCTCAGGGCGGCGGTGTAGCGGCGGATCAGGGTGCCGAGCTGGGCGCCGCGGCTGCGGGGCCGGGGCGGGGGCGCGATGACGACCGGTTCGGAGCGGGGCGTGCGGGGCTGGGCGGTGGCCTCGGTGACGTACTGGTGCCGGAAGGCCGAGGAGTGGAAGTCGCCCGCCCAGTCGCGGTCCTGGTCGCGTTCGAACGCTTCGAAGGCCTCGGGCCACTGGGTGAAGCCGAAGTAGGCGAGGGCGTCCTCGGGCGGGCCGTAGTAGGCGATCCGGCCGCCGGGGGCGAGGACGAGGAGGCGGTCGCAGACGTCGAGGCTCAGGACGCTGTGGGTGACCACGATGACCGTGCGGCCGTCGTCGGCGAGGCCGCGCAGCATGTGCATCACCGAGCGGTCCATGCCGGGGTCGAGACCGGAGGTCGGTTCGTCCAGGAAGAGCAGGGACGGTTTGGTCAGCAGTTCCAGCGCCACGCTGACGCGCTTGCGCTGTCCGCCGGAGAGGCTGTGCACGGGCTGCCGGGCGCGCTGTTCCAGGCCGAGTTCGCGGATGACCTCGTCGACCCGTTCCCGGCGTTCGGCTTTCGCGGTGTCCTGCGGGAAGCGCAGTTCGGCGGCGTAGGACAGGGCACTGCGGACGGTGAGCTGGGCGTGCAGGATGTCGTCCTGCGGGACCAGGCCGATGCGCTGGCGCAGTTCGGCGTAGTCGCGGTAGAGGTCGCGGCCGTCGTAGAGGACGGTGCCGTGGTCGGCGGGGCGCTGCCCGGTGAGGGCGTTCAGGAGGGTGGACTTGCCCGCGCCGCTGGGGCCGACGACCGCGAGCAGGCACTTCTCCCCCACCGGGAAGGACACGTGGTCGAGCAGGGTCCTGCGGCCGCGGTCCACGGCGACCGTGAGGTCCTGGACGTCGAGGGAGACCTCGCCGGTGTCGACGTACTCCTGGAGCGTGTCGCCGACGAGGCAGAACGCCGAGTGCCCGATGCCGACGATGTCCCCCGGCCCGATGGGGGCGCTGGTGACGGGCCGGCCGTTGAGGTAGGTGCCGTTGTGGCTGCCGAGATCGGCGATCTCGTAGCTGCCGTCGGGCAGGGCGCGTAGTTCGGCGTGGTGGCGGGAGACCACCAGGTCGTCGACGATCAGGTCGTTGTCGTCGGCGCGGCCGATGCGGACCGTGCGGGCGGGCAGCGGCCGTACCGCCGTGGGCCGGCGGAAGGTGCCGGTGAGACCGGGCATCGAGACCGCCGAGGGGCGTTCGGGGGCGGGCACGCCCAGCAGGACGGCGCAGGGGCCGTCGGAGGGGCTGCCGAAGTGGATGATGCTGCCGGGGCCGACGTGCCATTCGTGGACGCGGCGGCCGTCGGCGTAGGTGCCGTTGGTGCTGTTCTCGTCCTCGAGGGTCCAGTGGTCGGCCTCGGGTCGCAGCACCGCGTGGTGCCACGAGACCCGGGCGTCGTCCAGGACGATGTCGCTCAACGGGTCGCGCCCCACGCGGTAGTCGTGGCCCGGGCTCATCACCGTGGAGCCGGTGTCGGTCTCCAGGACGAGCTCGGGCGCCGTCGGTGCGACCGGCCGCTCCGCCATGCCTGAATTCTACCGATTCACCCCTTTGGCCGCCCGGCGGCGGGGTCGGGGCGGAGAGTGTGGGGTCGGCGGCTCGGGTCGCGCACAGGGCCCAGGAGGGGGAGGACGGCGCCGTTTCACGAAGGAGCGGGGTGCGGCGGGTCTCCGGGGACAGGAACGGGAAGCAGTACCCGTACTCCCGCGGAAGCGGGGTGCGGCGGGGCAACCCGGCGACGGGGAGCGGGCAGCAGCGACGCGGCTCCGGCAGGGCCGGCGGGTTGCGGCAAGCCGCAAGCGGCTGGGCAACCACGGGCGCCAGGGAACAGGGCAGCCGGCCGCGGCGGAGCGACCCCGCACACAGGGAGCGGACGGCGGCGAGGCGGCTCAGGCGACCGGCGTGAAGAGCGCCGAGGCCATCCGGTGGATTCTCAAGGCGTCCACGGACTCGGCGAGCAGTTCGTACTCGGTGGTGTCGTCGCTCGCGGCGATCCGGACCAGCCGGCCGGCCGCCAACTCGTCGGCGACGAGCTCCTGTTGGTACAGATCGGTGCACCAGGCCCGCATCACCGCGGGCACGTCGAGCACGGTGTCGGCGACCGGGACGAGGGCACCCACCGGCAGGTACTCGGCCTCGGGCTGAGGATCCAGCCGGTCGGCGATCCAGGAGGCCCGGTCGCGTAACCACCACAGGGCGAGGGCGAGGGTGGGCGCACGGTAGGTTCCGAGGGGGACGCCGATGCGCCGCCCGTCGCAGATGCCGTACCCCGTGACATGGCACAGGAATTCGTCGTGCACGATCCACTCCCCCGCTTGCTCCAGTCGCCTGCCGGCAGGGTCCTCGCTTCCGTGCGGCTCAGTGGTGGTACGCGCTCTTGCTGTACGTGACGGGTCCTTCGCTCGATGTGAAGGACCTGTCAGTCGAGTATGTTCACTACTGAAACACTGTCACCACATCTTTTTGGCCAGTCTCCTGGCATATTCACCCCCCTTCCTGGCCGAAATCTGACGGGTACACGTTCAAACACCATGACCCCGGAAGTAATCGACGGTTCCGGGCGCCGCGGGCAGGGTTGTCGCAGCAGGTCCCACCAGCACAGACGACCTCGACGGAGGCTGATTTCCCATGCCCGCGAACACAGACCGCTATGAGAGTGCCGTGGCCCGCTACTTCGAAGCGTGGAACGCGCGTGAGCCGGAGGCACGTGCCAAGGCGGTGACGGCCGCCTGGACAGTGGACGGCGGCTACACCGACCCCCTCGCCGAGGTGGTGGGCCACGACGGGATCGCCGCGGTGATCGCGGCGGTCCACGAGCAGTTCCCGGGGTTCGTCTTCCGGATCATCGGCGCCGTCGACGGCCATCACGACACGGCGCGGTTCTCCTGGGAGCTCGTCAGCGAGGACGACGGCTCGGCGCCCGTCGCCGGATCCGATGTGGTCACGCTCGCCGAGGACGACCGGATCCGGACCGTGCACGGCTTCCTGGACCGGGTGCCGGCCGGGGCGTGAGGGACGGCCGCGATGAGTTCTCACCCCGTCGGAGGTCTCCTGAGAAGGAAGCCGTCGGCGAGGGAGAACATCATGGCCACGACCGGAAAGGTGGACGCGGAATTCACCGCGGTCCTCAGCAGGAACCCGGGGAAGGGCGGCTGGACCTGCGTCCGCTGGCCCGCCTCCGTGGAGTTCTTCGGCACCCGGGGGCTCGTCAAGGTCCGCGGGACGGTCGACGGGCACCCCTTCCAGAGCTCCTTCATGGCTCTCGGGGACGGCACGCACATGCTGCCCGTGAAGGCCGAGGTGCGTAAGGCGATCGGGAAGGACGTGGGCGACACGGTGACCGTGCGCATCGAGGAGCGGACCGGGTGATCGCTGCGGGACGCGGACCGGGCACCGGCCTGAGGCCGGTGCCCGGTTCCTGTGGCTGCGCGGCCGTGCCGGCCGGGGCGGTCAGCCCTTGACGATCACGTCGATCCTCGCCAGTTCCTCCGCGTCGAAGTCCAGGTTGGCGATGGTGCCCACACTGTCCTCGATCTGCTGCGGGCTGCTCGCGCCGACCAGCGCCGAGGTGACACGGCCGCCGCGCAGGACCCAGGCCAGGGCCGTCTGGGCCAGGGTCTGGCCGCGGTCCTTGGCGATGCCGTCGAGCTCGCGGAGCCGCCGCACCAGGTCCTCGGTGACCGCGTCCGAGTTCAGGAAGGGGCTGTCGCTCGCCGCGCGGGAGTCCTCGGGGATGCCGTCGAGGTAGCGGCCGGTGAGGAGGCCCTGCTCCAGCGGGGAGAAGACGATCGAGCCGACCTGGAGCTCGTCCAGCGCGTCCAGCAGACCGCCGTCCTCGGGGCGGCGGTCCAGCATCGAGTAGCGCGGCTGGTGGATGAGGAGCGGGGTGCCGAGTTCGCCGAGGATGCGGGCGGCCTCACGGGTCTGCTCGGCCGAGTAGTTGGAGATGCCGACGTACAGCGCCTTGCCCTGCTGGACCGCGGTGTGCAGGGCACCCATCGTCTCTTCCAGAGGGGTGTCCGGGTCGGGGCGGTGCGAGTAGAAGATGTCGACGTAGTCCAGGCCCATCCGGGTCAGGCTCTGGTCCAGCGAGGACAGCAGGTACTTGCGGGAGCCCCACTCGCCGTACGGGCCGGGCCACATCAGATAGCCGGCCTTGGTGGAGATGATCAGCTCGTCGCGGTAGGCCGCGAGGTCGGCCTTGAGGGCCTCCCCGAACGCGGACTCGGCGGCGCCGGGCGGCGGACCGTAGTTGTTGGCGAGGTCGAAGTGGGTGACACCGAGGTCGAACGCCCGGCGCAGGATGGCCCGCTGGGTGTCGACGGTGCGGTCCGCCGGGCCGAAGTTGTGCCACAGACCGAGCGAGATCGCGGGAAGCTTCAGGCCGCTGCGTCCGGTGCGCCGGTAGGGCATCTCCGCGTAGCGGTCGGGGTGTGCGGTGTACAACGCGACTCCAGAGGGGTTGGCACGGTGGAACCGAAGTCTTCGATCGCTGCCCACTCTTTCGCGACCTGGGGGCATTGGTCCAACAGAAGAATCCGATGGAATTGAGCGGCTAGGCTTCTCAATCATGGAACTGCGTCATCTCCAGCACTTCGTGGCGGTCGCCGAGGACCAGCACTTCACCCGGGCCGCCGAGCGGCTCCTGGTGTCCCAGTCCGGGCTGTCCGCGTCCATCCGGGCGCTGGAGCGCGAGCTGCAGACCCCGCTGTTCGTACGGACCACCCGCCGGGTGACGCTCACCCCGGCCGGGCGGGCCCTGCTCGGCGAGGCCGAACGGATCCTCGCACAGGTGCGTTCCGCCCACGAGGCGGTGGCCGCCGTGCAGGGCGTACTGCGCGGGATGCTCGCACTGGGCTCCGAGCAGTGCATCGCCGGGGTGAATGTGGCGGGGCTGCTCGCCTCGTTCCGGCGGCAGCATCCGGACGTGGAGATCTGTCTGCGCCAGGCGGGCTCGGGCGCGCTCGCCGAGGAGGTCGCCGCGGGCCGTCTCGACCTGGCGTTCGCCGTACGGGGGACGCCTGAGGAGACCGACCAGCTCCGGGCCGTACCGCTGACCGGTGAGCCGATGACCGTGCTGTGCCATCCCAGTCACCCGCTCGCCACGGCCGGTGCGGCCGTGACGCCGGAGGACCTGGGCGGCGAGGTCTTCGTCGACTTCCACCCGGACTGGGGGCCGCGCCGCACCACCGACGCCGTCTTCGCCGCGGCGGGGGTGCGCCGGACGGTCGCGCTGGAGGTCAACGACGTGCACAGCCTGCTCGACCTGGTGGACGAGAACCTCGGTGTGGCCGTCGTCCCGCAGCACTTCCGGCACAAGCGGCCGTCGCTGACGGCCCTGCCCGTCAAGGGCACCGGGGAGACCGTGTACGAGACCGTCGCCCTGCTGCCGCCCCCGCAGGCCACCAGTCCGGCGGCGCGAGCCCTGATGGCCCTGCTGGAGACCTGAGCCACCGCGCCGAAGAGGGGGCCTGGCAACACCCCAGGACGGGGCCCACCACTCCTGACCCGAGCCGTCCCGCACCGCAGACTCATGACCGTCAGCGAGGACAACTGCGGTCAGGAGCAGGGAACATGACGGACCCCACACGGACCACGCACTCGGCACGGACGGCGAACGCCGCGAGCACGACCGACTCCGCACGGACGACCGACCCCACACGCCGCAACGTCCTGCGCGGCGCCGCGGCGGTCGCCGCCGCGGGCGGGCTGATCGGCACCGGACCGGGCGCGCAACCGGCCTCCGCGGCCCCGCACCCGGCGTCCACGCGCCGCTTCCCGTTCCTGGAGGGTGCCTTCGAGCCGGTCACCGAGGAGCTGACCGCCTTCGACCTGCCGGTAACCGGGCGCGTCCCCCGCGAGCTGAACGGTCGCTACCTGCGCACCGGCCCCAACGTGCTGGGCCTGGAGGACCCGCGTGCCCACCACTGGATGCTCGGCGACGGCATGGTGCACGGCGTCCGGCTGCGCGAGGGCCGCGCCGAGTGGTACCGCAACCGCTGGGTGCGCTCCTCCCAGGTGGCGAGGAAGCTCGGCGAGCCCTACCCCGGCCCGGTGCCGCCGGACGACTTCCCGTGCAACACCCATGTGATCCCCCACCGGGGGCGGATCCTGGCGCTCCAGGAGAGCGGACCGCTGCCGTACGAGCTCGACGACGAACTGAACACCGTGGGCACCTACGACTTCCGGGGCACCCTGGAGGGCGCGTTCACCGCGCACACCAAGTTCGACGCGTACGCCGGCGAGCTGCACGCGATCGCCTACTACCCGACCTGGGACCACGTCCGGCATCTCGTGGTGGACCCGAGGGGACGCGTCTCGCGCAGCACGCGCATCCCGGTGGCGGACGCGCCGATGATCCACGACTTCGCGCTCACCGAGCGGTACGTGATCGTCCTCGACATGCCGGTCACCTTCGACATGGCGGGCGCCGAGCGCGGTGACCTCGTGCCCTACGTCTGGAACGACCGGCATCCGGCGCGGGTCGGCGTCATGCCGCGTGCGGGCGGTGCGGTCCGCTGGTTCGAGGTCGACGCGGTGTACTACTCGCACACCCTCAACGCGTACGAGGAGGGCGACAACCTGGTCGTCGACATGACCAACTTCGACGCGCCCTTCCTCGTGGCGGGCAACGGATCGGGAGGCCCGTACGGGGCGGGCACCCCCCGTCTGGACCGCTGGACGGTCGACCTTCGGCAGGGGCGGGTGCGGACCCGGACCCTCGACGACCGGCCCCAGGAGTTCCCGCGCGTCAACGAGGCGCTGGTGTCACGCCGGCACCGCTACGGGTACTCGGCGGCGGCCGCGGAGATGGCGGTGGCCTATCAGGCGGTCGACGGCAACCCGCCGCCCGACCGGGCGTTCAGCAACGCGCTCGTCAAGCACGACCTGCTGCGGGGCACCTCGCAGGTGCACCGGCTGTCCCGGGGCGCGGCGGCGAGCGAGGCCGTGTTCGTGCCGTCCGACCCCTGCGACGACAGGGCCGCCGAGGACGACGGGTACGCGATCGCGTACGTGCACAACCCCGAGCGCGGCGCCTCGGACCTGCTGATCCTCGCGGCCCAGGACTTCACGGGCGAGCCGGTGGCCCGGATCCATCTGCCGGGACGGGTGCCGCTGGGCTTCCACGGGAGCTGGATTCCCGACGCGTGACCGCGGGGCCGGTTCCGAAGCGTGCCTCCGGGCCGGAATCCGGCGCGTGACGCGGCGCGATGCGCGATGGTGGATGTCATGCATGCAAAGGACATCCTCATCGACGGTTTCGGCCGCATCCAGGAAGAAGTCCACGCCGTCGTCGAGGGCCTGGGCCCCGACGACCTCAACCACCGTCCCGGACCCGACGCCAACTCCGTGGCGTGGCTGGTCTGGCACCTCGCCCGCGTCCAGGACGACCACGTGGCCGGCGCCTTCGGCCTCGACCAGGTGTGGCTGACCCAGGACTGGGAGAAACGGTTCGGCCTCGACCTGAAGCCGCGCGACATCGGCTACGGCCACACCTCCGCGCAGGTCGCCAAGGTGCGGGTCGACTCCGCGGACCTGCTGACCGGTTACTACGACGCCGTGCACGCCCAGAGCCTGGAAGCCCTGCGCGGGCTGAGCGCCGCCGACCTGGAGCGGGTGGTGGACGAGAACTGGGACCCGCCGGTCACCCTGGGAGTGCGGCTGGTCAGCGTCCTGTCCGACGATCTCCAGCACGTCGGACAGGCCGCCTATCTGCGGGGGCTGCTTCAGAGCGCGTAGCCCGGCAGGACGACGTCCTCGATGAGGGCCCTGCGCTCGTCGAACGGGATGAAGGCGCTCTTGAGCGCGTTCACCGTGACCGTGCGCAGGTCCTCGACCGTCCAGCCCGCCTCCTCGACCATCAGCGACATCTCACGGGTCATGGTCGTCCCCGACACCAGCCGGTTGTCGGTGTTGAGGGTGACCCTGAAGCCCAGGTCCTTCAAGGCCGTGATCGGGTGGTCGGCGATCGAGTCGGCCGCGCCGGTCTGGAGATTGGACGTCGGGCACATCTCCAGGGCGATACGGCGGTCCCGGACCCAGCCCGCGAGCCGGCCGAGCTTGCCGGCGGCGAGGTCGGGGATGTCCTCGGTGATCCGCACACCGTGGCCGATCCGCTGGGCTCCGCACACCTGGACGGCCTGGTGGATGCTGGGCAGGCCGTGGGCCTCACCGGCGTGGATGGTGAAGGGGACGTTCTCGCGGCGCAGGTGCTCGAAGGCGTCCCGGTGGTCGGCGGCCGGGAAGCCGTCCTCGGCGCCGGCGATGTCGAAGCCGACGACACCGGCGTCCCGGAAGGCCACGGCCAGGTCGGCGGCCTCGCGCACCCGGTCGAACATCCGCATCCCGCACAGCAGGGTGCCGACGCGCACCGGGGTGCCCGCGGCGGCGGCCTTCGCCATGCCGGCGGCCAGACCCTCCTGGACGGTCTCGACGACCTCGGCCATGGTCAGCCCGCCGTTGGTGTTCAGCTCGGGGGCGTAGCGCACCTCGCCGTACACGACCCCGTCGGCGGCCAGGTCGAGGACGTACTCCTCGGCCGTGCGCAGCAGGCCCTCGCGGGTCTGCATGACGGCGAGGGTGTGCTCGAAGGTGGCTATGTAGCGCACCAGGTCACCGGAGTTGGCGGCGTCGAAGTACCAGGCGGCGAGCTCGTCCGGGTCGGTGCTGGGCAGGGTGTGGCCGACCTCCGCCGCGAGCTCCACGACGGTGGCGGGGCGCAGGCCGCCGTCGAGGTGGTCGTGCAGGACCGCCTTGGGAAGGCGGCGGATCAGGTCGGAGTCTACGCGCGTAGCGGTCATGACGGGGTCTTTCTTCGAACGTCCGGCGGAATGGCGGGAGGGAGGTCAGTCGGCGGGCTGGAGCAGGTCCCAGCGGTTTCCGTACAAGTCCTGGAAGACGGCGACCGAGCCGTAGGGCTCGTGGCGGGGCTCCTCAAGGAAGGTCACACCCGCGGCGAGCATGCGGGCGTGGTCGCGGGCGAAGTCGTCGGTGTGCAGGAAGAAACCGACGCGACCGCCGGTCTGGTTCCCCACCCGGTCCTGCTGGGCCTCGTCCTTGGCGCGGGCGAGCAGCAGGTCGGTACCGCCCTCGCGCTCGTCCGGCCGCACGACGACCCAGCGGGAGCCGTCGGGGCGCGGGGCGTCCTCGACGAGACGGAAGCCGAGGGCCTCGGTGTAGAAGCGGATCGCCTCGTCGTAGTCGTCGACGACGAGGGTGACCAGGGCGACGCGTCTCATCGGAACCTCTCGGGAGGGGTGGTTGACGGGAGAGGTTATACGTAAAACTCAGGTGGCGCCAGTCCGGTCCCGTGGGCCTCGGGTCGGCGGTCCGCGCGGCTCGTGGCAGGCTGGTGATCACCGCCGGGGTCACGGCTCCGGCGCCCTCGTACACCGGACCGCACAGGAGTCGAGCACCATGGCCGAACTGCCGAAGTCGACCGCAGCACCCGCCCACCAGAACGTCACCTTCCCGAGCGGCGGCACCACCGCGCACGGCTATCTGGCGCTGCCGCCGTCCGGGAGCGGGCCGGGGGTCATCGTGATCCAGGAGTGGTGGGGACTCACCGACCACATCGCCGACGTCGCCGACCGGCTGGCCGCCGAGGGCTTCGTCGCGCTCGCTCCCGACCTGTACGGCGGCAATGTCGCCCACGACAGCGACGAGGCCCTGCGGATGATGCAGGCGCTGCCGGTCTCGCGGGGCGTGGAGCTGCTGTCCGGTGCGGTCGACCACCTGCTGTCGCTGGACGAGGTCACCTCGGACACCGTCGGCGCGGTCGGCTTCTGTATGGGCGGCGGCTTCGTGCTGTACCTGGCGGCGGCGGAGCCCCGGGTGAGCGCCGCGGTGCCGTTCTACGGGGTGATCCAGGGCGAGCTGCCGGACTTCTCCGGCCTGAAGGCGGAGATCCTCGGCCACTACGGCGAACTCGACCGGACCATCCCGGCGGAAAGCCTCGACGCCCTGAGCGAGGCCGTCCACGAACAGTCCGGGATCACCCCGGACCTGCGCCTCTACCCGGCGAACCACGCCTTCTTCAACACCGGCGGCCCGACGTACGACGCCGAGTCCGCTTCCCTCGCCTGGGAGCGTACGGTGCCCTTCCTGCGTGAGCGGCTGGGGTAGGGCGCGGGCTCAGCGGCCGGCGGTGCGCGTGGTCCGGCGTTTCCGGCCGCGCGGTGCCGAGGATGTGCTGACGCCGCCGGCTGGCGTGGGCGGCCGGTAGGTCTGTTCGACAGCGGCGCCGCCGGGCCGGGCGAGGGGGTGCGGGTGCCCGGACGGAGGGTTGCGGGTCGTCCGGCGCGCGGACCTGCCGGGGGTGGTGGGTGCGGCTCACCGCGTCCAGCCGCGTGGCGGCGGTGCCGATCCGTCGGCGGGCCGCCTCGCGACGACAGAGCGGCAGGGGCTCCGGAGGCGGGTCGGCCTCCACCGCGGCGGAATGGGTCACCGGGCGCCCAGGGCTTGGCGCACGCCGATGCGCAGTCGCCGGGGGCGTGTTGGGAACGTACGCCCACGCGGGGGGGCGGCGGGGCCGAGCCGTCGGCCGGTGGAGCCGCGCCGAGTCGGCAACATGGCCGACCCATGGAGGCACACGGGGCTCGCGACGAGCGGATGGACCACCGGACAGCTCTCAGGTCGTCTGCCGGTCGTGGGGCCTGACGGGTTGCCGGAGGCCGCGTTCGGTCGCCGGCTCGGGGTGGGTGGCCGCCGGCCGACAGACACCCAAGGGCCCGTGGCCACGCGTTCACGGCCGTCGGCGGCCGAGTCAGTACGTCCAGGGGGTCCGTCGGCCCGCCAGGACGATGTGGCCGGGCTGCCGGACGTGGGTCGGGCACTCGGGGGTGTTCGGTCCGTGGTCGTAGGGCCGACGGCCGAGGCGGTGGGGGACGGTGGGCCGGTAGCGTCCGGAGCATGACGATCGCCGAGAGTCGCAGCGCCGAGCAACGCAAGCATGACGTACTGGCCCGTCTGGAGCGGGAGAAGGACATCTGGGTGGCCTCGGCGGATGCCGACGGGCTGCCGTGTCTGGTGGCGCTGTGGTTCGTCTGGGACGGCGAGTCCGTCTGGGTGTCCACGCGGATCACCAATCCCACGGGGCGCAATCTGCGTGACGGCGGCCGTACCCGGCTGGCGTTCGGGGACACCCAGGACGTCGTGCTCATCGACGGGGACGTGCGGACGTACGGCGGCAAGGACGTGCCGGCCGCGGCGATCGAGGCGTTCCGGGCGAGGACGGGCTGGGATCCGCGCGAGGACAGCGATTCCTACGCCTTCTTCCAGGTGCGTCCGCGCACCGTGCAGGCGCTCAACGGCGTGCACGAGATGCGCGGGCGGCATGTCATGGAGGACGGCGAGTGGATCGTGTGACCCGTCAACCGGCCTTCTGATGCAGTGAGTCGAGCGTGTCCCGTTCCTCGTCGGTGAGCCGGAGGGCGCCCGCCGCGATGTTCTCGGTGAGGTGGTCGGGGTTGCCGGTGCCGGGGATGGCGAGGACGTGCGGGCCCTGTGCGAGGGTCCAGGCGAGCCGGACCTGGGCGGGTGTCGCCCCGTGCGCCCGCGCGACGGCCAGGACCTCCTCGTCGTGACCGGCGGTGGCCCCGTGCGGGCCGCCCTCCCCCGCGCTCGCGAAGAACGGCACGAAGGCGATGCCCTGTTCGCCGCAGATCCGCAGGATCTCCTCGGTGCCGGGGGAGCGGGAGCCGAGCCCGAACCGGTTCTGCACGCACACCACCGGCGCGATCGCCTGCGCCTCGGCGAGGTGGCGGGGCTCGACGTCGGAGACGCCGAGGTGCCGGATCAGGCCCTTCTCACGGAGGTCGGCGAGCACCCCGAAATGCTCGGCGATCGAGTCCTGGCGCATCCGCCGCAGGTTCACGACGTCGAGGTGGTCGCGTCCCAACTGGCGCAGGTTCTCCTCGACATGGCCGCGCAGGTCCTCCGGCCGGGCCGAAGTCGCCCACTCCCCCGCGTAGTTCCGGAACGGACCGACCTTGGTGACGATGACGAGGTCGTCGGGGTACGGGGAGAGCGCGCTGTTGATGAGCTCGTTGGCGGAGCGCAGCGAGGAGAAGTAGAAGGCCGCCGTGTCGATGTGGTTGACGCCGAGCTCCCTCGCCCTGCGCAGCACGGCGAGGGACCGCTGCCGGTCGCTCGGGCTGCCGAGGTGGAAGGCCGCGCTGCCGGTCAGCCGCATCGCGCCGAAGCCGACGCGGTTGACGGTGAGATCGCCGAGTGTCCAGGTGCCTGCCGCGTCCGCGGTGATCGTTTCGTACGTCATCGGCGGATGATGACACACCTGTCGCTCGGGTCCTTCGGTCCCTTCCCGGCTCCTACCTCCGCTGTGCGGCCAGCCTGATGGGCGCGTTGGCCGCGCCGAACCCGGCGTAGCCGCCCGAGCGCTGCACGAATTCGAAGAAGACATGGCCGACCGTCTCCGTGTAGCAGTGCCGGAACTCGCCGCCGCGCTCGTCGCGGTCGTAGAGGATGCCGAGCTCCCGGTACGTCTCCAACTCCCCCTCGGGGAGGTCGAAACGGGCCTCCAGGTCGTCGTAGTAGTTCGCCGGGACGCGCAGCAGCCCCGCCCCGGCCGCCCGGAAGCGGCGGACCGCGGTGACGATGTCGTCGACGGCGAACGCCACGTGCCGGGCGCGCGTCCCGCCGTCCTCCTCCGGCGTGGGCGCGAGGTTGAGGACCAGCCGGGGTCCGTGGGAGGAGGCGGACAGGGCGCGGCTGCGGAACAGGCCGTAGGGGTCGGCGAGTTCGACGGTGTCGTGCGGGCTGAGCCCCAGGACCGTGCGGTGGAAGAGCACCGCCTCGTCGAAGTGGTGCCAGGGCTGGGTCAGCGCGAGGTGGTCGATGGTGAGGGCGGCCGTGGCCGGGGGCTCGGCGGTGTGGGCGAAGTCGTCGGTCCAGTCCGGGAGTTCGGGACGGCCGGTCGCGCAGAACAGGACTTCGGTGCCGTCCGGGGCGGCGATCGACTCCAGCGGGACGTCCTGTGCGCCACGGCGCTTGGGCAGGGCGGGCGCGAGCAGGGCCTCCGCCCGCCGCGCGGAGGCGGCCGGGTCCGTCGTCTCCAGGCCCACGGCGGCCAGGGTGGTGTCGGTACGGCGGCCTGCGGTCGCGGTGTTGACCAGGACCCGGGCCTCGCCCTGCTCCCACAGGTCGACCGGCTTGCCGTGGTGGCGGCCGGTGCGGGTGAAGCCGAGAGCCGTGAGGAGTTCGCCGACGGGTTCGGGGTCACTGGTGGCGAGTTCGGCGAAGGCGACGCCCGAGGGGGTCACCGGGGCCGGGAGCGGCAGGACTCCGGCGTTCTCCTCCAGGGCGAGCAGGGAGCGCAGTCCGTCCAGCGCCGTACGGCCCGCGTCCGCCTGACGGAAGACGTCGTTGAAGACTTCCAGGGAGAGCGGGCCGTCGTATCCGGCGGCGAGGACGTGCCGCAGGAGTCCGGCGACGTCGAAGCCGCCCTGGCCCGGGAAGCAGCGGTAGTGGCGGCTCCACTGGAGGACGTCCATGGCCATCAGCGGGGCGTCGGCGAGCTGGAGGAAGAAGATCTTGTCGCCGGGGATGTCCTCGATGCCCTTGGGGTCGGAGCCCCTGGAGAGGATGTGGAAGCTGTCCAGACAGGTGCCGAGCGCCGGATGGTCCGCGGCCCGGACGATCCGCCAGGCGTGGTCGTACGTGCTGACGTGCCGTCCCCACGCCAGCGCCTCGTAGGCGACGCGGATGCCGGACTCCCTGGCCAGGTCGGCCAGCCGGCTCAGGTGCTCCGCCGCGAGGGCGTCGTCGTCCACGGCGTGCGGGGAGACGCTGGAGCAGACGAGCACGGTGTCGGCGCCGAGCCTGCGCATCAGCTCGAACTTGTGCCGGGCCCGCCTGAGATTGCGGGCGAACAGCTCCTCGGGAACGGCCTCGATGTCCCGCATCGGCTGGTAAAGGTCGATGCGCAGGCCCAGGTCGGTGGTGCGGGCGGCGATCTCCTCGGGAGCGAGCGGGCTCGCCAGGAGGTCGTTCTCGAAGATCTCGACGCCGTCGAAGCCGGCCCGCGAGGCCGCTGTCAGCTTTTCGGTGAGGGTGCCGCTGAGGCAGACGGTGGCGATGGACTTCCGCAGGCTCGCTCCCGAGGACTTGCGGGGGCCTTCTCCCGAGGTGTCACGCATGGTCCCTCCCGAGGTCGATCCAGGTCTTTCCGCGTTCAGACCGGATCCGTGCCGGTGTCGCGAGCACTGCTGCTTTCATGGAGACTCCTGGCGACCACCAGGCGGTCCGAACGATCCACTGTGCGGTCAGCCTAGGTACGGTCGACGCGTCGAGCAAGGGCGCTGGGCGGGGAGGCTACGGAAGAGTCGGTCTGGTCGGTCCGCTGTACGGAACTTGGAAACCGTTCATCGGCACGCATGGGACAACCATTTGTTCGGTGTCACGGTTTGCCCGGTCCGCAGAGCGGGCTACGGTCGGAGGCAGCGGCGGTCGAGTGCCGCGGGCAACGTATGGGGAGGCAGCGGGTGAGCGACGGACGGACGCGGGCCGAGGGCGAGGCGGACCAACAGGCGGGCGGGGTGCGCAGTGTGCGGCGGGCCTTCGACATCCTCACCCTGCTCACCGAGGACCGCCCGGTGATCACCCTGCGGGAGATCACCGGCGCGACCGGGCTCGCCAAGACGACCGCCCTGCGTCTGGTGCAGACCCTGGAGGACACCGGCCTGCTGGCCTCGCACCCGGCCGGCTACAGCGCGGGGCCCGCCCTGTGGCGCTGGGCCTATCTCGCCCGCGGCCAGTGGGAGGTGCCGCAGGAGACCCGGAAGGTCATGCGCGATCTCGCGGACCGGCTGGGCGAGACGGTCAACCTGTTCGTCGCCCGGGGTGTCCACCGCATCTGTGTCGCCCACGAGGAGAGCCCGCACCCGCTGCGCCATGTCGTCGACGTCGGTGACGAGCAGCCGCTGTGGGCCGGCGCCTCCTCCAAGATCCTGCTGCGGGACGCCTCCGAGGCGTTCCTGCGCCGGGTGGCGGCCGCGTCCCCGCAGGGCGAGGAGCACGCCGGCCGGCTCGGGGCCTGGGCCGCGGAGGCCGCGGAGCGCGGCTATGCCGTCAGCAGCAGTGAGTTCGACGAGGGGCTCACCGCCGTGGCGGTCCCGGTCACCGGCCGCACGGGCCGGGTCGTCGCCTCCCTCTCCCTGAGCGGCCCCAGCCACCGCTTCCCCTACGAGGCCGTCGAGCGGTTCGCCACGGAACTCGCCGAGGGAGCGCGGCTCATCTCCGGCCAGGGCTTCAGTCACCCCCTGAGCAGCGACACCTGACGCGCCGGGGGCAGGAGCGGCCCGGTCGGCGCCCCTGCCCCCTCCGGACATGCCGTCAGCCCGAGGCCTGGTCGTTGTCCTTCATCTCGCCCCAGCCGTGCCAGCGCTCGACCTCGATCCAGGCGCTCACGCGGCCCCGGACCCGGTTCGGGTAGGGGCGGCCGCCGTAGTGGGTGGAGAGGCGGTCGATGTCGGTGAGGTCCGTGTCCTCGTACGTCTCGGTCACGCGGCCGATGAGCGTGATGTGCGTGTACCAGTCGTCGCCGGCGAGGACGGTGAGGGTCACCCGCGGATCGCGGCGCAGGTGCTTGAGCCGGACCCGGCCCTCGTCCAGGTTGATCAGGACACGGCCGTCCTCCCAGAGGTACCAGGTCGGGGTCGACACCGGTGCTCCGTCGGAGCGCAGGGTGGCCATCACACAGGGGTTGGGGCGGCGCAGCAGTTCGACGGCCTCGGGCGGCAGCGGGGGCTTGGACATGGGGGGTCCTCCTCGGGGTCGGGCGTTGTGGTCTCTTGGGTCAGGTGTCCGCTCTCGGCCTCAGGCCTTCTCGTCGAAGCTCGCGAAATAGGCGGCGGCCATGTCCTCGTCGCCGTGCCCCTGGGCCGCGGCCCGCTCGAAGCGCTCGGCACTGGCGGCGGCCACGTCCAGGCGGACTCCGCTCCGCTCGCCGGCCTCCACGATGAGCCGCGCGTCCTTCGCGGCGGTGGACACCGCGAACTGGGCCGGGGACAACCGGTCGTCGAGGACCAGGCCCGCCTTGGCCCGCAGGTAGCCCATGTCGAGGGGGCCGCCGTCGATGGCGTCGAAGAAGCCCTGCGGGTCCACGCCGAGGGCCTTCGCGAGGGCGAGGGCCTCGCCGGCCGCGTTGGTCACGGCGAGCACCCAGCTGTTGGCGACCAGCTTGAGCCGGGTGGCGCTGCCTTCGGCGCCGTCCTCGCCGGTCCACACCGTGCGGGCGCCGACCGCGTCGAACACGGGAGTGACGGCATCGCGTCCGTCGACGGGTCCGGCCGCGAGGACCAGGAGCTGACCGGCCTCGGCGGGCTGCCGGGTGCCCAGGACGGGCGCGTCGAAGAAGACCAGCCGGTGCTCGCGGGCGAAGGCGGCCAGGTCGCCGATCGCCTCGATGCCGGCGGTGGTCGACTGCACCCAGGCGGCGCCCGGGCGCAGCCCCTCGGCGGCCCGGCGCATGACGTCCAGGGTCGCGGGACCGTCGTACAGCATGGTCAGGACGACGTCGGCGTCGCGCACTGCCGCGGCGGGGCTGTCGGCGATGTCGACGCCGTCCGCGGCGAGCGGCCGTGCCTTGTCCGGGCTGCGGTTCCAGGCGCGGACGGTGTGTCCGGCACGGGCGAGGTTGCGGGCCATCGCGGCACCCATGATGCCGGTGCCCAGGACGCTCACGGTGAGCTTGTCGTTCATGACGTCAACTCCATGCGGGGTTACGGATGTTCTGTCGGCCACCGAGCTTGCCGGAACCGTTCCGACGAGCCCGGCCCGGGGGTCATGGCTCGGGCGGGTCGGCGGTCGGGGTCCGGTCGGCGGACAACGTGGCGCGCAGGACGCCGGTGCGCCTGAAGGTGCGGGTGGTGTGGAGCGGGCGCTGCTCCTCGTGTGGGCGGCTGACACGCCCGGAGGCGGCTCGGTGGGCCGGGGTGTCGTAGAAGCCGGAGAACTGCACGCCTCCCGGTCGGGCCGGGCCGGTCCGTGCGGTGGTCACGGCGCGGGAGATCCGGTTGGCTGTCCGGCGCACATCACGGCAGGCGCGGCCGAGACAGCTGCAGGCGACGTCGCCCCGTGCGTGGTGGGCGGGGACGGCGGCCCGGCGCAGCGGTGCGACGAGCCGGTCCTCGGAGAAGGGCATGCCGAGGAAGCCGTTGCCCCGGTGGGCCGCGGTCGGGGGCGCCGAGGCGGTCGGCATCGCCCGGTCGTGCATCGGTGCTCCCCCGTCTTCCGCACAGGCAGTGCGCCGTGGTGCTCCGGTCGTCGGCATCGAGACTAGAAGCAAGCGGCGGTCCCGTCGGCCCACCGGGTGGGAAACCGCGCTGATGGCCCAGCAGGTCCACCGGCCTGCCGGACCGCGCCTCGAAGCGCGCCACGTGCGGCGCCTAGCCGAGCGGCTTCTCCAGGACCGCCTTGCGGTGGCTGAACGTCTCGATGGACCAGCGGCCGTGGTAGTTGCCCATGCCGCTCTCCCCGACTCCGCCGAACGGCAGGTCGGAGACGGTGAGGTGGGCCAGGGGCAGCCCGAGGCCGAGGCCGCCGGAGGAGGTCTCCTCGGCGAAGCGGTCGCGGGTCGTGTCGGAGTCGGTGAAGACGTACAGCGCGAGGGGCTTGTCCCGGTCGTTGACGAAGTCGATGGCGGCGTCCAGTCCGGGCACGGTGACGATCGGCAGGATCGGGCCGAAGATCTCCTCCCGCATCACCGGGGAACCGGGGTCGACGTCGGCGAGGACGGTGGGCGCGATGTACTTGCCGGCACGGTCGCTCGTGCCGCCCACGACCGTGCGCCCCGAGTCGAGGAGCGCGGTGAGCCGGTCGAAGTGCCGTTCGTTGATGATGCGGCCGTACTCGCCGGAGTCGGCGGGGTCGGTGCCGTACAGCGTGTCGACGGCGTTCTCGAGGAGCGGCTCCAGGGCGGCCGCGGTCTCCGGGTCGGTGAGGACGTAGTCGGGGGCGACACAGGTCTGGCCGGCGTTGAGGAACTTGCCGCGGGCCAGACGGTCGGCCACCACGGTGAGGTCGGCGTCGCGGTCGACGAACGCCGGGGACTTGCCGCCCAGTTCGAGGGTGACCGGGGTGAGGTGCTCGGCGGCGGCACGCAGGACGACACGGCCGACGGTGCCGTTGCCGGTGTAGAAGATGTGGTCGAAGCGCTCGGCCAGCAGGGCGGTGGTCTCCGGGATGCCGCCCTCGACGACGGCGACGGCGTCCGGGTCCAGGTAGGCGGGCAGCAGCCGGGCCACGGCGGCGGAGGTGGCCGGGGCGAGTTCGCTGGGCTTGGCCACCACCGCGTTGCCCGCGGCGAGGGCGCCGACCACCGGGGCGAGCAGCAGCTGGGCCGGGTAGTTCCAGGGCGCGATGACGAGGACCACGCCTAGCGGGTCGAACCGGGTCCAGGCGGTCGCGTCGGCGCCGAGGTGGGCCGGGACGGCGGCGGACTCGGGGCGCAGCCAGTCGGTGAGGTGGTCCAGGGTGTGGTCGATCTCGCGGATCGTGAAGTCGATCTCGGTGCGGAAGGCCTCGGTGGAACTCTTGCCCAGGTCGGCGTGGAGGGCGGCGGCCAGGTCGGTGCCGTTCTCCGTGAGCATCTCGCGCAGGCGGCGCAACTGGGTCGTACGCCACTCGACGGGCCTGGTGCGTCCGCTGCGGAAGGTGGCACGCAGTCGGGCGACGACGTCGGCGGGCTGCTCGGGGGCGGGGTGGTTCACGGGTGCCTCGCTGGGGTGCGCGGGCCTTGCGGCCTGGGTCTCGACAGTCAGATGTATATTGCAACCTTTTTCCGGCCGGGCACATTCCCGGCCGCCCTCGGCACCTTCCGCGGCGAGGTCACAGCGAGCGGCGGCGGCGTTCGAGATAGGCGCGCTCCGCCGGGTTCCCGGTGAGCTCCGCGGCCTTCGCGTAGGCGTCCGCGGCCTCCGTGACCCGTCCGAGGCGGCGCAGCAGGTCGGCCCGGACGGCGTGCAGGACGTGGTAGCCGTCGAGGTCCAGGTCGTCCACCAGGGCGAGGGCCCGCGCGGGTCCCTCGGTCTCGGCCACGGCGACCGCGCGGTTGAGGGCCACGACGGGGCTCGGCGCCACCGTCATGAGCTGGTCGTACAGCGTGCGGACCTGCTCCCAGTCGGTGGGCGCGTCGCTGTGGACGGCCTGGACGGCGGCCTGGATCTGGTACGGCCCCGGCCGGTTCCGGCGCAGGCACCGCCGGACGAGTGACTGCCCCTCGGCGACGAGAGCGCGGTCCCAGCGGGCCGGGTCCTGCTCGGACAGCGGTACGAGAGCGCCGTCGGCGTCCGTGCGGGTGGCCCGGCGGGACTCGACGAGCAGCATCAGCGCGAGCAGACCGGTGGCCTCGGGCTCGTCCGGCATCAGCTCGGTCAGCAGCCGGCCCAGCCGTACGGCCTCGGCGCACAGTTCGGGGGCACCGCCGTAGCCCTCGTTGAAGATGAGGTAGACGACGGCGAGCACCCCGTTGAGCCGGTCGGGGAGGTCGGCGTCGCGGGGGACGCGGTAGGGGATGCGGGCGTCGCGGATCTTGGCCTTGGCGCGGACGAGGCGCTGGGCCATCGTCGGCTCGGGGACCAGGAAGGCGCGGGCGATCTGCGCGGTGGTCAGGCCGCCGAGCAGCCGGAGGGTGAGGGCGACCCGGGCCTGGGGCGCGAGCGCGGGATGGCAGCAGGTGAAGATCAGGCGGAGCCGGTCGTCGCGCACGGGGCCCTCCTCGGGCGGTGCGTCGGGGGCGTGCAGCAGGGCGGCCTCGGCGTGGCGGGCCGCCCGGGTGGACTCTCGGCGCAGCCGGTCGATCGCGCGGTTGCGCGCGGTGGTGATGATCCAGCCGGCCGGACTGGGCGGCACACCGGTCTCCGGCCAGCGCCGCACGGCCGTGGCGAAGGCGTCCTGGACCGCTTCCTCGGCGAGGTCGATGTCGCCGAGGAAGCGGACGAGGACGGCGACCGCGCGACCGTACTCCTCGCGGAAGACGCCTTCGACGTCCAAGTCCGTCAGTCCTCGGACTCGTGCTGGAAGGGGCGCACCTCGATGGGCAGGGTGGTGGCCAGCGCCGCCTTGCGCCCCCACTCCAGGGCCGCGTCCAGGTCGGGTGCCTTCACGATGCAGATGCCGCCGAGTTGTTCCTTCCCCTCGGCGTACGGCCCGTCGGTGATCAGCACGTCCCCGTCGCGGGGCCGCAGCACGGTCGAGGAGTCGGGACTGTGCAGTCCTCCGGCGAAGACCCAGGCCCCGGCCTCCCGGAGCTCCCGGTGGAAGACGTCGAGCCGCTCGCCGATCTCGGCCAACACCTCGGGGGCGGGCAGTTCGTCCCAGCCGGGCTGCATGACGTTGAGCAGGTAGTACTGCATGTCCATCTCCTCCTGTGAGTGTGTCTCACCTCCTACACGAACGGCACACCCCCGGATCGACACCGCGCGCGACGGGATCGGCAGAATCCTGTGCATGACCACCACCCGGCATCCGCTGCTCGCCACCGCCCGTGCCCTCGCGGACGGCCTCCTCGCCCCGCACGCGGCGCGCGTCGACCAGGAGGGCGTACCGGTGGGGCACCTCGACGCGATCAGGAGCTCGGGTCTTCTCGGGGTGAGCGCGCCGAGGGAGTACGGCGGCGCGGACGCCCCCGACGCGGTGGCGCGGGAGGTCCAGGAGATCCTCGCCGGGGCTTGCTGCTCGACCTGGTTCGTGCAGACGCAGCACCACACGCCGGTACGCATGCTCGCGCAGTCCGGCGCGCCGGTGCGGGAGCGGCTGCTCGGGCCGCTCTCGACCGGTGAGTCGCTGGCCGGGATCGCCTACGCGCACGTCCGTGCCTTCCCCCGGGTGCCGGTGCGGGCAACGCCGGAACGGGGCGGCTGGCGGTTCCACGGCAGGGTGCCCTGGTACACGGGCTGGGGCCTGAACGACGTGATGCTGCTGGCCGGGGTGAGTGAGGCGGACGAGGTGGTGTTCGCGTTCACCGGGGCGCACGAGCAGCCGGGACTGCGGGCGTCGGATCCGATGCGGCTCGCGGCGCTCTCCGCGGCCCGCACGGTCTCGCTGGAACTGGACGGGCTGTGGCTGCCCGGGGACGCGGTGGTGCTGCGTACCCCGCAGGAGAAGTTCGCCCTGCTGGACCGGCCCCGCAGCACCAACGCCTCCCCCGCCGTCTTCGGGGTGGCGTACGCGGCGCTCCACGTGCTGGAGGAGGCCGGGGAGTCCGATACGGCGAGTGCTCTTCGCGAACGTCTCGACGAGGTACGCGGGCAGGTGTACGACCTCGCCGAGCACCCCGTCCCCTACGAGCGCGTCCCCGAACGACTCGCGCTCAAGACACGGTCGTACGACCTGATGCGCGCCGCCACGACCGCGGCCGTGGTGGCCGGCGGCGGCCGGGCCATGGGGCTCGGCGGCACGGCCCAACGGCTGTTCCGGGAGGGGATGTTCCTGCTGGTGCAGGGCCAGACGAACGACGTCCGCCGCGCGCATCTGGACGCCTTGGCGCAGATCTAGGCGGGAGGCCGACGAGGGCGGGCGGGGGGTGTGCGGGGGCCCTCCCGGACGAGATGACCGACGCGCGGGACGGCCGGGGCGACCGGGTCACGGCCGGGCTCTCCGCGACTGCGCCGGCGCACCTCACGGAGCCGCTGGGAAAGGTCCCGGTCAAGGGTTGCGGGACGGTCCTCGGGCGGACGGGTGAACCTGTGGGCGCGCTCGACCCTGGTCACGTGCGGTGCGAAGGAGGCGTACCACCGCTCGCGTCCCCGTACCCGGGCCAGGGTGTGCTCCGCGTGCTCCTACCAGGCCGTGATCGACTCCTCGACCCGCCAGTACGACACCGTGATCCCCGGACCGTTCGCCCCGTGCGCGGAGTCGGCCCCGAGGAAACCCGGCTGGTCGGCGGCCGGCTGGAACAGCCGCTCGTCCGTCTCCGCACAGCTATACCGGCGGTCCCTTCCCGAACGATCTCGCGCATCCGGCCGACCCCACGACCCCGCCCCTCCGGTTCACCTCCCGCTCAGAGCCCGCGAACGCCACGGCTGTGGCCTTCAGCTCGCGAACGGCACCTGCGCCGAAGGCACCGCCTGTGTGCCGAAGGGGTGCTGCCACAGGCCCTGGGCGGCGAGCCGCGGCAGGACGCCCTCGCCGAACCAGTACGCCTCCTCCAGGTGCGGGTAGCCGGAGAGCACGAACTCGTCGATGCCGAGGGCGTGGTACTCCTTGATCCGCTCGGCCACCTCGTCATGGCTGCCGACCAGCGCGGTGCCCGCGCCGCCGCGCACCAGGCCGATGCCGGCCCACAGGTTGGGGTGGATCTCCAGTCCGTCGCGGCTGCCGCCGCCGTGCAGGGCGAGCATCCGCTGCTGCCCCTCCGACTCGCTGCGGGCGAGCCCGGCCTGCACCGACCTGACCGTCTCGGGGTCGAAGCCCGCCAGGAGGCGGTCGGCCTCGGCCCAGGCCTGCTCGGAGGTGTCCCGGGTGATGACGTGCAGCCGTATCCCGAAGCGCAGGGTGCGGCCCTGCCCGGCCGCCAGGCCGCGGATCCAGGCGATCTTCTCGGCGACCTGCGCGGGCGGTTCGCCCCAGGTGAGGTACACGTCGGCGTACCGGGCGGCGACCTCCCCGGCGGCGGGCGAGGACCCGCCGAAGTAGACCTCGGGCACCGGGTCGGGCACGCGGGCCAGCTTCGCGTCCTCGACCTGGAGGTGCTCGCCGTGCAGGTCGACGGTCTTGCCCTCCCACAACCCCCGTACGACCTCCAGGAATTCACCGGTACGGCGGTACCGGGCGTCCTTGTCGAGGAAGTCCCCGTAGGCCCGCTGTTCGTGGCTCTCCCCGCCGGTGACCACGTTGAGCAGCAGCCGTCCCCCGCTGTGCCGCTGGAAGGTGGACGCCATCTGCGCGGCGAGCGTCGGGGAGACGAAGCCGGGCCGGAAGGCGACCAGGAACTTCAGGCGTTCGGTGTGCCGGCTGACCATCGCGGTGGTCAGCCACGCGTCCTCGCACCAGGCGCCGGTGGGGGTGAGCGCCCCCTCGAAGCCCAGGTCCTCGGCCGCGCGGGCGATCTGGCTGAGGTAGCCGACCGTCGGCGGCCGGTCCCGTCCGGAGACGGTGGCGGGCGTGCCGTGACCGCCGCCCACGACATGGCGGCTGTCGCCGTTGGTGGGCAGGAACCAGTGAAAGGTGAGGGACACGTGGGGTCTCCGTTCGGGTGTCTCTAGAGGAGGCCGTGGCGGGGCGGCCGGGTGCCGTTGAGCACGTAACGGCCGATGTGCTGGATCTTCCAGCGGGTCGGGTCGTGCAGGGTGTGGGTACGGGCGTCGCGCCAATGCCGGTGTAGATTGAGGGAGTTGAGGGCCGATCGGGTACCGGACACCTCGAACAGGGCGCTCGCCACGTCGACCGCCGCCTGGGCGGCCTGCACCTTGGCCGCGGCCACGGCGACGGACGCCTCGGCCGCCGAGTCGTCGGTGAGGTCGGATCGGGCCGCGTCGACGGCTCGGGCCGCCTCCTTCAGCAGTGCCTCGGACGCCCTCAGCTGGACGGCGAGTTCACCGAAGCGCTGGATCAGCAGGGGGTCCTCGGCCGCCGTGTCCGCTCCGCTCTCGAACCAGGGCCGGCTCTTCGTCCGGACGAACTCCGCCGCCTCCGCGAGCGCGCCCCCGGCGATCCCGGTGTCGATGGCCGCGTGCAGCAACTGGGCCACGGCTCCGTGAAGTTGGGGCCCCTCGAAGGTGAGGTGGTGGGGCAGGACCCGGTCGGCGGGGACCTCGACGCCTTCGAGCCGGACGGTGCCGCTGGCGGTCGTGCGCTGGCCGAGTCCGTCCCAGTCGTCGATCACCGTGACCCCGGGGGCGTCCCGGGGGACGTAGGCGACGTGCAGCTTGTCGTCCTCGGCGCGGGCCAGCACCGGGATCCAGTCGGCGAACAGGGCGCCGGTGCTGTAGTGCTTGACGCCGTCGAGGCGGTAGGAGCCGTCCGGGCGCGGGTGCAGGCGGGTGCGGATGTCCTGGACGTGCCTGGTGCCCGCTTCCGACTGCGCGTTGCCGAAGCGGCGGCCGGCGAGCAGTTCGGCGAAGAAGAACTTCCGCTGCTCCTCGGTGCCCTGACGGCGGATCACGTTGGCGTACACGAAGTGGCTCTGCGGGATCTGGGCGAGGCTCGCGTCGGCGGCGCCGAGCAGCCGGAAGATCTCGGCGAGGGTGGACGCGCTCACGTCCGCTCCCCCGTGTTCGGCGGGGACGGTGACGGCGAGCAGACCCGACGCGGAGAGGCGGTCCAGTTCCGCGCGCGGCAGCCGGCGTTCGGCGTCCCTGGCGGAGGCGCCGGCGCGGAACTCCCCGGCGAGCGACGCGGCGACCGCGAGGGCCTCCGCGTCGTCCGCGATCACATGGGCGGTCATGTTCCTCAGCCCGCCGCCGCCAGGACCGGGCGCCTTCCCAGCGCGGTCGAGAACTGGTCGACGACCTGGGCGAGGGCCTCGGTCGCCACCGGCGCCACGCTCAGCGCGCCGTCCTCGTGCACGGTGATGTCCTTGTCGAGGGTGAACCAGCCCTGCACGATGTGGGCTGCGCCCATGGAGCTGAGGACGGGGCGCAGGGCGTAGTCGATGGCGAGGACGTGGGCGGTGGAGCCGCCGGTGGCCAGCGGCAGCACGGTCTTGCCGGCCAGGGCGTACTGCGGGAGCAGGTCCAGGAGTGCCTTGAGGACTCCGGAGTACGACGCCTTGTAGACGGGGGTGCCGACGACGACCCCGTCGGCGCGCGCGAACAGCTCGGTGGCCTCGACGATGGCCGGGTGGGTGAAGTCGGCGCCGAGGAGGGCCTCGGCGGGGATCGTGCGGACGTCGAGCGGGATCACCTCGTGGCCCTGGGCTGCGAGGCGCCGGTCGAGGTGGCGCAGCAGCCGGTTGGTGCGCGAGGAGGCGGAGGGACTGCCGGAGACGGACAGGACGGTGGCCATGGGGTCCTCTTTCGGGAGGAGGGGCGCCCCCGGTTCAGGAGGGGGCGCCCCGCGGGACGGTCAGGAGTACCAGGTGGGTTCGGGCAGTTCTCCTTCGAGGACCCACCGGCCGACCTCGCGCCGCTTGTAGGCGACCGGGTCGTGCAGGGTGTGCGTGCGGACGTTGCGCCAGAACCGGTCCAGGCCCTCCGAGGTGGCCGTGGAGCGGGCACCCGTCACCTCGAAGATCCGGTTGGTGATCTCCAGGGCCACGTCGGTGGCGCGGGCCTTGACGGCGGCGACCCGGACCTCGAAGTCGCCGCGTGCCTCCTCGGTGACCGCGTCGGGGTCGTCGTGCAGCTTCTGCCCCTCGGCGGCGACGGCGTCGGCGAGGGCCTCGGCCGCCCAGAGCTTGGCGGTGAGGTCGCCGTAGGTGTCGATGACGTAGGGCTCGTCGACCGCGCGCTCGAAACCGCCGTGCAGCCAGGAGCGGGACTTCTCCCGGGTGTAGGTGGCCGCCGTCTCGAGCGCGCCGCCCGCGATGCCGAGGTAGAAGTTGACGAAGACCAACTGGATGGTGGGGACGTTGAGGGTGTTGTAGACGCGGGGCTGGAACACCTTGTCGACGTATCCGGCGGCGCTCGACCACGGGGTGCGGACGCCGTCGAGGGTGACGCCGCCGCTCTCGGTGAGGCGCTGGCCGATGTTGTCCCAGTCGTCGTGGAAGGTGAGGCCCGCCGAGTCGGAGGGCACGATGGCGAAGATGTGCTGGTCGGTGCCTTCCAGGACGCCTTCGAGGACGGTGACGTCGGAGACCTTGCTGCCGGTGGAGAAGGTCTTGCGGCCGGTGTAGACGAGGTCGTCGCCGTCCTCGGTGACGACCACGTCCTGGTCGCGCGGGTTGACCGCGCCGCCGAAGAACCAGCGGTTGCGGGAGGCCTCGGCCTCCACGTGCTCCCACTGCTCGCGGGTGCCGACCAGGCGGGCGGCCCAGAACCACAGGTAGTGGTAGCCGAGGAGCTGTCCGATGGAGCCGTCGGCCTTGGCGATCTCGCGGACGACCCGGTAGGCGGTGGTCCAGTCCTGGCCCGCGCCGCCGTGCTCGGTGGGGCCGAGGAGGGTGACGAGGCCGGCGTCCTTGAGGAGCCGCACCTCGGCGTACGGGGTGGCGCCCGCACGGTCCCGGGCGGCGGCGTCGGTGGCGAGGACGGCGGCGACCTCGGCGGCGCGGGCGATCCAGTCCTGCGCGGTGGCGGGGGCGGGGCGGGTGTGCCAGTCGGTGTTCGTGACGGTGCTCATGCCGGTGGCCTCCTCAGACCTGGGCGGGGACGGACTCGGGGAGCTGGGCCTCCAGTTCGCGCACCAGCGGCAGCACGCGTTTGCCGAAGTACTCGACCTCCTCGTGGTAGTGCAGGAAGCCGAGCAGGAGGAGGTCGACGCCGAGCTTCTTGTAGGCGACGATCCGCTCGGCGATCTGCTCCGGCGTCCCGATGAGGCCGGTGCGGAAGCCGTCGTTGTACTGGACGAGGTCCTCGAAGGTGGAGTCCTGCCACATGCCCTTCTTGTCGCCGGTGGACTGTCCGGCCTGCTTCACCGCGGCGCCGAATCCCTCGACGGCCTCACGGTCGGCCTTGGCGACGATCTCCCGGAGCGTGTCGCGGGCCTCGGCCTCGGTGTCGCGGGCGATGAGGAAGCCGTTGAGGCCGAACTTCGGTGCCGTGCGGCCGACTTCGGCGGCGGACTTGCGGACGTCGGTGAGCTGCTCGACGACCCCGTCGAAGTCCCTGCCGTTGGAGAAGTACCAGTCGGAGACCCGCCCGGCCATGGCACGGGCGGCGGTGGAGTTGCCGCCCTGGAAGATCTCCGGGTGCGGGCGCTCCTCGGTGTTGAGGGGCTTGGGCTTGAGGGAGAAGTCGCGCAGCCGGTAGAAGTCGCCGGCGAGTTCGGCGTGGTCCTCCGTCCAGATCTTCCTGAGGGCGGTGATGAACTCCTCGGAGCGGCGGTACCGCTCGTCGTGCTCCAGCCAGGGCTCGCCGAGGGCGGTGAACTCGCCCTTGAACCAGCCGGAGACGACGTTCACGGCGAAGCGGCCCTTGGAGAGGTGGTCGGCGGTGGCGCCGAGCTTGGCGAGGACGCCCGGGTGCCACAGACCGGGGTGGACGGCGGCGATGACCTTCAGGCGCTGGGTGGCGAGCAGCAGGGCGAGGCTGAAGCTGGTCGACTCGTGCTGGTACTCGGCGCCGTAGCTGGCCATGTAGCGGACCTGGCTGAGGGCGTAGTCGAAACCGTTGTTCTCGGCGAGGACGGCGAGTTCGCGGTTGTAGTCGTAGCCCCAGTCGGTGCGCTGCTCGATCTTGCTGGTGACGAGTCCCCCGCTGACGTTGGGGACCCAGTAGGCGAATTGCACGGGCGCGGCAGGCATGCGTGACTCCTGTTGCGGAATGTTTTCGAGCACGCCGAATTCAAGGAATGCGCGGGCGCACGGAATTCAGGCGTGAAAACTCTCGGTGGGAGAGGAAAACGCGGCGGATCGCGGGAGGTTGATCAGGCCGCGGCGCGACAGGAGGCGCTGGAGACGCGCGCGAGGTCGACATGGCGTCGCCGCGTGAGGTCCAGTCGCATCTTCATGGAGTCGATCGTGACAGCCCGCGTCGAGAGGCGTCAAGGAAAACCCGACCGGTCTCGTATCGCGGACCATTGAATTTCACGAACGTGTGACAGGGAAACCCTTGAACATGCCGTGCGGTGGCCCGCATTCTGCTGGGCGTGCGGACGGAACAACTGGAATACATCGCGGCGGTGACCCGGCTCGGTTCACTGCGCCGGGCAGCGGAGGAACTGCGCCTGTCGCAGCCCGCGTTGAGCGAGACCGTGCGCAATCTGGAGCGGGAGCTCGGGGTCGACCTGCTGGAGCGCAAGCGGTCGGGGGCGACGATGAGCGCGGAGGGCCGGGAGCTGCTGCCGCACATCGTCGGTGTGCTGGAGGCGGTGGACCGGCTGCGGGCGGCGGCGGGCGAGCAGCACCGCGTCAGCCGTATGGTCCGCGTCGGCACGGTGAACGCGGCGACCGTGCCGCTGCTGATCCCGGCGGTCGAGGATTTCCGGGCCGCGCATCCGGTCACGCAGGTGGAGGTGGTGGGCGCGCAGCAGACGGAGATCCAACGGGCCCTTTCGGAGGGCGCGTTCGACCTGGGCCTGGTCAACCACCTCGACGGCGACGACACGCCCGCCGGTCACGAGTCCACCCAGCTGCTGCACGGGCGGCCGGTGGTGTGCCTGCGTCCGGACAGTCCGCTGGCCGCGCGGGCACATGTGCCGGTGGACGATCTGCTCGCCCAGCCGTTGATCGCCATGCGCACCGGTTATGTCATGCACCGCTTCCTCCACCGGCTGCTGGACGGGCGCGGGCCGGCCTTCGCGTACTCCACCGACGGGGCCGAGATGGGCAAGCTGATGGTGGCCGAGGGGCTGGGGGTGACCGTGCTTCCCGACTTCAGCGTGGTCGGGGATCCGCTGGAGCGCCGGGGCACGATCACCCACCGGCCGATCGAGGGCGACTCGACGCGGGTGCTGCTGATGCTCCAGCGCCGCAGGGCCGAGTCCGTACCGCGGGCCGCCCGGGACCTGCACGAAGCGTTCGTGCGACAGGCCGGGCGCCTGGGCGGGACGCTCACGCCGCCCGGCTGACCCTCCCGTTCAGCCGTCCCGCCCGGGGCCTCTCTGTTCAGTCCTCGTCCCGCCCGGGGACCACCACGAGGAACGCGTCGGACTTGAGATCCATCACCACGGTCGCCGGTTCACCCTGCGCCCGCCTCTGCGCCGCGTACTCCTCTGCCGGCCACGATCCGCGCGGAGCTCCCGCAGGAAACCGCTCCAACACCTTGGCGCTCATAGCGGCAGACACCTCCAACATCGCTGACGAACCGTCTCGTACCTGTGCGGTTGCCCGGGATTCGGGCGTACATGTCACGCCTTCCCGGTTTCCGGGACGGCGGTCGGCCACCACACGCGAGCCCCGATGTCCCGCACCAGCGCGGGCACGAGCAGGGACCGGACGACCAGCGTGTCGAGCAGGACACCGAAGGCGACGATGAAGGCGATCTGGGCGAGGAAGGCCAGCGGGATCACCCCGAGGGCGGCGAAAGTGGCGGCCAGCACCACGCCGGCGGAGGTGATGACCCCGCCGGTGGTGACCAGACCGCGTGCCGTGCCCTGCCGCACCCCGTGCCGCAGGGACTCCTCGCGGACCCGGCTCATCAGGAAGATGTTGTAGTCGACGCCGAGGGCGACGAGGAACACGAACCCGTACAGGGGCACGGAGGGGTCGGTGCCGGTGAAGCCGAGGACATGGCGGAACACCAGGGCCGAAACACCCAGCGTGGTCAGGAAGTTGAGGGCGACGGTCGCCACCAGCAGCACGGGCAGCAGCAGCGACCTCAGCAGGACGACCAGGATGAAGAGGATGATCGCGAGGACCACGGGGACGATGAGGGTGCGGTCGTGCTGCGCGGTGCGCAGGGTGTCGTACTGCTGGGCCGTGTAGCCCCCGACGAGGGCGTTCGCGTCCGGCACCCGGTGCAGGGCGGTGCGCAGCCGCGCGACGGTCTGCTTGGCGGTGTCGCTGTCGGGGGCGGCGGTGAGGGTCACGTCGACACGGACCCGGCCGTCGACGACGAGCGGCTCGGCGCCGGGGCGGCCGGAGGCGCTCGCGGGCGTGGCGGCGGCGACCCCTTCGGTTCCGCGGGCCGCCCGGACGACCTCGGTGACCCGGTCGGCGTCGGCGACGACGACGGCGGGGTTGCCCGAGCCTGCCGGGAAGTGCCGGCTCAGGGTCTGCTGGGCGGCCACGGAGGGGGCGTCGTCGACGAAGGTCTCGTCGAGGGGCACGCCCTTCGAGGTGAGGGCGGGAGCGAAGGCGGCGCCGGCCAGCAGGACGACGAGGGTGACCGCCCAGACCTTGCGCGGTGCCCGGTCGACGAGCGCGGCGACCCGGTGCCAGACGCCCTCACGGCGGTCGTCGACCGGGCGCGGACGGGCGGGCCAGTAGGCGGCGCGGCCCAGCAGGGCGAGGGCGGCGGGCAGGAAGGTCAGGGAGGTCAGGACGGCACAGGCGATGCCGATGGCCCCGACCGGACCGAGGGCGCGGTTGTTGGTGAGGTCGCTCAGCAGCAGGGCGAGCAGTCCGAGCGCCACCGTGGCCGCGCTGGCGACGATCGCCGCCCAGGACTGCCGCAGGGCCGCCCGTGCGGCGGTGAACCGGTCGGTGTCGCGGGCGAGTTCCTCGCGGTAGCGGGCGGTGAGCAGCAGGGCGTAGTCGGTGGCCGCTCCGATCACGAGGATGGAGAGGATGCCCTGGACCTGCCCGTCGACGCGGACGACGTCGTGGTCCGCCAGGGCGTACACGACGGCGCAGGCGACGCCGAGGGCGAAGACCGAGCCGAGGATGATCACCAGCGGCAGGAGCACGCTGCGGTACACCAGCAGCAGGATGACCAGGACGACGGCCAGCGCGACGGCGAGGAGCAGTCCGTCGATGCCGGCGAAGGCGTCGGACAGGTCGGCCTGGGTGGCGGCCGGTCCGGCGAGCCGGACGGTCGTTCCGGGCACACGCTCGGCGGCGGACCGTATCCGTTCGAGGGCGTCGGGCAGGGTGTCACCGAGGTCGGGGCGCAGGGGGACCACGCCTTCGAGGGCCTTCCCGTCATCGGAGGGGATCGCGGGCGACACCTCGCCGGCGACTCCGGGTGCGTCGGCGAGGGAGGTGAGCGCCCGGTCGGCGTCGGCATTGCGGTCGGCCACCGCTCCGCCGGTCCAGACGACGATCACCGGCAGGGTCTCGTTCTGCCGGAACCTCTTCTGCTCGGCGATGACCGCGGTCGACTCCGCGCTGCGCGGCAGGAAGGCCGCCTGGTCGTTGGTCGCGACCTCGCCGAGACGGCCCGCGAAGGGGCCGAGGGCGCCGCCGGCGACGAGCCAGAGGGCCAGCAGGAGGAGCGGGAGGAGCACACGGGTGCGGCGGGCGGCGGGGGACATCGGTCTCCTGGGTTCGCGGACATGTAACTCGATGAAAAACAATCTCAATCATTGAGTTACATCATGTCTGTGATCGTAGACGACGCCTGTGCTTCCCCCGTCACCCGGTCGGCGGATGCGCCCGCGGCGGGCGGAATCAGCCGCCGGCCGGCCGCGCGGCGGACAGTTCCTCGTTCAGCGCCTCGAGGAAGCGCACCACCACGGTCAGGTCCCGCTCGTCGAAGCGGGAGCGGGCGGCCTCGGTCGCCTCGGCCAGCGGACGGAAGTACGACCGCGCGGCCGCCCTGGCCTCCGGTGCGTAGTGCAGGTGCACGACCCTGCGGTCCGCGCTCTCCCGGACCCGGCGGATGTGGCCCGCCCGCTCCAGCCGGTCCACGCACGCGGTCACCGCGCCCGACGTGAGCCCGAGGTGGCGGCGCAGGCCCCCGGGTGTCATCGGCTCTTCCGCGTCCATGATCGCGGCGAGCGCCTGGATGTCGGTGGCGTGCAGCCCGTGGTCGACCGCGAAGCCCTGGACGAGGCGGTTGATCTCACCGTTCATGCGGCGCAGCCGGACGGCGAAGGCGTACAGGTCGGTGGGCGCCCCGCCCGTGCCGGACTCCGGTCGCTCGTCCTGTTCCCGCTGGTTCGCTGTGGCCACGTGATCAGCGTATAGAAGCGCCGCACTCCCGCGGACCCGGCCCGCATCCGAACCGGACCCGGCGGTCGAAGTGATCGGCAGGGGCGACAGGAAGGGCGGAGCGTGATGGAGCACGACGACACGCGCGCGGGACTGCGTTGTCTGGTGACCGGTGCCACGGGGTACATCGGCGGACGCCTGGTCCCCGAGCTGCTGGACGCGGGGCATCGCGTACGGTGTCTGGCCCGCTCCCCCGACCGGCTGCGCGACCATCCCTGGGCCGGCCGGGCCGAGGTGGTCGCCGGTGACGTGACCGACGCCGCCTCCGTCGCCCGGGCCCTGGACGGGGTGGACGTGGCGTACTACCTGGTGCACGCGATGAGTTCGGGCAAGGACTTCGAGGAGACCGACCGACGGGCCGCCCGGATCTTCGCCGAGCAGGCCCGCCGGGCGGGTGTGCGGCGGATCGTGCACCTCAGCGGACTCACCCCGGCGGGCGTGCCCGAGCACGAGCTCTCGCCGCACCTGCGGTCCCGCGCGGAGGTGGCCCGCATCCTGCTCGACTCGGGGGTCCCGGCCACGATCCTGCGCGCGGCCGTCGTCATCGGCTCGGGCTCCGCCTCCTTCGAGATGCTGCGCTACCTGACCGAACGCCTGCCCGTGATGGTCACCCCGAGCTGGGTGCACACCCGCATCCAGCCCGTGGCGGTCCGCGACGTGCTGCGGGCCCTGGTCGCCGGCGCCACCATGCCACCGGACGTCGACCGGGCCTTCGACGTGGGCGGGCCCGAGGTGCTGACGTACCGGCAGATGATGCTCAGGTACGCGGCGGTCGCCGGGCTGCCGCGCCGGGTCATCCTCCCGGTGCCGGTCCTCACCCCCGGGCTCTCCAGCCACTGGGTGGGTCTGGTGACACCGGTGCCCGCCTCGATCGCCCGGCCGCTCACCGAGTCGCTGCGGCACGAGGTGGTCTGCCACGAGAACGACATCGCCCGCCATCTCCCCGGCCCGCCCACCCCTCCGATCGGCTTCGACGAGGCCGTACGACTGGCCCTGCAACGGGTCCGGGAAGCGCGGGTCACCACCCGGTGGTCGTCGGCGTCGGTGCCCGGCGCCCCCAGCGATCCGCTGCCCACGGACCCGGACTGGGCCGGCGGAAGCCTCTACAGCGACCACCGGGAGCTCCCGGTCGAGGCGTCGCCCGAGGCGCTGTGGCGGGTCGTGGAGGGCATCGGCGGCGAGAACGGCTGGTACTCCTTCCCGCTCGCCTGGGCGGTGCGGGGCTGGCTGGACCGGATGGTGGGCGGGGTCGGGCTGCGCCGGGGCCGCCGGGACGCGGCACGGCTGCGGGTCGGCGACTCGCTGGACTTCTGGCGGGTGGAGGCGATCGAGCCGGGCCGGCTGCTGCGGCTGCGGGCGGAGATGCGGCTGCCGGGTCTGGCGTGGCTGGAGATGGGCGTGGTGACCGACCAGGACGGCCGCACCCGCTACCGGCAACGCGCCCTGTTCCATCCGCACGGTCTGCTCGGCCAGGCCTACTGGTGGAGCGTCTCGCCCTTCCACGCGATCGTGTTCGGCGGCATGGCCCGCAACATCGCCCGCGCCGCGGCGAGTTCCGCGGCTCACGCCCCCGAGCACGCCCCGGTCCACTGACCTCCCGGCTCCTTCCCGCATCCCGGAGTACGCGCCATGAGCATCTCGGTCGTCCTGTTCACCTGCGACCTGCGTCTGCACGACAACCCCTCGCTCGCGGCGGCCCTGGACGGCACCGAGCGGGTCGTCCCGCTGTTCGTGCGGGACCGGGCCGTGGACGCCGCGGGCTTCGCCGCCCCCAACCGGCTCGCGTTCCTCGCCGACTGCCTGCGCGACCTCGACGCCGCTCTGCGCGAGCGGGGCGGCCGGCTGGTCCTGCGCTCCGGCGACCTCGTCGACCAGGTGCGCAAGGTCGCCGCCGAGGCGGACGCCGACGAGGTGCACATGGCGTCCGACGTCAGCGCGCACGCCCACCGGCGGGAGGAGCGGCTGCGCCGGGTCCTGGAGGCCGAGGGGGTACGGCTGCACGTCCACGACGGGGTGGTCACGGCCGTCGCTCCCGGCGGGGTGGCCCCGGCCGGCTCGGACCACTTCGCCGTCTTCACCCCCTACTTCCGGCGCTGGTCCGAGCAGCGGCTGCGGGACCCGCTGGCGGCCCCGCGGACCGTGCGGGTCCCGGACGGCGTCGCATCCGAGCCGCTGCCGTCCCGCGACGGCCTGTCCGGGCTGTCGGAGGGACTCGCCGCGGGCGGTGAGACGGAGGGCCGCAAGCGGTTCACCGCCTGGCTGCGGAGCGGCCTGGCCGGGTACGGGGACGGCCACGACGACCTGGCCGGCGACGCGACCTCCCGGCTCTCCCCGCACCTGCACTTCGGCACCCTCTCCCCCGTCGAGCTCGTCCACCGGGCACGCCGGACGGGCGGCCCGGGCGCGGAGGCCTTCGTACGGCAGCTCGCCTGGCGCGACTTCCACCGGCAGGTGCTCTCGGCCCGTCCGGCCGCGGCCAGCGCCGACTACCGCGGCCGGCACGACCGTTGGCGCTCCGAGCGGACCGCGGGCGGCGACATCGAGGCGTGGAAGGAGGGCCGCACCGGCTACCCGATCGTCGACGCGGCGATGCGCCAGCTCCGCCACGAGGGGTGGATGCACAACCGCGGCCGTCTGCTGACCGCCAGCTTCCTCACCAAGACGCTGTACGTGGACTGGCGGATCGGCGCCCGGTACTTCCTGGACCTGCTGGTGGACGGGGACCTCGCCAACAACCAGCTCAACTGGCAGTGGGTGGCGGGTACGGGCACCGACACCCGCCCCAACCGGGTGCTCAACCCGGTCGTCCAGGCCAAGCGGTACGACCCCGACGGCACGTACGTCCGCCGCTGGGTGCCCGAACTGGCCGGGCTGGCGGGCTCCGTGGTGCACGAGCCGTGGAAGCTGCGGGGCCCGGAGCGCGCCGCGCTGGACTACCCGGAACCGATCGTGGAGCTGTCCGAGGGGCTCGCCCGCTTCAAACAGGCACGCGGCCGCGACTGATTCAGGCGGACGGTTCCGCCGCGTACAGCCGGGCCAGCGAGTCCAGGGCGTCCTGGAAGGTCGTCGGCCGCAGCATTCCCTGGCTGGAGCGGCCGAGCCAGCCGGCTCCGCCCAGCATCACCACGGGCCTCGTGCGGGCGCCCTTCACGCCCCACTGGGCGCCCGCGATGTGCCGGGCCAGGGGCAGGCTCGCCGTGGAGCGGGCCTGCGCCCACAGGACGACGGCCGCCGGGCCGAGCCGGTCGACGGCGGCGGTCAGTGCCTCCACGGGTACGGCGGCCCCGAACATCCTGGTGGGCAGGCCCAGTTCGCCCAGACCGGCGTTGAGCGCCTCCAGCGCCAGCGTGTGCTGCTCACCCGGGGCACAGGCCAGGACGACCGGCCCGGGTCCGAGCGCGTCGCCCTGCCGGGCCGGCGGGCGGGTGCGGCGGCGCAGAGCGGTGGACATGTGCCAGGACAGCAGGTGCTCGACCTCGACGTAACGGTCGCCGGAGGAGGCCCACTTGCGTCCCACCGCGTGCAGCGTGGGCACCATCACCTCCTGCCAGGCGACGGCGAGCCCGTGCGTCTGGACCGCCGCGGCCAGCTGCTCCTCCACCGCGGGCGCGTCGAGGCGGACGGCGGCGCGGGCGAGACCGCGGCACTCCTGCCGTACGTCGCCGAGGGGGAGGGTGCCCGCCGCCCGGGAGCGAGGGCGGGTCGCGGGTTCCGGCGCACTCGGCGGGACCACGCCGCCGCCCGGTCCGGGCGCCGACCCCTTCGCCGCGCGGGCCGCCTCGGCGGGCGGTACCCCGGCGGAGGTGAGCCGGCACATCGACTCCAGCACGGCCACGTCCCGCGGGGTCCAGCGGCGATGCCGGCCGTCGGTGCGGACGGCGGGGCCGATGCCGTAGCGGCGGTCCCAGGAGCGCAGCGTGGTGGGCGACACCCCGAGCCGACGGGCCAGGGCCCCGGTGGTGAGACTCGTCGCGATGTCCGGGAACGCCGGTTCCGGCCGCTCCTCCCGCTCTTCGCCGTCCGGTATGCCGTTCATGGAGCGACTATACGACGCAGAACCGATGCGAGTTGATGACCTTGGTCCCCGGCCGGGAGCATGGGGACACGGTGGCCGCGCGGACCGCGGGCCCGTCAGCGCTTTCGATGCAGCAGCGATGCGTTGGTCGTCAGCTGCCGCGCAGGGTGCCCGGCTCACCGTCCGCCCTTCGGAGGGAGTCGGCGCTCTTCGGGGGGCGGGCCCGGTCATCTCTACACATAAAGGGGAAATAAGCGCAAAATGTGTGCAGGCGGCGCTCACCGCACTCCGCACCAGACGCGGTCAGGCCAGTAAGTCAAAGGAGACGATCATGGCCAACGTCTCGCACACCAGAGGTGACATCAGCAGCCACCCCGACGCACCTGAAATGCGGGAACGCTACGCCCGCATGCTCGGCGGTCGCGATGTGGCCCTCGTGGACGGACCGGTGTTCCTGCTCGGTCTGTACTGCGCCGTGTCCCCCTGGATCCTCCACTACACGACGAGCCAGCCCGCCCTCGTGACCCACAACCTGATCGTGGGCATAGCGATCGGTCTGCTGGCCCTCGGATTCACCCAGACCCCCGACCGCATGTACGGCCTGAGCTGGGCATTCTGCGCCGTCGGCATCTGGATGATCATCGCTCCCTGGGTCGTCGGCGACAGCCCCGACACCGGTGTGGCGCTGAACAACATCATCATCGGCGCCCTCGCGGTGATCCTGGGGCTGATGTGCACCGTCACAGCGGCGAAGAGCGCCCCCAGGCCGTAGGGGCCCCTCGGCACGTAGAGGTCCCCTCGGCACGGAAGACGGCGGGGCCGGCCCACCGGGCGTGGGCCGGCCCACCGGGCGTGGGCCGGCCCTCCGCTGCGTCACCCGTGGGGGTGTCACCTCAGGAACGCCCCGAGCGCGTCCCGGTGCTCCGCGACCCACTCCCGCGCGGCCCGCACCTCCGCCACGGCCCCCCTCTCGCGCAGTCCGGTCATGGCCGGCTCCCCCCGCAGCGCACCCGCCTCGATGCCCCTCCAGCACCGGTCCTGCCACCACAGCACCGTGTCGAGCAGCCCGTCCCGCTCGTCGAGGCCGTAGGCGTCGCAGACCAGCCGGAGACGGCGGGCGGTCCGCCGTACGTCCCTGACGCCCGGCCCCAGTTCGAGGTACTGCCAGCACACATGGGCCAGGTCGTGCGTCCGCTCGCCGGGGGCGGCCAGGTCCCAGTCGATGAACGCGACAGGCCGCCAGGCGGCGTACACGGTGTTCTTCGGCGCGAGGTCGTTGTGGCAGACGACGTCCTGGTCCCCGGCGAGCGCTGTTCCGTGGGTCAGGTCGTGGAAGGCGCGGACCAGCCGGGCGACCTCCGCGAGGGCCTCGTCGGTGCGGGCCGCGGCGCGCTCGCCCGGGGTCACGGCGGCCTCGCCCCCGAGGTACTCGAAGATCTCCCTGCCGCGTTCGTCGACACCGAGGAACCGCGGGGCGCCCCGCCAGCCCGCGCTCTCGAAAAGGGCCAGCAACTCCCGTACGTACTCCGACCGTTGGGACGGCCGACGTCGTACGGTCCCTCCGATCCGGACGACCTCGTTGACCGCGCCGCCGCCGAGCACCGACTCCTCCATCCGACCCCCTCCCTGGGGCAGGATCGGCCCATGGACACGAACCGAACCCTCACCCTCGTCCCACCGGTGCGCCTCGCAGGCTACGGCGTCGTACTGCGCGAGTGGACGGACGCCGACCTCGCCGACCTGGTCGCCCTCTACGACGACCCCGAGATGGCCCGGTGGACCCCGGTGGCCTCGCCGTTCGACCTGGAGGCGGCGCGTGCCTATCTCGCCGGGGCGCGGGAGGGCCGGGCGCAGGGGCGCAAGGTCCAGTTGGCCGTCACCACCGACGGGGTCCGTCCCCGGGGCGAGGTGCTGCTGTTCCTCAGCGGTCCGGACGAGCGGGACGTGGAGCTCGCCTACGGCGTCGGCCCCGCCCACCGGGGGCAGGGGCTGGCCGCGCGGGCGGTGCGGCTGGCCGCCGAGTACACCGTCCGGGACATCCGGCCGCGCCGGGTGGTGCTGCGCATAGACGCCGCCAACACGGCGAGCGAGGCGGTCGCCCGGTCCTGCGCCTTCGAGCTGGCGGACGAACCGCCGGTCCGCAGGGTGTCGCGGGGCCGCGAGATCGTCCTGCGCACATGGTGGCTGCCCGCCTGAAGTCCCGTGGTCCGCCGGGGACATGGCGTGCCGCTCTCGACTTCACGGGGCAGGTGCATCCGGCCCCCGAGGGCGATCCGGTCCGGACCGGGCCGCCATCGGCAACGCAACCTGACCGCCGTGTGGTGGAACCACGCCGAACTCGGTTGCCGGCGCCTCGTCCATGTGAACACCGTGAGCGTGCTGGAGGAGTCGACGGGCATGTTCCGACGGGCGACGGGCGAGGGCGTCCTGATCGTACGGGTCCTGCTCACCGCGACCGACGAGACGGCCGAACGGGCGGGTCGACGACGAGCAACGGCTCAAGCGGAAGGCTTTCGGTGCCGGTGCGCGGCTAATCCCGTTGCGCGCGCCGGGGCCCGACGGCAGGCTTCAGGTCGCCCGCCCGCCCCTCCCCGTGACGGAGACCCGCTTGTCCTTCGACATCACCCCGCTCGCCGACCCCGAAGCCTCCGCCTCCAGCCGTCGTGTCGCCTGGATCGCCTCCGGGGACGACGGCGTGCCGCTCGGATCGGCCTTCCTGCGGCTGTTCACGAAGGCGGGACAGGAGCACCTCGCCGAACTCCAGCTCGCGGTGCACGGCGCCGAGCGACGGCAGGGCGTCGGAACCCGGCTCCTCGAGGCCGCCGTGGAGGCGGCGAGGTCGGAGCGGCGACGGTCGGTGATCGCACAGGCCGTCCAGGGCTCCCCCGCCGACCTGTTCCTGGCCGCACGCGGCTTCCGGCAGGTCCTGACGCTCACGTACGCCCGTCTCCCGCTGGCCGACGTCGACCGGGCCGCCGTCGAGGCGCTCGTCGAAGTGCCCCACCCCGGCTACCGGTTGACCGAGTGGGAGGGCACCGTTCCGGACGAGCTGGCGCGGTCCTTCGCGGAGTCCCGGCGCGCGATGGACGACATGCCGATGGAGGGCACGGACTTCGGCACGGTCGTCTGGGACGTGGAGCGCGTGGTCGAGGCCGCGGAGGCCGTCGCGCGGCGCGGCGAGCTGCTGCACACCGTCGCCGTCCTGGACGCGACGGACGGCGGCGTGGTCGGCTTCTCCGAACTCGTCGTGCCGGGCGACGGGTTGGGCGACGGCCAGCACTACGGCACCGCCGTGGTCCCCGCGCATCGGGGGCGCGGGCTGGCCCGCTGGATGAAGGCCGCGGCCGTCCGCCACGTCCTTGCACGGCATCCGGCACTGTCCGGCCTGCGCACCGACACCGCGCAGAGCAACGGGCCGATGCTCGCCGTCAACGACTCCCTCGGATACCTGCCGACCCACCATGCGGTGGAGTACCAGCTCGACCTGTGACCACCGGGTCGGTCACCGGGTGGCGGCCCGCAGTGCGGCCAGACCGTCGCGGCAGGAGGGGTACCTGGGCGTCCAGCCCAGTTCCCGCTCGGCCTTCGCCGCCGACACCCGCATGCTCGACGAGAACATGGTGTGCACGTAGGCCATCGGCCTGGTCGTCCACAGCGGTACGGTCAGCGGCTCGGGCACCCCGAACTCCTCGGCCACGCACAGCAGATGGGCCCGGAAGCCGAGCGGGTCGCCGTCCACGACGTTGTACGCCTGCCCCGGGCGCCCGTGTTCGACGGCGGCGGCCACCGCGCGGGCCGCGTCCGTGAGCTCGATCCACGGCAGGACCCGGCCGCGGTCGGCGGGGGCGGGCAGTTGCCGCTTGCGCAGCAGGGGCAGGAGTGCCTCGGTGCCGCCGGGGCCGTAGAAGAGCCCGAAGCGGAGCGCGATTCCCTCCAGACCGGACGCTTCGAAGGTGAGTCGCTCCTTGGTGCGCATGCCGGCGACGTGCCGTTCGAGCCGCGGGTCGGTGCCCTGCGGTCCGAAGTCGTCGTCCTCGGTGATCAGGCGGTCGCCGAAGTCGCCGTAGCCGTATCCGAAGACCATGGACTCGCTGACGAAGCGGCGGGCCCCGGTGGCCCGGGCCGCCTCGATCAGATGGGCGGTGCCCTCGACACGCAGGGCGTCGGTGGCGTACATGTCGCGGTGGCGCATGGGCGCCTTGCGCAGGGCGGTCGCCGCGTGCACGACCGTGTCGAAGTGCTGTCCGTCCACGGCCCGCAGCAGGGCGTCACGGTCCATGAGGTCGGCCCGGACGCCGTTGACCGGGCTCCGGCCGAGGGCGGTGACCTTGTGGCCCGCGTCGGTCAGCGCCTTGGTGATGTGGCGGCCGAGGACGCCGCTCGCGCCCGCGAGGAGGACGCTCTGGTTCTGGTTCGTCGTCATACCGGTGCGACGGACGGGGCGAGCCCGGATGTGACATCGGGGCCGCCGGCCCGTCGTGCGGCGCCCGGCTCTACGGCTGGTACACGTGCGGTTGCGTGATGGTCAGCGGCTCGAATCCGAGGCGTTCCAGGATGGGGCGGCTGGTGGCCATCGCGTCGACCTGGAGGTAGCGGTAGCCCCGCTCCATGGCGGCGCGGGCGCGGTGGGCGACCAGGGCGCGGTAGATGCCACGGCCGCGCCAGCCCTCGACGGTGCCGCCGCCCCACAGCCCGGCGAAGCGGGTGCCGGGCACGAGCTCCATGCGGGCCGCGCTGACCGGCACGTCACCGGCGAGCGCGACGACCGCGACGACGGTGTCGGGATCGTCCCGGAGCCGGGCGAGCAGTTGGTGCCGCAGCCGGGAGCTGTCGGTGCCGAACGCCTTCTCGTGCACGTCCGCCACGAGGTCGACGCCCGCGCGGTCGGTGACCGGGAGGAAGCGGACCCCCTCGGGCGGCTCGACGTCCAGGGTGAGGTCGGCGACCTCGGCGATCATCAGCGTCTCCTCGGGCTCGGGCGTGAACCCGGCCGCCCGCAGCCGCTGTCCGAGGTCGACGGGCAGGTCGTGGCCGTACAGCTTCCACTCGAACTCCCGGCCGAGCCCGGTGTAGTACGCGATCTGCTCGGCGATCGCCGCGTCGGCGCTCGATGCGTCCAGGCCGGACCAGACGACGCCGTTCCAGCCGTGCTCGGCGGCGACCTGACGGACCACGCCGCCGACTCGCTCCACACGTGCCCCGGGACCGTCCGGCTGTGCGCCTTCGCGCATGTCCCGGTCGTAGAGGGCGAGTACCGCAACATGATCCATGTGCTCACTTCACCACCTGGACGCCCGCGCGGCAACGATGTTTACGGCCGCCCGGCCACCGCGCACACCACCGTTCCAGGGGGACCGCGCGGCCGGGGTCCGGCGGCCGGCGGAACGCGTTTCCGCCCGGGCCGTGCTGATCCTAGGCTCGGGGCATGGTCGTGAAAGAGAGCGAACTGCCGTATCTGCGCCGCTGTGTCGAGCTGGCCGCCGAGGCACTGGAGGCCGGGGACGAACCGTTCGGCTCGGTCCTGGTGGGCGCCGGGGGCGAGATCCTCGCCGAGGACCACAACCGCGTGGCCTCCGGTGACCGTACCCGCCACCCCGAGTTCGAGCTGGCCCGCTGGTCCGCGGCGCACCTCACGCCCGAGGAGCGGGCCGCGGCCACCGTGTACACCTCCGGCGAGCACTGTCCGATGTGCGCCGCCGCGCACGCCTGGGTGGGCCTGGGACGCATCGTCTACGTCGCCTCGTCCGCGCAACTGGCCGCGTGGCTGGAAGAGTCGGGCGTCCCGGCACCGCCGGTGCGGACCCTGCCGGTCAACGAGATCGCCCCGGGCGTGGTGGTGGAGGGCCCGGTGCCCGAGTTCACGGAACGTGTACGAGAGTTGCACCACCGGTTCCACCGGCGCTGACCGCCGTCCTCCGGGATGCAGGCCGTCACTGCCCGTGCCTAGGATCGGAAGGTCCCGGACCAGGTGGAAGACCCGGTCTCCTCCAGTGGCCAGTGGGGGGAGGCGCTCGCCTTGCAGTGGGCACGCCGGGCGACGGCAGCCCATGTCTGTCTGGTCGCCGTCGCCACGCTCGTCTACATGACGGTCCCCGCCGCGCGCACACCGCTGTGGGCCGTGATCGGCCTCTCCGGCGTCTGCGCCGTGCTCGTCGGCGTCCGGCTGCACCGGCCCGCCCACCGCTGGCCCTGGTGGGCGCTGGCGGCGGGCCTGCTCACCTTCATCACGGGCGACACGTACTACAACGTCCTGGAGGAGTACTTCGACGCCTCCAACCCCTTCCCCTCCCCCGCCGACGCCAGCTACCTCGCCACCTACCCGCTCTTCGCGGCCGGCCTGTACGGCCTCATCCGCTACCGCCGGGCGAGCCACGACCTGCCCAGCCTGCTCGACGCCCTGATCTTCACCGCGGGACTCGCGCTGCCCGTGTGGGTGTACCTGGTGCAGCCGCTCGCCGAGGTGGAGGGCCTGACCTGGCAGCAGCGGGCCATCAGCATCGCCTACCCCCTCGGTGACGTGCTGGTCCTCGCCCTGCTGGCCCGGCTGCTGACCACGAGCCCGGTCGACGGGCCCAACCGGTCGGTGCAGCTCCTGGTGGTCGGCACGCTGACCCTGCTCGGCTTCGACATCGCGTACGGCATCCTCCAGCTCAACTCCCTCTGGCAGGCCGGCACCCTGATGGACTCCGGGTGGATCGTCTTCTACACGGCCTGGGGCCTGGCCGCGCTGCACCCCTCGATGGCGGCGCTCACCGCCGCCGTGCCCCAGCGGCAGGCCCCGCTCCCGCCGCCCCGGCGGCTCGTGATGCCGGCGGCGGTCACCCTCGTCGTGCCGGGGATGCTGCTGTACGAGGCCGTCACCCACAGCGCCCACCACGCGGCGGTGATCGGCGCCTTCTCGGCCCTGCTGTTCGTGCTGGTCATCCTGCGGCTGGCGGGCATGGTGGTGGCCCACCGGGGCGCGGTGGCCCGCGAACTGGCCCTGCGCCGGGCGGCCGGGTCCCTGGTGTCCGCGGTCCGGCAGCAGGACGTCGTACGGTCCTGCGAGGTGGCCGTCGCCATGCTGCTGGGGCCGGCGGTCCGCCACCGCACCCTCCTGCTGTCGGCCGAGGAGGCCGCGCCCCTGCATCCCCGCGAGGCCCGCCGGGCGGCCCCGCCCGACCTCGGGCCCGATGTCGCGGAACGGCTGGACGGGCTGCCGGCGGTCCAGGTGTGCCCCATGACCTCGCCCGACCGCCCGGCCACCCATGATCCCGGCGTCCTACTGGTCGCCGGGCCGCCCGGGCCGCTCACCGAGACGCGCGGCTCCCTGGAGATCCTCGCCTCCCACGCCGGGCTCGCCATGGAACGCGTCCTGCTGCGCCAGGAGGTGATCCGCCAGGAGAGCGAGGCCTACTTCCGCACCCTGGTGCGCAACACCTCCGACGTCATCCTGATCGTCGAGGACGACGACACCATCCGGTACGCCAGTCCCTCCGCCGCGGCCGTGTTCGGCACCGCGGACCTCGTCGGCACCTCGCTGCCGGACCTGGTGGACCCCCGCGACCGGCACCGGGCGGCCCGCGAGCTGACCGCCGTACGCGACCACGGGCCGAGCGTCTCCCACGACCACTGGTGGGTGCGGCACCGGTCCGGGCGGGTGGAGGTGGAGGTGCGGTGCAGCGACTTCCGCGACGAGCGGACCGTGGCCGGCCTGGTGGTCACCCTGCGCGACGTGACCGAGCAGCGCAGGCTGGAGCACGAGCTGACGCAGCGCGCCTTCCACGACTCGCTGACCGGTCTGCCCAACCGGACACTGCTCCTGGAGCGGATCGAACGCGCCCTGTTGCGCGGCAGCCGCGAGTCGTCCCTGACCTGTCTGCTCTTCATCGACCTGGACGACTTCAAGCAGGTCAACGACACCATGGGGCACTCCGCGGGCGACCATCTCCTGGTCGACGTCGGCAACCGGCTGACCCGCACCCTCCGGCGTACCGACACCGCGGCCCGGCTGGGCGGCGACGAGTTCGCCGTACTGATGGAGGACGCCCGGGAGCCGTTGGACGCCGAACTGCTGGCGGCCCAGGTGGTGCAGACCCTCACCCGGCCCTTCGTGCTGGGCGAGGAGTCGGTCACCGTCTCGGCCAGTGTGGGCGTGGCCACGGCCCGCGACAGCACCGACGCCGAGGAGCTGCTCGGCCATGCCGACCTGGCGCTGTACGCGGCCAAGGCGGCGGGCAAACGGCAGTGGCGGCGCTACCGGCCGATGCTGCACGCCCGCATGGTGGAGCGGCACGACCTGCAGAGCCGGCTCGCCCGGGCGGTCGCCGCGCAGGAGTTCGCCCTGCGCTACCAGCCCGTCGTGGACATCGACGCGGGCGAGGTGGTCGGCTTCGAGGCGCTGGTGCGCTGGCCGCGGGCCCCGCACCAGCCCGTCTCGCCCGAGCAGTTCATCAGCCTGGCCGAGGAGACCGGGCACATCGCCCCGCTGGGGTCGTGGGTGCTGGAGAACGCCGTCGTCGACATCGCGGGCCTCCAGCGGCTGCCGGCGCCCGCGGCTCCGCCCTACGTGAGCGTGAACGTGTCCGCGCGGCAGTTCCGGGACGCCGGGTTCGTGGACCAGGTGGGCCGGGCGCTGCGGACCCCCGGGCTGGCCCCGGGGTCCCTTCAGCTGGAGCTGACGGAGACGGTGCTGCTGCGCCGGGACGCCCAGATCCAGGGTGTGCTTCAGGCCCTCAAGGAGCTGGGGGTGCACATCGCGGTCGACGACTTCGGCACCGGGTTCTCCTCGCTGCGCTACCTGCGGGACTTCCCCATCGACATGCTGAAGATCGACAAGACGTTCATCGACGACATCACGCGTGACGCCCGGCAGGTCGCCCTCGTCGAGGGCATCGTCCGCATCGCCGACACGCTCGGGCTCCAGGTGATCGCCGAGGGCATCGAGGATCCGGCGCAGCGGGACATGCTGGCCGCGATGGGCTGCCGGTTCGGGCAGGGGTTCCTGTTCGCCCGCCCCATGACGGTTCTGCAGAGCGAACGGGTGCTGCGCCAGGACGGCGGCCGCTTCGCCCCGGGTTCCGGTGGCGCGAACGGGCGCCCGGCCCGCCGTTCCGCGCCGTCGGCGGCCGCCGGGAAGCGCTCGGCGGACCTGGAGCACCTGCGGCGCACCAGTCCGATGAGCGACGCGGTCATCGACGAGGTGCGCGGTCGCCGCATCCGCTGCCGCGACCACTGGCTCACCGACTTCGCCTCCTGCAACTACCTCGGCTTCGACTGGGACCCGGAGATCGCCGCCCGCATCAATCCCGCGGTACGCCGGTGGGGCACCCACCCCAGCTGGTCGCGGCTGCTGGGCAGTCCGCGGCTGTACCCCGCGCTGGAGGAACGCCTCGCCGCGCTGCTGGGCGCCCCCGACACCCTGCTGCTGCCGACGCTGACCCTCATCCACGCCTCGGTGATCCCGGTCCTCGCCGACGGCGGTCACGTCTTCGTCGAGGCGAGCGCCCACCGCACGGTGTACGACGGCTGTGTGGTCGCCCGCGGCCAGGGCGCCACCCTGCACCGCTTCCACGCCGAACGGCCCGAGGAACTGGACGCGCTGCTCTCCTCCGTGCCCGGGCGCACCACCCGGCTGGTCTGCATGGACGGCGTGAACAGCATGACCGGCAACATCCCCGACCTGCCCGTGCTGGCCGCGCTGTGCCGCAGGCGGGGTGCGACGCTGTACGTCGACGACGCGCACGGCTTCGGGGTGATCGGGGAACGCGCCCCGGACGAGCCCTGTCCGTACGGCCGGCGCGGCAACAGCGTGGTGCGGCACACCGGGGAGTCGTACGACGGAATCGTGCTGGCCGGCGGTTTCTCCAAGGCGTACTCGTCGCTGCTCGCGTTCCTCGCGCTGCCCACCGCCCTCAAGAACCGTCTCAAGACGACCGCGGCCCCCTATCTGTACTCGGGTCCCTCGCCCACGGCGTCGCTGGCCACCGCGCTGGCCGGCCTCGAGGTCAACGACCGCCGGGGGGACGCGCTGCGGGCCGACCTCTACCGCAAGACCCTGCGGGTGCTCGACCATCTCGCGGAGCTCGACGTGAGCACCCTCAACCGGGACCGGCTGCCCATCGTGGAGATCCCGCTGGCCGACCCGGCCGATCTCGACGCGGTCGCCGCGTTCCTGTGGGAGGAGGGCATCTACGTGACGCTCGCCGCCCATCCGCTCGTGGCCCGGGACCGGGTCGGTTTCCGGGTGCAGATCACGGCACTCAACTCCGACGAGGACATCGACCGGCTGAACGCCGCGCTGACCGGGCTGGCAGGGCGCTTCCGGCTGCGCCCGCGGACCTGAGGAGGTGGATGCGACGGTGACGACGCACAACGACGACGTGGACTGGGACCGCTGGCCGGTCGCCGACTACCTCGCCGAGAACTACCGGGAGTTGCACCGCGCGGACGCCGAGGTGATCGCCCACCACTCCGCGTTCTACCGGCGTCTGCCCCCCGGCGGGATCGCGCGCTCGGTGGAGTTCGGTGCCGGGCCCAACGTGTACCCGCTGATCCTCGCGTCCGCGGCGAGCCGGCACGTGGACGCCGTCGAGGCCGGCGCGGGCAACGTGGCCTATCTGCACCGGCAGATCGTCTGCGGTCCGGACGCGAGCTGGGTGCCGTTCCACGCCCTGTGCCGGCGTCTCAATCCCGGTCTGCCGCGGACCCTCGCGGGATCGCTGGCGCAGGTGCACGTCGTGCACGCGGACGTCCGGGACCTGGAGCCGGGAGGGTACGGGCTGGCGTCCATGCACTTCGTCGCCGAGGGGGCCACGGAGGACTTCGCCGAGTTCGCCGACTTCTGCCGGGCGTTCGCCCAGTGTGTGGTGCCGGGCGGTTACCTGGTGGCCGCGTTCATGGAGAACATGCCGACCTACCGCATCGGACCGACCTCGCGCTGGCCGGGCTGTCCCGTGTCCCCGGAGTCCGTCACGGAGGTGTTCGCACCCCTCACCCGGGAGCTGTCCGTCACCCGCGTCGACGCCGATCCGACGCTGCCGGACTACGGGGACTCCGGGATGGTGCTGCTCACGGCGGTGACGGCGGACGGGCGGCGGTGAGCGGACACGGACGGTGAGGTCCGTCGGTGATCGCTCGTCCGGAGGCGTACGGCCACAGGGCCGCTTATCGTGATCGAGGGCGCCGATGGGCGTCCTTGGAGGCATGGATGCTCGCCAAGGTGACGAGGCGGCGATGCGCCGTGTCCGGAGCCGTGGGGCTCGCCCTGCTCGGCGCCGGGCTGCCGGCCGTGGCCGCGGACGGCTCCGGACCGGACCTGTCGCGCTTCTACAGCCAGAGGATCAAGTGGTCGAAGTGTGTGGGCATGGAGACACCGAAGGACCTCCAGTGCGGAAAGGTCACGGTGCCCCTCGACTACACGAGGCCCCGCGCGGGCACCCTCGACCTGGCACTCGCCCGCTACCGGTCCACGGCCCGGCACAAGCGCGGTTCGGTACTGATCAACTTCGGCGGCCCTGGCGGTGCGGGCGTCCCCGCGCTCGCGGCCGGCGGCGACGACTTCATGGGCCTGACCGACGAGTACGACGTGGTGTCCTTCGATCCGCGCGGCGTGGGCAGGTCCTCGCCGGTGAGCTGCGGCGCCGGCACCGACGAGGCGCTGGCGGCCACCGACGACGAGACGGCCGTCGCCCAGGACCCGCGATCGGTGCTCGGGAGGCTGCGGGACGCGGCCGCCCAGTGCGCCAAGCACTCCGGGCCCGTGCTCCGGCACATCGGCACGGTGAACGTCTCGCGCGACCTGGACGTCATGCGCCAGGCCCTCGGCGACAAGAAGCTCAACTACCTCGGCTTCTCCTACGGCAGCCGGCTCGGGGCGGTGTACGCCGCCCAGTTCCCGAAGAAGGTGGGCCGGCTGGTGCTGGACGGGGTGGACACCCTGACCGAGCCGCTGTCCGAGCAGGGCGTGGCGGGCGCCGCCGGTCAGCAGACGGCGCTGGAGGACTTCGTCGACTGGTGCGTGAAGGACATCGCCTGTCCGTTCGGCACCGACGCGCGCGGGGCCCGGGAGCAGGTCCTGCGCCTGGTGGCGTCGCTGGACGAGGACCCGGTGCCGACGGACTTCGGCCCCGCCTTCACCGGCCAGGACCTCGTGGGCGCCATCAGCCAGGCCCTCTACAGCGAGGATCTGTGGCCCTCACTGGAGCGGGCGCTCGCCGAGCTGGTGGAGGACGGCGACACGACCGGCGTCATCGCCTTCGCGGGCGGCGGCTCCGGTTTCCTCACCCGCGCGCGCCCGCCCTCCGACGACCCGACGCACACCCCCCTCTCCGACGTGGAGGACGTACCCTTCGACAATCTTCCGGCGGCGCTGATGGCGGTCAACTGCGCGGACGATCCCGACCGCCCCGGCGCCGACCGGATCGCCGGGGAGATGACCCGGCTGCGCGCCGCCTACGAAGAGGCGTCCCCGGTGTTCGGGCGCTACCGGCTCACCGAGTACCTCATGTGCTACGGCCGCCCGAAGGGCACCGACTTCATCCGCGAGAAGGTCCGCGACGTCCCCACCCCGAAGATCCTGCTCGTGGGCACCCGCGGCGACCCGGCGACGCCGTACCGCTGGACCGTGGAGACCGCCGAGCGCCTCGGCGACTCGGCCGTGGTCCTCGACAACAAGGGCGAGGGCCACACCGGCTACGGCTCCTCCAAGTGCGTGCACCGCAAGGTCGACGACTTCCTGCTGTACGGCAGCCTGCCGCCCGACGGCAGCTCGTGCGGGGCCGAGAACGAGGACTGAGAGCGGCCCGCTAGGACTCCCAGTGGGCGAGCCGGTGCATGGCCGTCGCCGCGCCGGTGAAGCCGTCCTCGCCGAGCAGTTCGCGCAGTTCGGCGTTGAAGCGGTCGATCTCCGGCCGGGCGGCCCGCAGGGCGTCGGTCCCGGCATCGGTCAACTCCAGGACGACGGCCCGGTGTTCGCGCGGGTGCGTGTCCTTGGTGACGAGGCCCGCCGCGGTGAGCCGTCCGACCAGCCCGGTCACGGCCGACTCGCGCAGGCCGAGTGTGCGGGCCAGCCGCTGCTGGGTGATCCCCGGCTCGTCGTGCACGGCGAACAGCGCGCCGAGCTGGGCCGTGGTGACGCCCGCAGCGGCCAGGCAGCGCCGGTCCGCGGTGGTGCGCAGGCGGTGGGCGGCCCGCTGGAGCAGGAAGTAGAGACGCTGGTCGTCGGGCTCGGACATGGGCCGATGTTGACAGACCGGAGGGACGGGCGCCACTCTCACTTCACCAGTGAAGTGAGGTGGAGTGGGATGACCCGGACCCTGGATGCGGAGCTCGCCCGGAAGGTGCTGGCGGATCAGCCCTTCAGCAGGCTGGTCGGCGCCCGGCTGACCGCCTTCGAGGAGGGCGCGGCGACACTCGAGTTCGACATCCGCGCCGACCTGCTCCAGCAGCACGGCACCGTGCACGGCGGAGTGCTCGCTTACGCGGCGGACAACGCGCTCACCTTCGCGGCGGGTTCGGCGGCCGGCCCGGCGGTGACCACGGCCGGCTTCTCCATCGACTTCCTGCGGCCGGCCCGCGGTGAGGTGCTGCGGGCCCGCGCCCGGGTCGTCCGGGCCGGCCGCACCCGCGTGGTGTGCCGGTGCGACCTCAGCACCGTGGACGCGGAGGGCGCCGAGACCCTGTGCGCGGTGGCCCAGGGCTCGATCGCCGTCCTCGGACCGCTGCCTGCGTGAGCGGTCAGAACTCCACCGGGTCCCGCACGATCGGGCAGGTCATGCAGTGCCCGCCGCCGCGGCCGCGCCCCAGTTCGGCGCCGACGATGGTGACGACCTCGATCCCGGCCTTGCGCAGCAGGGTGTTGGTCTGGGTGTTGCGGTCGTAGGTGAAGACCACGCCGGGTTCCAGGGCGACGGCGTTGTTCCCGCTGTCCCACTGCTGGCGTTCCGAGGCGTAGACGTCCCCGCCGGTCTCCACGACCCGCAGCTCCGCCAGTCCGAGGGCCTTGGCGACGACGTCGACGAAGGCCGCCGAGCCCTCGTCGACGACCTCGATGCCGGGCGCCTTGTCGGAGGGCCGCAGGGAGAAGGTGTGGACGGCTTCCATGATGGCCGGGTAGAGGGTCACGAGGTCGCGGTCGGCGAAGGTGAAGACGGTGTCCAGGTGCATCGCGGAGCGCAGCCGGGGCATCCCCGCGACGACGACGTGCTCGGCGGCACCGTTCTCGAACAGGGCGGCGGCCACCTGGGTGATCGCCTGCCGGGAGGTGCGTTCGCTCATGCCCATCAGGACGACGCCGTTGCCCACCGGCATGATGTCGCCGCCCTCGAACGTCGCCTGCCCCCAGTCCCGTTCGGGGTCGCCCCACCAGACGGTGGCTCCCGCGTAGTCGGGGTGGAAGGTGTAGACGGCCTTCATCAGCAGCGTCTCGTCGTGCCGGGCCGGCCAGTACAGCGGGTTGAGGGTGAGGCCGCCGTAGAGCCAGCAGGTGGTGTCCCGGGTGTACAGGGTGTTGGGCAGCGGCGGCATCAGGTACTCGCGGACGCCGGTCGACTCGCGGGCCAGCGCGATGTGGGCGGAGCGGTACTCCTCGGGCAGGTCGGTGGTGGCCAGGCCGCCGATCAGGTAGCGGGCGAGCCGGTCGGGTTCGAGGGTCTCCAGGTAGGCGCGGGTGGCGTCGATGAGGCCGATGCCGACCTCGTTGGCGACGATCTTGCGGTCGAGGAGCCAGTCCCTGGCCCCGGGGACCGCCATCGTCTGCGCGAGCAGGTCGTGCAGCTCGACGACGTCCACGTCCCGTTCCCGCAGCTTGTTGACGAAGTCGGCGTGGTCGCGCTGGGCGTTCTCCACCCACATGACGTCGTCGAAGAGCAGGTCGTCGGAGTTGGTGGGGGTGAGTCTGCGGTGGGCGAGTCCGGGCGCGCAGACCAGCACCTTGCGCAGCCTTCCGACCTCGGAGTGGACGCCGTATGCGGTACCGGTCACGAGGTGCACCTTTCCGAGCGTGTACGAGGGTCAGAGGCTGATCCAGCCCAGCGCGAGAGCGACGATCCCGAGGACCGCGCCGGCGATCGAGACGCCGAGGACGACGAGTTCGCGCGCCGAGAACAGCCGTCTGCCCTGCTCCTTGCGGGCCATCACGAACAGCGCGGTGGCGGGGGCGTAGACGATGAAGGAGACGAGGACGAACTTGAAGCCGGCGGCGTAGATGAGGAACGCGGTGTAGAGCGTGGCGAGGACGGCGACCACCAGCTCGCCCCGCACCCCGATCCGCACCGCGAACGCGGCCGCGAGCAGGAAGGGGATCAGGGTCAGCGCGCTGGTGAGGTCCAGGGCGAAGTTGAAGGCGTCGTCGGAGAACAGGGTGACGACGAGGAAGAGCTGGCTCAGCAGGGTGGTCAGGACCAGCGCGGGCACCGGGACGTCGGCCGCCGTCGAGCGCCTCAGGAACCGCGGCATGTCGTCGTCCTTGGCCGCCACGAACAGCACTTCGGCGGCCATGAGCGTCCAGGCGAGGTAGGCGCCGAGCACGGAGACGATCAGGCCGACGCTCACGAAGACCTTGCCCCAGGTGCCGACCGCGTGCTCCAGGACGCCCGCCATGGAGGGCTGGCGCAGCTCGGCGATCTCGCTCATCGGCATGAGGCCGTACGACACGATGGTCACCGAGGCGAAGGTCGCGAAGACACTGAGGAAGCCCAGCACGGTGGCCCTTCCGACGTCCTCGCGGCGGCGGGCGTGCCGGGAGTAGACGCTGGCGCCCTCGACTCCCAGGAAGACGAAGACCGTTGCCAGCATGGTGCCCTTGACCTGCTGGAACAGTGAGCCCGCGTAGTCGGCGCCGCCGAAGTTGTCGGCGAACACGGACGGCCTGAGGTAGAAGAGCGCGAGGATCACGAAGACGAGGATCGGCACCACCTTGGCGATGGTGACGATCCGGTTGATGGCCGCCGCCTCCTTCACTCCCCGGCTGATGAGCGCGAAGAACAGCCACAGGCCGGCCGAGGAGAGCACCACCGCGAGCACGGTGTCGCCCTCGCCGAGCGCGGGCGCCAGGGTCCCGATCGTCGACATGATCAGCACCCAGTACGTCACGTTGCCGACACAGGCGCTCGCCCAGTAGCCGAACGCCGAGAAGAAGCCGAGGTATTCGCCGAAGCCCGCCTTGGCGTAGGCGTACACGCCGGCGTCGAGGTCGGGGCGGCGGACGGCGAGGTTCTGGAAGACGAAGGCCAGCATCAGCATGCCGGTGCCGGCCACGGCCCAGGCGATGAGCGCCCCCGCCACGCCCGTCTCCTGGGCGAACCGTCGGGGCAGCGAGAACACACCGGCGCCGACCATGGAACCGACGACCATGGTGGTCAGCGTCGGGAGACTCAGCTTCGCCGGGGTAACGGGGGCCTGGATCTCGATGTCGTTCTTTGCCATGAGATCATCACGTTAACAATGAAATGACCTGATTGCCCGATCGAGTTGCCCCAAATGCCTGATCGGCGGATCGGTCCTATGGTGCTGTTATGGAGCACGCACTCAGCCCTGCGACCCTCTCCGAACTGCGCCGACCGCGCCCCTATCCGGCGGTGTCCGTGCTGACGCCGACCCACCGCCGCGAACCAGAGAACGCCCAGGACCCGGTCCGGCTGCGCAATGTGGTGGCCGAGGCCAAGAAGCAACTGGAGGCCGACCCCGCGGTCCCCCGGGAGCGGCGCATCGACGTCGTCCGGCAGCTCGACCAGGCCCTCACCGAGATCGATCTGGCGCACGCCGAGGACGGACTGGCGATCTTCGCCGCGCCGGGCGAGCACCAGGTGTGGTCCCTGGCCCGTGCCGTTCCGGAGCGCGTGGTGCTCTCGGACACCTTCCTGACCCGCAACCTCGTCTCCGCGCAGGCCTCCGAACGGCCGTTCTGGGTGCTGTCGGTCTCCGCCGACCGCGCCACCCTGTGGAACGGCGGCGTCGACCGGGTCGTCGAGCACCGGGCCGGGGGCTTCCCGCTGACCAGGACCCGGGTGAACTTCGACGCCGAGCGCCTGGAGCGGATCGGCGACATGCCGAGCACCTTCCGGGACGAGGACACCCGACACTTCTTCCGGGACGTCGACGCCGCCCTGGCGAAACTCCTGCGCGAGGAACCGCGGCAGTTGTACGTCACCGGCGAGACCGGGGCGTTGTCCGCCCTCGACGACGTCGGCAGCGTCACGAAGGAGGCGGTGCACGTCCCGCACGGCGGGCTCACGCACGGCACCCCGGACGCGGTGTGGCAGGCGATCGCTCCGGTGGTCGCCGCGGAGGCGCGCAGGAGCACCGACGCGGTCACCCGCGAGCTCGAATCGGCGCGCGGGCGGCGGGCGTTCGCGGCCGGCGTCGACGAGATCTGGCAGAGCGCCCGGGAGGGCCGGGTACGCCTGCTGGCCGTCGAGGAGAACTACCGGGTGACGGTCCGCGACGAGGGCGGCGACCATCTGGTCCCGGCCGAGAGCGGTGACCTCGACGCCCGCGAGGACATCGTGGACGAGATCGTCGAACAGTGCCTGGAGACGGGCGCCGACGTCCGCTTCGTCCCGGACGGCACGCTGGGCGGCGCCGACGGGATCGCGGGCGTGCTGCGCTACTGAGCGGGACGACGGTGACCGGGCCGCCGCTCACACGCTGCCGAAGAGGGCGCTGAGCCCCCGCTCGACGGCCTCGCCGAGGTCCTCCTGCCCGGCACCGACGACCGCGTAGCTCCGCAGCAGGAAGTCGCGCAGGGTGGGCGTGGGGAACTGGAGGAGGGCGAGGCCGTACGGCGAGTGGAACTCCACGACCGTGACGTCCCGGCCGCACGGCCAGATGTGCACGTCCCCGCCGCCGGCCGGTCCGCGCAGCCCCTCCTCGAGCAGGGCGCGGGCGAAGGTCCATGTCACCGCCTGCCCGTCCAGGCAGACCTCGGCCGGGAAGTCGACGCACACCGCCAGCGGGTCGGCGGAGCCGTAGCGCAGGGTCGCGGGGACGGGCAGCTCCCGGTTCTCCGCGGTGATCAGACGGGCGGGGGCGGGCTGCTCGAAGGTCGTGTCCATGTTCTTAGGAGCTCGCAGGGGCCCTTTGCATTACGTCTGAACGGGGGCGAATTATGTGACCTGCATCACACTGATGGCCGCACGATCCGCCCGTGCCACACTCCTTAGAACACAGGGTCGTCGAACGCACGAATGAAGAGCCCCTCGGCCACCCCTTCGGCCCCTCAAGTCACGTACGCCCCCTACGACTTGAGGACCGGAAAGGGGTGGACAACCCGCCCGGTACGAGCACTCCGTGAAGACTGTGGCATATGCCAGAAGCACCACCGGATCGTGTGTTGCCAAATCCCTTACAGCGCGTCGCGGCCTGTGCAACAGTCGTAACGGTCCCTCCGTCCCGCCTTGGTCGAACCGTCCCCGCATCGGAGTGCGTCATGCCGTCCCACCTCTCCGCGGACCGCCCCGCCGCCCAGCCGCCCGGACGCGGCTCGGTCGACGCGCTCATATCGCAGACCCGACGGCTCAAGGGTGAGGTGGACGCCGTACGACGGGACGCGCCCATCGACGACACAGACCCCCAGGAGCGCTGGCAGCGCGCGCTCTACGACCTCGCGCTGCACCAACTCAGCGATCTGGACGAGCACTTGGCGCAACTGCGGGACGGCCCGCCGCCCGTGCCGTCGGCATCCGGCGCGGAGACCGCCGCGCGAACCGCGCCGCCCGCTCCCCGGCGCGGCTCGCTGCTCAGCCGGGTCGGCAGCGCGGAGTGGAACCTGCTGACGGACGAGGCCAGTTGGTCCGGGGAGCTGTACGAGATCCTGGGCCGCGACCGCAGCGCTCCCCCGCTCACCCTCGACGAGCTCCCTTCCCTGGTGCTCGACGAGGACCGGCCGCAGCTGACGGTCATGGTCACGGCCTGTCTGGTCGACGCCAAGCGCATAGACGGCGAGTTCCGGGTCGTGCGGCCGGACGGCGAGGTGCGCACCGTCCACATGATGGGCGAGCCGGTGCTCGCCGCCGACGGCAGCACCGCCTCGATGTGGGCCGTGCTGCGGGACGTCAGCGAGCTGCGCCGCAGTGAACGGGCGGTGAGCGAGACCCGTGACTCGTTACAACGCCACCGGCAGCGCGCGCAGAGCGAACACCGGCTCGCGGTCGAGTTGCAGGAGGCCGTGCTGCCGCCGTGGCGCGGCTCCCTGCGGCTCCCGCACCGCGGCACCGAGACCCTGGACCTGGCCGCCCACCACCTGCCCTCGTCGGCGCACACCCTGATCGGCGGCGACTGGTACGACGCACTCGAACTGGCCGACGGCGAGACCCTTCTCAGCGTCGGCGACCTCACCGGCCACGGAGTCTCCGTGGCCTCCGGCATGGCGACCCTCCTCGGCGCCGTGCGCGGCATGGCGATGGCGGGCACCCAGCCCGGCCAACTGATGTCCCTGCTGAACCAGTTGCTCGACGCCACCGTGCAGCCGGCCCTCGGCAGCGCGGTCTGCTGCCGCTACCGACCCGAGTCCCGCACCCTGGTCTGGGCGCAGGCCGGGCACCCCGCCCCGCTGCTGTTCCGGGGCGGGACGGGGCGCAGGCTGGACTCCCCCGAAGGCGTGCTCCTCGGCGCGACCTCCGGAGCCGTCTACACGCAGGCCGAGGAGACCCTCGAACCGGGTGACCTCCTCCTGCTGCACACGGACGGACTGGTGCCGGGACACGGCGACACGGCTGCCGTGGACCGCCTCCTGGCCCTCGCCCCCCGGTTCGGCGGGGCGCACACCGCACAGGACTGCGTACGGACGGTCGTGGAGGAGTTCGGCGCCACCGAGCGCGAGGACGACGCCTGTGTGCTCATCGCCAGGGTGACTTCATAACAACCTCACGCACGTGCGCTGTTGCCACCCCTTCCCTTCGGCTTCGGCAGCGCCTGCCTGATCTCCTCGCGCAGTTCGTTGATCTTCGGGTAGCTGGAGTACTCGGCGGTGAGCCGGTACATCTGACGCAGCCGGTCCCAGGTGCGGTGGGAGGAGTTGGAGCCCATCGACACCAGCGCCAACCGCGCGTAGCGGTCCGCTTGTTCGGGGTCGTCGGCGATGAAGCAGGCCGAGGCCATCGACAGGAAGTCGAAGATCTTCGACCGCTGGCGTCCGTCGACCCGCAGGGCGAGGGCCTTCTCCGCGTAGTGCTGGGCGTGCGCGGCCGCACCCGGCTCGTGCTCCGCCAGCGTGCGGTAGGCCAGGGCCTGCATGCCGTACAGGTCCTCCTCCTTGAAGGTCTGCATCCAGCTCGGCGGCGGCACGTCGCTCTTGTCGGAGACGAAGAGGTCCTCCGCCTGTCCGAGGGTGCGGCGCATCGCCTGCCCCTTGCCCATGGACGCCTGTGCCCAGGCCTCGATGGTGTAGAGCATCGCCTTGGTGCGGGGCAGCACCTCCTCCCCGGAGCCGGACTGGGCGAGCTTCATCAGGTCGAGCGCGTCGTCGGGCCGGCCCAGGTGCACCATCTGGCGGGCGGCACGGGAGAGCGCCTCGCCGGCGCGGGGCCGGTCACCGCCCTCGCGCGCGGCATGGGCGGCGATCACGAAGTACTTCTGGGCGGTGGGTTCGAGGCCGACGTCGTGGGACATCCAGCCCGCGAGGACGGCCAGGTTGGCGGCGACGCCCCACAGGCGCCGCTGGAGGTGGTCGGGGTGCCGGTAGGCGAGCATGCCGCCCACCTCGTTGAGCTGGCCCACGACGGCCTTGCGCTGCAGCCCGCCGCCGCGGGCCGCGTCCCAGGCCCGGAACACCTCGACCGAGCGCTCCAGTTCCTCGATCTCCTGCGACCCGATGGGGGCGGCCTCGTAACGGTCGAACCCAGCGGGGTCGGCGTGCAGGGGGTCGTCGAAATGGGGGGCATCGGCGGTGAGGGCCGGATCGGTGTGCAGCCAGTCGTGCATGGCACTGGTGAGTGCGGATCCCGCGGCGAGCGCGGCACCCGCGCCCACCAAGCCGCGTCGGTTGAGCATGAGGTCCATTCCCGTGAATTCGGTGAGGACCGCGGCGGTCCGGTCGGGCGCCCACGGCATGCCGTCGGGATGTTCCGCGCTCCCGTCGCCCTGCCGTTTCCCCGTACGCCCGTGCCGGACCAGACCGAGGTCCTCGATGGTCACGACACGGCCGAGACGCTCGGTGAACAGAGCCGCCAGCACCCGCGGCACCGGATCGCGCGGGATCTCTCCCATGTCGATCCACCGCCGCACCCGCGAGGTGTCGGTCGAGAGCTGCGGATGGCCCATGGCCGCCGCCTGCCGGTTGACCAGCCTCGCGAGTTCACCCTTGGACCAGCCGGCCAGGCCGAACAGGTCCGAGAGTCGGGTGTTGGGTTGTCCGCTCACGTCAAGCCCCCAGGTTCTCGGCTGAGTTGACAGTAGCCCCGTGTCAGTTGCTCCGGGACTATTCGCCAGGGTTCGCCAGGGTGCGCCAGATGGTGTGCCACGCGGCATATGCGCTGAGGTAGGAACGCGCCACCCCGACCCGGACCGCACAGGGACATTCCCCAGGGTGCACCCGGTGGTCCGGGCCGGGCAGCGCGCTGCTTCTCCAGGCACAGCAGGCACACGAAGGGATCTGTCTCGCCCATGTACGCAGCATCGTCCTCCGTGTCCGCCCCGCCCCGGTCGCCGCACCTCCGCCCGGCGGGCGGTGGCGGCCCCTACCTCGACCCCGCGCGGCCGACGGCCCCCGTACCGGGTACGGGCAGGGCACGACGCGTCCCCGGGCTCGGTACCCAACCGCTCAGCGGGAGACTCGACTTGTCCGGCCCCCAGGGCGCCCAGCTCCGTACGGCGATCGCGTCGGTGCACCGGATCTGCCCGGAGTTCGCCCCGGTGCAGGTGCTGCGCCGCAGCGGGCGCTCCGTGCTGCTGGTCGGCACGACGGGGCGCAGCACGGCTGTCGCCAAGTGTTTACTCGACCACTCCCCCGTATGGGCCGACCGGATCCGGCACGAAATAGCCGCGTACCGCTCGTTCGTCCGGCACCGCCCTCCGGTGCGCGTGCCGCGGCTGATCGCGGCGGACCCGGACAACTGCACCCTGGTCATCGAGCGGATGCCCGGCCGCGTGGCGGCCCTGCACCGGCATCCGGCGGAGGCTCCGCCGCGCGCGGACATCCGGGCGGCACTCGGCGCGGTGTGCCGGCTCAACGCCTGGCGTCCGCCCGCGGGCACCTTCGACGCCCCGCTCGACTACGCGTCCCGCATCTCCCGCTACCACGAGCTGGGGCTGCTGACCGACCGGGACATGGGCGACCTCCAGAAGCTGCTGCACGGCATCGCGCACTCCGCGGGCCGGCAGGGCATGGGCCAGTTCTGCCACGGCGACGCACTGCTCTCGAACATCCTGCTCTCACCGGCCGGTCCAGTGCTGGTGGACTGGGAGCACGCGGGCTGGTACCTGCCGGGGTACGACCTGGCGACGCTGTGGTCGGTCCTCGGCGACGCCCCCGTGGCACGCCGTCAGATCAGCCAGATCGCCCAGTCCGCGGGCCCGGCGTCACGGGACGCGTTCCTGGTGAACCTGATGCTGGTCCTGACGCGTGAGATCCGTACCTATGAGACGGCCGTGCAGCGTTCGATGCACGACTCGACCCCGGCGGCACCGGGAGCGGCCCACCCCGGTGCTGCGCCGTCCGGCGAGGAACAGCGGCTGCTGCTGAGGCGACTGCACGACGACTGCCAGCTGGCCCGTCGGGCCGTACGCGCGGCGGTCGGCACTCGCTGACGGGGACGGTGGTCCGCGGTGCGCCCGGTGGAGCGGCGCACCGCGGACCGTCGTATGTCCGCAGCCCTTCGGCAACCGGTCAATGGTGTACGCCACTGACGCCCCGCAGGCCCGCGGGGCGTCCGCCACGAAACTCCCGTGAACCCGGATTGACGTGGGAAATCCCCTGCGCCTGGGCATGATTGACGGATCGTCGACAAGCCGGTAGCACTGACGCACGCCCGGCCCCGCTCGGCTCATCGCGCTCGATCGTCCCTGGAGGCTGCATTGCGAGGATCCGCCACCGACTCCAACAGAGCCACCCGGAGGGTGCTCGGCACGCTGGCCGGTACCGCCCTGCTGCTGCCCCTGCTGGGCGCGGCCCCGTCGTCGGCCGGGGACTCCTCGGCCGGTCTCCAGCGGGCCTTCGCCGCGGCGGCCGCCGAGTACCACGTGCCGCAGAGCGTCCTGCTGGGGGTCTCGTATCTCCAGTCCCGCTGGGACACGCACGCCGGTGCGCCCAGCGTGACCGGCGGCTACGGTCCGATGCACCTGACCGACGCCCGTACCGCGCTCGCCTCGGCGCCGCACCACAGCGAGGGCACGGAGGACGCGCGCGGCGACAGCGCCCGCGCGGCCCTGCTGCCCGACACGAAGGTCCCCGAGCCGGCCGGTCTCCCCGGCCGCCTGGAAACCCTGCCGAGGGCCGCCGAGCTGACCGGCCTGAGCGCACAGGACCTGCGCACCGACCCCGCGGCCAACGTCGCGGGCGGTGCCGCGCTGCTGGCCGCCGCGCAGAAGGACCTCGGCGAGCCGTTGAGCCAGGACCCCGCGGACTGGTACGGCGCGGTGGCCCGCTTCTCCGGCGCGGACGACAGCGCGACCGCGGCGGCGTACGCGAACGACGTCTTCGACGTGCTGCGCACCGGCGAGGAACGCACCACGGACGCCGGCCAGCACATCGCCCTGGCGGCCCGCCCGGAGCTCGCCCCGGACACCGCGCAGCTGGCCCGGACAGGTCTCAGGAAGCTGAGCGCGGCGAACACCGAGTGCCCGAAGAGCGTGTCCTGCGAGTGGATCCCGGCGCCGTACGAGCAGTTCGGGGACAACGACTACGGCAACCACGACCTGGGCGACCGTCCGGCGTCGCAGAGCATCAAGTACATCGTCATCCATGACACGGAGGGCGCCTGGGACGGTGTCCTCAACCTGGTGCAGGACCCGACCTACGTGTCCTGGAACTACACCCTGCGCTCGACCGACGGTCACATCGCCCAGCACGTGAAGGCGAAGGACGTGGCCTGGCACGCGGGCAACTGGTACGTCAACGCCAAGTCGATCGGCCTGGAGCACGAGGGCTTCCTGGCGAACCCGGACGCCTGGTACACGGAGGCGATGTACCGGTCCTCGGCGCGGCTGGTGAAGTACCTCTCCGCGAAGTACGGCATCCCGCTGGACCGGCAGCACATCCTCGGCCACGACAACGTGCCGGGCCCGACCACCTCGACCGTGGCCGGCATGCACACCGACCCCGGCCCGTACTGGGACTGGCGGCACTACTTCGAGCTGCTGGGCCACCCGTTCCGGGCGACCGCGCCCAGGCAGGGCGGCCTGGTGACGATCCGGCCCGACTACGCCACCAACCGGCCGCTGTACACCGGCTGCGTCACCAAGGGCGAGCCCTGCGCGGCCCACGGTTCGAGCGAGGTACGGCTCTACTCGGCCCCCGACGAGAACTCGCCCCTCATCACCGACGTCGGTCTGGGCGGCAAGGCCCCGACCGTCGACGTCAACGACCTGTCGTCGCGGGTCTCGACCGGCCAGCAGTACGCGGTCGCCGGGCGGGACGGCGACTGGACGGCGATCTGGTACCTGGGCCAGAAGGCCTGGTTCAGGAACCCCGCGAGCGACCCGACCGCGGTGAACGCCGCGGGCCTCGTGGTGACCCCGAAGGAGGGCCTCGACAGCGTCCCGGTGTACGGCCGCGCCTACCCCGAGGCCTCCGCCTATCCGACGGGAGTTCCCGCGCAGGCGGTGTCGCCGCTGCCGTACAAGGTCCTCAAGGGCCAGTCGTACGTGGTCGGTGACAAGGTGCCCGGTGAGTACTACTACGCGGTGACCTTCACGACGGACTCGCACAAGGTCGTCGTCGGCGAGGACCGGTACTACGAGATCCAGTACGGCCACCGGGTGGCGTTCGTGCGGGCGGCGGACGTCGACGTGAAGCCGTCCGTCCGGCGGTAGCGCTCCGGCTCCGCGGCGGGACGTGCTGTCCCGCCGCGGACAGCGTGCTGTCGGTGGAGGTTCAGCCCTGCTGGAACAGCTCCGCGGGCAGCGGCTTGAGGAGGGCGTAGAGGTCGTCCGTGATCGGGCGGTCCCAGGCGGCGATGGTCACCAGGACGTTGTCGCTGCGGTCGAACTGGACGCAGGAGATCCGGCTCTCGGACAGCTTGAGACGGCGCACGATGAGGAGGTTGTCGCCCTGCATCACCGGCACGTCCTCGGTGTCGGTGACGGTGACCTCCTCGTCGTTCTCCAGCGCGATCAGGAGCTGGGCCACCTCGAAGGGGATCTCGCACTCGCCGACCTCGCGGGCCGGGGAGCCCTCGGGGAGGTTGCCGATGATCATCGCGGGGCCGCGGCCGCCGAAGAGGTCGTAGCGCAGGAAGACGCCCTGGCAGGTGCCGTCGGGGGCGGGCAGGAGACCCGCGCCGAGGTTGCCGGGCCAGTCGCCCGGGTCCATGGCCAGCACGTCGAAGTCTGGACCGGCGGGGGTTGCGCTGCGGCGGCGGAGGAACGACATGCGCCCATGGTAATGGCGCCCAGGGGGTCGTGCGGGCGCAGGTGCACGGGGGTCGGCCGCCCGGTTTCGCGCACCGCTACGAGGGATCACTCACGGTTCGCAGGCCGGTGCTGTCCGTCCCCGGCTTGCGGCAGACGGCCGACAACAGCCGCGTCGCCGTCTGTTCCGCACGGGCGGTCTCGTTCAGGGCGTTAACGCCGCACTGGACGGCGGTGCCGGGGCCCCGGTGGAGGTGTTCGGCCGCCTCCCGGGCTCGGCCCGCGCGCCGGAGTTGCCGCCGGCCGCCTCCGACGTCACGGCCGCTGCACTTGGCTCCGGTGGCGTTCATGATGGCGTGCCACCCGGGCGCGGTTTCCGCAGGAGGGCTTGCACCACTCCTGCCGCGGATGTTCCTTCAGGAAGTAGCGCACGCAGCGCGGGGCGTGACAGGCGCGCAGCCGTCGCCGGTCGGCGCCGGAGAGGAACGCGATCGCGGCGTGCGCGAGCACGGCCGCGAGGTCGGTCGCCGGCGCCGCGGGCCGCCGGTGCACGGCGGGTTCGGCGTCGTCGGTCCAGCGCAGCACGGGGACGGTGGGGGTGCGGGCGGCGGCCGTGTTGAGGCGGGCGAGGGCCTCGGGCACCGGCAGGAGGCGTGCCGCGTCGGCGGGGCTGGGGGCGCCGGGGCGCACGGCGCGGGCGAACAGGGCGCGGACGGCGGCCCGCAGGTCACGCACCGCGGCGAGGGCGCTGTCGTCGAGGACGAGGTCCGGGGCGTCCGGCAACGCCTCGGCGTGTTCCCCGACCCACGTGGTGAGTCCGGCGAGGTCGCTCAGGTCGTCGGCGACTCCGCCGTGACCGTCGTGCCGGATGGTGAGGGCCAGGTCCAGGGCGAGCCGGGTGTCGCTGTCGATCGTGTCCCGCATGCGGCTGATGCTAGATGCCGACGCACGCGTTGACACGCCGCCGCCGCACCGCCTGCTCCGCCGAGGGGTCCGGTCGTCGCTCAGTCCTCCGGAAGGTCCTGCGGCTCCACCGCCCCGGGCGGCACCACCGCCACCGGGCTCGCCGCGTGCAGCAGGACGGCCTGGGTGACGGACCCCATCATGCGGGCCGGCGCCAGCAGGCGGCGCCGGTGCCGGCCGACGACGACCAGGTCGGCGCCCTGGGAGGCCGCGACCAGATGCCCGGCCGCGTCGCCGGGGAGCACGTGCGGCTCGGCCACGACTCCGCGGTGCCGGGCGCTGTGCGGGGCGAGGAAGCCCTCGGCGAGAGCCCGGGTCTCGTTCTCCACGGCGTCCTGGTCGACCTTCGGCGGGATCACCTCGCCCGGGGTCGCCCAGCCCTGCAGGGGCCACTGGTAGGCGGCGATCACCCGGAGGCGGGCGCCGCGCAGGCCGGCCTCGGTGTACGCGAAGTCGAGGGCGGCGTCGTCGGGGCTGTCCACGTGCAGGCCGACGACCACACGCGGGCCCGGCCCGGCGGGCGCCGCTCCGTCGGCCTGGCGTCCGGGGCGGGGCACGACGACCACGGGGCACTCGGCGTCACGGGCGGCGGCCATGCCGTTGGACCCGAGCAGCAGACTGGCGAAGCCGCCGCGGCCCCGGGAGCCGAGCACCAGGAGCTGGGCGCCGGAGCCCAGTTCGGGCAGCACGGCACCGGGCGCGCCCTCGACTCCGAGGTACTCCGTCCGCGGTGGGCCGGGACGGTCGGGGCCGTCGGTGCGGTCGGGGCGCTCCTCCAAATAGGTGCGCACCCGGTCGAGGACGGGATCGTCGTCCGCGTCGGGCGCACCGGCGACGAGGACGTCGGGCTGGGCCCAGACGGCGTACTGCCGGACATGCACCACCCGCAGCGGTGCTCCGCGTCGACGGGCCGCGTCGAGTGCCCAGTCCAGGGCGCGCAGGCTGTCGTCCGAACCGTCCACCGCGGCGATCACCGGCAGGGTGCTCATGTGTTCCTCGCTTCCGGAAGTCGACCCTTCCCCTCCTCGGGTCAGCCTGGCTCAGGCGTCGGCCCCGGGAAGGTGCTCAAGGTCGCGTGTCCGGAAAATCGGAAGGAACACCGCCGGATCGGCCCGTCGGTTCCCGCCCCCATGTGCTCACCCGCGGGTGAGGTCTCGCTCTCAGGTGAGGTCGAACTCTCCCTCCCGCGCCCCTGACACGAACGCGCCCCACTCCGCCGGGGTGAAGATCAGGGAAGGGCTCTCCGGGCGGCCGCTGTTGCGCATCGCGATGAACCCCTCGACGAAGGCGATCTGGACATCCCCCAGACCGCGGCTGCTCGAGTGCCAGTCGGCGTTGCTCAGGTCCAGCTCCGGCTTCTCCCAGCCCATGAGCGGCTGCTGCTGGATGGTGGTCTCGGCCACGTCCTGCTCCTCCCGATCGCTTCGTCCGCGGCCAGCCTAGCGATCGACTCCGACCGCCGACAGGCCACGTGAGGGGGACCTTTCAGGAGGCGTTTCAGGCATCCGGGGGCTCGGACCCCACGAGCCACATGGAGAAGAACTGGGATCCGCCGCCGTAGGCGTGTCCCAGCACCCGGCGGGCGCCCTCCACCTGGTGTTCCCCGGCCTGTCCGCGTGCCTGGAGGGCGGCCTCGGCGAACCGGATCATGCCGGAGGCGCCGATCGGATTGGTGGACAGGACACCGCCCGACATGTTGACGGGCAGGTCCCCGTCCAGCTCGGTGACCCCGGCCTCGGTGAGCTTCCAGCCCTCGCCCTCCTCGGCGAAGCCGAGGTTCTCCAGCCACATGGGCTCGTACCAGGAGAACGGCACGTACATCTCGACGGCGTCGATGTCCCGGCGCGGGTCGGCGATCCCGGCCTGCCGGTACACGTCGGCCGCGCAGTCCTTGCCGGCCTGGGGGGACACGGCGTCCTTGCCCGCGAACAGCGTGGGCTCGCTGCGCATGGCACCCCCCAGCATCCAGGCGGGCGGCCGGGGCGCGCGGGCGGCTCCGGTCCGGTCGGTGAGCACCATGGCGCAGGCGCCGTCGGAGGAGGGGCAGGTCTCCGAGTAGCGGATCGGGTCCCAGAGCATGGGCGAGGCCTGGACCTTCTCCAGGGTGATGTCGTGCTCGTGCAGGTGCGCGTACGGGTTCTTGAGCGCGTTGCGGCGGTCCTTGTACGCCACCAGGGAGCCGACCGTGTCGGGCGCGCCGGTGCGCCGCATGTACGCGCGCACGTGCGGCGCGAAGAAGCCGCCCGCCCCGGCCAGCAGGGGCTGCTGGAAGGGGATCGGCAGGGACAGGCCCCACATGGCGTTGGACTCGGACTGCTTCTCGAAGGCGAGGGTCAGGACGGTGGCGTGCACCCGGGCGGCCACCAGGTTCGCGGCGACCAGGGCCGTCGACCCGCCGACGCTGCCCGCCGTGTGCACTCGCAGCATCGGCTTGCCCACGGCGCCGAGCGCGTCGGCCAGGTACAGCTCCGGCATCATGACGCCCTCGAAGAAGTCGGGCGCCTTGCCGATCACCACGGCGTCGATGTCGGCCCAGGTCAGCTCGGCGTCTGCCAGGGCCCTCGAAGCGGCCTCCCGGACGAGCCCGGCGATCGACACGTCCCGGCGGGCCGCGACGTGCTTGGTCTGGCCGATGCCTACGACGGCCACGGGCTCCTTGCTCATCGGGGATCCCCTTCGAGTACGGCGACCAGGTTCTGCTGGAGACAGGGCCCGGAGGTGGCGTGGGCGAGGGCACGGTCGGACTCGCCCCGGTGGACACGGGCGGCTGCCTCGCCGATGCGGGCGAGACCGGCGGCCATCATCGGGTTGGCGGCGAGGGCGCCGCCGGACGGGTTGACCCGCGTGGAGTCGTCGAGCCGCAGCGCCTTGCGCAGGACGACCTCCTGCGAGGTGAACGGAGCGTGCAACTCGGCGGTGTCCACGGGTCGTTCGAAGACGCCGGCCTTCTCGGCCGCGAGGCGCGTGGAGGGTGAGTCCGTCAGGTCGCGGACCCCGAGCGAGTGGGCCTCGATGCGGTGGTCGATGCCGCGGATCCAGGCGGGGCGCCCGCACAGCTGCCTGGCCCGCTCCCCCGCCGCGAGGACCACGGCGGCCGCCCCGTCGCCGACGGGCGGGCAGTCGCCGGTGCGCAGCGGCCGTACGACGTAGTCCCCGTGCGGGACAGGGCCCTTGAGCTGGGCGCGCGGGTTGTCGGTGGCACGGCTGCGGGCGCCGATCGCCGCCAGCTCGTGCTCGTCGGTGTGGCCCGCGTCGATGAGGGCCTGGGCCTGGAGGGCGGCGAGGGCCACGGAGTCGGGCCACAGCGGGGCGAGGTAGTACGGGTCGAGCTGCCGGGTGAGCACGTCCCGGAGGGAACCGGGTGAGGACTTGCCGTAGGAGTACACCAGCGCGGTGTCGGCGTCCCCGGACAGCAGTTTGGTCCACGCCTCGTACAGCGCCCACGCCCCGTCCGTCTCGACGTGCGACTCGGAGATGGGCGGCCAGGCGCCCACGCCGTCGAGGGCGAGGGTGAAGGAGAAGGCGCGCCCGGCCAGGTAGTCGCAGGAGCCCGAGCAGGTGAAACCGATGTCGGCGGTCTTCAGGCCGGTCTGCGCGAGGACGTCGTGCAGGACCGGCATGAGCATCTCCACCTCGGACAGTTCGTCGGTGGAGCGCAGGGTGTCGGACTGGGCGAACGCGACGACCGCGATGTCACGGGTCACAGCAGCTCCTTGTAGGTGTCGTACTCCGCGTCGGGTTCGCCGGTCGGCCGGTAGTGGTCCGGGTAGCGGCCGCCCTCGGTCCACACCGGTTCGACCCGCAGGCCCATGCGGACCTGGTCGTAGGGGATGCCGCCGATCCGGCCGTGCAGCGCGAGGTCGGCGCCGTCGAGGGCGATGTGGGCGTAGACGTACGGCACTTCGATGTCGAGGTTCTTCGCCTTGATGTTGACGATGCAGAAGGTGGTGACCGTGCCGCCCGGGCCCACTTCCACCTGTTCCGACGTGGCGAGACCGCAGGTGGGGCAGGCGCCCCTCGGCGGGACGTACACCTTGCGGCAGGACGGGCAGCGCTCGCCGACGGCCCGGTGCTCGGCGAGGGCGTTGATGTAGGCGGTCTGGGCGCGGCCGGGCGAGTAGGTGTAGTCGAGGCGGGCCTCGGCGACGATGCCGCGGACGGGGTCCTCGAACTCGCCCGGGTGGGCGGGGACTTCGGAGTCGTCGCCGTCGTACGGCTCGAAGCAGGCGATGTCGGTGATGGCGCCGGTGCGTTCCCCGGCCCAGCGGACCCGGACGCGCATCCCGGTGCGGACGGCGTCGGGTCCGGGGGCGTCGAGGGCGTGCAGCAGGGCGGTGTCGGCGCCGTCCAGGCGCACCAGCACCCAGGCGAAGGGCGTGTCCAGGGGCTGGCCGCGCCGGGGCTCGTGGTTCCAGGCCCAGGTGGTGACGGTGCCCGTGAGACCGACGGCGACCAGCTCGCGGATCTCCTCGGCGGTGACGGGGTCGTACTCGACGGGCGGAACCAGCGTGCGCCCGTCACGGGTCCGCACCCCGAGGACCACCCGTTCCCGCAGGCCGGTCAGGAAGGCGCTCTGCACGGGCCCGAGGGAACGGGTGAAGGGGAATTCGACGACGAGCGGCGCCTTGAGTACGTCAGCCATGGGCGCGTGACTCCTTCAGAGGTCGGTGCGGGGGCGCCCCTTCGGGGGCCCGGGATACTGCGCGACCAGCCACGACGAACCCGCGGCCATGGACTGGTCCGCGCCACGCGGCACTACGCTCGCCTGTAACGGGGCGGCCGTTTCTCCGCGAAGGCACGCGCCCCCTCCTTCGCATCGGCGGTGTCGAAGATCGGCCAGCCCCGTTTCAACTCGGCGGCCAGCCCGTCGGTCTCGGTCATCTCGGCCGTCTCGTACACCGATGCCTTGACCGCCTCGACGGCCAACGGACCGCAGGCGTTGATCAGTTCGGCTATCTCCAGGGCCTTGGCGAGCGCCGTGCCGTCCGGGACCACGTGCCCGACGAGACCGATGTCGGCGGCCTCGCGCGCGGTGTACGGGCGCCCGGTGAGCAGCATCTCCAGGGCGTGGGTGCGCGGGATCTGGCGTTGCAGCCGGACCGTCGAGCCGCCGATCGGGAACAGACCGCGCCTGACCTCGAAGAGGCCGAAGGTCGCGGATTCGCCGGCGACCCGGATGTCGGTGCCCTGGAGCATCTCGGTGCCGCCGGCGACGCAGTGGCCCTCGACGGCCGCGATGACCGGTTTGCGGGGGCGGTGGTGGCGCAGCATCGCCTTCCAGTGCAGGTCGGGGTCGGCGGTCAGCCGCTCCCGGTACTGCTCGCCGCCGGTGTCCTTGCCCGCGAGCGCCTTGAGGTCCATGCCGGCACAGAACGAGCCGCCCGCGCCGGTGAACACGACCGAGCGGATCGAGTCGTCCGCGTCCGCCTCCACCCAGCCGTCGTACAGGCCGACCAGCATCGGCAACGAGAGCGCGTTCTTCGCCTCGGGCCTGTTGAGCGTGAGCACCAGTGTGGCGCCCTCGCGCTGGATGTCGAGGTGTTCCGTCCCACCCATGGACCTCTCCCCTCTGCCAGAACGAGAACAGGTTGCAGGAGGCGCCGATGCACTTCAAGGGTTTTCTGACAGACAGTCAGATTTATTCGCGCGAGCCCTTCCCAGTCGGGCCGCCCTTTGCTCTGATGACCCGCGAACCCTCGCAGAGCCGGGCCGGGACCAGTTCAGGAGGAACGGTGGAGTACAACCTTGCCGACCTGTTCGAGTCGGTCGTCGACGTGGTGCCGGACCGTGAGGCGCTCGCGTACATCGACGTTCCCGGTACGGGCGCGGAGCGCCGGCTGACGTACGCGGAACTGGACGCCGCGGCCGGCCGTATCGGCCACCATCTGCTCGACAGCGGGGTACGGGCCGGTGAGCACGTCGGACTGCACCTCTACAACGGAGTGGAGTACGTGCAGACGCTGCTCGGGTGCATGAAGGCGCGGATCGTGCCCGTCAACGTCAACTACCGTTACGTGGAAGAGGAGTTGGTCTACCTCTACCGGGACGCGGATCTGGTGGGTCTGGTCTTCGACGCCGAGTTCTCGCAGCGGGTGGCGGCCGCGCTGCCGCACACGGAACGACTGCGGCATCTGATCCGGGTCGGGGCGGCACAGCCGGGCGGACCGGCGGCGGTGGACTTCGCGGACGCCGAGGCGTCCGGATCGCCCCAACGCGGGTTCCCGAAGCGTTCGGCCGACGACCAGTTCATCATCTACACCGGCGGCACCACCGGGATGCCCAAGGGCGTGATGTGGCGCCAGGAGGACCTGTTCTTCTCCGGTCTGGGCGGGGGCGCTCCCACGGGCGAGCCGGTGCGGCGGCCCGAGGAGCTGGCCGAACGGGTCGCGGCGGGCGGGGCCGGGATCACCTTCTTCCCCACTCCCCCGCTGATGCACGGCACCTCGACCCTGACCGCCCTCATCGGGTTCAACTTCGGCCAACGGGTCGTACTGCACCGCAGGTTCGTCCCCGAGGAGGTGCTGCGGACCGTCGAGCGGGAGAGGGTCAGCGCCATGTCCCTGGTGGGCGACGCGATGCTGCGGCCGCTCATCGACGCCCTGGAGGGGCCGATGAAGGGCACCGACATGTCGTCGCTGTTCAGCGTGTCCTCGTCGGGCGCGATCATGTCGGACACCGTGAGCCGGCAGTTCCGGGCGCTCGTGCCGAACGCCGTGCTGCTCGACAACTTCGGCTCCTCCGAGTCCGGCTTTAACGGGACGGCGACGGACGACTCCGGCCCCGAGCGGGGTTTCCGGGTGCGGGTCAACTCCCGCACCCAGGTGGTCGATCCGGCCACGCACGAGCCGGTGGCCGTGGGTGAGGTGGGCCGGGTGGGGCAGTGCGGCCATGTGCCGCTCGGCTACTACAACGACCCGGGGAAAACCGCCGACACCTTCTTCGAGAAGGACGGGGAGCGGTGGGTGCTGCTCGGCGACATGGCCACCGTCGACGAGGAGGGCGTGGTCACGGTCCTCGGGCGGGGTTCGCAGTGCATCAACACGGGCGGCGAGAAGGTGTACCCGGAGGAGGTCGAGAAGGCGCTCAAGGCACACCCGGACGTGTACGACGCGCTCGTGGCCGGGGTGCCGGACGCCAAGTGGGGCCACCACGTGGCGGCCGTCGTGCAGTTGCGCCAGGGGGCGGGGCGGATGTCGCTGGACGATCTCCAGACGCACTGCCGGACGCGGCTCGCGGGGTACAAGGTGCCGCGCCAGCTCGTGATCACGGACTCCATCCGCCGGTCGCCGAGCGGCAAGGCGGACTACCGGTGGGCGCAGAAGGTGGCGGCGGGCGCGACCGGGGGCTGACGGCCGGAACCCGGCCCCGTGCGATTGAACCGAACGCGACGTGCGACCGTACTGGTGGTGGCAGGCCCGGTCACCGGGCGCTGTTCGTCATGCCGTCGCGTCAGAACCCGACGGCACCGGCACGACCGCACGTCACAGCACGACCGCACGGAAGGACCACCGGGTGTCGCTCTTCACTCGCTCAAGCCAACCGCAGGACATCACCGAGGGCGAGAGTGATGCGGACGGTGCGGGTGCGACGGGGGACGAGAGGACACAGGAGGCCGGGGAGCACGGCAACCCGGCGCGCCCCGGCTGGTTCGGCTGGCGCCTCCGCTGTCCCCGTGCGGCGCGCGGGGTGTCCGTGGGGACGAACGTGCTGGCGGGTCTGCTGGTGCTGCTGGTGCTGCTCTTCCCCAACCGGCTAGACCACATGAACCTGCGGTCGTTCCTGCGTCTGCCCGTCGAGGCGATCGTCATCGCGGCCGTCCTCCTCGTGCTGCCGCCGAGGGCGCGCCGGATCGCGGCGGTTCTCTTCGGGCTGTTCCTCGGCCTGTTCACCGTCCTGAAGTTCCTCGACATGGGCTTCTACCAGACCCTCGCCAGGCCGTTCGACCTGGTCTTCGACTGGATCATGCTGGGCAACGCGACGGACTGGCTCAGGGAGTCGTTCGGCCGCACCGGCGAGGTGCTCGCGGTGACCGGGGTGATCGTCCTGTTCCTCGCCCTGCTCGCGCTGAGCACATGGGCGGTGGTGCGGCTGGCTGACGTGATGTCCCGGCACCGCCCCAGGGCCGTCGGCACCACCCTCGTGCTCGGCACGGTGTGGGTCACCTGCTTCACGGTGGGCGTGCAGTTCGGCGGGGTCTCGTTCGCCACCAAGGGCAACTCCGAGTTCCTCGCCAACCGTGTCCAGCACGTGCGCAACGGGCTGGGCGACGCCAAGGTCTTCGAGAAGCAGTCCGCCGTCGACGCCTTCGCCGCCACCCCGCCCGACCAGCTCCTGACCGGACTGCGCGGCAAGGACGTCCTGTTCACGTTCATCGAGAGCTACGGCCGGGTGGCGATCGACGACCCGGCGATGGCACCGGAGATGGACGCGACCCTCAAGAAGGGCGACGCGACGCTCAAGGCGGCCGGTTTCGCCTCGCGCAGCGGCTGGCTGCGGTCCCCGGTGACGGGCGCCGGGAGCTGGATGGCCCACTCGACGTTCCTGTCCGGGCTGTGGGTCAAGAACCAGCAGCGCTACCTGAACCTCACCTCCAGCGACCGCGCGACGCTGACCAGCTACTTCCAGAAGACGGGTGACTGGCGCACGGTCGGCATCGTGCCCGGTGTGCGCAAGTCCTGGCCCGAGGGCAAGTACTTCGGCCTCGACCACATCTACGACTCCACGCACCTCGGCTACAAGGGCCCCTACTTCAGCTGGACGCCGGTGCCGGACCAGTTCAGCCTGGAGGCCTTCCAGAAGCTGGAGCACGGCAAGAAGAACCGCGACCCGATCATGGCCGAGATCATCCTGGCCTCCAGCCACAACCCGTGGTCGCCGATCGCCCACACGATCGACTGGGACGACCTCGGAGACGGTTCGGTGTTCGAGCAGATCAAGAAGGAGGGCACCGACCCGACGGAGGTCTGGAAGAGCCAGGAGCGGGTGCGCACCGAGTACCGCAAGGCCGTCCAGTACTCCGTGGACAGCCTGACCCAGTGGATGCAGCGCTACGGCGACGAGAGGACGGTCCTGGTCTTCCTCGGCGACCACCAGCCCGTCCCGACCGTCACCAAGGGCTCCACCAGCAGGGACGTACCGGTCACGATCGTCGCCAAGGACCCGAAGGTGCTGGACCGGGTCGACGGCTGGAACTGGACGGACGGCCTCAAGCCCGCCGACGACGCGCCGGAGTGGGGCATGGACAAGTTCCGCGACCGCTTCATGACGGCGTTCGCCAAGTGAGGTCCGGCGGCACGTCCGGTCCGCCCTGACGGTGTCCGCGGTCCGGCGGCACTGTTGCACCGCGCCGGACCCTTGCCTCGGGCCGCCTCGCCTGGATTACTGATCCCCAGCACATCGACCGAATGATCGGTCGCCCGTAATGATGTGGTTGGAGGGACGTTCCGATGGCGGATGCGGAGCTGCTGGACTCGGGGGAACGGCTGGACGCCGGGGCGCTGCGGGCGTTGCAGCTCGAGCGGTTGCGGGCGTCGCTGCGGCACGCGTACGAACACGTGCCGTTCTACCGGGAGTCCTTCGACAAGGCGGGTGTCCGGCCGGACGACTGCCGGTCTCTGGGCGACCTGGCGAGGTTCCCGTTCACCACCAAGGCCGACCTGCGCGAGAACTATCCGTACGGGATGTTCGCCGTGCCCCGGGACCATGTGCGCCGCATCCATGCCTCCAGCGGCACCACCGGGCGCCCCACGGTCGTGGGCTACACCGAGAACGACCTCTCCCTGTGGGCCGACATGGTGGCCCGTTCCCTGCGGGCGGCGGGCGCCCGGCCCGGGGACGTCGTCCATGTGGCGTACGGATACGGGCTGTTCACGGGCGGGCTCGGCGCGCACTACGGCGCCGAGCGGCTCGGCTGCACGGTCGTCCCGGCGTCCGGCGGCATGACGGCACGCCAGGTCCAGCTCATCCAGGACCTGGAACCCGGGGTCATCATGGTGACCCCGTCGTACATGCTGACGCTGCTCGACGAGTTCGAACGGCAGGGTGTCGACCCGCGGAGCACCTCCCTGCGGGTGGGTGTCTTCGGTGCCGAGCCCTGGACCGAGGAGATGCGCCGGGAGATCGAGGAGCGGTTCGCGATCGACGCCGTGGACATCTACGGGCTGTCGGAGGTGATCGGCCCGGGCGTCGCGCAGGAGTGCGTGGAGACCAAGGACGGGCTCCATGTGTGGGAGGACCACTTCTACCCCGAGATCGTCGACCCGGTCACCGGGGAGGTCCTGCCCGACGGTGAGCGGGGTGAGCTGGTGTTCACCTCGCTCACCAAGGAGGCGATGCCCGTGATCCGGTACCGGACGCGGGACCTGACCCGGCTGCTGCCGGGGACGGCCCGGGTGTTCCGGCGGATGGAGAAGGTCACCGGACGCAGCGACGACATGGTGATCCTGCGCGGGGTGAACCTCTTCCCCACGCAGGTCGAGGAGATCGTCCTGCGCACCCCGGGCGTCGCGCCCCACTTCCAGCTGCGGCTCACCCGCGAGGGCCGCCTCGACGCCCTGACCGTGCGGGCGGAGGCCCGGCCGGACGCCACACCCGAGACCAGGGACGCGGCCGCCCGCTCCATCGCGGCGGCAGTGAAGGACGGCATCGGGGTGTCGGTCGGCGTCGAGATCGTCGAACCGGAGTCCCTGGAGCGGTCCGTGGGCAAGATCCGCCGGATCGTCGACCTGCGTTCCCGCTAGCCCGTCACGACGAGAAACGGTCCCGCAGCTCCCGCTTGAGGATCTTGCCGCTGGCGTTCCGCGGCAGCTCGTCCACGAACAGCACCCGCTTGGGCGCCTTGAAGTGGGCGAGCTTCTCCCGGGCGTGGTCGAGGAGTTCGGCCTCGGTGACCTCGCCGCGCGGGACGACGACCGCGGTGACCGCCTCGATCCAGCGCTCGTCGGGCAGGCCGATCACGGCGACCTCGGCGACGCCCTCGTGGGTGTAGAGCGCGTCCTCCACCTGGCGTGAGGCGACCAGCACGCCACCGGAGTTGATGACGTCCTTGACCCGGTCGACGATCGTGAAGTAGCCGTGCGCGTCCCGCACCGCGAGATCGCCGGAGCGGAACCAGCCGTCCCGGAAGGCCGCTTCGGTCTCCTCGGGCTTGTCCCAGTAGCCCTCGCACAGCTGCGGTGACCGGTAGACGATCTCGCCGGGAGTGCCGTCCGGCACGTCCTTGCCGTCCTCGTCCACGACCCGCGCGTCCACGAACAGGACGGTACGGCCGCAGGAGTCCATCCGCCCCTTGTGCTCGTCGGGCGCGAGGACGGTGGCCAGCGGGCCGATCTCGCTCTGTCCGAAGCAGTTGTAGAAGGCGAGCTTCGGCAGCCGTTCGCGCAGTCGCTCCAGGACGGGCACGGGCATGATCGAGGCGCCGTAGTACGCCTTGCGCAGTCCGCTGAGGTCGCGGGTGGCGAAGTCGGGGCGGCCGGCCAGTGCGATCCACACGGTGGGCGGCGCGAACAGGCTGTCCGCGCGGCCCTGTTCGACCAGGTCGAAGAGGCGGTCGCCGTCGGGTGCGTCGAGGATGATGTTCGTCGCGCCGACCGCGAGGTAGGGCAGCAGGAAGACGTGCATCTGCGCGGAGTGGTACAGCGGCAGCGAGTGCACCGGGCGGTCGCCGGCGCTCAGGTCGCAGGCGGTGATCGCGCTCAGGTACTCGTGCACCAGGGCGCGGTGGGTCATCATCGCGCCCTTCGGCAGGGCCGTCGTCCCCGAGGTGTACAGCAGTTGGACCAGGTCCTCGCTGCGTGCCTCGGGGCCGTCGTACGGGTCGGTCGCGGCCAGCCGCGTCAGCAGGGAGTCGCCGGAGTCCCGCAGCGGCAGCGTGCGGACGCCCTCGGGGAGGCGCCCGGCGAGACCGGGGTCGGCGAGGACGAGGGTGCTGCCCGACTGGCCGAGGATGTACGCGAGGTCGTCACCGGTGAGGTTCTGGTTGACCGGCACATGGACCAGTCCCGCGCGGGCGCAGGCGAGGAAGGCGATCAGATACGCGTCCGAGTTGTGGCCGTAGGCGCCGACCCGGTCGCCCCGGTCGAGGCCCTGGTCGAGGAGCAGTCGCGCCGCGCGGGAGACGGCGTCGTCGAGGTCCTCGTACGTCCAGGAGCGCTCGCCGTACTCGACCGCGACGCGCGCCGGGGTGCGCCGGGCGCTGCGCCGCAGCACCCCGTCGACCGTACTGCCGTGTCCAGGCGTCATACGGGACAACCTACCGGTTGGTACGCTCAACCGCTCCTTCCCTCACTGACGTTGGGAGGCACGATGCGCACCCGCCCCAGACGCGCCGTCGTCGCGGCCGTGGTCCTGTTCGCCGCCGTCGGCACGCTGCCGTCCGCAGCCGCGCAGGACCGGCAGAAACAGGAACACCCGTCGCACGGCGGCCTGTCCGCCACCATCCGCTACACCGAGTACGGCATCCCGCACATCCTCGCGCGGAACTACGCGGACCTAGGCTTCGGCACCGGGTGGGCGCAGGCCGCCGACCAGGTGTGCACCCTGGCCGACGGGTTCGTGACCGTGCGCGGCGAGCGTTCGCGTTTCTTCGGGGCCGACGCGCCCTCCGACGCCGCGCTCTCCTCGGCCACGAAGAACCTCTCCAGCGACCTGTACTTCCGCGGGGTGCGGGAGGCGGGGACGGTGGAGAGGCTGCTGGCCACGCCCGTGCCTCGGGGTCCGAGCCGTGACGTGAAGGACCTGATGCGGGGCTTCGCGGCGGGCTACAACGCCTGGCTCAAGAAGAACCGGATCACCGACCCGGCGTGCCGGGGCGCCGACTGGGTGCGTCCCGTGTCGGTCCGGGACGTGGCCGCCCGCAACTACGCGCTCGCCGTCCTGGGCGGCCAGGGCCGGGCGGTGGACGGCATCACCGCCGCGCAGCCGCCCGCGTCCACCGCGCCCACGACCGGCGCACCCGACGCCCGGGACACCGCCCGCGCGGCCCGGGACCTGTTCGCGGCCGACTCGGCCGACATGGGCTCCAACGCCGTCGCGTTCAGCGGAGCCACCACGGCGAACGGCCGCGGGCTCCTCCTCGGCAACCCGCACTACCCCTGGCAGGGCGGCCGCCGCTTCTGGCAGTCGCAGCAGACCATCCCCGGCGAACTGAACATCGCGGGCGGCTCGCTGCTCGGCTCCGCCACGGTCTCCATCGGCCACAACTCCCGGGTGGCCTGGAGCCACACGGTGGCCACCGGCGTCACCCTCAACCTGCACCAGCTGACCCTGGACCCGGCCGACCCGACGACGTATCTCGTCGACGGCAGGCCGCAGCGGATGACACGGCGGGAGGTGACCGTCGCCGTCCGGGGCGGCGCACCGGTGACGAGCACCCAGTGGTGGACGCGGTACGGCCCGGTCGTCACCTCGCTCGGAGCCGCGTTGCCGCTGCCCTGGACGACCACGACGGCGTACGCGCTCAACGACCCCAACGCCGGCAACCTGCGTGCCTCCGACACCGCCCTCGGCTTCAGCAAGGCGCGCGGCACGAGCGACGTGCTGGACGCGCTCAGGCGCACCCAGGGGCTGCCGTGGGTCAACACCGTCGCCGCCGACTCGCGGGGGCACACCCTGTTCACCCAGTCCCAGGTGCTCCCCCGGATCACCGACGAACTGGCGCAGCGCTGCTCCACCCCCCTGGGCAAGGTCACCTACCCGGCCTCGGGGGTGGCGATCCTCGACGGCTCGCGCGGCGACTGCGCCCTGGGCAGTGACCCGGACGCCGTGCAGCCGGGGATCTTCGGGCCCGCGAGGATGCCCGTCCTGAAGGACGCGCCGTACGCGGAGAACTCCAACGACAGCGCCTGGCTGGCCAACGCCGAGCGGCCGCTGACGGGTTACGAGCGGATCTTCGGCACCGTGGGCACCCAGCGCTCGATGCGCACGCGGGGGGCCGTCCAGGACGTGGCCGCGATGGCCGCGCGCGGGAGGCTGACCGTACGGGACCTCCAGGCGCAGCAGTTCGCGAACCGGGTGCCCGCCGGTGACCTGGTGGCGGCCGACGCGGCGAAGGCGTGCGCGGCCCTGCCCGGCGGCACGGCGACGGGCAGCGACGGCAGGGCCGTCGACGTCCGCGAGGCTTGCGGGGTGCTGGCGGCCTGGGACCGCACCGCGGACACCGGCAGCCGGGGCACGCTGCTCTTCGACCGGCTGTGGCGGCGGCTGCCGACGGCCCAGTTGTGGAAGGTGCCGTTCTCCGCGGCCGATCCGGTGGGCACCCCGAACACGCTCGACACCGGCGCGCCCGCCTTCACGGCGGCCCTCGCGGACACCGTCACCGAACTGCGGGCGGCGGGCATCGCGCTGGACTCCCGGCTCGGCGAGCACCAGTTCGTCGTGCGGAACGGACAGCGCATCGCCGTGCCGGGCGGCACCGAGTCGCTCGGGGTGTGGAACAAGGTCGAGCCGGTGTGGAACCCGGCGGGCGGCGGATACACGGAGGTGACGACCGGGTCCAGCTACGTCCAGGCGGTGGGCTGGGACGGCGGCCGCTGTCCGGTGGCCCGGACCCTGCTGACGTACTCCCAGTCCTCGGACCCGAACTCGCCGCATTTCAGCGACCAGACCCGGCTGTTCTCGGCGGAGCGGTGGGTGACGTCCCGGTTCTGCGAGAAGGACATCCTGTCCTCGCCCGCGCTGCGGATCGTGCGGGTGCGCTCCTGAAGCCGCCGGGACCCACACTCACACCGGTCGCGAGCGCCCCTGCCAGTACGGGTCCCGCAGGCGTCGCTTGTACAGCTTGCCGTTGGGGTCGCGGGGCATCTCGGTGATGAAGTCGACGCTCTTCGGGCGCTTGTAGCCCGCGAGCCGTTCGGCGCAGTGGGCGAGGACGTCGGCGGCCAGGTCCGGCCCCGGGGTGTGGCCCGGGGCCGGTTCCACCACGGCCTTGACCTCCTCGCCCCAGTCGTCGTGCGGGATGCCGAAGGCGGCGGCGTCGGCGACCGCGGGATGCTGGAGCAGCACGGACTCGATCTCGGCGGGGTAGATGTTGACCCCGCCCGAGATGATCATGTCGATCTTGCGGTCGCGGAGGAAGAGGTAGCCGTCCTCGTCGAGGAGGCCGAGGTCACCGACGGTGAAGAAGTCACCGATGCGGTTCTTCCGCGTCTTGGCCTCGTCCTTGTGGTAAGTGAAGCCGCCGGTGTTCATCTTCAGGTACACGGTGCCGAGTTCACCGGGCGGCAGCCGGTTGCCGTCGTCGTCGAAGATCGCCAGCTCGCTGATCGGCCAGGCCTTGCCGACCGTCCCGGGCTTCTTCAGCCAGTCCTCGGCGGTGGCGAAGGCTCCGCCGCCCTCGCTGGCCGCGTAGTACTCCTCCACGCAGGGCCCCCACCAGTCGAGCATCGCCCGCTTCACATGCTCGGGGCAGGGGGCGGCGCCGTGGATGGCGTGCCGCATCGACGAGACGTCGTAGCGCGCCTTCACCTCCTCGGGCAGGGCCAGCAGCCGGTGGAACTGGGTCGGGACCATGTGGGTGTGGGTGCAGCGGTGTTCGTCGATCAGCCGCAGCATCTCCTCGGGCGTCCACTTGTCCATCAGGACCAGCGGGTGCCCGATGTGCAGGGACGCGGCGGCGAACTGGAGGACGGCCGTGTGGTAGAGCGGTGAGCAGACGAGGTGGACGTTGTCGTCGAAGGGCCGGATGCCGAAGATGCCGAGGAAGCCGCCGAGGTACGCCTCCTCCGGCAGCTTGCCGGGCAGCGGACGGCGGATACCGCGCGGGCGGCCCGTCGTACCGGAGGTGTAGTTCATGACCCAGCCGAGCTCACGGTCCGCGGGCGGCGACTCCGGTTGGCCTTCGAGGAGTTCGGCGTACGGCCGGAAGCCCTCGACCTCGCCGACGGCGTACCGGTGGCTCGCCGGGAGGCCGGCCTCGTCGGCGGCCCGGCGTGCGGTCTCCCCGAACCTCTCATGGGCCACGAGGACCTTCGCGCCGGAGTCGGCGACGATCCAGGCGATCTCGGGGGCGACGAAGTGGTGGTTGACCGGGACCAGGTAGAACCCGGCCTGGCTCGCGGCGAGATGGACGGCGAAGAACTCCGCGCTGTTGGGCAGGACGACGGCGAAGGCGTCCCCGCGTTCCAGGCCGGCGGCCCGCAGACCGTGCACGAGCTGGTTGGCGGCGGCGTGGAGGCGGCCCGCGGTCCACACCGAGCCGTCGGGGGCGACGAGGGCCGTGCGGGCGGGGTCCTGCGCGGCCTGGGCCCAGAAGCCCGCGGGAGGTGTGCTGGTCACTGGCCGCCCCTTCCGGCGATGCGGTTGATGCGATCGACGGCTTCCTCGAAGCCGCGGGTGAGGTCGTCGAAGACGGCCTGGACGCTGCGTTCGCTGGTCATCCGGCCGACGATCTGGCCGACGGGTGTGCCGAGGAGGGGCTCCACCTCGTACTTCTGGATGCGCGAGATTGCGTCGGCGACCAGCAGCCCCTGGAGGGGCATGGGCAGGGTGCCGGGCCCGTCGGCGGAGTCCCAGGCGTCGGTCCATTCGGTACGGAGCTGGCGCGCGGGTTTCCCGGTCAGCGCGCGGGAGCGGACGGTGTCGCCGGAGCCGGCCGCGAGCAGTTTCGCGATCAGCTTGGGCGAGGGGAGTTCGGCCTCTGTGGTGGTCAGCCATAGGGAGCCCAGCCACACGCCCTGGGCGCCGAGTGCCAGTGCGGCCGCCACCTGCCTGCCGCTGCCGATGCCGCCGGCCGCCAGCACGGGCAGCGGGTCCACGGCGTCTACGACCTCGGGCGTGAGGACCATGGAGGCGATGTCCCCGGTGTGGCCACCGGCCTCGTAGCCCTGCGCGACCACGATGTCGATGCCGGCCTCCTGGTGCTTGACCGCGTGCCGGGCGCTGCCCGCGAGGGCGGCGACCAGGACGTTCCGTTCGTGCGCGCGGGCCACCACGTCGGCGGGCGGGGAGCCGAGGGCGTTGGCGAGCAGCCGGATCGGGTAGTCGAAGGCGACGTCGAGCTGGTTGCGGGCGACCTGCTCCATCCAGCCCGTGATGCGCCACCCGGACGCCTCGCCCTCGGCGAGTTCGGGCACCCCGTACCTGGCGAGGGTGTCCTTGACGAACTGGCGGTGTCCCTCGGGGATCATCGCCTCCACGTCCGCCTCGGTCACCCCTTCGACCTTCCTGGCGGGCATGACGACGTCCAGGCCGTACGGCCTGCCGTCGACGTGGGCCTCGATCCAGTCGAGGTCGCGTTTGAGTTCGTCGGGGGCCGTGTAACGGACCGCGCCGAGCACTCCGAAGCCGCCGGCCCGGCTGATGGCCGCGGCGACGGCGGGGAACGGCGTGAAGCCGAAGACGGCGTGCTCGACTCCCAGGGTCTTGCTCAGCTCCGTCTGCATGGCCGCAGGATGCCGCAGACCCCCGGACGACGGAAGAGGTTTTCTGATGCTCCGTCAGATAAGCCGGAGCGCCCTCCTGCGACGAGGAGACGGCTACGGCCCTCCTGAGCGACCGCGCCTGGTACGTCATCGGCGCGGTGCTCCGGGTCGACGACGGCGGCCGGGCCTGAGCGCGCGCGGGCGGGGCCGTCAGCCGCCGAGGTCCTCCAGTACGGCCATCGCCGCGTTGTGCCCCGGCACCCCGCTCACCCCGCCGCCGCGCACCGCGCCCGCCCCGCACAGCAGCACGTTGGCGTGCCGGGTCTCCACGCCCCAGCGGCCGGTGCCCTCCTCGGCGTACGGCCAGGACAGTTCGCGGTGGAAGATGTTGCCGCCGGGCAGCCGCAGGTCCCGCTCCAGATCGAGCGGGGTCTTCGCCTCGATGCAGGGCCGGCCGTCCGCGTCCGTGGCCAGGCAGTCGGCCAGCGGCTCGGCGAGGTGGGCGTCGAGCCGGGCCAGGGTCGACTCGAGGAGTTCCTCGCGCACGGCGTCGTTGTCCCGGTCGAAGAGCCGGGCCGGGGTGTGCAGGCCGAACAGGGTGAGGGTCTGGTAGCCCTGCTCGACGAGGTCCGGGCCGAGGATCGTCGGGTCGGTGAGGGAGTGGCAGTAGATCTCCGAGGGCGGTGCCGCGGGGAGCCGGCCGGCGGCGGCCTGGGCGTGGGCCGTGGCCAGCTCCTGGTAGCCCTCGGCGATGTGGAAGGTGCCGGAGAACGCCTCGCGCGGGTCGACCTCGCCGTCCCGCAGCCGCGGCAGGCGCTTGAGCAGCATGTTGACCTTGAGCTGGGCGCCCTCGGCGGGGGCGGGCGGCCGGTCGCCGGTGAGTTCGGCGAGGGCCTGCGGGGAGGCGTTGACCAGGACGTGCCGGGCCTCGACGGTACCCTCGGTCTCGTCGGTCCGGTAGGTGACCTCCGCCGAGCTGCCGTCCGTGGAGATCCTCACGACCTCGTGTCCGGTGGCCAGGACGGCGCCGGCCTGCCGTGCCGCGGTGGCCAGGGCGTCGGTGAGGGCGCCCATGCCGCCGACGGGTACGTCCCAGGCGCCGGTCCCGCCGCCGATCACGTGGTAGAGGAAGCAGCGGTTCTGCTTGAGGGAGGGGTCGTGGGCGTCGGCGAAGGTGCCGATGAGCGCGTCGGTCAGGACCACGCCCCGGACCAGGTCGTCGGCGAAGCGGTCCTCCACGGCGACCCCGATCGGCTCCTCGAACAGGACCCGCCAGGCCTCCTCGTCGTCCACCCGCCGCCGCAGTTCGTCCCGGGTGGGCAGGGGTTCGGTGAGGGTCGGGAAGACCTTCCGTGCGACGCGGCCGGTCATGTCGTAGAACCGCTGCCAGGCGCGGTACTCGTCTTCGCCGCCGGTGAGCCGGGCGAAGGCCTCCCGGGTGCGGCGCTCGCCGCCGCCGACGAGCAGCCCGGTCGCCCTGCCGTCGCGTTCGACGGGGGTGTACGACGAGACGTCGCGGGTCCGGACGCGGAAGTCCAGGCCGAGATCACGGACGATCTTCCTGGGCAGCAGGCTGACCAGGTACGAGTAGCGCGAGAGCCGGGCGTCCACCCCGGCGAACGGCCGCGTGGACACCGCGGCTCCCCCGGTGTTCCCGAGCCGCTCCAGGACCAGTACGGACCGTCCGGCCCGGGCCAGGTAGGCGGCGGCGACGAGTCCGTTGTGGCCCCCGCCGACGATGACGGCGTCGTAGCGGCGGCGGTGTCCCTCGTGTGCAGGCATGGTTCTTCGTAACACGTGATGATCTAGGTCGGCCAGAGGTGCGCGGCAGTCGACCCACGGCCCCGCTCGAAGGTCACTGCGCTCCGGAGGCCCGCTGCTGCCGCAGTGCCGCGACCCGGCGGTAGAGCGCGACCGCCTCCGCGCCCCGGCCGAGCTGCTCCAGGCAGTGGGCCTCGTCGTTGCGGCTGGCCAGGGTGTCCGGGTGGTCGGCGCCGAGGACGCGTTCGCGGGCGGCGGCGACGGTGCGGTACTCGGTGAGGGCGTCCGTCCAGCGGCCGAGCCAGCCGAGCCCCACGGCCACCTCGCGGCGGCTGACCAGGGTGTCCGGGTGGTCGGGGCCGAGGACGCGCGCGCGGATCGCGCACACGTCCCGGGACTCGGCGAGGGCTTCCTCCCAGCGGCCCAGGCGGCCGAGGTTGACGCCGAGGCCGTGGCGGGCGCGCAGGGTCTCGGGGTGGGCGGGTCCGTGGACGCGGGTGCGGTCCTCGATCAGGTCGTGGTAGAGGCGGAGCGCTTCCGCGCTGCGGCCCAGGCGGCCGAGGCTGATGCCGACCTCGTAGCGGGCGGCGAGGGTGTCGGGGTGGTCGGGGCCAAGGGCCCGGGCGCGGGCCTCGGCGACCTCGTGGTAGGTGTGCAGGGCCTCCGCCCAGCGGCCCAACTGGCCGAGCGCGTAGGCGACTTCGTAGCGGGTGACGAGGGTGTCGGGGTGGTGGGGGCCCAGCACCCGGGCGCGGGCGGCGGCCACCTCGCAGGCCATGCGGTAGGAGTCCTCCAGACGGCCGAGACGGGAGAGGTTGAAGGCGAGGTTGTGGCGGCAGCGCAGGGTGTCCGGGTGGTCCGGTCCCATCTCGCGCTCGCGGGCGGCCAGGACCGAGTTGTAGACCTGGTGGGCGTCGAAGTGGCGGCCCAACTGGCCCAGCACGTAGGCCATCTCCTGGCGGGCGGCGAGGGTGTCGGGGTGGTCGGCGCCCAGCGTGCGGGTCCGGGTCGCGGCCACGTGCTTGTACTCGCGCAGGGCGTCGGCGGCGCGGCCGGTGCGGCTCAGGGTGAAGGCGACCTCGTAGTGGCTGGCGAGGGTGTCGGGATGGTCGGGGCCGAGCAGGTGCTCGCGTTCGGCGGCGACCGCGCGGTGCACCTCACCGGCCTCGGCCCAGCGGCCCAGGCGTCCGAGGCTGAGCCCCGCGTTGTGCCGGCCGGCGAGGGCCAGGAGGGCCTGCGCGGAGGGCACGGGCGGCCCGTCGGGCACGGGTTCCTCTACGCGGCCGGTGGCGGGGCGGGCCACCCACTCGCCGGTGAGGGCGGCCCCGGCGTCCGGGGGCGTGGTGACGAGGCCTGCGCCGGTCGCCTTGTGACCGGTGGTCATGCCGCGGGTCCAGGACGGCAGCCGGGTCTCGCGGTCGCGCTCCGGCTGCGGCCGGACGTCGGGCCGCGGGGTCACCACGGTGGGCACGTACGCCGGTGTGGTGCGGCCCAGGGTGATCCGGCGGCCCAGCTCCCGGGCGTCGGGCGGGCGTTGCCCGGGCTCCTTCGCCAGCAGGTCGAGGATGACCCTGTCGAGGTACTCGGGGAGTTCGGCGCGATGGCTGCGCGGCGGCCGGGGCGGGGTGTCGCGGTGGCCGACGAGGATCGCCCAGGCGTCCTCCAGGTCGAACGGCGGTGCCCCGGTGGCGATCTCGTACAGCACGCAGCCCAGGGAGTACAGATCGCTGCGCTGGTCGACCTCGGAACCCCCTATCTGCTCCGGCGACATGTAGTGCGGGGTGCCCATCGCGATGCCGGTGCCGGTCAGCCGGGAGGTGAAGTCGACGTCGTGGCCGAGCCGGGCGATGCCGAAGTCGCAGATCTTCACGGTGCCGTCGGTGAGCCGGACGATGTTCGCGGGCTTCAGGTCGCGGTGCACGATGCCCTGCTGGTGGGTGTAGGCGAGGGCGGCGGCCACCTGGTCGGCGATGTCGACGACGTCGGACACCGGCAGGGGGTGCTGTTTGTTGTCCTCCAGGAGCTGGCTGAGGTTGCGCCCCTCCAGCAGCTCCATCACCAGGTACAGGACGCCGTCGGACTCGCCGAAGTCGTGCACGACGGTCACGCCGCGATGGCTGAGCGCGGCGGCCACCCGGGCCTCCCGCCGGAACCGCTCCCGCAGGACCCGGGTGAAGGTCTGGTCGTGCTGCCCGCCCAGCGGCTTGAGGCACTTCACGGCGACATGGCGCCCCAGCGACTCGTCACGGGCCCGCCACACCTCGCCCATGCCCCCGCGCCCGATCAGGTCGAGCAGTCGGTACCGCCCCTGGATGAGCCTGCTGTCCCCCATCTTCCGCGACCGCCCCCGTCGAACTCGCCCCGCATCCCCTGGCCTGTCCAGTATGGCGACCTATCGTCCGAGTTTGTACGGGGCGGGACGGGTGCCCGGGCCGAGCCGTGCCATGGCACGCAGGATGTGTTTGGGCGGGAGTTGCCAGCGCAGACGTGCGGGGACGCGGCGCAGGACGGTGCCGGTGGCGCGCAACCGGCGGGTGACGGTGCCGGGTTCGGGGGCTTTTCTGCCGTACAGCTCGTGGGCGTACGGCGGCAGGGCGGCGTACGCCAGCTGCGCCACGCGCCGCCACAGCACCTCACGCGCCGGGACGAGGAGGGGGTGCGTCGGCGGGCGGAGCAGGAAGTCGTCCACCGCGCGGGCCTCGGGCGTAGCCGCGAGTTCGGGAAGCACCTTCTCGAAGTAGGCGCTCATCTCCGCCTGGTTCGCCGGTACGTCCTCCGGGTCCAGGCCCACCAGGCGGGCGCTGACCCGGTGTTCGCAGATGTAGCGGTCGGCCTGCTCGTCGGTGAGGCGGAAGCCGGAGCGGCGGACGACGTGGAGGTAGGAGTCGATCTCGGCGCAGTGCACCCACAGCAGGAGCGCGGGTTCGTCGACGCCGTAGCGTTCGCCGGTGTCGGGGTCGGTCGCGCCGAGCATGGCGTGGATCTTCCGGACCCGGGCGCCGGCCTTCTCCGCGGCCTCGGTGGTGCCGTAGGTCGTGGTGCCGACGAAGTCGGCGGTGCGCATCAGCCGGCCCCAGGCGTCCCTGCGGAAGTCGGAGTTCTGCATCACGCCTCGCACCGCGCGCGGGTGCAGTGCCTGGAGGTAGAGCGCGCGGATGCCGGCGACCCACATCATCGGGTCGCCGTGCATCTGCCAGGTCACCGACCGTGGACCGAACAATCCCGGATCACCCGTCATCCCGGAAGGCTAACGCCGTACGCGCGGCATACCCAGGCCGATCCACGAGATGAGCTCCCGCTGGATCTCGTTGTTGCCGCCGCCGAAGGTGAAGATGACGGCGGAGCGGTAGCCGCGTTCCAGTTCGCCGTGCAGGACGTCGCCGGCCGAGCCCTCCTTCAGCGCGCCGGCCGCCGCGACGATCTCCATGAGCCAGGCGTAGGCGTCCCGGCGGGCCTCCGAGCCGTAGACCTTGACCGCGGAGGCGTCCTGCGGGGTGAGGGTGCCGTCCTGGACGGCGTTCACCATCCGCCAGTTGAGGAGTTTGAGGGCGTCGAGCCTGGTGTGGGTCTGAGCCAGGCGGCGGCGCACCCACGGCAGGTCGATCACACGGCGGCCGTCGGCCAGCTTGGTCTCCGTGGCCCAGCGCTGGACGTCGTGCAGGGCGCGGATGGCCATGGTGCCGTGGGCGGCGAGGGTGACGCGCTCGTGGTTGAGCTGGTTGGTGATCAGCCGCCAGCCCTGGTTCTCCTCGCCGACCCGGTGCGAGACGGGGACGCGGACGTTCTCGTAGTAACTGGCCGTGGTGTCGTGCGAGGCGAGGGTGTTGATGACGGTGCAGGAGTAGCCGGGGTCGGTGGTCGGCATCAGGAGCATGGTGATGCCCTTGTGGGGCGGGGCGTCGGGGTCGGTGCGCACGGCGAGCCAGACCCAGTCGGCGGTGTCGCCGTTGGTGGTCCAGATCTTGTGACCGTTGACGACGTACTCGTCCCCGTCCCGTACCGCGCGGGTCGTCAGGGCGGCCAGGTCGGTGCCCGCGCCGGGCTCGCTGTAGCCGATCGCGAAGTCGATCTCACCGGAGAGGATCCGCGGCAGGAACCAGGACTTCTGCTCCTCGGTGCCGTACCGCATGATCGTCGGCCCGACGGTGTTGAGGGCCATGAGCGGCAGCGGTACGCCGGCCTGGGCGGCCTCGTCGAAGAAGATGAACTGTTCCATCGCGGTCAGGCCGCGGCCGCCGTACTCCTTCGGCCAGCCCACGCCGAGCCAGCCGTCGGTGCCGAGGCGGCGGATGGTGTCGCGGTAATAGCGCTTCTGGGCGTCCCGGTCGGTGAACCGGGCGTGCGCGTTGTCCGGGACCAGGCCGGTGAAGTAGGCGCGCAGTTCGGTGCGCAACCGCTGCTGCTCGGGCGTGTGGTCGAGATGCACGGCGCCTCCAGGCTCCCAGGCCGGTCCTGACGGCGCACACGGTAGAACGTGTTCCAGTAATTGGGAACGGCCAGGAGGAGGTCTCTGCCGCGCGGGCGGGCTCGGTCAGACCAGGGTGGCCATGAAGTCCGTGCACGCCTGGGCGCACTCCCGGCACGCCTTGGCGGCGTCCTGGGCACCGGCGTGCTGGTCCATGACCTGCGCGCACTCCAGGCAGACCGACCTGCACCATTCCAGCTGGACGCGGATGCCGGCCTCGTCGATGTGGTTCTCCTCGGACAGCACCCGGCAGGTCGCGTCGCACACCTCGGCGCACATGATGCCCTTGCGCCGCAGCAGTTCCTGGTCCTCGGTCCCGTCCGGATCGACCAGGCTCGCGCGCAGCGCACAGGCACGCGCACACTCGGTGCACGCCTGGGCACACGCGAAGCGGTCCTCCAGGAACCGGATGAGCTCCTGTTGCGAAGTGGAAGTCGTCACGGGGGGCGGGTAGCCGGGGGCCGAGCCGCCAAACCCGGAGTTCCCGGGGTTTCCGGGACTGCGGGGCAGGTCGGTTCGCTCGCAGGTCCCGGGGTACCCGCGTGACATGAACGAAGCCCTGAACAGCGAATGGATGGACCTGGCCGCGGGCCGGGGCGGCCTCGCGGCCGGAGTGATCGCGGCGGGTGTGGTGGTCGTGGCGGTGCTGATCGGCGCCTTCTTCCTGGGCTCCCGTGTCAGGCGCCGCGAGTCCCGTCCGCCCACGCCCGAGGAACAGCCGAGGCTGCCCGAGGGCGGGCCGGTCCGCGAGGTGAGGGAGCACCGGGAGCCCGACGAGGTGCCCCGCAGCGACACCCGGCTGACCCCGCACGAAATGCCCAACCACGGCAACAGCCCGACCCGGACCGGTACGGGCCGTGAACGTCCCCGCTGGGACGAGGGCAGCAGCGGTTCGTTCGGCAGCGGCGGCCCGGGAGGCGGCTGAGGTCAGCGGCACATGTCGCGGACCCTCTCGCGAAGGCCGTCCGGCAACCGTCCCGCACAGTTCTGGACCCGCTGGAGGCGGGCGCCCGGTCACTCACCGAGCCGGGCGGCCGCCTCCAGCAGCAGTGCGTGGACGAACGCCTGCGGGAGGTTGCCGCGGAGCTGACGCTGGGCGATGTCGAACTCCTCCGCGTGCAGCCCCGAGGCCCCGCAGGCGCCCCGGTTGCGTTCGAACCAGCGGTACGCCTCGACGGTCCGCCCCTGCTGGTGCCCGGCGAGAGCCATGACGAACCCGCACAGGACAAAGGGATCGTCGGCGGGCAGGGCCCGCGGACGCCGGGCAGCAGCAGGGCCGCGTCCACGGACGGGTCGTCGGGAGTGCGCTGCCGGCGGCCGTCGCGGGGAGGCAGGTCCGCTCGGCGGTGCGGAGGAGGGTGTCGGCCAGGGCGGTGCAGGTGTCGGCGAGTGGGTGACGGGGCGCCGCCGCCGCTACGGCCCGCAGACCCGCGACGCAGATGAGCCCGCTGTGGGTCCACTCCTGGTCGCTCAGCTCCCGGGTCGCTGCCCCTGGGCGGGCCCGCAGGCCCGCGACGCAGATGAGCCCGCTGTGGGTCCACCCCTGGTCGCTCAGCTCCCGGGTCGCTGCCCCTGGGCCCACGCCCGGCCAGGCACCCAGCCCGCCCCCGCTTCACCTGCCCCGTCAGCCCTCCCCGCGCCCCTCACCCCCCGGCACGGTCGCCGCAGCGACCTCACCCGGTGCCGTCCCCCTCTCTCGGCCCGACGCGGCGACCTGCGTGTGACCGGGGGCCGTGCCGCGGGGTCGGCGGAGCAGGACGAGGGCCACCGCTGCCGCCAGCAGGGTGAGGGACCCCGCGACCGTAAGGCAGAGCCGCAGTCCGTCCAGGAAGGCATCGGCCAGGGCGCCCATGGCCCGGCCGGTGTCCGCACCGAGGTCGAGCCCGGCGACCGCGCCCAGTCCTCCCTGGTCGGCCGCTGTGACGATCCGGTCCCGTGCCGCCCCGTGCAGACCGGCGTCGGCGAGGTGGCCGGGGAAGCTGTCCAGCGCCCGGGAGGTCAGCAGGGCGCCCAGGACGGCCGGACCGAGCGCCCCGCCGAGCTGACGGAAGGCGTTGTTGCCCGCCGCCGCCATCCCGGCCAGGTGGTGCGGCACGGAGGCCACCGCCGTCGCGGTCATCGGGGTCATGACGGCCCCGAGTCCCAGCCCCAGCGGCGCGAGCCGCCAGGCCAGGCCGGCGAAGGAGGTGTCCGCGTCGACACCGACGAGCGCGAACAGCGAGGCGGAGACGACCACCAGACCGCCCGTGATCAGCACGCGTGCGGAGATCCGGTGCATGAGGCGCCCGACGGGCCCGCCGACCAGGATGGCGCAGGCGGTCACCACCAGCATCCGCCAGCCCGCCTGGAGGGTGTCGAGCTGCTGCACCATCCCGAAGTAGAGGCTGAGCAGGAAGAAGAAGCCGATCAGCCCGAGGAAGGTGATCATCGCGACGAGCGTGGTGGCCGTGAAGGCCGGGCTGCGGAACAGCGCGAGGTCGAGCATCGGGCTGGGGCTGCGCCGCTCGGCGAGCACGAAGGCGGCGCCGCCTGCCACGGCCACCGCGAGGGCTGTCAGCACCTTGGGAGCGGTGAAGGAGTCCGCTCCGCCCTCGATGACGCCGTACACCAGGGCGGTGACCGCCACCGTGGCGGTGATCTGCCCCGGCCAGTCCAGCCGCCGCTCGTGGGGCGCGCGCGAGTCGGTGAGCAGCCGGGCCGCGAAGACGGTCGCGAGCAGTGAGACGGGGATCGGCAGGAGGTAGATCCAGCGCCAGGCGAAGTGGTCGAGGATCACTCCGGCGACCAGTGGTCCGACGGCCAGCGCCGCCATGAGCGAGGCGGCCCACAGGCCGATGAACCTGCCGCGCTCTCGGTGATCGGGCACCGCGTGGCTGATCAGCGCGAGCGTGGTGGGCAGCAGCGTGGCCGCGCCGAGTCCGGCGAGGGCCTGCCCGATCCACAACGCCTGCACCGACTGCGCGGTGAGCGCGACGGCGGCCCCGGCCGCGGAGGACAGCAGCCCGGCCTGGAACACCTTCTTGCGCCCGTGGACGTCGCCGACGACACCTGCGGTCAGGATGAACGCGGCCATGGGCAGGACGAACGCGTCCTGGACCCACGACAGTTGCGCGGTCGTCGCACCCAGCGCCGACTGGATCGCGGGCAGGCTCACGGCGACCGTGGTGACCGGCAGATAGGCGACGAAGACGCCGAGGCAGGCCATGACGAGCGTGGCGGCCCGCCGGTCGGCCGGCCCGCTCGCCGGGGTCGTGACATTCACGGGGATCTCTCCTCTACGGCGACGCGCGCCGCGGTCGTTCGGGATTTCTCGGGCGCCCCAGCTTCGGCGAAGGCGGACCCGATCCCCAACGTCACGCCCGGAAGTGGACACATACATCCACCGGTGCGCCAGCCGCTGACACACTTCTCCCATGTTCGACGAGATCGACGGAAAAATCCTCCGCGCCCTCCAGTACCGCCCCCGCGCCTCGTTCCGCCTCATCGGCGAGGTGGCCGGGGTGTCGGAGCAGACCGCCGCCCGCCGCTACCAGGCCCTGCGCCGCGAGGGGGTGATGCGGGTGGTGGGTCTGGTCAACCCCGAGGTGCACGGCCTGGCCCGCTGGATCACCCGCATCCGCTGCCGCCCCGACCGTGTCGCCCCGCTCGCGGACGCCCTCACCCGCCGGCCCGACATCTCCTACGTCGGTCTCGCCTCCGGCGGCTCGGAGATCGTCTGCCTGATCCACGCACCGGTCGACGCCCCCCGCGACGACGTCCTGCTCCGCCGGCTCCCCAAGGCGGCCTCCGTGCTGGACGTCAGCATCGACCTGCTGCTCCACCCGTTCGGCACGGTGGGCACCTCCGAGTGGTCCGGATACGGGGGCCGTCTGAGCGCCGACCAGGTGGCCCGGCTCACCGCGGACCCGCCGCCGGCGCCCACCGGCCCGGTGCAGCCGCCCACCGCCGAGGACACCCCGCTGCTCGACGCCCTGGCCGAGGACGGCCGTACCACCCACACGCGGCTCGCCGAACTCACGGGCTGGTCCAAGGCGCGCGTCGCCCGGCGGCTCGACGCCCTGGAGTCCTCGGGAGCCCTCACCTACGACGTCGACCTGCTCCCCGAGCGGCTGGGCCACCGCCTCAACGCGACTCTGTGGTTGCGGATGGCCCCGGCCCATGTCCACCGTGTCGGCGAGGAGCTGGCCGGGCACGACGAGGTGGCCTTCGCCGGTGCCATGAGCGGTGACCACAACATCATGGTGGTCGCCAACTGCCGTGACGCCGAGGACTTCTACCGCTACCTCACGACCCGGGTGGCGGCCGTCCCCGGGATCGACGCCTACAGCGTCAGCGTCCGCGTGCGCCGCCTCAAGCAGGCCGCTTCCCTCATCGCCGGCGGCCGTCTGATCCCCCCGGCCCCGGCGTGAAGGCGGCTCTGGGTGCGGCATACGTTCGCACCGGCCGGCGTGCCCGTCCCGAAGGCCACACCCCGCCGCCCCGACCGGCGCGTACAACGCCCGCACGCGGTTCGGCGGCGCCCGCGCCTGACCAGACACCTCTCACCTGCTCGGCGACCGCCCCAACTGCTGGTCCGCTCCCAAGCGTTGACCCACCCCCGCCGCGACAGCAGAATGAGCGCGCCGCTTTGAGAGCGCTCTCAGAACCAGTCGGCCCGACTTCCCGAGGAGACCCATGACCGGCAGCCCGCGCCCGTCCCTCAGCCGCCGCACCCTCATCGGGACCGGCCTCGGCGCCGCGGTCCTCGCCGCGACCGGCACCGGCACCGCCCACGCGGGGCCCCAGGGCGCCTCCGCGACCTCCGCGCCCCGCCGCGCGCGGGCCTTCCTGGCCGCCGCCATGGACGCCTACCCGGACCACGGGACGATCCGGCTCACCCAGAGCTACACGGACCAGGCGGGACTGTTCAGCACGGCGTTCACCTACGACAACGCGCTCGCGATCCTGGCCCACCTCACCTCCCCGGGCGGCCGGTCGCGGGCCGTGGCCCTCGGCGACGCGCTGCTGTACGCCCAGGCCCACGACCCGGTGCACGACGACGGACGGCTGCGGCAGGCCTACAACGTCGGGCCGTACACCTTCTACGACGGCTCCCCGCAGCCGGACGGGTTCGTCAGGGCGGACGGCACGGCCAACGTGGGCACGCAGTTCGGCTTCACGGGGACCGCCGTGGGCGACATGGCGTGGGCCGGCATCGCGCTCACCGCGCTCGCGGCGCGTACCGGTGAGCGGCGCTTCCTCACCGGCGCGTCGCGGATCGGCGAGTGGATCGAGCGGGTGGGACGGACCGACGAGCCGCTGGGCGGCTACAAGTTCGGGGTGGACGGGGCCGGCAACAGACTGCCGTTCACCTCGACCGAGCACAACACCGACCTGGTCGCTCTGTTCGGGCGGCTCGCCCGGCTGACCGGGGACAGGGTGTGGCGGGAGCGCCGTGCGCGTGCCAGGGCCTTCGTCGAGAAGATGTGGGAGCCGTCGGGGGGCTTCTTCTACACCGGCACCAACGACGGCGTGACGATCAACAGGTCTCCCGTCCCGGAGGACACCCAGACCTGGACCCACCTCGCCCTCGGCTCCCCGGCCCACTCCCGCTCCCTCGACTGGGCCGCGGCCGAGCTGGCCGTCCTGGACACGGCCGACCGCCCCAACAGCACGGTCCCCACCGGTCAGTCCTACGAGGGCGTCACCTTCAGCTCCGCGAGCCTGCTGGCGAACGAGGGCGCCCCCATCGCCGACGGCCAGCCCCGGCCGGACCGCAACGGCGTCTGGTTCGAGGGCACCGCCCACCTCGCCCTCGCGCTCCGCCACCGCGGACACCCCGGCGACGAGAAGCGCGCCCGCCGCCTGCTCGGCTCGGTCGAACGCGCCCAGGACCACCTCGGCGGCGCCCAGACCGTCGGCGGCAGGGCCCTGCCGGCCCGCTCCGGGGTCGTCTCGGCGAGCAGCCCGCTCGACACCGGTTTCGGGTTCGGCTACTACCCCTACCGGCACACCGGCGCCACCGCCTGGTACCTCCTGGCCACGGCCCGCGCCAATCCCTTGCGGGGCTGACGGACGTCGGGCGGCGCCTGGACGAGCCGGCCCGGACGCACGGCGGCAGCTGCCCGGTCGTCCGTCCTCCGGCCGCCGGACTCGGCAGGAGCTCGGGCTCCTGCCGCTCGCGACGAGGGGCCGGGCACGCCCGGGCCGCTCCGTTCACGTGACCTTCACCGGCACAGGGCCGATACTTCCGACAGCGGTGCCGCCGCTCCCGTTCGCCGCGGGGCGGCAAGATCGCCTACTGGTCACACTTGTTGTGAACTGTTAGAACGCAGACCACGAGCCCAACCGTTGTCGCACCCGGAGGTACCCATGAAGATGCTGATCAACGTTCCGGAAACCGTGGTCGCGGACGCCCTGCGCGGGATGGCGGCCGCCCATCCGGAGTTGACCGTCGACGTCGAGAACCGGGTGATCGTACGGCGGGACGCCCCCGTGGCCGGGAAGGTCGCCCTGATCTCCGGCGGTGGCTCCGGGCACGAGCCGCTGCACGGCGGGTTCGTCGGGCCCGGCATGCTCTCCGCGGCCTGTCCGGGCGAGGTGTTCACGTCCCCGGTGCCCGATCAGATGGTGCGTGCGGCGGCGGCCGTGGACAGCGGGGCGGGTGTGCTGTTCATCGTGAAGAACTACACGGGTGACGTGCTCAACTTCGACATGGCGGCCGAACTCGCCGAGGACGAGGGCATCCAGGTCGCGAAGGTGCTGGTCAACGATGACGTGGCGGTGACCGACAGCCTCTACACGGCCGGCCGGCGGGGCACCGGCGCCACGCTGTTCGTGGAGAAGATCGCGGGGGCCGCCGCCGAGGAGGGGCAGCCGCTGGAGCGGGTGGAGGCGATCGCCCGGCAGGTCAACGAGAACTCCCGCAGCTTCGGTGTCGCGCTGAGCGCGTGCAGCACCCCCGCCAAGGGCAGCCCGACCTTCGATCTGCCGCCCGGCGAGCTGGAACTGGGCGTCGGGATCCACGGCGAGCCCGGCCGGGAGCGGCGGGCGATGATGACCGCACGGGAGATCGCCGACTTCTCGGTGCACGCGATCCTGGACGACATGAGCCCGCGCAATCCGGTGCTCGTCCTGGTCAACGGCATGGGCGCCACCCCGCTCCTGGAGCTGTACGGCTTCAACGCCGAGGTGCAGCGGGTGCTCGCCGACCGCGGGGTCGCCGTCGCCCGCACCCTCGTCGGCAACTACGTCACCTCGCTCGACATGGCCGGCGCCTCGGTCACCCTGTGCCAGGTGGACGAGGAGCTGCTGCGCCTGTGGGACGCGCCGGTGCGGACGCCGGGGCTGCGCTGGGGCGTGTGAGCAGGTGATCAACGTACCGACCACGCAAGGAGATCCAGTGCTCGACGTCGATTTCTTCCGCCGTTGGATGACGGCGGCCGCCGCCGCCGTCGACCGTGAGGCGGAACGGCTCACCGCCCTCGACTCCCCCATCGGGGACGCCGACCACGGCAGCAACCTCCAGCGCGGGTTCACCGCGGTGGCCGCGGCCCTGGAGAAGGAGTCCCCCGGCAGCCCGGGCGCGGTCCTCCTCCTCGCGGGCCGCACCCTCATCTCGACGGTGGGCGGCGCTTCGGGGCCCTTGTACGGGACCCTGCTGCGGCGGACCGGCAAGGCGCTCGGGGAAGCCGGCGAGGTCAGTGCCGAACAGCTGACCGAGGCGCTGCGGACGGGAGTGGAGGCCGTCATGACGCTGGGCGGGGCCGCCCCGGGCGACAAGACCATGATCGACACGCTGGTGCCGGCCGTCGACGCGCTCGGCACGGGCTTCGCCGCGGCCCGCTCCGCCGCCGAGGAAGGGGCGCTGGCCACCACACCGTTGCAGGCCCGCAAGGGCAGGGCGAGTTACCTCGGCGAGCGCAGCATCGGGCACCAGGACCCGGGCGCGACCTCGGCCGCCCTGCTGATCGCCGCGCTCGCGGAGGCCGCCGGTGAGTGACGCAGGGCTGGTCGGGATCGTGCTGGTGTCGCACAGTGCGGAGGTCGCCGCGTCCGTGGCGGAACTGGCGAAGGGGCTCGCGGGCGGCGGCACGGAGGTGCCCGTGGCCGCGGCCGGCGGCACCGAGGGCGGCGGCCTCGGGACGAGTGCGGAGCTGATCGCCGGCGCGGCCGCCGCCGTGGACCGGGGCGCCGGGGTCGCCGTCCTGACGGACCTGGGCAGCGCGGTGCTCACCGTCAAGGCGCTGCTGGCGGAGGGCGACGAACTCCCCGCGGGCACACGGCTGGTGGACGCCCCGTTCGTCGAGGGAGCGGTGGCCGCGGTCGTCACGGCGGCGACCGGGGCCGACCTCGCGGCGGTGGAGTCGGCGGCCGCAGAGGCGTACGGCTACCGGAAGGTGTGACGGGCGCCTGTGGCGGGCCGGCCGCCCGGCGGGGTCACTTCCCCTGCGCGAACAGTGCCGCCAGCCGCTCCCCCGTGGCGACGGCGGCGGCATGGTCCTCGATCGGCTTCACCTGCGTGTCCCTGAAGACGATGTAGGTGACGCCGGAGGGCGTGCCGCCCCCGCGCGGATCGGGACGGATCCCGAGGGCCTTGGCGGTGGCGTAGGACGCCTCGCCGATGATGTGACCCGGCCCCACGTCCCCGACGACGGCGTACTGCACCCGGTCCCGGTACACGACGGCCGCGACCGCGCCGCCGCGCACCCCGTGCGCGCGGTGGTCCCAGACGGGGCTCGGGGCCGGCACCACGATGTAGGGCAGCTGTTCGGCGCTCAGGTAGCGGCCGTCGGACTGCTGGAAGGCGGTGGCGTCCGAGAACAGCGGGTCGGTGCGGCGGTTGCAGCGGCTGCCGGGCCGGCCGTCGCAGTCGATGTCCATGTCGGCCTTCCAGAAGACGGCCTCCCGGGTGCCGCAGACCGGGATGGTCGCGGCCGTGCCGTCGTCGCTGCGGTAGCGGCCGCGTGAGACGGGAGCGCACTCGCGCACCCTGGCCAGGAGGTCGGCGGCCGCGACCTTGCCCTCGCGCCGCACCACCGGCTCGCCGCGGGCGGCGGTGGGCTGCACGGCGGGGGACGTCGTCGGGGCGAGCAGAGCGGCACTTGCCGCGGCCAGCGTCAGCGACTGGGCACGCACGATAAGACCCTCTCCTCGGGGGCGTGACGGGCACTCAGCGCCCAATCTGATGCCGCTTCAGCCGGGCGGCCACCGCAGGGGGTCCGGACGGGGCAGGGGCCAGGGGCCGGAGCCCTCGACGAACCCCGGCCTCCCGGCCACCCGTACGGCGCGGGAACAGCGACGACAGCGGCCCGCGCCACCGGCGCGAACTCCGTTTCCCTCGTGGAGAGTTCGGCCGTGAGGGTGTTCAGCATACGTAATCCGGCCGAGTGCGCCCCACACGGTCCGCCCTCTTGCTGCGGGCGGGCGACCGGCGTCATATTGGTCCGGACCATTGCCGTGCCTGGTGTCCGGGAGGGCAGAGACGTGCGAGGTGTGCCCGTACCGCTGTCCCTCTGCGCCGTGCTGGTCCTCGTCGCCTCGTGCGGCTGGGCCGGATCGGACGGCACCGGGAGCGGCGGCCTCCCCGCCGCCCCGGTGGGAGTCACCGCCGCCGCGGGGAGTGCGACCACGGTGCACGTGATGTGGAACGCCGTCGGCACGGGGATCGAGCGCTACGAGGTGTATCGCGGCACCACGAAGATCGAGGACGTGCCGGGTTCGCAGCACATGGTGGATGTCGGCAGGCTGAAGCCCGCCGGCTCGTACGTCTTCACCGTGCGGGCCCGGGACACCGAGGGGCGCCTCGGCCCGCCCAGCCGGGAGGTGCGGGCGACGACCCCGCCGGCCGCGGCGGCCGACCGCTCCGCCCCGACCCGCCCCGGCGGACTGCGCGGACGGACCGTGGGCAGCCGAGCCGTCCAGTTGGACTGGGCCGCCGCCACCGACGACCGGGACGTGGCGTCGTACGACATCTACCAGGCCGGCACGAAGATCCACAGTGTGGGCGGCGAGCAGACGGCGGCCGTGGTCACCGGGCTGCGACCGGGCACCCGCTACTCCTTCACCGTCCGGGCGCGGGACGCGGCCGACAACGTCTCGCCGGCCGGGAACACCGTCCGCCTGACGACACCGGGCGGCGACGACGGCCGGGCCACGGCACCGACGGGGTTCCGCGCGGCCGCTCGGCGGGCGGCGGACGGCGCGTACTACCTCGACCTGTCCTGGACGCCGCCCCGGACGGACGGCGTCGTCACGGAGTACCAGGTCCACCTCGACGGCAGGGCGGCCACCTCACTGGTGTTCGGCGGGACGCCTCCGCGCGGCAGGGCGACGTACAGCTTCTACCTGGGACGCGCGGCCGGCGAGCGGCACCGGGTGCGGATCCGGGCGCGGCTGCCCGACGGCACCTGGGGCGGGTTGTCGGCGGAGCGGGCGGTGACGACGGGCGTCTCCGCTCCCCCGTAGCGGCTGTGCCGGACGGAGCAGTCCGTCACCTGTCCGGCGCAGCCCCGGGTGCGCGCCGGGCCCGGGGCGCATTGGCTGTCCCCGAGGCAGCACGGGCTTCCCCCACCTCGGCGGCGCCACGGATGTACCGCCAACCGTGCCGCCGGAGGGCAGTCCATGCGCACTGAAAAGCTACTTCTCCGCTCCGGCCTGACCGTCGCGGCCGTCGCCGCGCTGCCGCTCGTCCTGACCGCCGGGCCGGCCGCCGCGGCGTCGGGGATCTCCGTGAGCACCTCCGGATCCACGGTCTCCGTCACAACCACGGCCTGCTCCCGCACCGCCACCACCGGTGGCTGGGGCACCGCCTCGCTCCTGACCAGCAGTCAGGCGAACTTCAGCCAGGGCCGTCAGGTGGCCCTGTCCGGGACCACCTCGCTCCAGTCCGCGGCCTGGTCGAACGTGAGCCCGGGCACCTACACCGTCATCGTGATGTGCGCGTACAACAACAGCACGGCGGGCACCCAGTCGATCATCGTCTCGGGGTCCGCCACGCCCACCATCTCAGCGACGGCCACGGCCTCCCCGTCACGCGGTGTGATGGGCGGTCTGGGCGGCGGCACCGAGGACTACGGCACCCTGACACTGGTGGCCGGCGGCAGCCTGGTGGCGGTCGGCGCGGTGGCCGCCGGGTGGTTCCTGCGCCGCCGCTCGCGCCCGTACCGCCTCTGACGCTACGGCGCCTGGTCACCGGGCAGTTCGGCGAAGGCTTCCAGCGCCTCGGTGAGCCACTGCGTCCAGAAGGTCTCCAGCTCGATGCCCGCGCGCAGGACCAGGTGCTGAAGCCTGGCCTGCGCGCTGTCGTTGCCGGGCGGGAAGTCGCGCTGCTCGATCTCCTCGTACTCGGCCAACTGCCGCCGGTGCAGGTCGAGATGGCGGCGCAGGTCGGCTTCGAGGCCCGCGGTGCCGACGACGGCCGCCGCGCGCAGCCGCAGCAGCAGGGCGTCCCGGTGCGGCTTGGGGTCCTGCGCCGCGGCCGTCCAGCGCTCGAGTTCGGCGCGGCCCGCGGGCAGGACCTCGTAGCTCTTCTTCTGCCCCCGGGTCGGCCGGTCCTCCGGAATGGCCCGGATGTGGCCCTCGGCTTCCAGTTTCCCCAGCTCGCGATAGATCTGCTGGTGCGAGGCCGACCAGAAGTAGCCGATCGACTTGTCGAACCGGCGGGTCAGGTCCAGCCCCGCCGACGGCCTTTCGAGCAGTGCGGTGAGGATCGCGTGCGGGAGTGACATGGAGTCATCCTAGGGACGGCCCTCAGAGGGCGGCCGCGACCTCGGTGCCCTGCTTGATCGCCCGCTTGGCGTCCAGCTCGGCGGCCACGTCGGCACCGCCGATCAGATGCGCGCTGCGACCGGCGGCGAGGAGCTCCTCGTACAGGTCCCGGCGCGGTTCCTGCCCGGTGCACAGCACGATGGTGTCGACCTCCAGGACCGTGCTCTCCTCGCCGACGGTGACGTGCAGTCCGGCGTCGTCGATCCGGTCGTAGCGCACCCCCGGGACCATGGTGACGCCGCGGTGCTTCAGTTCGGTGCGGTGGATCCAGCCGGTGGTCTTGCCGAGCCCCGCGCCGACCTTGCTGGTCTTGCGCTGGAGGAGGTGCACGGTACGGGGCGGGGCGGGGCGTTCGGGGACCGTGAGTCCGCCGGGTGCCGTGTAGTCCATGTCGACGCCCCACTGGCGGAAGTACGTCTCGGGGTTCTCGTGGGCCTTGTCGCCGCCGTCGGTGAGGAACTCGGCGACGTCGAAGCCGATGCCGCCGGCGCCGAGGATCGCGACCCGGTCGCCGACGGGCGCGTTGTCGCGCAGGACGTCGAGGTAGCCGACCACGCTCGGGTGGTCGACGCCGGGGATGTCGGGGGTGCGCGGGGTGACGCCGGTGGCCACGACGACCTCGTCGTAGGCGTCCAAGTCTCCTGCCGACACGGGGGTGTTGAGCCGTACGTCCACGCCGTGGGCGTCGAGCCGGTGGCGGAAGTAGCGGATCGTCTCGTCGAACTCCTGCTTGCCGGGTACCTTGCGGGCGACGTTGAGCTGGCCGCCGATCTCGCTCGCGGCGTCGAACAGGGTGACCTGGTGGCCGCGTTCGGCGGCGGAGACCGCGCAGGCGAGACCCGCGGGGCCGGCTCCGACGACGGCCACGCGCTTCTTCAGCCGGGTCGGGGACAGCACCAGCTCGGTCTCGTGGCAGGCGCGCGGGTTGACCAGGCAGGAGGTGGTCTTCCCGCTGAAGGTGTGGTCCAGGCAGGCCTGGTTGCAGCCGATGCAGGTGTTGATGGCCTCGGGCGTCCCGGCGGCAGCCTTGTTCACGAACTCCGGGTCGGCGAGCATCGGGCGGGCCATCGACACCATGTCGGCGTACCCGTCGGCGAGCAACTCCTCGGCCAGTTCCGGGGTGTTGATGCGGTTGGTGGTCACGAGCGGGACCGACACCTCACCCATGAGCCGCTTGGTCACCCAGGTGTAGGCGCCGCGCGGGACGGAGGTGGCGATGGTGGGGATGCGGGCCTCGTGCCAGCCGATGCCGGTGTTGATGAGGGTGGCCCCGGCGGCCTCGACGGCCTTGGCGAGGGTGATCACCTCGTCGAGCGTGGAGCCGCCCGGGACGAGGTCCAGCATGGACAGCCGGTAGACGATGATGAAGTCGTCGCCGACGGCCTCGCGCACCCGGCGCACGATCTCCACCGGGAAGCGCATGCGGTTCTCGTACGAGCCGCCCCAGCGGTCGGTGCGCCGGTTGGTCTGCGCGGCGATGAACTCGTTGATGAGGTAGCCCTCGGAGCCCATGATCTCCACGCCGTCGTAGCCGGCCTGCCGGGCGAGGCGGGCGGTGCGGGCGTAGTCGTCGATGGTCCGCTCGACCTCGGCGTCGGCGAGCTCGCGGGGTACGAAGGGGCTGATCGGCGCCTGGAGGGGGCTCGGGGCGACGAGGTCGCGGTGGTAGGCGTACCGGCCGAAGTGCAGGATCTGCATCGCTATCCGGCCGCCTTCGCGGTGCACGGCCTCGGTGACGGTCCGGTGCTGCTCGGCCTCCGCGTCCGTGGTGAGCTTGGCGCCGCCCTCGTAGGGCCGTCCCTCGTCGTTGGGCGCGATGCCGCCGGTGACGATCAGGCCCACTCCCCCGCGCGCCCGCTCCGCGTAGAAGGCGGCCATGCGCTCGAAGCCGCGCTCGGCCTCTTCGAGACCGACGTGCATGGAGCCCATCAGCACGCGGTTGGGCAGGGTGGTGAAGCCCAGGTCGAGCGGGTTCAGCAGGTGCGGGTAACGGCTCATCGGGCCCCTCCGTCGCGGTCTCGTGCCTCTCTGTTGTAGAGGACCGCGACACTTTTATGCAACTAGTTGCACAACAGGGAGGGGGTGATCCGAGCCACGTGGTCGTCTCAGGTGTCGGCCGTCCGGTCCGCGGGGGCCTCGGCCGCGGCGAGGCTGCCCAGCAGGGCGAGCGCCTGTTCCGACGGGCTGCCCGGCTCGGCCTGGTAGACGACCAGCTGCTGACCGGGGGCGCTGTTGACGGTCAGCGCCTCGTAGTCGAGGGTCAGCTCACCGACCAGCGGATGCCGGAAGCGTTTGCTCTCGCGGGTCTTGCGGCGGATGTCGTGGCGGGCCCAGAGCGCCCGGAACTCCTCGCTGCGCAGCGAGAGTTCACCCACCGTGGTGATCATCCGCGGATCGTCGTGGGCGGCTTCGGCACCGGCCCGCAGAGCGGCCACGGTGTTCATGGCCACCGACTCCCAGTCCGGGTAGAAGTCCCGGGCGTCGGGGTCGAGGAAGACCAGGCGCGGCAGATCGCCGCTGTGGGCGTGGCCCGCGAAGAGGGCACCGCCCAGGACGTTGTGGGCGAGGACGGTCAGACAGCGGCCGAGGACCACGGCCGGGGTGCGGTGCCAGCCCTCCATCATCCGCAGCAGGGCCGGGCTGACCACCTCCCGCCGCGGACGTGGCCGGTTCGCGGCGGGGCGCGCCAGGCGGTGCAGGTGGTCGGCCGCGTCCTCCTCCAGGCCCAGGACCCGGGCCAGCGCGTCGACGACCTGCGCCGAGGGGTTGCGCTCGCGGCCCTGTTCCAGGCGGACGTAGTAGTCGGTGCTGACCCCGGCCAGCACCGCGACCTCCTCGCGGCGCAGGCCCGCCACCCGACGCCGGCTCCCGGCCGGCAGCCCCGCGTCCTCGGGCCGTACCAGGGCGCGGCGGGCACGCAGGAAGAGGCCGAGCCGGTTGTCGGTGTCCATACGCCGACCCTAGGTCCGCCCGCCGTCCCGCGGGAGTCCGCAAGGTGGCCGCGGTACTCCTACGATCCGCTCTCCTCGGCGCGGTACGGCCTGGTCAGAGCCCTGCACCGGCCCCACCGTGGACGGCATGACAGACACCTGGAACCTCACGAACCGCATCGCCGTCGTCACCGGCGCGTCCAGCGGGATCGGCGCGGCCACGGCACGCCGCCTCGCCGCCGGCGGAGCGAGCGTCGCCCTGCTGGGGCGACGCGAGGACCGACTCGAGCAACTGGCCGACGAGCTGGCCCGTACCGCCGACGGACGGATCCTGCCGGTCGCCGTGGACCTGACCGACGCCGAGGCGGTCGCGGAGGCGGCCGCCTCGGTCACCGGAACGCTCGGCACCGTCGACCTGGTGGTGGCCAACGCCGGCGTCATGCTCGGCGCCCCCTTCGAACGGGCCGCGACCGACGAGTGGGACCGCATGATCGACGTCAACCTGCGGGCTCTGCTGCACACCGCCCGCGCCTTCACCGACGGCCTGCTCGCCACGGCCTCCGGCGGCGGCCGTGCCGACCTCGTCCACGTCGGCTCGGTGGGCGGCCATCTCCTCTTCCCCGACTGGTCCGTCTACTGCGCCACCAAGGCGGCCGTCGCCCACCTCACACGCAATCTGCGGGCCGAGCTCGGCCCGCGCGGGGTCCGGGTGAAGAACATCGAGCCGGGGGTCACGGCCACCGAGCTGGGCGCGGACATGCGGGACACCGGGACCAGGGAGTCCCTGTCCCGCATGCGCGCCGGCCTGACCCCCCTGACCGCGACGGACATCGCGGAAGCCATCGCCTTCGCGGCGGCGGCCCCGCCGAACGTCAACGTCGCCGAGATGGTGGTGGTGCCGGTGCGGCAGGGCTGATCACCCGTAGGCCGGGCGCGCCCGTGCACAAGGGCGGAGGCGACACCGGTCGGCCGCGCGCGCCCCCGCGGAAGCGCGGGGGCGCGATGGCCGAGACGGCGGCACGGACGTCAGCGGCTCTCCAGCCGCACGTGCAGTTCCCGCTCCTGGTCACCCGACGCGGACGCGAGGTCCCGCACCGTGAACATCGAGTCCAGCGTCTCCCGGAGCTTCTCGATGGCCCAGTACCCGCCCTGCGCGTCGGCCTCCACGGACGACGACAACCGCGCGGGCGGCGGGCAGGACCGCGCCTCGGTGACCTCGAACGTCCCCAGCCACACCATCGGCCGCGTCTCGTGCAGTTGCTGAGGCACCTCGTCGGCTCCCCGGTCCGACTCGAAGCACGTGCTCAGTGTGTCGAGGACGATCCGGGCGTCCTCCGCGCTGCATCCGCTGATCTCCAGCGAGACGGACTCGTCGTGCGCTCGCTCACGATCCATCGTGGTCGCTCCTCTCGTGGCCATGACCGGTACCGCCGGGTTCCCCGCGAACCGCGCCACACCCCCAGAAAAGCACCCCGATTCGTGGAGCACTACCGGCGGCGGGGTCAGCGCGGCGGTCGGTCCCGGTGCGGATCGAACAACGGGACGGCGATACCGGCGAGGACGAGGCCGGCCGCCACGAGGATGCCTTCGGGCAGGGCCATGCCCGCGGCGAGGAGGCTCAGGGCGAGCGCGAGGGTCCCCCAGGCGCCCGCGCGCCGGTACTCGCGGGGCCGGGCGGGGCGGCCCGCGCCCAGCGAGCGGGCGAACCGCGGGTCGTCACGCTCCAGCCGTGCCGCGAGATCGATCAGGCGTTCGTCGTCGGGCTGGCGCATGACTCCTCCTCCACACGGCCCCTGCCGTTCGGCGTCCGCCCCCACCGCGACGGAGACCGGCGTGGACGCGGTGTCGTCCTCCTGCTTGCGGGCACGACGTGCACCCGGCCCTTGGGCCGGCGACGGGCCCGCCCCGCGGCCACGGAGCCGAGAACGGCCAGGATGAGGACATACCCGGTGACGAACGGCGCCAGACGTGCGTCGAGTCCCGCACTGGCCGCCGTCGCCCCGGGAATCAGGGCGGATTCGCCACGGCCGGCAGGGTCGCGGCGATGTCGGCGGCGGCCTGGGCGCCGGGCCGTGGAGGCGGGCGACGAGCACGCCGGCGACGACGTCCATGACCACCGTCGCGACGATGGGGTGTTCGTCGCCACCGTCGCATCCGGCCCAAGGGCCCGCCATCGGTGCCGGCCCCCATTTCCGCGAGGGCCCGCACTGCCCGTCAGGAGCTCAACTCCTGGTGAAGCGGTACGTCTTGCTGTCCGTCAGCACACAGAAGCCGGGTGAGACGACGATCACCCGCAGGGTTCCGGTGCGGCGGTCGTAGTCGATGCCCTCCGCCTCGAAGGTGCCGGAGCAGGAGCTGCGCAGGGGCAGTTGGCGCAGTGCCGTGACCTGTCCGGTGACGTTCCCCGAGCCGGTCGGGGCCGCGGACAGGTCGATCTGGAGGAGCGGCTTGGTGTAGCCGAACAGCGTGCCCGCCGGGTCGTCGGAGGAGCACAGCAGCCGGGTGGCGCTGAGGAAGTCGCAGCCCTGTACGTCCCGGACGGCGTGGTCGAGGGTGACGGTGGCCGCCTGCGGGAGGTTCGCCGAGGGCGAGGTGCTCGCGTTGACGCCGGGCGTGGGGAAGACCAGGAAACGGGTCATGGTGCCCCACTCGCCGGACAGCATCCACTGTCCGTCCGGCGAGATAGCGACCCAGGAGTTGTTGAGCGCCTCGCCGGGGCTGAGGGTGTGGACGTACTCGGACCAGGTCCCGTTCGGCGCCTGCACGCGGTACATCTTCGCGGTGCCGGAGTCGGCCTGGTAGGGCTCGATGTAGTGGCCGTCGTAGGAGGCGTCGGGGTCGCCCACGTGGTTCCAGCCGCGGGTGGAGACGCCGAACGGGATGGTGCCGATGCCGGTGTACCGGTTGGCGGATCCGGCCGGGACCTCGACCGAGGTGAGGCCCTGGCTCTCGGTGAGCGGGTCGGCGCGGTCGCTGCCGGCCTCGGTCCAGGTGTCCGCCGCGGAGGCCGGCGGCGCGGCGGCCAGGAGGGCCGTCGCGGTGAGGGTGACGAGGGCGGCGAGGACCGCGTGACAACGCTGTCTGGCGCGCAGGGGCATGGAGAACTCCTGGGGCTCCTGGAGCGGGGGTGAGCTGGGTCGGCGCACAGTCTGGCGCCCCTACGGCGGTCATGTACAGGCCAAACGAATGAACAAGCGGCCTTCGTCACCCCGGCGCACTTCACCGGACGCGCCCGCGCGTGTTGAGGGATGGTGGAAGAACACGACCACGTGGTCACGGAGACGGTTGAACGCGGTAGAACAAGGGGAGTCGGCACGGGGGTACGGCGTGCCGCGAGGACGGCATAAGGCGGTTCGTGCAATGGGTGCAGCCGGTATACCAGCGTCCGAGGGCGGTGAGCCCCCGCGCGGGGCGGTACGGCCGAGCGGGCTGCTCGACGAGTTGGGCATGGCCTCGGTGGTGCTGGACGCCGAGGGGCGCATCGTGCTGTGGAGCCCGCAGGCCGAGGAGCTGTTCGGGTACAGCGCCCAGGAGGCGCTGGGGAAGTACGCGGCCCACCTGATGATCCACGAGCAGCACGCCGATCTGGTCGTCAAGCTGTTCGCCGACGTCATGGAGACCGGGCAGAGCTGGGCGGGCGCGTTCCCCGTCCGGCGCAAGGACGGCGGCACCAGGCTGGTGGAGTTCCGCAACATGCGGCTGCTCGACGACCGCGGCGACGTCTACGCGCTCGGGCTGTGCGCCGACCAGTCGACCGTGCGCCGCCTGGAGCGGGACGTGGCGCTGTCGACACGGATGGTCTCCCAGTCGCCGATCGGGCTGGCCGTACTGGACACCGAGCTGCGGTACGTCTCGGTGAACCCGGCCCTGGAGCTGCTGAACGGCGTGCCGGCCGGGGAACACGTCGGGCGGAAGATCGGCGAGGTGCTGCCCCACCTCGACGTGGCCGCCTTCGAGGCCGCCGCCCGCGAGGTGCTGCGCACCGGCACGCCGCTGGTGGACCAGCACACGGTCGGCCGTACGCCCGCCGACCCCGACTCGGACCACGCCTGGTCGGTCTCGCTGTACCGCCTGGAGGACGCGCTGGGGACCGTCCTCGGGGTGGCGGCCTCGGTCCTGGACGTCACCGAGCAGCATCTGGCGACCGTGGAGGCCGAGACGGCCCGGCGCCGCCTGGCACTCGTCGCCGACGCCTCCGCCCGCATCGGCACCACCCTCGACCTGGACCGCACCGCCCGTGAGCTCGCCGCCGTGGCCGTGCCTGAACTCGCTGACGTGGCGGCCGTGGACCTGCTGGAAGCGGTGGCGCAGGGCAGGCCGAGCACCCTGCGGCCCACCGAGCCCGCCGTGATGCGCCCGCTGGCCGTCGAGGCGTCCGGTGCCCCCGACGCCCTGGGCGCGGCCGATCCGCCCGGCAAGGTCGCCCGGTACGCCCCCGAGCGCCTGGTCACGGAGTGCGTGCGCACCGGGAGCCCGGTGCTGGTGGCGCGGGTCGGACCGGAGGACCTCGCCCGTATCGCCCGCTCACCGGAGGCTGCCGCACTGCTGGCCAGGGCCGGTGTGCACTCCTATCTGGCCGTGCCGCTGATCGCGCGCGGCGAGGTGCTCGGCGCCCTCGACCTCAAGCGCGTCCACAATCCGGAGCCGTTCGGCGAGGACGACCTGCTGCTGGCGCGGGAGCTGGCGGCCCGCGCGGCGGTGCAGATCGACAACGCCCGCTGGTACCAGGACGCCCGCAACACCGCCCTCACCCTCCAGCGCAGCCTGCTGCCCAGCCATCCCTCCGTGACCGGCGGTCTGGAGGTCGCCTCCCGCTACCAGCCCGCGGGCGCCACCGCCGAGGTCGGCGGCGACTGGTTCGACGTGATCCCGCTGGACGAGGGCAAGACGGCGCTGGTCGTGGGCGACGTGATGGGCAGCGGCATCACCGCCGCCGCGACCATGGGCCGGCTGCGCACCGCCACGAACACCCTCGCCTCCCTCGACCTCGACCCGGCCAGGCTCCTCGAACACCTCGACCGGATCACCGAGGACCTGGACCACTCCATCGCCACGTGCGTGTACGCCGTGCACGACCCGCGGCTCGGCCAGTGCCGGATCGCCAACGCCGGGCACCTGCCCCCGGTACGGCTGCGCCCCGGCCGTCCGCCCGAGCTGCTCGAACTCCCCACCGGGGCGCCGCTGGGCGTGGGCGGTGTCGCCTTCTCCACGACCACCGTCGACCTCGCACCCGGCGACCGGCTCGTCCTGTACACGGACGGCCTGGTGGAGACCCGCCAGCATCCCCTGGACGAACGCCTGGACGCGCTCCTCGACCTGCTCGACAGCCCCGACGGGCCGCTGGAGGAGGTCTGCGACCTGCTGCTGCGCACCCTGCACCAGCCGGACAACTCCGACGACGTGGCACTGCTGATCGCCCGCGTGCAGACGCCTGCGGCCTGAGAGATGTGCGTCGGCGCGGGTACGCGGGTGCGCGGAACCTGAGTACGGCAGCCCCGCGGAACGCGCGCGCGGTGATCGCGGCGGCCCGGGGTCGGCGACGCGGGCCGGGACGGGACCACCGCTCGCACTGCGGCCCCTTCACCGCGGTCCCGCGGTGGCTGCAACCAGGAGCGCCGCCCGCATCCCCGCACGCGCCCGGGCCTACGACGACGGCCCGCCCCCAGCCGCAGTCCGGGCGCCCGATGTCATGAGGACCCCGCGCCGGAAGGCAGGGCTTCCTGGCTCGTCCCGGGCACGGGCGCGGGCCGTCGGGGCAGCAGGAGCGGGGTGGCCAGCAGCAGGAGACCGGCGAGGGCGATGGCCTTGCGGGTTCCGGTGAAGGTGGCCAGGAGGCCCCACAGGGCGGTCAGGGCCGCGGTGGTCAGCTTGCCGGTCATCGACCAGGCGGAGAGCGTGCGGACCACCCGGTCCGTCGGGGTCATGGTCAGCCGGTGGGTGGAGAACACCGGGTTGAAGACGGCGCAGGAGGTGATGACCCCGAGTTCCACGGCCATCACGAGCAGCAGTCCGGTCGTACCGGGGCCGACGAAGGCCAGGCCGAGCGGCCAGCACGAGCGCAGGACGCCCGAGGCGACCAGGACGCGGTGCTGTCCGTACCGGGCGACCAGGGGGCGGGCGAGCCGTGCGCCGAGCAGGCCGCCGAGGCAGGGCACCGAGAAGGCGAGGGCGTACTGCCAGGGGGCGAAGCCGAGGGGGCCGAGCATGAGGACGGTCAGCAGCGGCACCGGCACCATGATCAGGGCGTTGACGAGGACCGTGTTGAAGAACAGGGGCCGCAGGGCGGGACTGGCCAGGATGTGGCGCCAGCCCTCCAGGAGGGACCCCTTGGCCGCCCCCGTGGGCACCGGGTGCGGCTCGCCGCCGCCGCTCGCGCGGATGCCGAGCGCCGACAGCAGATAGCTCACCGCGTCGGCCAACAGGGTGGTCACGGGCCCGAGGAGCCCGATGGCGGCTCCGCCGAGGGGAGGTCCGATCACGATGGTGGTCCAGTTCGTGGCCTCGAACCGCGCGCTCGCGACCAGCAGGTCGTCCGGGCCGAGGAGGGACTTGAGGTAGGCCCCGGATGCGGCGGTGAAGGTGATGTCGGCCGCCGCGACGAGCACCGACACGAGCAGGAGCTGGACGAAGCTCAGCGCACCCAGCGCGTAGGCGGCGGGGACGCTCAGCAGGGCGGCGAACCGGACGAGGTCCATCGCGACCATCACCGGCCGCTTGCGGCGGAACTCCACCCAGGGCCCGAGCGGCACCGCCACCGCCGCCCCGACCGCGAGCCCCGCGGCCGCCAGCGCGGACACCGCGGCGGGTCCGGCGTGCAGCACCAGCACGGCGATGATCGGGAAGGCGCCGAACGACAGCGAGGTGCCGAACGCACTGACCGCGTAGGCCGCCCACAGCCACCCGAACCGCCGTCCCAGCGACCGTGTCCCGCCCACTCCGCATCCCCTCGCCGACAACCTCACGTTGACCGACGCCATCCAACCCAGTGCCGGGCCCGCCGATCAAACAACCAGGGCCCCGGTCGGCCACAACCCGGGGTTGTGCGCGGACGGCCTACGCTTCCCGCATGGATCTCGACGCCGTACGCACCTTCGTCGCCGTGGCGGACGCGGGGCGGTTCCAGGAGGCCGCCGACCGGCTGGCGGTCACCCAGCAGGCGGTGTCGAAGCGGGTGGCCGCGCTGGAGAAGGACCTCGGGGCACGGCTGTTCACCCGCACCCCGCGCGGCGCCCGGCTGACCATCGACGGACAGGCGTTCCTGCCGCACGCCCGCGAACTGCTCCGGGCCGCGGAACGGGCGGCGGCCTCGGTACGGCCGGGCAGCCGGGCCCTGCGTGTCGACGTGATCGGCCGCCGGCTCGCCCCCGCGGAACTGCTGCGCGCCTTCCACCGCGCGCACCCCGGCATCGAGCTCGACGTCGTCACCCTCTTCGACGCCGACGCGGCCCTCGCCGCGCTGCGGTCCGGCACGATCGACGCCACCTTCCGCGCCGTGCCGCACTCCGCGGGGCGGTCGGCCGACGGTGTCGAGTCAGCGCGGGTCTACGACGAACCGGTGCAACTGCTCACCGGCCCCGGCCACCCGCTCGCCGGGGCCCGCTCGGTGACCCCCTCCGGCCTGGCCGGGCACCGCATCTGGATGCCCGGCCTGGTCACCGGGACCGAGTGGGGCACCTACTACGACGACCTCGCCGCCGCCTTCGGCCTCACCATCGAGGTCACCGGCCCGGACTTCGGCACCGACCCCCTCCTGGACACCATCGCCGACTCCGCGAGCCTGGCCACGCTCGTCGGTGAACTGACCCGACTGGTCTGGCCGTCCGACCAGGACCTGCGCCGCATCCCGGTGCACGGGCCCACGCCGGTCTACCCCCACTCCCTGCTCTGGCGCGCGGACAACCCCCACCCGGCCCTCGCCGCCCTCCGGGACCACCTGCACGCCACACGGCCCGAACCACCGGGCGCGGGGACCTGGGCGCCGAGCTGGGCCTAGGTCCTGGTGCCGGTGACGACGTGGGCGTACAGCTCCTCCGAGACCGCGAGGCGGGAGGTGAGACCGCTGCGGGTGAAGGCGTCGAGGGCGGCGGCGGCCTGGCGTTCGCTGGTCTCGACGAGGAGGCAGCCGCCGGGGGCGAGCCACCGCGGGGCGCCGGCCGCGACCCGGCGCAGGACGTCCAGGCCGTCGGTGCCGCCGTCGAGGGCGACCAGGGGCTCGTGGTCGCGGGCCTCGGTGGGCAGGAGGGCGACCTCCTCGGTGGGGACGTAGGGGACGTTGGCCGCGAGGATGTCGATCCGTCCGCGCAGGCCGGCGGGCAGGGCCTCGAAGAGGTCACCGGTGTGGACCCGGCCGCCCGCGGCGGCGGTGTTGCGGCGGGCGCAGTCCACCGCGGCCGGGTCGATGTCGGCCGCGTGCAGTTCGACCGGGCCGAGCGCGGCCGCGAGCGCGGCGCCGACCGCGCCCGAGCCGCAGCACAGGTCCACGACGACACGGGCGCCCGGTGCCAGGGCGAGGGCCTGGTCGACGAGGAACTCGGTGCGGCGGCGCGGCACGAAGACGCCGGGGGCCACGGTGATGCGCAGTCCCCTGAACTCGGCCCAGCCGACGACGAGTTCGAGAGGGTGGCCGGCGACCCGGCGGTCGACCATGTCGGCCAGTTCGTCCGGGGTGCGGGCGGCGGCGAGGATCAGCCGGGCCTCGTCCTCGGCGAAGACGCAGCCCGCGGAGCGCAGGGCGGCGACGACGGCGTCGGGGGTGGCGAAGCGGTCGGAGAGTGAGGGCATGGAAGCCGAGAGCCTTTCGAGAGCCGAAGGGCGCTCCCGCGGTCACCTGGGCTACCGGCGGTGACCCGCGTCGACGCGAGGAGGGAGCACCCGGTCTGACACAGCGTTGATGGGTCTCACCTCCTCGGTGCCTCTCGGCCGGGACCTCCCCCGGCCGGACGGCCACCCTACCCCAGGGGCCCCTGAGTTGTACTCTGCAACCAGTACGGCGAAGGAGGTCCCGGTGGAAGCAGCCACGGCCGTGGAGACGATCCAGCGCGAGATGACGGTCTTCGCGCGACGGGCCCGCGCCTCGGCGGGCCGCCTGCATCCCGAGCTGTCGCTGGTGTCGTACACGCTCCTCGGGCATCTGGAGGAGCGCGACGGCTGCCGCGCCACCGACCTGGCCGCCCACTACGCCCTGGACAAGTCCACGGTGAGCCGCCAGATCACCGCCCTGGAGCGGGCCGGCCTCGTCGAGCGGCGCCAGGACCCGGAGGACCACCGGGTCCAGGTGCTGCATCTGACCGGGGCCGGCCGGCGCATCCTGGGCCAGGTCACCGTGAGCCGCCGCGCGGCCGTCGGCGAGCGGCTCGCGGACTGGTCGCGGGAGGACCTGGAGCGGTTCGCCGGGTACCTCGTGCGCTACAACGCCTGGCCCGGGCCGGCCGACGGTCCTCAGTAGGCCTCCTCCGGCAGCCGCTCGGGCACCCGTGCGGCGAGGAAGGCGGTGGTGCGCCGGAGCCGGAAGCCGAGGGACTCGTAGAGCCGGACGGCCTGGGTGTTGTGGGCGCCGGTGTGCAGGAAGGGCGTCTCCCCGCGCTGCCGTATGCCGTGCGCGACAGCGCGGACCAGCCGGGTCGCCAGGCCCTGTCCGCGGACCGCGGGGTCGGTGCAGACCGCGCTGATCTCGGTCCAGCCCGGCGGGTGCAGCCGCTCCCCCGCCATCGCGACGAGGGCGCCGTCCCGGCGTATGCCCAGATAGGTGCCCATCTCTATGGTGCGGGGCAGAAAGGGCCCGGGGCGGGTGCGGGCGATCAGGTCGAGGATCTCGGGCACGTCGGCGGGGCCGAGGCGGACCGCCTCCGGGTCGGGCGCGGCGTCGAGGCCGTCGTCCACGAGCTGCACGCCCTCGACGTGGAAGGTGACCTCCCAGCCCTCGGGCACCTGTCCGGAGTACGCCGTCAGCGGGACCTCCGCGCCGGCGCCCGCGAGCGCGGCGAGGTCGGCCCAGTCGCCCGCGTCGGGCTCGTCGGGCAGGGCCAGCCACGGGGAGACGTCGACGGGGTAGCGCAGGACCCGGCCGCGCTTCTCGGCGAAGTGGGCGTGCGGGCCGGTCAGGGAGGCGAGGGCCGGGTTGTCGAGGACGTGCGGTGCGCCGCCGGTCATCGGGCGACCTCGATGACGGTCTTGCCGCGGGCGTGGCCTTCCTCGACGGTGCGCAGCGCGTCGCCCGCCCTCTCGAGGGGAAACGTTTCGGTGATGTGCGGGTCCAGGTCTCCGGCGACCACGAGCCGCGCGACCTCCGCCAGGACGGCCCCGTTGCGGGCCCGCACCACGCGTGCGCCGCCCAACCGCCGCACGTCCTCCTCCGGGGCACCTGCGGTGATCAGCTTCGACCGGTCGGTGAGCAGCTCGGCGGCCTCGGCCAGCACCCGGCCCCCCACGAGGTCGTAGACGCCGTCCGGCGCGGTCGCCCGGGCCCGCTCCGCCCAGCCGGGACCGGAGGGGACATGGACCGCGCCGAGCGACTCGACGAAGTCCTTCTTGCCCGCGCTCGCCACGCCGACCACGCGCAGACCGACGGCACGGGCGATCTGCACGGCCGCCGCGCCGACTCCGCCGCCCGCGCCGGTCACCAGCAGCGTGGCGCCCGGGGGCAGGCCGAGCTGGCGGACGCCGTCGTAAGCGGTCGCGGCGGCCACGGGCAGGGTGGCGGCCACCGTGTGGGGCAGCTCCGCCGGCTTGTGCGCGGCGACGGAGGCCGGCACCAGGGTGTACTCGGTGTAGCCGCCCGCGAGCGCGGTGCCGAAGACCTCGTCCCCCACGGCGAACTCATCGACGCCGTCCCCGATCCCCTCGACGACACCGGAGACCTCGTTGCCGAACACGACCGGGAAGACCGGCTCCTCGTGCTCGCCGGGGCGCCGGAAGCCGTTGCGCTGCTTCCAGTCCACGGGGTTCACGCCGGCCGCGCGGACGGCCACCAGCAGCAGGCCGGGGCCCGGGCTCGGCCGGTCCACGTCCACGAACGCCTCGGTCTCCGGTCCGCCGTACCGCGTGAAGACGTACGCCTTCGGCATCTGCTCCCTCACTCTCCTCGCGCAGTCACCGGGCCACCGGCCCGGCACACCAGCGCCAAGGAGCGGCGTGCGACGGCTATTCCCGGGCCCTCCCAGTGTTCATACGGCTGCAACGATCGGGGCACTGACCTGGGACGGGGCACCCGCGGCGAGAGCGTACGGTTGAAGCATGAACGTCACCCGAGGCTTCACCGGACGCCCCCGCGTGGACAACGCCGGGCTGCCCCCAGGCCAGTACGACACGGGCGACGACTGGCCCGTCCTCTCCGCGGAGGTCACGCCGGACCTGTCACCGGCCGACTGGACGTTCCGGGTGGACGGGCTGGTCGAGCAACCGCACACGTGGGACTGGGACGAGGCGCACGCGCTGCCCGCGTCGGCCTACGAGGGTGACATCCACTGCGTGACGAGCTGGTCGAAGTTCGGGGTGCGGTTCGCGGGGGTGTCGCTGGACGCGTTCCTGGCCGTGGCGCGGCCCCGGGCCTCCGCCACCCATGCCGTCGCCCGCTCCCACACCGGGTACACCACGAACCTGCCCCTCGCGGACCTGACCGGCGGGCGGGCCTGGATCGCGTGGGAGTACGGCGGGAGGCCGCTGCCCGCCGAACACGGCGGTCCCGCGCGGCTGCTGGTGCCGCACCTGTACTTCTGGAAGAGCGCGAAGTGGATCGCGGGGCTGACGCTGCTCGACCACGACGAGCCCGGCTTCTGGGAGCGCAACGGCTATCACGCGCGGGGCAACCCGTGGGAGGAACAGAGGTACGCCGGTGACTGAGGCGCTCTCCTCCCCCGCCCCCGCTCCGGTCACCCGGTTCGCGGTGCCGGGGCGCATCGCGGTCGCCGAGGGCGTCGGCGCCGTGTGGCAGACCGCCACGCTGACCGAGATTCGCCGCGAGACGCCGTACGTGTCCACGTTCCGCTTCGCGGTGCCCGCCTGGCAGGGGCATCTGCCGGGCCAGCACTTGATGCTGCGGCTGACCGCCGAGGACGGCTACACGGCGCAGCGCCACTACTCGATCGCGTCCCCGCCGGAGGACACCGGGCACATCGAGCTGACCCTGGACCACGTCGAGGGCGGTGAGGTCTCGGGCTGGTTCCACACGGTCGCCCGGCCCGGGGACGAGATCGAGGTGCGGGGGCCGCTGAGCGGTTTCTTCGCCTGGCCCGGCGACCGGCCCGCGCTGCTGGTCGGGGCCGGTTCCGGGGTCGTACCGCTGATGTCGATGGTGCGCCACCACCGGGCCCGCGGGCTGTCCGTGCCGCTGCGGCTGCTGGTGTCGGCGCGCAGCCCCGAGGAGCTGGTCTACGCGCGGGAGTTCGGCGCCGAGACCACGCCTGTGTTCACGCGGAGCGCCCCGGACGGGGTGCCGGTGGGACGTCTGTCGGCGGCACATGTGGCCCCCCTCCTGGCCGAGCGGCCCGAGGGCGGCTGGGAGGCCTATGTGTGCGGTTCCAACGCGTTCGCCGAGCACGCCTCGCGGCTGCTGGTGAAGGCGGGTCAGCCGGTGGACCGCATCCGGATCGAGCGCTTCGGCTGACCGTGTGCGCCTGCACACCGCGGGCGGGTGTGTCCGCCCCCTGTACGTGAACGACGCGGATGGAGGGGTACTACATCTGTGTGACCACTCGCAGGGGTGCGCGGTGCGGAGGTCCCACGATGCGAACCCGGGTGCGCGGCTGGCGCTGGCGGCGCAATCCGCTCCGGCGCCGGTCGGACGTCGTCGAGGCGTGGACGGTGCTGGCCGTCGCCGTTCTGATGCTGCTGGGCGCCCCGCTGATCGGCGCGGTGGCGGGCCGGTGGGCGCATGACGACGCCCGTGCGGTGGCGGTCGAGCAGCGCTCCGAACGCCACCGGGTCCGTGTGGAGGTCGTGGGCAGGGCCCCGGACTCGCCGCCCACGGTCCCGGGCGCCCGGGAGCGCTCCTACCGGGTGACCGTGCGCTGGACGGAGGCCGGGGCCGCGAGGACCGCCGTGGCCCGGGTCCCGGCCGGTACCGACGAGGGCGAGAGGGTCGACGTGTGGTTCGACTCCCGCGGGCGGAGCGTGGCCCCGCCGCCGGACGAGACCGCGATCTGGCAGCACACCCTGGTCATGGGCGCCTGCGGCGCGGGCGCCACGATCGCCGTGATCCTGCTCGGCCACTCGCTCGTCCGGGCTGTGGCGAGCCGCCACCGGCTCGCCGAATGGGAACGGGACTGGGCGCTGACCGAGCCGCAGTGGACCCGCCGCCGGGCCTGACCGCGCCGGCCCTCGACCACGGCGGTGGTGACCCGACCATTCGCAACGGCCGTCGATCCCCCGCTCGCCGTGCCCGGCCGCCGGTCCCGCCCTCTTGACCAGCAGGTCCACGACCGTCGGGAGGCCGGCAGCCGGCCGGCCGGTGCCGCAAGGGCCTGGCGATTCGTCCGACCACCCACGTACGGTGTGATCATCCGGCACTGTCCCTTCGTGAAGGCGGTCCTGCATGGCCCTGTTCGACCTCCCCATCGACGAGTTGCGCGAGTACCGCAGCGCCTCCACCGAGCCCGAGGACTTCGACGCGTTCTGGTCCAAGACCCTCCAGGAGGCCCGCGAGCACGACCTGGACGCCCGCTTCGAACTCGTCGACACGGGTCTGTCCACGGTGAAGGTGTACGACGTGACGTTCGCCGGGTTCGGCGGCCACCCGGTCAAGGGCTGGTTCACGATCCCCGCCGAGGTCTCCGCCCCGGTACCGGTGGTCGTGGAGTTCATCGGGTACGGCGGCGGGCGTGGTCTGCCGCACGAGCACCTGCTGTGGGCGTCGACGGGCCGGGCCCACTTCGTGATGGACACGCGCGGTCAGGGCAGCGCCTGGGGCGGCGGCGGAGACACCGCCGACCCGGTGGCCGGCGCGCCCGCGTACCCGGGGTTCATGACCCGGGGCGTGGACGCACCCGAGAACTACTACTACCGCCGGGTGTTCACCGACGGTGTGCGGGCGGTGGAGGCGGCCCGTTCGCACCCGCTGACCGACCCCGCGCGCACGGTCGTCCTCGGCGGGAGCCAGGGCGGGGGCATCTCGATCGCGGTCGGCGGTCTGGTGCCGGACCTGGCGGCGGTCGCCCCGGACGTGCCGTTCCTGTGCGACTTCCCGCGCGCGGCGACCCTGACGGACCGTCACCCCTACCGGGAGATCGGCCTCTACCTCAAGACGCACCGCGGCCGCGCCGAGGACGTCCTGGGCACCCTCGCGTACTTCGACGGCGTGCACTTCGCGAGCCGCGGCCGCGCCCCGGCGCTCTTCTCGGCGGCGCTGGAGGACCAGACCTGCCCGCCCTCGACCGTGTTCGCGGCCTTCAACGCCTGGAACCACGCCGACAAGGCGATCGAGGTCTACGACTTCAACGACCACGAGGGCGGCGGCCCCTACCAGGAGGCCGCGAAGCTGCGCTGGCTGCGCTCGTACGCCTGAGTCCCGCCGGCAATCTTCCCTCCAGCCCGACCAGTCGGTATGTTCACGGGACCCGGATCGCGCTGCCGCGGTCCGGGTTTCCGGCGACGACGGGGGGCCCATGTCCGAGTACCGCCCGGCTGTCCACGGCCACTGCGACCAGCGCTTCGCGGCGGTGCGGACGGCGTTCGAGGAGAACTTCCGGGACCGGGCCGAGCTGGGCGCCGCGGTGAGCGTCACGGTCGACGGCCGGACCGTCGTGGACCTGTGGGGCGGCTGGGCCGACACGGCCCGCACCCGCCCCTGGGAGCGCGACACCCTCGTCAACGTGTGGTCGACGACGAAGGGCCCGACGGCCCTGTGCGCCCACGTCCTGGCCGACCGCGGCCTGCTCGACCTGGACGCCCCGGTGGCCGCCTACTGGCCGGAGTTCGCCGCGGCGGGCAAGGACAAGGTCCTCGTACGGCACCTGCTCTCGCACCGGGCCGGACTGGCCGGGCTGCGCGAACCCCACTCCCTCGCCGAGCTCTACGACTGGGAGCTGACGACCCGGCGGCTCGCCGCGACGGAACCCTGGTGGGAGCCGGGCACGGTGTCCGGGTACCACGCGTTCACGTACGGCTTCCTGGTCGGCGAGGTCGTGCGGCGGGTCTCGGGGCTGCTGCCGGGCGCCTTCCTGGCACGGGAGGTGACGGGACCGCTCGGCATCGACTTCACCGTCGGCCTGCCGGAGCAGGAGGCCGGGCGCGCCGCCGAGCTGGTGCATCCGCCCGCCCCGTCCGCGAGCGAACAGGCGGCCGTCTTCGCCCAGATGACTCCCGCGGCGATCGCCGCCCTGACCAACCCGGCGGCGGGCGCCGCGGAGGCGAACACGGCGGAGTGGCGGGCCGCCGAGATCCCCGCCGCGAACGGCCACGGCACGGCCCGGGCCGTCGCCGCCCTCTACGGGATCTTCGCCGGGCGTGGTTCCCTCGACGGCCACCGCGTCCTGTCCCCCGAGGCCGCCGAACGGGTCCGCGAGAGCCAGGGCAGATGCCGTGACCTGGTGCTGGGCGCGGGACTCGACAGCGACACGGAACTCGGGCTCGGTCTGTGGCTCAGCGGGCCGAACGGCTCGTACGGGCCCAATCCGCGGGCCTTCGGACACGACGGCTTCGGCGGGTCGTGCGGTCTGGCCGACCCGGAGGCGGGGATCTCGCTGGGCTATGTCATGAACCGGATGGGGCCGCACATCGCCGACGACCCGCGCAAGACGGCACTGATCGGGGCGTTGTACAGCGCCCTGTGAGCCCGGCCGCCCGGCACCGGCCTCAGGGACGCTCGCCGCGCACCACGCGGGACTGACGGCCCAGGGCCAGCAGCCGGCCGTCCGCCGCCCAGACGGCGCTGTCGTCGACCGCCCAGCCGGCGCCCGCGTGATCGGTCCGGATCCGCACCAGCGTCCAGCCGGTACCGGCGCCCTCGTCCAGGGCGTCGGTGAAGTGGACGGTGAGTTCCGCGCTGGGCACGGGGCGCGGGGTGCGCCAGACGGCGTACAGCGCGGGCGGGAGCACGTCAGTGAGGGTGACCACCGCTCCCGCGTCGAGCGCCCGCCCGTCCGTGAACCGCACCCAGGCGAGCAGTTCGGCCCGGTCACCGCCGGCCAGCGGGAGGTCCCCGGTGGCCGGCCGTATCTCCAACTGCCGGGCGAAGGGCGCCAGATGGCCCGGCAGCCGGATCGTCCGGCAGTCCTCCGGACCCGGCACGTCCGGGGCCGGCTGTCCGTCGTACGGCGTCCCGGGGCGCCCGGAGCCGAACAGCGCCGATCCGACGACGACCGGCAGGCCGTCCTGGTGGCCGGTGAAGACGCAGGCGGCGGTGCGGCGGCCGGAGGCGGGCGCGGTGCCCGAGACGTGCAGCGGGCCGGCGGCGGCCGGGGCCAGGAAGTGCGTGGTCAGGGTGCGCACCGGGTGGGCTCCCCCGGCGAACCGGGCGCGTACGGCTGTCAGGGCGACGGCGGCGACATGGCCGCCGTGCGCTCCCTCCCAGGACCGCCACAGGGGATCGATCCGCGGCTCGTTCTCGGTGGATGTGGTCACGCGCCTCACCATAACCTGGCGAGTTGGAAAATCAAACGGATCAGTTGGAAATCCGGACCGACTACAGCGGGCGCGTCGCCACGACCATCCGGACCCGTGGGCTGCCGTCCCGGCGCTCACCGAACTCGGGCAGGGCTCGCAGTTCCACGCGCAGGCCGGCCCGTTCCAGTTCCCGTCGCACGTCCCCGAGCCGGAAGGCCCGGTAGTACATGACGAAGGGCGGTCGCCACAGGGCGTTGCGCACCCGCATCACGGCGTCGAAGCCGAGGAGCGCCCAGTAGGCGGGGGACGAGGGGCGGGGCGGGGCGACGACCGGGAAGGCGAAGCGGCCGCCCGGCCGCAGCACCTCACGGACCTGCGCGAACAGGCCGGGCAGTTCGCGGGGCAGGAAGTGGCCGAAGGCGCCGAAGCTCACGACGAGATCGAAGGAGGCGGGTGCGAACGGCAGGGCGCGCGCGTCTGCCCGCACCCAGGACAGGCGCGGCCCCGCGGACCGGGTCCGCTCGCGCGCCACGTCGAGCATCCCGGCACTGAAGTCGATTCCGGTGACGCTCTCCCGGCAGACCCGGGTGAGCACTCCGGCTCCGGCGCCGGTGCCGCAGCACAGGTCGAGCCCCGCGTCGAAGGGGCCCGTCCTGCGCAGCGCGGACGCCACGGCGTCCAGCACCGGGTCGGGAGTACGGAAGGGGGTGTGGTCGAACTTCGGGGCGAGCAGGTCGTAGCCGCGCTCGACGGACGACAGCGCCTGGACGGCGAGTTCGCGGAGGCTGGGGCCTTCTGGGCTGAACATCCGCGTCAGCTTAGGGGAGCCCGGCGTTTCAGGAGGGCAAGTGCGCGCTCGCACCAGCGGACGGTCTCCGCCTCCAGGGCGATCCCGCCCAGGAGCGTGAGGTACGGGCCGATCCGGTCCGCCTCGGCGAGGTAGCGCTCCTCGGTGCGGCCGGCGAGGAGGCGCTCGCGGACGCGCTCATAGCGGGCCAGCTTGCCGCGCGCCCAGGACAGGCGCTCCTCGAACAGCTCCCGGGTGACCTCGGGATCGACGCCGTCCATGGCCTGGATCTTGATGAGGAACTCGTCGCGGAGGGCGGCCGGCCTGCGGGGCGGTTCGGCGGCGAACGCGCCCAGTTCGCGCCGGCCGGTCTCGGTGAGGGTGAACAGCCGCTTGTTCGGCCTGCGTTCCTGCTGCACCACGCGTGCCTCGATCAGCCCGTCCTGCGCGAGTCGCTCCAGTTCGCGGTAGAGCTGCTGGGGGGTCGCGGGCCAGAAGTTCGCCAGCGAGACGTCGAAGACCTTGGACAGTTCGTAGCCCGAGGCCTCGCCCTCCAGCAGGGCGGCCAGGACGGCGTACTTGAGCGACATGTGGACACGCTAACAGCCGGTGATTACTCTACTCCACACCTACTCAACAAATTGACTATGGAGGCTCGATGCGAGCGTTCCGAGAAGCGGTCGAAGCGGGCGACCTCGGCGCCGTGGAGGCGTTGCTGGCCGAGGACGTGGTCTTCACCAGCCCGGTGGTGTTCAAGCCGTACGCGGGCAAGGCCATCACGGCGGCGATCCTGGGCGCGGTCGTCGAGGTCTTCGAGGACTTCCGCTATGTGAGCGAGCTGAGCAGCGAGGACAGCCGCGACCACGCGCTGGTGTTCTCGACCCGGGTCGGCGAACGGGCCCTGGACGGCTGCGACTTCATCCATCTCGACGACGACGGCCTGATCGACCGGTTCATGGTGATGGTCCGTCCGCTGTCGGGTGCGCAGGCCCTCGCGGCGGCCATGGGGGCACGGTTCGAGCAGATCGCGAAGGAGGCGGAGGCGCGGACCGCCGCCGCCTCCTGACGTCACGCGCCGGTCGGGCGGGAGGTCGGCGTGACGGTCCGGTCAGCCTCCCAGGCGGAGGAAGGCCAGCCACACGTCGGGGGCGCTGCCGGTGCCGGACTCGCCCAGCAGGGCGGCGAGGGCGCGGCGGAGCCGGCCGGCGGGGCGGGTGCGCGGGTGAACGGTCATCAGGGCCTCCGGTGTCGTGGGGTCGCTCTCACCCCACCGACGAACGGCGCCCGGCCCTGTCGACACTCCGTGAGACGTCTTTCGAGGAATTTCCGCTCGGCGTCGTTCTCCACCAGCTCCAGCGCCCGCTCGTACGCCTCGGCCGCCTCCGCCGTACGGCCGCTGCGGCGCAGCAGGTCGGCGCGCGTGGCCGGGAGCAGGTGGTAGCCGTTCAGCTCGCCCTCCCGCTCCAGCTCCGCGACCAGCGCGAGCCCGGCGTCGGGGCCCTGGGCCATGCCGACGGCCACCGCGCGGTTGAGGCGGACCACGGCGGAGGGCACGAACCGCGCCAACTCGCCGTAGAGGGCGGCGATGTCGGCCCAGTCGGTGTCCTCGGCGGTGGGCGCCGTGGTGTGGCAGGCGGCGATGGCGGCCTGGATCTGGTAGGGCCCGGGGCGGCCCCGGCGCAGCGCGGTCTCCAGCAGGCCGGCGCCCTCCTCGGCCTCGGCACGGTCCCACGCCGTGCGGTCCTGATCCTCCAGGGTCACCAGCTCACCGTCGGCGTCGACCCGGGTCGCACGGCGGGCGTCGTGCAGGAGCAGCAGCGCGAGCAGGCCGAGGGCCTCGGGCTCGTCGGGCATCAGCCGGGCCAGGACGCGGGCCAGCCGGATTGCCTCCGCGCACAGGTTCCGCCGTACGAGATCGGCGCCCGAGGTGGCCGCGTACCCCTCGTTGAACAGCAGGTAGATCACGCCGAGCACGCCCGTGGTGCGCTCGGGAAGCAGGTGGGCGGGCGGTACCCGGTAGGGGATGCCGGCATTGCGGATCTTCTTCTTGGCACGTACCAGACGCTGCGCCATGGTCGCCTCCGGGACGAGGAAGGCGCGGGTGATCTCCGGCGTGCTCAGTCCGGCCAGGGTGCGCAGGGTCAGCGCGACGCGGGCCTCGATGTGCAGCGCCGGGTGGCAGCAGGTGAAGATCAGGCGGAGCAGGTCGTCCTGGACACCGCCGTCGTCGTACGGCTCCCCGGGTGCCGTGAGCACGGCCGCCTCCCGTAGTTTGCGCTCCCCGACCGCCTCCCGGCGCAGGACGTCCATGGCACGGTGGCGGGCCGTCGTGGTGAGCCAGGCGCCGGGGCGGCGCGGGACGCCGTCACGCCGCCACCGGTCGAGGGCCTGGGCGAAGGCGTCCTGCGCGCACTCCTCGGCGAGGTCCCAGTCGCCGGTCACCCGGATCAGGGTGGCGACGACCTGGCCCCACTCCTCCCGGAAGGCGGCGGCGACGGCCTCCTCCGGAGTCACTCCCACACCGGCCGCACTTCCACCGACCCGCCGCCGACCGCCACCGGGTGCCGGGACGCCAGCGAGATCGCCTCGTCCAGGTCGGCGACCTCGATGAAGTCGACGCCGGCGAGGTACTCCTTCGACTCGGCGAACGGGCCGTCGGTGAGCAGGACCTCGTCGCCCCGGACCCGCACGGTGGTGGCGTCCGAGGCCGGGCGCAGCCGGGCGCCGCCCCTGACGAGGTCCCGCCTGCGGACCTCCTCGATGTACGAGCCGAAGCGGGGGTCGTCGGCGGTCTCGGCGGCGCTGAGTTCCGCACCGTCCACGGGGGCGCAGATCAGCAGGGCGTACTTCATGACGTGGCCTCCGTGACGTGCTGGTGGACGATGAGCCAGCGGGGGCCGGTGTCGCGGTACCCGGTGGTGACGCGCAGCAGCCTGTCGCCGGTGCGGACGAGGGCGTGGCCGAAGGCGATGCTCTCGTCGACGTGGACACGGGACTCCAGCACCTCGCGGGCGACGGGCCCGGTCTCCTCGAAGAGCTTGCGGAGCGCTTCCGCGCCCTGGTGCGGCCGGCCGTTCTGCACCGCCTCCGCGTCCTGCGCGTAGCAGGCGACCGCACGCTCGACGTCCCCCGTACGCGCGGCCTCGGTCAGTTCCGCGTCGAGCCGGCGGATCTGTCCCTCGGCGTCCTCGTCCTCCCAGAACGGCCGTACCTCCATGGCGCCGATCGTCGCCACGGGGTGCTTCGCGGCCGCCTCGACCGCCTCCTCCAGGCTGTCGCACTCCAGGATGTCGAAGCCGGCGACGTACTCCTTCGTCTCCGCGAACGGCCCGTCGGTGCGCAGCACCTCACCGCCGCGCACCCGCACGGTGACCGCGTCGGCGGTCGGGGCGAGCCGGTGCCCGTGCAGGCGCACGCCACGGTCGCCGAGTTCCTCGACCCACGGTTCGACGGGGGCCATGCCCGAGGCGTCGGCGGTGTCGTCGCCGCAGACGAGCAGCATGTACTTCATGGTTCCTCCCGGTGCTCATGAGCTTCCTACACCCCGCCGACGAACGGGACCGGCCCGAATCGACACCCGGGCGAGAGAAAACTTCTCCGCGAGGTGACGGCGACGGAGCCGGGGTCGCGGTTGGATGGCCCCATGACGTCCGACGAGCACGCGCGGCTGATGCGGGTCAACCAGGCCAACTGGGACGCCCGCACCCCCGTCCACCTCGCCAGCCGGTTCTACGGCCTGGACCAGGACCTCGATCCCGAGCGCTGGTTCGCCGCCTTCGAGTGGGAGGACCTCGGCGAGCTCGCCGGCCGTGACGTGCTCCACCTCCAGTGCCATCTCGGCACGGAGACGGTCGCCCTGGCCCGCCGTGGGGCCCGGGCCGTGGGCCTGGACTTCTCGGCGGCCTCCGTCGCGGCCGCCCAGGGGATCGCGGCGCGGGCGGGCGTGGCCGTCGAGTACGTGCGGGCGAACGTCTACGACGCCGTGGAGGCGCTGGGCGGGCGGCAGTTCGACGTCGTGTACACCGGGAAGGGCGCGCTGTGCTATCTGCCGGACCTGGCGCGCTGGGCGCGGGTGATCTCCCGACTGCTGCGCCCGGGCGGCCTGTTGTACGTGGTCGAGTTCCATCCGCTGCTCAACTCCCTCGGCCCGAAGCCCGCTCCGGACGAGGGACCGGAACTGCTGTTGCGCCACGACTACCTGGGCGGCGCCGGCCCCGTGCACCGGGACGCCACCCACACCTACACCGACGGCCCGGCCGTCGAGGGCGCCACGGAGAGCGTCGAGTGGATGCACGGAATAGGCGAGGTCGTCACCGCGTTGACGGAAGCGGGACTAGGTGTCCTGCGGTTGCGCGAGGGTGATGAGCTGCCCTGGCCGCGCTGGCCGCGGATGACCCGTACGGCATCCGGCTGGTGGCGGCTTCCCGAACCGCGGATCCCGCTGCTGTACGGACTCCTCGCCACGCGCTGAGTCGCCGTGGTACCGTCCCGATAGCACTTGTGTACGCCCGTTTGTGGCGCCGGTGCCAGTTCTCCCTCATCCCGCCGGTCGACGTACCGGCTTCTCCGCAGCACCGCACAGGTCTTGTGAGTGCTGTCCTCCGCCGCCCGAAGGCGTTGTCCGCCTTCCCTCTCGCGGCTTCCTCCCTCCCTTCCGCATGTCCCGTGCCTTCCGTCCTCGAAAGGACAGACCACCATGACGACCACTCTCGAAACCCCTCCGGTCCAGCAGCAGCCCCCGGTCCGCGCCGTCACCGGCGTCCTCGACATCGACGCCGGCGGCAAGGGTCACCTGCGCGCCCCGGACCTGCTGCCCTCGCCCTCCGACCTCCAGGTCTCCCCCGCCCTGATCCGCAGGTACGGCCTGCGCAAGGGGGACGTCGTCGACGGGGTGCGCGGCACCCAGCGCGCCCTCACCGAGGTCGCCCGTGTCAACGGCCACGGCCCCGACCGGGGCCGTCGCGCCTTCCACGACCTCACACCGCTGCACCCGCGCGAGCGGATCCGGCTGGAACACCCGGCGTCCGGCCTGACCGGGCGGGTCGCCGATCTGATCGCGCCCGTCGGCAAGGGCCAGCGCGGGCTGATCGTGGCCCCGCCCAAGACCGGCAAGACGGTCCTGCTCCAGCAGATCGCGGCCGCCGTCGCCGACAACCACCCCGAGTGCCGGCTGATGGTGGTGCTGCTCGACGAACGCCCCGAGGAGGTCACCGACATGCGGCGCTCCGTGCGCGGTGACGTGTACGCCTCGACGTTCGACCGCACGCCCAGGCAGCACATCGCGCTCGCCGAGCTGGTGATCGAGCGGGCCAAGCGGCTCGTCGAGGCCGGCGAGGACGTCGTGATCCTGCTCGACTCCCTGACCCGGCTGTGCCGGGCCCACAACAACGCGGCCTCCGGCAACGGCCGCACCCTGAGCGGCGGCGTCGACGCGACCGCGCTGATCGGACCGAAGAAGTTCTTCGGCGCCGCCCGGCTCGCCGAGGAGGGCGGCTCGCTCACCGTCCTCGCCACCGCCCTGGTGGAGACCGGCTCACGCGCCGACGACTTCTACTTCGAGGAGCTGAAGAGCACCGGCAACATGGAGCTGCGCCTGGACCGCGAACTCGCCTCCCGCCGCGTCTTCCCGGCCGTGGCGGTCAACCCCTCCGGTACCCGCCGCGAGGAACTCCTGCTGACCCCGGCGGAGTTGACCGCCGTACGCGGCCTGCGGCGGGCGCTTCAGAACGGCGACGGCCAGGGCAACCTGGAGACGCTCCTGCAGCGGATGCGCGAGACGCCGGACAACGCGACCTTCCTGCGGCGGATCCAGCCGACCCTGCCCGCCGGCTGACGGACCATCGCCTGCCTGCTGATCGCCCGCCTGCTGACGGACCATCCCCCGTTTGGGTGCTCACGCGTCCCGCACGGCCCGGGCAGCACGGTGCACGGCCCGTCCGTTCCTAGCTTTGCGGTATGACTATCGGATTTCCCTCCCGGGTTGCCGTCTCGGTCTGCGCCCTGTGCATGACGGGACTGCTGGTGTCCGCCCCCGCGACGGCGGCCGCGCACACGGGCTCCGACCCCGGCGCGCCACCGGCCGCCGCCGCGTCGCCCGCCCTGCTGTACCGCTCCGGCGTCCAGGTCCGGCCGCACCGGGGCGCGCCCCGGGTCCCCGACGTGTCCGCCCTGTCGTGGGTGGTGGCCGACGCCGACAGCGGGGAGGTCCTCGCGGCACACGACGCCCACCGCCGGCTGCCGCCCGCAAGCACGCTCAAGACCCTGTTCGCCCTGACCGTGCTGCCGGTGCTGCCCGGCGGGCTCCGGCACACGGTCGCCGAGAGCGAACTCGCGGACATCGGGCCCGGCAGCAGTCTCGTCGGCGTCGCCGAGGGACGGACCTACCGGGTGGCCGACCTGTGGCGCGGGGTCTTCCTCAACTCCGGCAACGACGCCGTGCACGTCCTGGCCGGGCTCAGCGGCGGCTGGACCACGACGGCCGCCCGGATGCAGGCCAAGGCGCGCGCCCTGGGTGCCCTGGACACCCAGGTGCGCTCCCCCGACGGCTACGACACCCCGGGCCAGGTCTCCTCGGCGTACGACCTCGCGGTCTTCGGCCGGGCGGGGCTGCGCAACGCGGACTTCGCGCGGTACTGCGGCACCGCCGAGGCCACCTTCCCCGGCCGGGGCGGATGGCGGTACGGGATCCGCAACACCAACCGGCTGCTGACCGGCGCCGACGGCGTGGAGCCCTACTACGGGCTGATCGGGATCAAGAACGGCTACACGAGCCACGCGGGCAACACACTCGTGGCCGCCGCCCGCCGGGGCGACCGGACGCTCGTCGTGACGGTGATGAACCCTCAGTCGGGCGGCGGCTTCGCGGTCTACGAGGAGGCGCGCGCGCTGCTGGACTGGGGGTTCGGCGCGGCCGGGCGGGTGGAGCCGGTGGGCTCGCTGGACGCGCTCCGGGCGAAGCCGCAGCCGGGGCCCGAGGCCACGCCGGTCGCGGCAGCGGCGCCGGTGTCACCGGAGCACAAGGGGCCCGGCTGGCTGGAGACCTGGGCCGTCCTGGGCGCCGCCGGACTCGGTGCGGGCTCGATGGCGTTGGCGCTGCGGGCCCGGTTCGGGCGGTCGGCGCGCGACTGACCGGCCGGCAGCCACAGGAGCAGCCCGAGCGTGATCCACGTGTACGTGTTGGCGCCGAGGAGGCCGTCGACGCCGGACGCGTCGTCGAACCACAGCCAGACCACGCTGGTGCACAGCACGGCGTACAGGGCGCCCGCGATCCGCGGGTGCCCTGCGCGCACGAGAACGGCGAAGGACGGCAGCAGCCACACGAGGTGGTGCACCCAGGTGATCGGGCTGACCAGGCAGGCGGTCAGCCCGGTCAGCGCGAACGCGGCCGCCCAGTCGCCGGCCACCGTGGCCCGCCGGGCCCGTACGGCCCACACGCCCAGGGTCAGCAGCACGGCCACCGCCCACACCGCGCGGTCCGTCTCCCCGAGCCGGGCCAGGACGCCCTGCAGGGACTGGTTCGAGACGTAGTCCAGGCGGCCCACCCGGGACGTGTCCCACATCGCGTCGGTCCAGTAGAACCGCGAGGCGTCCGGCGCCGCGACGGCCGCGAACCCCGTCGCCGCCAGGGACACCACCGTGGCGACCGCCGCCGCCCGCCATCGCCGGGCGACGAGGAGCAGGCCGATGAAGAGGGCCGGCGTGAGCTTCACCGCGGCGGCCAGTCCGATCCCGGCACCGGCCCACCGCTCCCGGCCGGTGGCCAGCAGCCGCGCGTCGACCAGGACCAGGGCCAGCAGCAGAAGGTTGACCTGGCCGAAGCTGAAGGTGTCGCGCAGCGGCTCGAACAGCGCGAGCACGCAGGCGCCCAGGACGCAGCCGTACCAGCCGTAGCGCCGCCAGGCCCGGCCGGTGAGCAGCCGCACGACCACGGCCAGCGCCCCCAGGTTCAGCAGCAGGCCGACCGCGATCGCGGGGCGCAGGCCCAGCAGGGCCATCGGCGCCATGGCGACGGCCGCGAACGGCGGGTAGGTGAAGCCGTACGCCGTCCCCGGCACCCGGTAGTCGTAGAGCCGGCCGCCGTGGTGGACCCAGGAGTCGACGGCTCCGTGGTAGACGCGCAGGTCGAACCAGTCGCGCAGGAGCGGCACGGTCGCCGTGAAGACGGTGACGGCGGCGACGGCGGCGAGGGCCGTCAGCAGCCGGCCGCGGTCCGTGCCCGGCGCCCTCATGCCGGGCGTCCCGTCGCGGGGGCCCGGACCGTCTGATGCGCCTGGACGAGCACCACCAGGGCGAGCACGCCCCCGGAGACGGCGAGGACGAGTTGCCCGGCGTCGGCCGGGCCGCCGCTCGGGAGGGTGGCGAGCGCGAGCACACCCGTCACGGCGGCCACCCGGTGCCGTACGGAGGCGCTGGGAGCGGCGGCCGCTATGAGGAACAGGCCCCACAGGGCGTACCAGGGCCGGATCGCCGGGCCGAGGGCGGCGACGACGGCCAGGCTCAGGCCGAGGGCGTAGACGGGTCGGGGGCGCAGCCGCAGCCATATGTGGCCGATGAGGGCCAGGGCGGCCGTCACGCCGAGCGCGTGCCAGGCCGGGACGGCGAGCGGGGCCAGGTCGCTGCCTAGGCGCTCCAGCAGGGTTTCGGTGGCGCCGCCGAGGAGACTGGTGAGTGCCCAGTTCCCGGACGACACCGGGGTGTCGAGGGCGCCGATCCAGCCGTAGCCGGTGCCCGTGACGGCTGTCGCGGCGACGGTGGTCGCGGCGGCCGAGGCGAGGACCGTGAGGACGGCTCTCGCCGGTCGGTCGCCGGCCCGGACGCGGAGCACGACGATCGCGGCGAGTCCCAGGACGGCGGGCACCTTGACGAGGGCGGCGAGCGTCACGAGCACCGCGCCCAGGAGCGGCCGGCGGCCGAGGGCGGCGACCAGGCCGAGGCCGAGCAGACCGAGCATGACCGCGTCGTTGTGGGCGCCCGCGACCAGGTGGAGCAGCACGAGCGGGTTGAGGGCTCCGAGCCAGAGCGCCGCGACCGGGTCGGCGCCGCTGTGGCGGGCCAGCCGGGGCAGGACGGCCGCCATCAGGGCCACGCCGAGCAGGGCGACGAGACGCATCCCGAGCAGTCCGGCGGGGAGTTCACCGCGGGACGCCTTGGCCAGCGCGGAGGCCACCCCCACGAACACCGGACCGTACGGGGCCGCCGTGTCGCGCCACATGGGGGCGACCTCGGCGGCGAGGGGGCCGCCGAGCAGGGCGGGTCCGTGGGCGTAGACGTCCATGTGGGCGTCGGCCATGGCGCCCTGGGCGAGGTAGCTGTAGACGTCCCGGCTGAACAGGGGCGGGGCGAGCAGCAGCGGGAGCGACCAGACGACGAGGACGGCCATGAGCTCGCGCGGACCGGGCCGCTCGTCCGGGGCGCGCACCAGGCGGCCGAGGAGCAGCCAGGCCGCGATCAGCAGGACGAGGCCGAAGTAGGCGCCGACCAGGCCGAGGGCCGCCCGGGGCGAGGCGGGGGCGAGGAGTTCGCGGACGGGGAGGGCGCCCGCTGTCTCACCACCGGCGGCTAGGAAGGCGGTGCCGACCAGACCGAGGACCTGGCAGCGGCGGAGATCGACGGGGACGTTGACCGGCACGTCGGCAGCGTGGCAGTCGTGGGTGGCCGGAAGACGACGCGGCGGCGACCGGTCCGTGACGGGTGCGTGGTCGGTCGCGCGCCCGTCTCGGAACGGTCGCGCCCCGGCTCAGAACACGGAGAGGCCCGTCAGCGTCGTGAACCTGTCCAGCGCCGCCACCCCCGCCACCGAGTTGCCGCGCTCGTCCAGGCCCGGACTCCACACGCAGAGCGTGCAGCGGCCCGGCACGACCGCGATGATCCCGCCGCCCACTCCGCTCTTGCCGGGCAGCCCGACCCGGTAGGCGAAGTCGCCGGCCGCGTCGTACGTGCCGCAGGTGAGCATGATCGCGTTGACCTGCTTGGCCTGGCTGCGGGTGAGCAGGCGGCTGTCGTCGGCGCGGATGCCGTGCCGGGCCAGGAAACCGGTGGCGAGGGCCAGGTCGGCGCAGGACGCCCGGACCGAGCACTGACGGAAGTACTGGTCGAGCAGGACCGGGATGTCGTTGTCGATGTTGCCGTAGGCGGCCATGAAGTGGGCCAGGGCGGCGTTGCGGTCGCCGTGGGAGGCCTCGGAGGCGGCCACCTCCTCGTCGAAGTCCAGGCCCGGGTTGCCGCTCTCCGCGCGCAGGAACGACAGGAGCTCGCCCGCCGCGTCCCCGGTACGGGTCTGGAGGCGGTCGGTGACGACGAGGGCGCCCGCGTTGATGAACGGGTTGCGCGGGATGCCGTTCTCGTACTCGAGCTGCACCAGCGAGTTGAAGGGGTTGCCGGAGGGTTCGCGGCCCACGTGCTCCCAGAGTTCGTCGCCCTCGCGGGCCAGGTCGAGGGCGAGGGTGAAGACCTTGGTGATGGACTGGGTGGAGAAGGGCTCGCGCCAGTCCCCCACGCCGTACACCGTGCCGTCCAGCTCCGCGACGGCCATGCCGAAGCTGCGCGGGTCGCAGGCGGCGAGCGCCGGGATGTAGTCGGCGGCGCGGCCGCGGCCCGGAGTGCGGCCGATCTCCTCGGCGATGCGCTCCAGGACCGGCTGGAAGGTGAGCGACGACGTCGTTGCCATGATCACCATTGTGCCTGCGGGCCGGTCCTGGCGCGTGTCCTCCCGGGTGGGGCCGTCAGGCCAGGGGGGAGCCGCTGCCCGCGAGGATCTCCGGGCGCAGGAGTTCGGTGAGCGTCTCGGCGGGCAACAGGCCCTTCTCCAGGACGAGTTCGGCCACCCCGCGGCCGGTGGCGAGGGCTTCCTTGGCGATGTCGGTGGCGGCCGTGTACCCGATGTGCGGGTTGAGGGCGGTGACCAGGCCGATGGAGTTCTCCACCGTCCGGCGCAGTGCCTCGGTGTTGGCGGTGACGCCCTCCACGCAGCGCTCGGCCAGCGTCAGACAGGCCGCCCGCAGGTGGGTGATCGACTCCGACAGGGAGTGCAGGATGACCGGCTCGAAGGCGTTGAGCTGGAGCTGTCCGGCCTCGGCGGCCATGGTGATGGTGACGTCGTTGCCGATCACCTCGAAGGCGACCTGGTTGACGACCTCGGGGATCACCGGATTGACCTTGCCGGGCATGATCGACGAACCGGCCTGCACGGGCGGCAGGTTGATCTCCCCGAGACCGGCCCGCGGCCCCGACGACAGCAGCCGCAGATCGTTGCAGGTCTTGCTCAGCTTGACCGCGATCCGCTTCAGCACGCCGGACATCTGGACGAACGCGCCGCAGTCCTGGGTGGCCTCGACCAGGTTGGCGGCGGTGACCAGCGGCAGCCCGGTGATGGCGGCGAGGTGGCGGCGGGCCGACTCGGCGTACCCGGCAGGAGCATTGAGTCCGGTCCCGATGGCCGTGGCTCCGAGGTTGATCTCATGGATCAACTCGACGGCCTCGTCAAGACGGGACCGGTCCTCGCCCATCATGACCGCGTACGCGGAGAACTCTTGACCCAGCGTCATGGGCACCGCGTCCTGCAACTGTGTACGGCCCATCTTGAGCACATCGCGGAACTCGACGGCCTTGCGGGCGAAGGAGTCCTGAAGTACAGCCATCGCCTTCAGCAGTCCACGCACCGCGTAGACCGTCGCTATCTTGACGGCGGTCGGGTAGACGTCGTTGGTCGACTGCCCCAGGTTGACGTCCTCGTTGGGGTGCAGGAACGAGTACTGCCCCTTCCGGTGCCCCAGCAGTTCCAACGCCCGGTTGGCGATCACCTCGTTGGCGTTCATGTTCGTGGAGGTGCCGGCCCCGCCCTGGATCACGTCGACCACGAACTGGTCGTGCAGCTTCCCGTCCCGGATCTCACGGCAGGCCTCGACGATCGCGGCCGCCTTCCTCGCCTCCAGCAGCCCCAGCTCCTCGTTGGCCAGTGCGGCGGCCTCCTTGACGGCGGCCAGCGCCTCGACCAGGTGGGGATAGGTGGAGATCGGGGTGCCGGTGATGGGGAAGTTCTCGGTGGCCCGCAGGGTGTGCACACCCCAGTAGGCGTCCGCGGGAACATCCCGGTCACCCAGCAGATCGTGCTCACGGCGACTGACGGCGGCGGTCATGAGGGTGTCCTTCTTCCGAGAGGGGCTCAGGTGAGTGCTTTGAGGGGCGCGGGGAACTGCGCGACGAGCCACACCGGCCCGCAGTCGCCCTGCGCGGGATTCCGGCTGCTTCTAGGCGCAGGCAGGCACGGCAAGGGGCTCCAGCGAACGAACGGGCCGCACACGCCCGACCTCGACACCACCCCCGAGCAGCGCCTCGCCCTGGAACCGCGTGAGCAGATCCGGCGAGACCCCGGCCCACGCGAGCGCCGCCGCGGCGACCGGCACCCGCGCCCGGTCCGCCCCGTCGGAGATCTTGACGGCGACGGCCCGACCGTCGGGCAGCGCGGCGACCTGCACGCCCTCGAAGCCGTCCTTGGCGAGCAGCCCCGGCACGGCCTTCATCAGCTCGGCCACGTCCCGCCCCGCCCCGGACGCCATCTCCGCATGCGCACGCATCGCGTCGGCGACCCGGGCCTCCGGCGTACCGGGGGCCGCCGAGGTGATCCGTGCGGCGGCGCGGGCGAGGCCGTGCAGCGAGACGGAGAACAGGGGCGCACCGCAGCCGTCGACGGTCACGCGCGCGATCCGCTGTCCGGTGAGGTCCTCGACGATCTCGGCGATCGCCTGCTGGAGCGGGTGCCCGGGGTCGAGGTAGCCCTCCAGCGGCCAGTCGTTGAGCACGCACGTGTACAGCATCGCCGCGTGCTTGCCGGAGCAGTTCTGGGCGAGCCGGGACGGTCCGCGCCCGTCCCGGATCCAGGTGTCCCGTACGGCCGGGCCGAACGGCATGTCGGGGACATTGCGCAGGGTGTCCTCCGAGAGGCCCGCCAGCTCCAGAATCCGCCGGGTTCCGGCGAGGTGGCGTTCCTCGCCGGAGTGGCTGGCCGCGGCGAGCGAGAGGAGCTCTCCGTCGAGGGGCAGCCCGGCCCGGACCATGGCGACGGCCTGGACCGGCTTGAGCGCGGACCGCGGATAGAACGCGGCCTCGATGTCGCCGAGTTGGAAGCGGACGTTCCCGTCGCCGTCCAGGACGACGACGGAACCGTAGTGGGTGCCCTCGATCAGCCCGCCGCGGATGAGGTGGGCGACGGGGGCGTGGAGGGGCTCACGGACCAGGGGTGCGGCCGCGACGGAACTGCTGTACATCACTTCCTGCTTCTCCGGGGACGCCACGCGGGTCACGCGTGCGTGCCGGTCGGTTCGGGCTGGGGACGCGCGCGGGCTGTCACGCGCCGGTCGGTTCGTTCTCGGTGGAGGTGCGGGAGACCCGGCCGCGGACGGCGAACCATCCGGCGACCAGGGCCGCGACGATCAGCGGGAGGCACAGCACGGTGGTGCGCCCCGCGCCGCCGTCGGCGTACATGAGGACCAGGACGGAGGCGAGGAAGGCCAGCGTCACGAGTTCGGTCCAGGGGGAGCCCGGCATTCGGTAGCCGGGGCGGGTCAGGTCGCCCTTCTCGGTCCGCTGCCAGAAGAGCAGGTGACAGACCATGATCATGCCCCAGGTGGCGAGGATGCCGAGGGCGGCGAAGTTCAGCACGATCTCGAACGCGTCGGCGGGGACGACGTAGTTGAGGCCGACGCCGAGGACGCAGACGCCGCTGGTGAGCAGGATGCCGCCGTAGGGGACCCGGCTGCGGCTCATCACGCCCGTGAACCTGGGCGCCGAGCCGGACACCGCCATCGAGCGCAGGATGCGCCCTGTGGAGTAGAGGCCGGAGTTGAGCGAGGACATGGCCGCGGTGAGGACGACGAGGTTCATCACGCCGCCGGCCGCCGGGATGCCGATGTTGGACAGGACGGTCACGAAGGGGCTCTCGCCGCCCGTGTACTTGTTCCAGGGCAGCAGCATCGACAGCAGGAGGACGGAGCCGACGTAGAAGAGGCCGACGCGCCACATGATCGAGTTGATCGCCTTGGGCATGATCTTCTCGGGGTTCTCGGTCTCGCCCGCGGCGACGCCGACCAGTTCGACGGAGGCGTAGGCGAAGACGACGCCCTGGATGATCAGCAGCATCGGGAGCAGGCCGTTGGGGAAGACGCCGCCGTTGCCGGTGATCAGTGCCGGGCCGGGGTGGTGGCCGTCGATCGGGTGCTGGGTGGCCAGCAGGAAGAGGCCGATCAGCATGAACGCCACGAGCGCGCCCACCTTGATGATGGCGAACCAGAACTCCAGCTCGCCGAACATCTTCACCGAGATGAGGTTGACGGTGAGGACGACGGCGAGCGCGATCAGGGCGATCACCCACTGGGGGATGTCGGAGAACATGCCCCAGTAGTGGGTGTAGAGCGCGACGGCGGTGATGTCGGCGATTCCGGTGGTGGCCCAGTTGAGGAAGTACATCCAGCCGGCGGCGTAGGCGCCCTTCTCGCCGAGGAACTCCCGGGCGTACGACACGAAGGCCCCGGAGGACGGGCGGTACAGGACGAGTTCGCCGAGGGCGCGGACGACGAGGAAGGCGAAGACGCCGCAGACCGCGTAGGCGATGAACAGGGAGGGGCCGGCGTCGGCGAGGCGGCCGCCGGCGCCGAGGAAGAGACCGGTGCCGATCGCGCCGCCGATGGCGATCATGTTGACGTGCCGGGACTTGAGGGACTTGCTGTAGCCGTCGTCTCCGGCGTCGACATGGCCGGAACGTTTCTGCACCCCATCGTGCAGGGACTGCTCGCTCACGCCTCTGATCCGCCTTCCGTGGAACTGTCCGTGCGCGGGGAACGCACGATGTCGGTGAGGGTGGTCTCGACGCGGTCGAGGTGGTGGGACATCGCCTCCACCGCGTCGTGCTCGGAACCGTCGATCAGCGCCTCGACGATCGCGCGGTGCTCGCGGTTGGACTGCTCCCGGCGGCCGCCCAGTTCGTTGAGGAAGGCCGACTGACGCGCCAGTGCGTCCCGGATCTCCTCGATGACCCGGCGGAAGACCGGGTTCTGGGCGGCCTCGGCCACGGCGAGGTGGAAGAGCGTGTCCATGGCGACCCAGGCCGTGGTGTCGGTCTCGCGTTCCATCCGGTCCAGGAGGTGGGCCAGGTGGTCCAGGTTCTCCGGGGTGCGGCGCCGGGCCGCGTACCCGGCGACCGGGATCTCGACGTGGCGGCGCACCTCCAGCAGGTCGCTGGCCGCGTAGTCGCCGAAGGTGGGGTCCTCCACCGCGTTGGCCACCACGAAGGTGCCCTTGCCGGTCTTGGAGACGGTCAGGCCCATGGTCTGGAGGGCCCTGAGGGCCTCGCGCAGCACGGGCCGGCTGATCTCCAGGGTGCGGCAGAGCTCCGCCTCGGAGGGGAGCTTGTCGCCGATGGCGTACTCCCCGCGCTCGATGGCGCCGCGCAGGTGCGCCAGCACCGCCTCCATGGCGCTGACACGCCTCGGCGGCTGACTGGCTGTCCGGCTGTCTGACAGGTTCACGGGAGTGATACTCCGGGCGGCGGGAGGGTGCTGTCAAGGGGCCGGGGCTACGGGGTGCGAGGTGCGGGAGCCGCCTCGCACCCCCATGGCGGCCGGCGGTGGCGGGTCAGCTCGAAAGCGTCCCCGTGGCCAGGAGGCCGAAGAGCAGCAGGCCCACGACGATCCGGTAGATGACGAAGGCGTTGAAGGAGTGCTTGGCGACGAACTTCAGCAGCCAGGCGATGGAGGCGTAGGCCACGACGAAGGAGACGGCCGTGCCGGCGGCCAGCGGGGCCGCGCCGACGCCCGCGCCCAGGGCGTCCTTGAGCTCGTAGATGCCGGCGCCGGTGAGGGCCGGGATGCCGAGGAAGAAGGAGAGGCGGGTGGCGGCCACCCGGTCGAGGTCCAGGATCAGGGCCGTGGACATGGTGGCTCCGGAGCGGGAGAAGCCGGGGAACAGCAGGGCCAGGATCTGCGAGCTGCCGACCAGCATCGCGTCCTTGAACGAGGTGTCGTCCTCACCGCGCTTGTGCCGGCCCATCTGGTCCGCCGCCCACATCACACCGCTGCCGGCGATCAGGGAGCCCGCGACCACCCACAGGGAGGCGAGCGGCCCCTCGATGAGCGGCTTGGCGGCGAGCCCGACGACGACGATCGGGACGGTCGCGGCGATCACCCACCAGGCGAACTTGTAGTCGTGGTGGTAGCGCTCCTCCTTGTGGACGAGCCCTCTCCCCCACGCCGAGACGATCCGCACGATGTCCTTGAAGAAGTACACGAGCACGGCGGCGATGGCGCCGACCTGGATGACGGCCGAGAACCCGACGACGGCGTCGTCGTCGACGGGGATGTTCATCAGCCCCTCGACGATCTTCAGATGGCCGGTGGAGGAGACGGGGAGGAACTCGGTCACTCCCTCGACGGCTCCGAGGACGACGGCCTGACCGACGCTGATGACGCTCATGGGATCCAGTTCTTCTCAGGGGAAGGCAGGTGCGGAGGGCACAGTCTTACTACACGCGGACAAGCGTCGAGGCTTACGTCCACACCGCCTGCGCCAGCGCCACTCCCGCGAAGGCCGCCCCGAGTCCGGCCACCACACTGGCGGCCACGTTGGCCACGGCGTACAGGCGTGCCCCGGTCCCGGCGAGCCGGAGGGTCTCGTAGGAGAAGGTCGAGTACGTCGTCAGGGCCCCGCACAGGCCGGTGCCCAGGAGAAGCCGGAGGTGGGATCCGGCCGCCCCGGCGGCGGCGGCGCCGGTGAGCAGGCCGAGGACCAGACAGCCCGTGACGTTGACGGCGAAGGTGCCCCAGGGGAAGACCGAGTCGTGGCGGGACTGCACCGCGCGGTCGGTGAGGTAGCGCAGCGGTGCGCCGACCATGGCACCCATGACGACCAGCAGCCAGTTCACAACGACTTCTTACCCTTCGCGTCCGCTATGTCCTGGTTCCCGTCGCGGCCCACGTACCGGATGACCTCGCAGTCCTCGAGGGTCACCAGGCCCTCGGTGACGAGTTCGTCGAGCTGCGGCAGGAACTCCCGTACGCGTGACTCCGTGTCGACGATGACGACGGCCACCGGCAGGTCCTCGCTGAGGGACAGCAGCCGGGAGGTGTGGATCAGGGAGGACGCGCCGAAGCCCTCGACGCCGCGGAAGACACTGGCCCCGGCGAGCCCCGCGGCGTGGGCGCGGTGCACGATCTCGGCGTAGAGGGGCTTGTGGTGCCAGGTGTCGTTCTCGCCGATGTGGACGGTCAGGCGCAGGGCGCTCCCGGTCAGCCTCGTCATGGCTGCCTCCGCTTCAGGACGCGGCGGGTCGCCGTGGACGCCAGCCACACCGCGGTGAGGGCCGCGAGCAGGGTCGCGGCGAGATAGGCCAGGCCCGTGCCGGCCCGTCCGTGGTCCACGAGTGTCTGGATGTCGACGGCGTAGGTCGAGAAGGTGGTGAAGCCGCCCAGGACCCCGGTGCCGAAGAAGGGCCGGACCAGGCGGTGGACGGCCCGCATGTCCGTGATGACGGCCATGAACACCCCGATGACCGCGCAGCCGACGACGTTGGTCCAGAAGGTCGCCCAGGGGAATCCGCCGGGCGGGGTGGGCCAGTGGAGGGCGAGCGCGTACCGGGCCGTCGCGCCCAGGGCGCCGCCGAGCGCGACCACGGCGACCACGGGTGCCTGGCCGCGCCACAGGGACGGACGCGCGGGTCCGGCGGGGGCACGCACACTCTGGGGGGCTGTCATGGTCGTGTCTCTCCTACTCGCCGGGGCCCGGGTGCACGGGCGCGCTCCATCGCAAGTAGGGACCGTTGGCGGCGCCTTCGCCGCGGTTCGGGTACGGCGGGCCCCACCGCCGTGCCGCGAGGGTGATCGCGACCGGGGACCAGCGTAACGCCGGGGCGCGACCGGGGTCACTTCGCGGCGGGCGGCTCGCACAGCGCGATGCCGCGCTCCCAGGGGTCACTTCGCGGCGGGCGGCTCGCACAGCGCGATGCCGCGCTCCCAGAGGCTGCCGAGGACCAGGTGGCCGGAGGCCTCGCAGACGCTGGTGACCATGCGGAAGCGGGACCCGCGGCGGGCGAGGTGGTGGACGATCTCGCCGGTGTCGTCGACGGCGAGGACACCGATGCCGCCCGTGGGCCGGTAGGGGGCGTGCACGGCGACGCGGGCGGCGGCTCGGCGGACGGGCGCCGCGGCGCGGTGCAGGAGGTCGAGCGGGGGGATGCGGGGGCCGGCCAGCGAGACCCAGACGGGCCCGTCGGGTCCGCCGCGCCAGATGTTGTCGGGCATGCCGGGGAGGTTCTCGGTGTGGGGTTCGGCGCGCCCGGCCCGCGGTCCGTCGAGCCGGTAGCGGGTGAGCCGGCGGGCCCCGGTCTCGGCCACGACCAGGAAGGATTCGTCGGCGCTCACGGCCAGGCCGTTGGCGAACCGGAGCCCCTCCAGCAGGACCTCGGGGGTGTCGTCGCCGGGTGCCAGGCGCAGCAGGCGGCCGGTCCCGGTGTCCTCGACGATGTCGCCGATCCAGTGGTCGAGGGGGTAACGGCGGCTGGAGACGGTGAAGTACACGCTGCCGTCGGACAGGGCGACCACATTGCTGGCGAACCGCAGCGGCTCCCCCGCCACCTCGTCGGCGATCACCCGCACGGTGCCGTCGGCGAGGTCGACGCCCAGCAGTCCGCGTTCCGCGTCGCACACCAACAGGGTCTCGTCCGGGAGGAGTTCGAGACCGAGTGGGCGGCCGCCGGTGTCGGCGAGCACCTCGACCCGGGCGGCGAGCGGTTCGGTCAGTCCGTCGACGCGCAGGATGCGTCCGTCCGCCACTCCGGTGAGCACCCGGCCGCGGGCGTCGGCGACGACGTCCTCGGGACCGTGGCCGCCGATCGCGACGTAGTGGCGGGGCGTCAGTGCGGTGGGACGGTCCATCGGGTGCCTGCCCTTCCGGCGTGGATCGCTACCAGCCCTTCTCGAACATGCGCGCCACCTCGGCGATGCGCATCTCGTCGCGACGGTAGTACGTGCGCCACCGGATCCTCCTGGTGCGCAGCAGGCCGATGTCCACGAGGAGGCCCAGGTGGGTCTCCGCGACCGAGCGCGGGACGCCGAGTTTGCCCGCGACCGCGTCGGCGGTGACTCCGTCCTGGGCGGGATCGCCGTGCCGCTGCGCCGGGAAGTGCGCGGCCGGGTCCTTCAGCCACTCCAGGATGTCCAGGCGCCCGTGGTCGGCCGGAGTCCTCAGCATCTCGTCCCCTCCGCCCCTCCTTCTGCGTCTGTCCACTGTCCCGCAGTCGAAGCCGCCCTGTCCCCGAGTCGCCGAGCTTGTCCGAGATCGTGCTCCTCGGTGGCGGAGCGCCGTTCGGCGACACGGCGGCCAACGGGCAAAAGTGCGCGGCCCAGGGGGAGTTGGGGCCCCCTCCGCCCGCGGCTCGTGGTCTCGCGGGCGGAGGGGAGTCGGTTCAGCCGTCGAGCCGTACGACCCGGACGGCGCCCGCGGGGACGGCGAGGCGGCCCGCGGCACGTTCGCCGGTCAGCAGTTCGGTGCCCGCCGCGTCCAGGGGCACCTTGGCCTCCGACGCGGCGTGGTTGACCACGAAGACGTAGGAGCCGGTCTCCCCGTCCCGCCGGACCACCTCGACATCGTGGGGCAGGTCGGCGCGCGCGGGGAGCTGTGCGTCCTCGGCGGCCCAGCCGAGCAGCGCGTCGAGGCCCTGGGCGGCCAGGCGCGTGGAGACGTACCAGGCGGTGCCCGCGCCGTGCCGGTGCCGGGTGACGGCCGGACGGCCGGCGGCCAGGCCGTCCGCGTACGTCCACACGGTGTCGGCCCCGCGCGGCACCACGAACTCGGTCCACACGTCGCCGGTGAGCTCGGAGCCGTCCGGCCCGGTGATACGCACCGACTGGTCCGGCAGCAGCGGCGAGAACTCCTCGACGGTCAGGCCGAGGACGTCCCTGAGCGCGCCCGGGTAGGCGCCCGGGTGGACGGCGTCGTGCTCGTCGACGATGCCGGAGAAGTACGACACGACGAGGGTTCCGCCGTTCTCGACGTACTCCCTGAGGTTGGTCCCGGCGGCCTCCGTCATGAGGTAAAGGGCGGGGACGACGACAAGGGGATAAGCCGACAAGTCGGCTTCCGGGTGCGCGAAGTCGACCGTGAGGTGGCGGTCGTAGAGGGCCTCGTAGAAGGAGTCGGCGCGCTCGCGCGCGTCGTGGTCCGCGCTGGGGCGCCAGTCGAGGTTCTGCGCCCACCAGGAGTGCCAGTCCCACAGCACCGCCACGTCCGCCCGGGTGCGGGTGCCGCGGATCGAGCTCAACGAGTCGAGGCAGGCGCCCAGTTCGACGACCTCGCGCCAGACGCGGGTGTCGGTGCCGCCGTGCGGGACCATCGCCGAGTGGAACTTCTCGGCGCCGCGCCGGGACTGGCGCCACTGGAAGAACATGGCGCCCTCGGAGCCGCGGGCCACGTGCGCGAGGGAGTTGCGGGCCATCTGGCCGGGGGCCTTGGCGGGGTTGCGGGGCTGCCAGTTGACGCCGGAGGTGGAGTGCTCCAGGAGGATCCAGGGGGCGCCGCCCGCGACCGAGCGGGTGAGGTCGGCGGCCATCGCGAGGTTGACGTGGGTGCGGCGGCCGTCGGTGATCAGGTAGTGGTCGTTGGTGACGATGTCGACCTCGCGGCCCCAGGCCCAGTAGTCGACGGAGTCGCACTGGCTGAGCGCGGTCATGAAGTTGGTGGTGACCGGGACGCCCGGGGAGAGCCGGTGCAGGATGTCCCGCTCGGCCACGAAGTTCTCGCGCATGGTGGCGTCGGCGAACCGCTTGTAGTCCAGCGCCTGGCCGGGGTTGCCGACGGTGGCCGCGGTGCGCGGCGGGTCGATCTGCGCGAGGCTCGTGTAGTGCTGGCCCCAGAAGGCGGTCCCCCAGGCCTCGTTGACGCCCTCGACCCCGCCGTACGTCGTCTCGAGCCAGCGGCGGAAGTGGGCGGCGCAGGAGTCGCAGTAGCAGGCGGACACGGGGACGCCGTACTCGTTGTGCACGTGCCACATCGCGAGGGCCGGGTGGTCGGCGTAGCGCTCGGCGAGCCGGGTGGTGATGTTCGCGGCGGCCGCGCGGTAGGCGCTGTTGCTGTGGCAGATGGCCCCTCGGGAGCCGAACGCGAGCCGGTTGCCGTCGGCCGTCATGGGCAGGGCGTCGGGGTGAGCGCGGTAGAACCAGGCGGGCGGGACGACCGTGGGCGTACCGAGGTCGACGCGGACGCCGTTCTCGTGCAGGAGGTCGAGGACCCGGTCCAGCCACCCGAAGTCGTACACGCCCGGCTCCGGCTCCAGGAGCGCCCAGGAGAAGATCCCGACGCTGACCATGGTGACGCCGGCCTCGCGCATCAGCCGGACGTCCTCGTCCCAGACGCTCTCGGGCCACTGCTCCGGGTTGTAGTCCCCGCCGAAGGCGAGCCCGGTGAGGCCCCTGGGGGTGATCTCCGGCATGGTCTCTCCCGTTTCGAGTGGTATGGGAACGTGCACACACGGTTCCAGACGTGTGCGGCCCAAGATAACCGCACGAAGGCGCCCCTTGCCAAGGGCCTGGCGACGCGCCCTCCCTGTGCACGATCCCAGTTCGCCCGCATCCCCTCGGTGCCGTGCCGCCGTACGGGCGCCCTCTCCCGCCCCCCCAGGGCCTTAGAGTCTTGACCATGAACAATGCGGGGGGCCGGCGTAGACCGCCGACGATCCACGACGTGGCCCGCGAGGCCGGGGTCTCGCGGGGCACCGTCTCGCGTGTGCTCAACGGCGGACACTACGTCAGCCCGCCCGCCCTGGAGGCGGTCAACGCCGCCATCCGCAAGACCGGGTACGTCGTCAACCGGCACGCCCGCTCACTGATCACCGGCCGCTCCGACTCGGTCGGCTTCCTGCTCACGGAGCCCCAGGAGCGGTTCTTCGAGGACCCCAACTTCAACGTGCTGCTGCGCGGCTGCACCCAGGCACTGGCCGCCCACGACATCCCGCTGCTGCTGATGCTGGCGGGAACCGAGGACGAGCGGCGCCGCATCAAGCGGTTCATCACGGCGGGCCACCTCGACGGTGTCCTCCTGGTGACCAGCCACTCCGCCGACCCCGTGGCCGAGGAGCTGCACAAGGCGGGTGTGCCCGTGGTCCAGTGCGGCAAGCCCATGCGGCCCGGCTCGAAGGTGAGCTACGTGGCCGCGGACGACCGCGACGGCGCCCGCGACATGGTCCGCCACCTGCTGTCGCTGGGCCGGCGCCGGATCGGCATCGTGACCGGCCCGCCGGACTCGCCCGGCGGGGTCGACCGGCTCGCCGGCTACAAGGAGGTCCTCACGGAGTCCGGCATCGAGATCGACGAGCGGCTCGTCGTCTCCGGCGACTACAGCCGGGCCGCCGGGGAGGCCGGCGCCGAACGGCTGCTCGCCCAGGCCCCCGACCTGGACGCCGTGTTCGTCGCCTCCGACCTCATGGCCCTCGGCGCCCTGACCGCCCTGCGCCGGGCGGAGCGCCGGATCCCCGAGGACGTGGCCGTGGGCGGCTTCGACGACTCCATCGCGGCCACGGAGGCCACCCCACCGCTCACCACCATCCGCCAGCCCTACGACCGCATCAGCGCCGAGATGGTCCGACTGCTCCTGGCCCAACTGGGCGGCGAGGACCCGGCGGCGGTGATCTTGCCGACGGAACTGGTGCGGCGGGAGTCGACCTGAGCGGGGGGCGGGGCGCGGGGGGGGCTCTTTGACGGCAGGCGGCACAGGGCTCTTTGACGGCAGGCGGCGCAAGACGCCAGGCTCAAGGCCGAGCGGGGTGGTCCTGAGCCCGCGTCCAGGTCGGGCCGGTCGCTGTCGGAGGGTTCACCGTGTCCGGCGAACCGGTCGGCGGCTGGATGCGTGAGGTGCCTGCACGGCGAACTTGCCGAGGGGCTGGTGCGGAGCGGGGCGACCTGAGCCGGGAGTTCAAGGCAGGTCGGCGGCGCGCGCCACAGGACAGTCGGTGCCGCCCCCCGGCAGGGAGCGGTAGTCGAGGCTTCGGCGGCAGCGCCTCCGCCGACAACGCCGTTATGGCGGAAGTCGAGGGAGGCGCGGCAGTCGGCCCTGCCCGTCGGCGGTGCGCTCACGCTGCTCGTCGAGCCGCGTCCAGGCACCACCGACGTCGACCGGAGAGGACGGACCGCTGATCCCGTCCGGCCCAGCGTCGGTCCGTTCGCGCAGCTCGGATGACCCGGGCAGCGGACCTGCCCCGTACGGGCGGCAGCACGCCGATCCCATCCCGCCGCACCACCACGCCACCGCACCGCACCGCACGGCACCGCACCGATCAGGATCGGAGAAGCGTCCCTCCCCTCCCCCGGCCTAGCGTGAAATCACCGACGCGGATCGTCGGGGACATCACACGGAGGAGCACACCATGACTGCCGGCCTGAAGACGATCATCTACCCGGTCAAGGACCTGGCCGCCGCGAAGGCCCTGTTCGGCGCGCTGCTGGGCGTGGAGCCGTATGCCGACGAGCCCTACTACGTCGGCTTCAAGGACGCGGGGCAGGACGTCGGACTGGACCCGAACGGGCACGCCAGGGGCATGACCGGCCCGGTTCCCTACTGGCACGTCGACGACATCCGCGCCACGCTCGCGGCGCTGGTGGCGGCCGGGGCGGAGACGCTCCAGGACGTCCAGGACGTGGGCGGCGGCAAGCTGATCGCCTTCGTCAAGGACGCCGACGGCAACCTGGTGGGGATCACCCAGGACCCGCAGGCCTGACCTTTCCTTGCACACGCACTAGTTGCACAGGCAACAACCGGCCGGAACGGTGTTACCGTGCATGTATGGCGGCGAACACGGTCGGAACCGGCCTCGAGGAGCAGTGGCGGGACATCCTGTCGGTGCACGCGCGCACGATGTGCGAGATCGACCGCGTGCTGCACCCGCACGGCCTGGGCGCGAGTGATTTCGAGGTGCTCGACATCCTCGCCACCGAGTCGCCCCGGGAGGGCGACCAGTGCCGGGTGCAGAACCTCGTCGGACGGGTGCATCTGAGCCAGAGCGCACTCTCCCGCCTGATCGGCCGTCTGGAGAAGGACGGCCTGGTGGAGCGGTCCGTGTGCGCTGAGGACCGGCGGGGCGTGTGGGTGTCCCTCACCCGCAAGGGCCGTGACCTGCACTCCGAGGTACTGCCGCTCCAGCGCGAGGTGTTGGCGAAGATGCTCGACGGCTAGCGCGACCTGTCGCGCGGATGCGTGAAGAGGAGAGCACGCCGGGGGTCGTCGAGCGCGAGATCACGGCTTCGTGCCCCCCACCCCCCCACCCCCCGGAAGAGCGCTGTGAAATCCGTGTCGGCCCTGGCAGGGCATGACCGGCCGTCCCCGGGTCATGCTGAACAGCAGACGCCGAGCGGGGAGGGGGCTGACGCGCCTTGGCCGGGGAAGAGGAGCGGGTCGCCGAGTTCAACAGCTACGCGACGACTTCGCTGGAGGAGGCGCACGACGCGATCGCGGCCCACTACTACGACCTGCGTCTCGAAGTCACCGGTCGGCGCGCGGAGTTCGCGACCACTCTCAGCGTCGTCGACCTGGGCGCGCTCGTCGTGGGCGACGTCCGCTTCGGCACCGAGATGCGGATGAGCTTCGGCGAGCCGGGCGTGTACCACGTCGCCGTGCCCTTCGGCGGCCGCTTCAGCGTCCAGGAGGGGCACGGGGGCGTGGAGTTCGCGACCGAGCGGCGGGCGGTGGTCTTCGATCCGGCCCAGGACATCCACATCGACACCTGGTCCGCCGACTGCCAGGCACTCACCGTGAAGATCGACAAGGCGGCGGTGCTCCGGCAACTGGAAGTGCTGCTGGGTCGGTCGGTGCGGCGCCCGCCGCGCTTCGAGCCGTACATGGACGTCTCGCGGGGACCGGGGCTGAGCTGGATGCGCCTCGCGCTGTGGAACCTGCGGGAGCGGGACGTGCCGCTCGGGCTGCTGAGCCATCCGATGATCCGCGGTCGTCTCGAACAGACCCTCCTGGAGGGGATGCTGCTCGCCACCGACCACACGTTCCGCGCCGCGCTGGACGCCCCTCCCCCGCCCATGCGCCCGGCGTCGGTGAAGCGGGTCATGGACGCCGTGCAGGAGCTGCCCGCCGAGCCGTACGACGCGAACCGGCTCGCGGCCATCGGACAGGTCAGTCTGCGCACCCTGCAGGAAGCTTTCCGCAAGTACGTCGGCATGTCGCCCATGGCGTACGTCCAGGAGGTGCGGCTCCAGCGCGTCCACCGGCAGCTGCGGGCGGCGACACCCGGGACGACGACCGTGACGGACGTGGCGCACGCGTGGGGGTTCGTCCACCTGGGCCGGTTCGCGCGGCGGTACCGGCAGCGCTTCGGGGAGTCCCCGTCGCAGACACTGCGCGCCGTGTGAGCCGTCGCGACCGCCGATCCGCCGCGTTTTGCGGACACGCGCCACGCATTCCGGAGCGACGGCCCGCCGGATCGGTCCTATCGTCGGGTCACGGCGATCGTACGGCGCGCCGGGGATGAGCAGGGTCGGCGCCGCTCATCCTCGTTCACGCCTGCGAGAACCCGTGGTGCGGCAGCGGGAGCAGGTCGCACCCCTTCGCGGGCCCGGCCGCTCCCCCCTCCGTCGCACGTGGTGGCCGGGCCCCACCGTGTGAGCCCGGCGTCCGGTTCAGCCCTGCGGCCGCGCAAGCAGCGTGCGCACGCCCTCGGACGTGAGCGTCAGCGGGTGCGTGGAGCTGGCGTCGATGGAGAGCGAGAGGTCGCCGTCCGGCCACTGCGCGGCGAGCGCGCCCAGCGGCACCAGGCGATAACGGGAGACGAACGGCAGCAGCTCGGCCATCTCCGTCTCGGAGGTGAACACCGGCACCACGGGAGCGCCGTCCTGCTGCTCCAGCACGGGCAGCGCCACGGTCGTGTCCTCGTCCGCGGCGTCGTCGGGCACCGGAATGAGCACGTCACTGGTCGCGAGCGTGTTCAGCGCCGTCGCGTCCTCGGTGTTCTGCGTCAGCGCGTCCAGCGCCCGCTGAGCCGGAGTGGCGTTGTGGTCGTTTGCGGGTGTGTCCATGGCAGATCCCCTGGTAGCGGCGGTCGTGCGTCGCGTCCGCGGACATGATCGCCCGGGGCACGGTTCTGCTCGCGTACCCGAGGGTGCCGGGGCCATGCGTTGAGGACCTCAGGGAATCAGCGCGATGTGTTCCGAGCGCAGGCCGAGGGCGTCGCACCCGACCCGGCGCACGAGAGGACAGATGCAGCGCTGCCGCCGTCGCGCGCGTGGCGGGAGCCGGCCGTGCGGAACACGATGCCCTGGAGGACGTCCCAGGCCATGCGCCCGGCGTTGAGAAAGGTCAGGGCGAGCCGGTTGTCCTCGGCCGTGGTGAACGGAGCCTCACCGCTCACGTCGCGGCGGCAGGCGTCCATGCAGTCCTCGGCGGTCTGCCTCAGACAGGCCTCGGCCGTCCGGACCACGCCGAGCGCCTCGCCGAGGTGGCGCTGGTAGTCGTGCAGGTCGGCGTGGGTGCGATCGGGTTCCAGGAGCAGGGACCTGCCGGCGACGATCCGGGCGTCCTCGTCGGCGGCGTACACGGTGCCGATCATGACGGCGGCCGGCTCGCCCTGGAAGAAGCTGGGCGCCCGGCCCGCGTACATCGGGTTGCCGTGCGGCTGGGAACCGACGCTGCCGCCCTCCACCGGCAGGTCCAGCAGGCTCGTCTCGTGCGTGAAGTGGACGACGTGGCCTGGGACGTCTGCCCGTGCCACGCCTACGGGGGCGACCGTGGAGGTGGCTATGAAGTCGCCTTCCGGGGCGAGGAGTTCGTCCTGGGCCTGCTCTCCGAGGACCGTGCAGACCTGGAGGACATGGGCCGCGGTCAGGGACAGGGCCCAGCCGGTGGAGGGGCAGCCGCGGGCGATCTCGACGACGACGCGGTAGAAGACGGGCAGGCCGAACTCGTGGCCGCCGTAACGGCGCGGCTGGAGGATCCGGTGGAAGCCGGCGTCCATGAAGTCGTCGCGGGTGGCCTCGGGGTAGTGCGTGAGCCGCTCGGTCTCCGCCTGGCGCGCGAGCAGCGCGGGCCTCAGGCCACGGCCCGTTCGATGAACTTCCGCTTGGTGGGCCGGGTTCGGGCACGGCCGCCACGCTGCCTCCTGACGTGGGGGGCTGTCCTGCCGTGCTGCGCTACCGGCAATGCAACACGGCCGAGCACCGCCCGGTACCGACCGGATATCGCCAAGTGCCGTCAGGTGCCGATCAGTTGGTCCACGGTGACGATCCGGATCAGCGGCCCGTACAGCTCCATGGCGGCCAGCGCCCTGGTGTGCGAGTCGTCGTCGGCCCCGGCGCAGGCGTCGGACACCACCAGGGTCTCGACGCCCGCGTCGGCGGCGGCGAGGGCTGTGGACAGGACGCAGCAGTCGATGCTCACACCGGCCAGGACCAGACGGCCCTCGGGGCCGACCCGGGCGGCGAGTTCGGGGGTCCACTTGCCGAAGGTGGTCGCGTCCATGATGTGCGGTGCCCGGTCGGCGAAGCCGTCGGTGAGGTGCCACAGCGGCGCGGTCGGCGGCTGGAGGGCGAAGGGCCACTGCGCGTAGTAGGCACGCCAGGCTCCGGTGGGCTCGGCGGGGGCGAGGAAGCGGGTGAATGTGACCCGTTCGGCGAAGGCCGGCAGCAGTCGTCGTACGCCTGCCGCCGCCTCGGCGTAACGCGGGGCGGCCCAGGGGCTGTCGGGCTCGGCGAAGACGCGCTGCATGTCGATGACGGCGAGCCACCCCGGCGTCATACGGCGCCCTCCTGTGCCCGCACCCGGCCGCGGCCGAGGACCAGGGTGCCGAGGAAGCCGAGCGCGAGTGCGGCCAGCACGCCCAGGTTGGCGTACGCCCAGGCGCCGGACGTGCCGCCGAGGCCGAACGGGTCGAGGAGGTAGCCCTGCCAGTCCAGCCAGCTCGCGGCCGAGTTGGTGACCAGGCCCCAGCCGAGGGCGGTGGCGAGGACCGTGAGGATCAGCGGGACGGGCGGTACGTCTCCGTAGCGGCCGCCGGGGCGGTAGAGGTCGGTCTCGTCGTAGTCGCGGCGTCGCAGGAGCAGGTCGGCGAGCATGATGCCGCACCAGGCGGCGATGGGGACGCCGAGAGTGGTGAGGAAACCCATGAACTGGCCGAGGAAGTCGTCGGCGAAGAACACGATGTAGACGGAGCCCGCGATCATCAGGACGCCGTCGACGAGCGCCGCCAGGGGGCGCGGGATCCGGATGCCCGCCGACAGCAGGGCGAGACCCGAGGAGTAGATGTCCAGGACCGCGCCGCCGACCAGGCCGAGGACGGCGACGACGGCGAAGGGCACCAGGAACCAGGTGGGCAGGATCGTGGTGAGCGCGCCGATCGGGTCGGCGGCGACGGCGTCGTCGAGCTTGCTGGACGAGCCGGCCAGCAGCAGTCCGAAGACCAGCAGGAGCAGGGGGGCCACCGACGCGCCGAAGGTGGTCCAGCCGACCACGCCCCGGCTCGACGAACTGCGGGGCAGATAGCGGGAGTAGTCGGCGGCGGCGTTGACCCAGCCGAGGCCGAAGCCGGTCATCATGAAGACGAGGGCGCCGATGAACTCCTGGGCGGAGCCGGCCGGGAGGGCGCTGACGGTGCTCCAGTGGATGTGGTCGGCGACCAGCCCGACGTACACGACGGTCAGGACGCCCGTCACCACGGTGATCACGGTCTGCAACCGCATGATCAGGTCGAAGCCCATGACGCCGCCGACGACGGTGAGCCCAGCGACCACGACCAGCGCGATCACCTGGGTCTCCGTCCCGCCGCCCCAGCCGAGCCGTCCGAAGACGGTCGCGGTGGCCAGGGTGGCGAGGGCGCACAGCACGGTCTCCCAGCCGACGGTGAGCATCCAGGACACGACCGAGGGCAGGCGGTTGCCGCGCACCCCGTAGGCGGCGCGGCTGAGCACCATGGTCGGCGCGGAGCCCCGCTTTCCGGCGACCGCGACGAACCCGCAGAGCAGGAACGAGAAGACGATCCCGATCACTCCGGCGACCAGGGCCTGCCAGAAGGAGATCCCGAAGCCGAGCGCGAAGGAGCCGTAACTCAGGCCGAGGATGGACACGTTGGCGCCGAACCACGGCCAGAACAGGGTGCTGGGGGTGCCCTTGCGCTCGGCGTCACCGATCACGTCCAGTCCGTGTGTCTCCACCTGGAGCTGCCGGGCGGTGGATCTGGTGGCGGTGGGTCCGTCGTCGAGGGACCCGTCGGGGGCCCCAGAGGAGTGCGTCATCGTCCACCTGCCTGTTCAGACGTGTTGGGGCGACGGTAGGCAGGGGGTGCGGCCGCGTCAATCGGGCGAGGGAGGCGTCGCTTCGGCCGGACGTCGATCACCCTTCCGCCGACCGCGGGCGCGCCGGCCCGAGCCGGGGCCGTGTGCGGGTCGGGCCGGCGGTCGCGTTCCGGGTGCCGCCTGGACCGGGCGGCCTGTGCGGGCGAGGTGGAGGTGGCTGAGGACGCCACCGTCACCCCCGGCTTCGTACGAGGCGCACCCGGCCAGGGAATCCTCGGCTCTGACCACGCGGTGGCGGTGTCGGTGTCGGTGAGGTGCGTGGCTCGGAGCAGTCCGGCGGTGTGCTGCCCTCGGTAGAGCGAGCGGCGGCCACCGCCGGGTGCGAGGAGTGGCCCGGCCGTGCGGGGTCAGCGGTGTTTGACGCCTGCCTGGGCGCCGGGGGCGAGGGTGGGTTCGGTGACGGGGACGTCGCCGAGGGCCCGGTCGACGGCCGCGAGCAGGTCGTCCGACAGCTCGACACCGGACGCGGCGGCGTTGGCGCGGACCTGTTCCGGTCGTGAGGCGCCGGTGATCGCGGAGGCGACCTCGCCGCGGCGCAGCACCCAGGCGAGCGCGAGGGTGGGCATGCTCATCCCGGCCTCCTCGGCGATCGGGACGAGACGCTGGACCGCTTCCAGGATGGCGTCGCTGTAGACCAGGTCCTGGGAGACCGCCATGTCGGCGGACGCGAACCGGCTTCCCTCCGGCACGGGCTGCCCGGGCTTGTACTTGCCGGTGAGCACGCCCTGCGCCAGCGGCGACCACACGATCTGGGAGATGCCGTTGGCCGCGCACAGTCCGAACACCTCGGCCTCCGGGGCCTGCCACAGCATGGAGTACTGCGGCTGGGAGGAGACGAACAAGTCGGGGCCGGCGAGGTCGATTGCCGCCTTGATCTGCTCCGGGGTCCACTCGCTGAAGCCGATGTAACGGGCCTTGCCCTGCTGGACGACCTTCTGGAACGCCTCGACGGTGTCCTCGACCGGCACCGTGGTGTCGAAGCGGTGCGCCTGGTAGAGGTCGACGTGATCGGTCCTCAGCCGGGTGAGGGAGGCGTCGATCTGCTGGGCGATATGGGCCGGGGACAGGCCCCGGTCGGCCGGGTCGTCCGACATCGGGAAGTAGACCTTGGTGGCCAGGACGTACGAGTCCCGCGGGTGGGCGGACAGGATCTCGCCCCAGGCGGTCTCGGCGGCGCCCCGGCCGTAGGCGTTGGCGGTGTCGAAGAAGTTGATGCCGACGTCGAACGCGGCCTCGGTGCAGGCGCGGGTGGCGTCCGCCTCGACACCGCCGGAGTAGGTGAGCCAGGATCCGAGCGAGATCTCCGAGACGTTCAGGTCCGAGCTGCCGAGTGTGCGGTACCGCATGGTTGTCGCTCCTTGTTTCGGGCCGGCCACCGGCTTGGGGCGGGTGGCGCACCTGCTGTCCACGCTGCTGTCCACGCGACGCACGACCATGCCACGCTCACCGCACGGTCGCCCCCTGTCAGTCGGTGTCGAGCTGGTGATCGGCCCAGACGTAGCTCTCGGGCAGCAGGTCGGTGATGCGCACCGTCCGGGTGCGGGCGCCCGTGCCGACGATGACCCGGAGGTCGGGGAAGTAGTCCAGCAGGACCTGCCGGCAGCGACCGCACGGCGGAACGACCCCGCGGTCGCGGTCGCCGACGGCGACGATCGTGTCCAGCTCGTAGGCGCCCACGGTGGCCGCCGCATCGATGAGGACCAGTTCGGCGCACGGGCCTCCCGTGAAGTGGTAGGCGTTCACGGCGGTGACGATGCGGCCGTCCCGGGCACGGGCCGCGGCCGCCATGGTGTGGTTGTCGCCCCGGCACCGCGTACGGGCGACATCCGCCGCGGCCTGGACGAGTTCGTGGTCGACGGGGTGGGTCTGCTCGACCGGGTGGGTCTGCGGGGTCAACTGCTCTGCCTTCGTCGTCGGTCAGGCGAGGTTGACCCGCGTGCCGGGCACATGCAAGCGAATATCCGCCCCTCGCCTCGGGAACCGGAGGCCGAGCACCACGTGGAGCACGTCCACACCCGGGTGGAGCAGCTCGTGCGGGCCGTACCCGGCGCCTCCCCGTCCGCTCGTCTACTGCGGGCGCAGTAGAGGCAAGTGTCTGCGGACGGCCGACGACGGGAGAACGCGCGGCTGCGAGCGTGAGGGTGGGCCGGGATAGCGCCGGCCCGATCACGTGGTGCACCCCTCGAAAGGCTCGTCGATGTCCCCTCTCGCCCGCTGGTGCCACCGGCACCGGCTCGCCGTCGTCCTGGTCTGGGTGGGCCTGTTGCTCGCTCTGGGAGCCGGGGTCGGCGCGGCCGGCAGCGCCTTCGGCAACAGCCCGACCTCGCAGGACACCGACTCGGCCAAGGCGACGGCCCTGCTCCGGCAGGCGTCCGACAGCGCGGCGGGCAAGAGCGGCAGGATCGTCTGGCAGGCCGACGGCGGCCAGGTCACCGGGCCGGGCACCGAGCGGACGATGAGCCAGGCGCTGGGGGGCATCGCCGAGGCGCCCGGTGTCGCCTCCGTGACCAGCCCGTACACCGCGGCCGGCGCGGCCCAGGTCAGCGAGGACGGCCGGACCGCTTACGCCACGGTCGCGTTCGACCAGGACGTGAGCGACGCCCAGATCGATCACGTCAGGGAACTCGCGACCGCCCCGGAGTCGGACCGTCTGCACATCGCGCTGAACGGGCAGGCGTTCACCGTCAACCCCGAGCCCAACGCGGTCGCCGACGCCATGGGCATCGCCCTCGCCTTCGTCGTGCTGCTGTTCGTCTTCCGCGCGGTCTGGGTGGCGGTCCTGCCGATCGTCACGGCCGTCGTCGGCGTCGGCACCTCCGCGGTCGCGGTGATGCTGCTCAGCCACCTCATCACCCTGTCCGACACCACCCTGACCCTCGGCTCGCTGATCGGTCTCGGGGTGGGCATCGACTACGCCCTGTTCATCGTCAACCGGCATCGCGCCAACCTGAAGGCCGGGCTGGGCGTCGCCGACTCCACGGCGAAGGCGCTCAACACCTCGGGCCGGGCGGTGGTGTTCGCCGGACTGACCGTCGTCGTCGCACTGCTCGGCATGCTCACCCTGAACGTCGGCATCATCAACGGCATGGCCATCGGCGCGGCCGTCACCGTCGTGCTGACCGTCCTGGCCGCCATCACCCTGCTGCCCGCGCTGCTCGGCATGATCGGACACCGGGTGCTCAGCCGTGGCGAGCGCCGCGCCCTCGCCGCCCGCGCCGGCGGCCCGGAGAGCGGGACCGCTGCGTGGAGCCGCTGGGCACAGCGGGTGCAGGACCGGCCCAAGGCCCTCGGGCTGCTCGCCCTGGCGGTGCTGGCGGCGCTCGCCTTCCCGACGCTCTCGCTGCGCCTGGGCGCCTCCGACGACGGCAACCTGCCCACCACCTCGACCAACCGCCAGGCCTACGACATGATCGCGGACGGCTTCGGACCCGGCTTCAACGGCCCTCTCGTCCTCGCCGTACAGGCCCCCACCGCGGCAGACAGGGCGGCCGCGGCGAAACTCGTCACCGCGCTCAAGAGCGTGGACGGCGTCGCCGGTGCCGACGCCGCCCCGATGCGGGAGGGCCGGACGGTCGGGGTCATCTCCGTCGTCCCGACGACCTCACCCCAGTCGGCGGCCACCTCCGACCTGATCGGCCACCTGCGCGAGGACGTGATCCCGCGGGCCGAGCAGGGCACCTCGCTGAAGGTCTTCGTCGGCGGTACGACCGCGAGCAACGACGACTTCGCGTCCGTCCTGATGTCGAAGCTCCCGGTGTTCGTACTGGTGATCGCGGGGCTCGGCTTCCTGCTGCTGACCGTCGCCTTCCGCAGCCTGCTCATCCCCGCCGTCGGCGCCGTACTGAACCTGCTCAGCATCGGGGTGGCCTTCGGCGCGATCGTGGTCGTCTTCCAGTACGGCTTCGGGGCCTCGCTCCTCGGACTCGGTGCCGCCGGACCGATCGAGTCGTTCGTGCCGATCCTGGTCGTCGGCATCATGTTCGGCCTGTCCATGGACTACCAGGTCTTCCTGGTCAGCCGGATGCGCGAGGAGTGGGCGCACACCGGGGACAGCCACCGGGCGGTCCGGGTCGGCCAGGCCGAGACCGGCAGGGTGATCGTCGTCGCCGCCGCCATCATGTTCTGTGTCTTCGGCTCCTTCGTGTTCGGCGGGATGCGGGTGATCTCCGAGTTCGGTGTGAGTCTCGCCGTGGCCGTCGCCCTCGACGCGCTGCTGATCCGGATGGTCGTCGTGCCCGCGCTCATGCACCTGTGCGGGCGGGCGAACTGGTGGCTGCCGCGGCGGCTGGACAGGGCGCTCCCGAACGTGTCCGTGGAGGGGCCGTCGGACGAGCCGGTGACCGCGCGGCACCCGGTGCGGGAACCGCAGCCGGCCGGACTGTCCGACTGAGTCCGTCCGTCACGTCGCGGCGGCGGCCCACGCGCGGGCCGGCACGGAGGCCGGGGCGGGCCCGGCCGCGCCGGCCCGCGCTCCTTCCCGTGCCCGCGCTCCTTACAGTGAGGAAATGCAGGTGACAGCGATGAGGCGGTGGGTGGCCCGTCATGACCGGTTCCGGGACGCGCTGCCCGCGATGGCGCTGATGGTCGTCGCCGTGGGCGCGGCGGCCGCCGGGGACTCCGGCTGGCACGCGCCGCGGGCGGCGGGGGTGGCCTGGACGGCGTTGTCCTGCGTGCCGCTGGTGTTCCGGAGCCGCCGGCCCCTGGCCGTCGTCGTGCTCACCCTCGCGGTCGACCTGACCGCCATGGCCGTGGTCCCCGACCGAGTGTCGACACCGGCGGCGAGCCTCGTCGCCGTGTACACCCTGGCCACCCGCAGCGATCGGCGCACCGCCTGGACCGTCGGCGCCCTCGCCGCCGTCGCCGTCACCGGCGTCTACGCGGCCACCCACGAGGAGCCGCTCCTCGTGGGGACCAGTCTGCTGCGGCTCGACTTCATGATCGCCGCCACCGCCCTGGGGGACGCCGTGCGCAGCCGCAGACTGCACCTCGCGCGGGTCGAGGCACGCGCGGACCGCGCCGAGCGCACCAGGGAGACGGAGGCCCGGCGGCGCGTCACGGAGGAACGGGTCCGTATCGCGCGTGAGCTGCACGATGTGGTGGCCCACCACATCACCCTCGTCAACGCGCAGGCGGGGGTGGCCCATCACCTCATGCGCACCGACCCCGACCGGGCCTACGAGGCCCTGGCCCACATCAAGGAGACCAGCCGTGCCGCGCTGGACGAACTGCGGGCCACCGTGGGCCTGTTGCGCCAGCCGGACGACGCTCCCGACTCCCGCTCGCCCCTGCCCGGGCTGGCCGACCTCGACGCCCTGGTCGGCGGGTTCCGGGCCGGCGGCCTGTCCGTGACGGTGACCCGCACCGGCCTCGTCCGGCCGGTGGCCCCGGCGACCGACCTGACGGCCTACCGCATCGTCCAGGAATCCCTCACCAACACCCACAAGCACGCCCGCGCGGCCCACGCCGACGTGCTGCTGGACTACGGTGACTCGACGCTGCGGGTCACCGTCGCCGACGACGGCCGCCCCCAGGCGGCCCGGGCTGCCGGTACCGGTCACGGGCTCATCGGCATGCGCGAGCGCGCCACCGCCATCGGCGGCTCCCTGACCGCCGGCCGGGACCCCGGCGGGGGCTTCACGGTCGTCGCCGAACTGCCGTTGTCCCTCACCCCCGCGACCGCCTGACCAGCCCCGGAAAGCGCCGCCCATGACGATTCGTGTACTGCTCGCCGACGACCAGGCCCTGCTGCGCGGCACCTTCCGCCTCCTCATCGACGCCCAGCCGGACATGGAGGTGGTCGCGGAGGCCGCCAACGGCCTCGAGGCGGTGCGCCTGGCCCGTTCCGAGCGGGCCGACGTGGTGGTCATGGACATCCGGATGCCGGAGGTCGACGGCATCGAGGCCACCCGGCTCATCTCCCGCGACGAGGACCTGGCCGGGGTGAAGGTCCTCGTCCTGACGACCTTCGAGGTGGACGAGTTCGTCATCGAGGCGCTCCGCGCGGGCGCCGGCGGCTTTCTCGGCAAGGGCGTGGAACCGGCCCAACTGCTCGACGCCATCCGCCTCGTCGAGGCGGACGAGGCGCTGCTGTCCCCCGCGGCCACCAAGAGCCTCATCGCCCGCGTCATGGCCCAGCCCGCGGCGGGCGACCTCGCCGACCCCGCCCGTCTGGCCGCGCTCACTCCGAGGGAACGCGAGGTGATGACCCTGGTGGCCACCGGCCTGTCCAACGACGAGATCGCCGAACGCCTTTTCGTCACGCCTGTGACCGTCAAGACCCACGCCAACCGCGCCATGGCCAAGCTCGGCGCCCGTGACCGCGCCCAACTCGTCGTCATCGCCTACGAGACCGGCCTGGTCCGCGCCGGAGAGCGCCCGGCCTGACGCGGGTCGTTCGATGCCGCCCGACGGCGGTGGCGGTCGAGGCGGCGGCCTGTTCCCCTCTATCGTGGAAAATCACATCATGATGGCTCGTGTCGAGGCAGGCTGCACATGAGGAAACCGCAGATCGACTACGCGGCGGTCTTCCGTGCCCTGCCCGGCATGGTGGCGCTGCTGACGCCCGAGCTGGTGTACGTCGACGTCAACGACGACTTCGTACGTCTCACCGGTCGCCCCCGCGAGCAGCTCCTGGGCCGCTACATCTTCGACGTCTTCCCCGAGAACCCCCACGACTCGGCCGCCACCGGGATGCGGGAGACGCGGGAGTCGATGCTGCGGGCGGTGGCCACCGGCGAGCGCGACACCATGGCGGTCCTGCGCTACGACATCGAGGACCCCCAGCGGCCCGGCCACTGGCGGGAGCACTTCTGGAGCCCGGTCAACGCGCCCGTCCTCGGCACCGACGGGAAGGTGACCCTTCTCGTGCACCGGGTGGAGGAGGTCACGGAGCTCATCCGTGCCCGCGGCGGACCGGGCGGCGACAGCCGGGCGCGGGTGCTGGAGGCCGAGCTGTACACCCGGGCCCGGGAGCTCCAGGAGGTGAACGAACGCCTGCGCAGGGCGCACGCCCGCGAACGCGAGGTCGCCCTGGCACTCCAGGAGGCCCTGCTGCCCGCCCACAGACCCCTGGACCACCATCAGGCGGCCGTCCGCTACCGGCCCGCCGTCGGCGCGCTCAACGTGTGCGGCGACTGGTACGACCTCGTCGACCTGCCCGGCGACCGCCTCGCCGTCGCCGTCGGTGACGTCGTGGGCCACGGTCTGGCGGCCGCCTGTGTGATGGGCCAGCTCCGCAGCGCGCTGAGCGCCGCCGCCCGTGTCGCCGACGGCCCGGCCCGGGCTCTGGAGGCCCTCGGGCTGTACGCCCGGTCCGTGGACGGCGCCGAGTCGACCACGGCGGCGACGGCCTTCATCGACTGGGACGCCCACACGCTCACCTACAGCAGCGCGGGCCACCTCCCGCCCGCGCTGCTGCATCCCGACGGCACGGTGTCCTTCCTGGACCGGGCCACCGACCCGCCGCTCGGCGCGAGTCCCGAGCACACCATCCGGCCGGAGGCCACCTCGTCCTTCGACGAGGGCGCCACGCTGGTCCTCTACACCGACGGTCTGATCGAGCGCCGCACCGAGGACATCGACACCGGCCTGGCCCGTCTCACCGACGCGCTCGGTCGCCACCGCCACGCCGCTCCCGAGGATCTGGCCGACGCCCTCCTGACCGAGCTGCTGCCCGCGACCGGCAACGCCGACGACACCGCTCTCGTCGTCATCCGCCTCTGAGCGGGGCCGTCGTGTCGCACGGCGCGAACCCTCAGTCCTCCGCGGGCATGACCCGGGTCACCTTGCCCTTGGGCGTCGCGTCCAGATAGCCGGACTGGCTGTACTCGTTGCTCAGGTAGACGGCCATGCCCAGGGGCGTGTCGAAGGTGTCGTTGGGCTGCCTGACCAGCACGTAACGGGTCTCCGGATCGTCGACGTTGAGCTTCTTCTGCGCCTCCGCGAGCAGCGCGGGCACCTTGCCCCAGTCGAAGTCGTCGAGGCGGAAGGGCCGGTCGCCGCCGGACAGGGTGCCCTTGATGATGCCCTTCTCCACGCCCCGTCCCACGCGGTACGTGTAGCTGTCGTACTTGCTGTCGCTGCCGTCGACCATCACCTCGGCCGACACGAAGTCGTCGTACACGGTGAAGTCGCCGAACCTGTCCCGGCCGGTCTCCTTCTCCAGCGCCCGGATGGCGGTGCGGATGCCGTCAGGAGTGAGCAGGCTCGTGGTCGTCGCGTCCTTCGACTGCCTCCCTGCCGGGGCGGTGACCCGGGAGCCGGCCGAGTCCGCGGTCGAGGTGACGGAGGACGAGGCACCGGCGCCCGCCGCGCCGCCCGCACCGCCCGAGTCGTCCGCGTCGCCCCCGATGGGCAGCAGCCACCACAGCAGGGCCAGGGCGCCCGCGAGCGAGGTTCCCGTGACGCCCAGCACGACACCCCGTCCGGACCGGTTCCCGCCGCCCGCCCGCACGGGCGCGGTCACGGACCGGCCCGGGCCGCCGAGCACGGGCGGCGGCCCGAATCCGGCGGGGGCGCCGGCGACGGGCGTGGTGGGCGGGGCGTAGGCCCCGGGGTAGGAAGGGGGCTGTGCCTGCGGGTGGGCGGTGGGCCGCTGCCAGGCCGCCGACGGGCCGCCCTGCCCCGACTCGATCTCGGCCAGCCGCCGGTCCAGCACGGCGGCCGGCGGGCGCGCCGCCGGATCCCGTACGAGCGCGCTCATGAGGACGTCGCCCAGGGCTCCGGCCCGCACCGGCGGCGGCACGTCGTCGTTGAGGACGGCGGCGAGGGTGGCGAGGGTGCTGCCACGGCGCAGCGGATGGTGGCCCTCCACGGCGGCATACAGCATCATCGCGAGCGACCACAGGTCCGAGGCGGCGCCGCCCTCGTGGCCCGAGATCCGTTCCGGTGCCATGAAGTCCGGTGTGCCGATGATGGAGCCGGTGACGGTGAGGCTGGTCGTCTCGCGGATCGCGGCGATGCCGAAGTCGGTGAGGACGGGGCGCCCGTCGGTCCGCAGCAGGACGTTGGCGGGCTTGACGTCCCGGTGCTGGATGCCGGCGTCGTGCGCGGCGGCCAGCGCGGCCAGTACCCCCCGGCCGATCCGCGCCGCCTCGGCCGGTGGCATCGGGCCCTGGGCGAGCCGGTCGGCGAGGGAGCCGCCGCTGACCAGCTCCATGACGATCCACGGGTAGGTGCCGTCGCCGCCGTCGACGATGTGGTGGATGGTGACGACGTTCGGGTGGTCGATGCGGGCCAGGGCCCGCGCCTCGCGCAGCACCCGCTCGCGCAGCGTCCGCGCGCTGTCGGGGTCGTACTCGGCGAGGTCCCGGTCGGGCGGGCGCACCTCCTTGACGGCGACCATGCGGTGCAGCGCCAGGTCCCTGGCCCGCCAGACCGTGCCCATCCCCCCGCCGCCGAGGCGGGCCTCCAACTCGAAGCGCCCGTCGACGACTCGTCTGCCGGGACCCTCGTCTGACTCACTCATGGGCGGGAGCTTACGGCGACGCGGCCGCCGCCTCCCAGCCGAGGTCGGCACCGGGCCGCCGGGGCCGCAGCCGGCTCGGGGTACGGGAGTTCAGTGGGCCGGGCTGCCCTCGGCCGTCCGCTGCGCGGCCGCCGGTTCTCCGGCCGCGGACCGGACGATGTGCTGGGCGGGCTCGGCCGGGGCGGCGGCGCTCCGCGCGGTGCCGTCCTCCTTCATGGCCTTGGCCTCGCTCTTGAGGATGCGCATCGACCTGCCGATCCCGCGGGCGGCCTCGGGCAGCTTCTTCGAGCCGAACAGCACGATGATCACGATCGCCACGATCAGCAGGTGCCAGGGCTCCAGTCCGTTGCGCAGCATGCCGCCCGTCCCTTCTCCGCACTCATTGTTGCCAGCTTGCGCAACTGTACAACCAAGGCACTGGTCCCCGCCTCACTTGTCGGAGTCCTTCTTGTCGGTCGCCTCCGCGTACGCCTGCGCCGGTGTCATCGCGACCCCGTTGAGCGAGACGGTCTTGTAGGGGCTGACCTTGGCGCAGGTCTTGGCCTCGTCGGCGGTCTGGGCGTGCGCGTTGGAGACCGCGGCCTTGGTGTCGGCGGGCGCCTGCGACGCCTTGCCGCCCGGGAACGTGGTGCCGCTCGTCCAGTCGGCGCCTATCACCAGGGTCAGGCCGGTACCGGTGCCCGCCTCCAGGTGCGAGGTGGGCAGCCCGAGCGCCTTGGCGACCGTCCGGGCCTCGTCCTTGTGGCCGGTGCCGTAGGTGAGCGTCGTGGTCGCCGCCGGGCTCGGCGCGTTGGCCGTGGTGGTGCCGGAGCTGAAGCCCTGGCCGGTGAGCGCGTTCGCCACGTCGGAGGCACGGCCGGTGATCGCGGTGCCGTTCTCGACGGTCACGGCGATGCGGGAGGCGGGGACGGCCGGGGCCGTGGCCGCCGCGGAGGCCGCCGCGGACTTCTTGCCGGACGTGGTGGTCAGCGACTGGTCGTCGGCGATGCTGGAGAAGAGGGCCTTGGCGCCCGCGCCCACCACCACCCGGTTGGTGTCGTTCGGGTCGGCGGCGGTCTGCATGGTGGTGAAGGTCATCCGCTTGGTGGGGACCTTGTTCACGTCGGCCGCGAGCCCGATCAGCTTCTTCACGCTGCCGAGACCGTCGTCCACGGTGAGCGCCTTGGTCGCGGCGTTCGCGAGGTCGTAGACCGCTGTCGGGTCGGTGAGCGTGCCCGCGCTCTTGAACTTCCGGATCATCGCGCTGAGGAAGATGTGCTGGGAGACCGTGCGCCCGAGGTCGCTGCCGTCCCCGAAGCCGTGCCGGGAACGGACGAACTCCAGGGCCGCCTCGCCCTTGAGGGTGTGGTCGCCCCTGGACAGCTTCAGGTGCGAGTAGGTGTCGTAGACGTCGTTGTTGACGCACACGGAGACACCGCCGACCGCGTCGGACATCTTGACCACGCCGGAGAAGTCGAGCTTGACGAAGTGGTCGATGGGGATGCCGGTGAGCTGGTGGATGGTGGCGACCTGGCAGGCGGGGCCGTACCGCAGCGCGCTGTTGATCTGGCCGTAGTAGCCGGGCGTGGACTGGCCGCTCTCGCTGTCCTTGCAGGCCGGGACGTCGACCATGGTGTCACGGGGGATGCTCATGACGGTGGCGTTGGAGCGGTCCGCGGAGATGTGGACCACCATCTGCACGTCGGCGTTGCCGTTTCCGCTCTGCACGCCGGTCCGGGAGCAGCCGCCGCCCAGTTTGCAGTCCGCCTTGCTGGTCCGGCCGTCGGAGCCCATGACCAGGATGTTGATCGGGGTGCGGCCGAAGGCGTCGGCCTTCTCCGAACCGCCCTTGCCGTCCAGCGCGACGCTGTTGATGTTGCCGTTGAGGTGCTGGTAGAACCACCAGCCGGCCCCGGCCGTGCCCAGGACGAGAAGCGCCAGGCATATCCCGACGATCTTCAGGACCCGCCTGCCGCGCCGTACCGGGCGGACCCGGCGCCGCGACCGCCTGCCGCCCTGCGAGCGGGCTGCCGCCCGGGCAGCGGCCCGGCCGCCGGGCTGCCCTCCACCGGCCTCGCCCTCCCGCTGCCCCGGCGCCCGGCCGGAGCGGCTGCGCGTGGCCTGACCGCCCGGGCTGTCCCACCGGTCGCTCATCTACCACTCCCACGAAACGGTCGGGCCCCTCAGGCCGGGCCATGAGGGAGGCGGCCGGGCGTGCGCGGCGGTGTACGGGCAGGCCGAGGGGGAACTCGGTCTAGGTTGCGTAGTTGCGCAATCTAACAAAGCCCTGGCCCGGCCAGCACGGACCGCGTCGCATTTCACGGGTGAGAGATCTCATGGAGGAACGCGGCAACCTCCTGGAGACCTCCGCCCTCGCCCACGGCCTGTCCCGCCTTCGCCCGGTGCGCTTACGGCCCGCCCCGCCTGCGGCTTGTCGAGGTACGACCGGGCCTGGCCGCCCGGCGCCGCACCGCGCGCGAAGACGGCCGGCCGGCCCGGCCCGGACACCGAGGACGGGCTGTCGGCCCTCCGCTGCGACACGCGCGCCGACAACGTGCTCGCTGCGGCTGTCGACGTCGGCGCGGGAGTGGACTGTGCGCTCGGGCCGGTGGCCGGCACCGGCGTGAGGGCGGCAGGCGTGGGGATCGAGGGCTCGCCCTGCGAGGCGTTCGTCCCCTGCATACAGGGGGGCGGACTATGACCCGCGTGAGGCGTTGCCGTGCGCGGCGGCCGGGACGGTACGGGCGGTCAGCTGGCCGACCATGACGCGGACGACGGTCACGATGTCGGGGTCGTCGACGAAGTAGACCTGCCGGCGGCCCTCGCGGCGGGACCGGACCAGGCCGGCGAGTTTCAGTTTCGCGAGGTGCTGGCTGACCGCGGGCAGCGCGCCGCCGACCCGGTCGGCGAGGTGGGTGACGTCGCTCTCGCCCTGGGACAGCGCCCACATGATGTGCAGCCGGGCGGAGGAGGCGAGCAGTCCGAACGCGGCCGCCGCCTCGGCGAGCACCTCGTCGGACGGGTCCTCGAAGCCACCGGCGAGTGTCGCCACGATCCCCTCCCGCCCCGGTCACCGTCACCGCACATGCGCTGTCTCAGTGTAAGGGGCCGGGTGGGGCCGACAGCCCGACTCCACTTCGTCGTTTGCGCAATGTAATAAGCGTGTGAAAGAACATCGACGACTCGCCATCAACTGCCGCTGGAACTCGTTGCCCATCGACCCCGATCCATAGACTTGCGCAATCAGGCAACCGAAGTGTCGGGCCGGGCGGACTCCGCCGGACCCGGCCCGACTGGAGGACTACCACGTGGGCATCATCGGCTGGATCATCCTGGGTCTGCTCGCCGGGGCCATCGCCAAGATCCTGCTGCCCGGCCGAGATCCGGGCGGCCTGATCGGCACCACGCTCATCGGGGTCGCGGGAGCGTTCGTCGGCGGCTGGCTCTCCGCCCGCTTCCTCGACCGTCCGGTGGAGAAGCACTTCTTCGACCTCTACACGTGGGGCGCAGCGATCGGCGGCTCGCTGGTCCTGCTCATCGGCTACCGCCTGCTCTTCGGCAACTCGCGGGACTGACCGGCGAGTTGTCCCGCAACGCCCAGCACAGGCAGGCATGGTGGCCGAAGGGATAGCCAACCGCAGAACTATGTTGTGCCGCCACATGTGCCCTTGACGTGCGCGTTCCTACGGTGTGCGAACACGTACCCGTCCCCACCGCACACGAGGAAGTGGCGCACATGGCCTCCGCAGCATCCGCTCCCCCGACGCCGAACAACCTGAAGCGCATCGTCGCCGCCAGCCTCATCGGCACCACCATCGAGTGGTACGACTTCTTCCTCTACGGCTCCGCGGCCGCCCTGGTCTTCAACAAGCTGTTCTTCCCCGACTCGGACCCGCTCGTCGGCACGCTGCTGTCCTTCCTGACGTACGCCGTGGGATTCGCCGCCCGTCCGCTCGGCGCCCTGGTGTTCGGGCACTACGGCGACCGGCTCGGACGGAAGAAACTGCTGGTCCTGAGCCTGCTGCTGATGGGCGGGGCGACGTTCGCGATCGGTCTGCTGCCGACGCACGCGACCGTCGGCACGGCCGCTCCCGTGCTGCTGACCGTCCTGCGCCTGGTCCAGGGCTTCGCGCTGGGCGGGGAGTGGGGCGGAGCCGTCCTGCTGGTGTCCGAGCACGGGGACGCGCGGCGGCGCGGCTTCTGGGCATCGTGGCCGCAGACCGGCGCACCGGCCGGGCAGCTCCTCGCAACCGGTGTGCTGTCGCTGCTCACGGCCGTCCTGTCGGACGCGGCGTTCGGGAGCTGGGGCTGGCGCATCCCCTTCCTGCTCTCCGGAGTCCTGGTGGTCGTCGGTCTGTGGATCCGGCTGTCCGTCGACGAGTCCCCCGTGTTCAAGCAGGCGTTGGCGCAGGCCGAGGCCCGCAAGGCGGCCCGGGACGGTGCGGCCGAGAAGCTGCCGCTGGTCTCCGTGCTGCGCCACCACTGGCGCGACGTGCTGGTCGCGATGGGCGCCCGCATGGCGGAGAACATCAGCTACTACGTCATCACCGCCTTCATCCTCGTCTACGCCACCACCTCGGCGGGTGTCTCCAAGCAGACCGCCCTCAACTCGGTGCTGATCGCCTCGGCCGTGCACTTCGCGGTGATCCCCGCCTGGGGAGCCCTGTCGGACCGCGTCGGCCGGCGCCCGGTGTACCTGCTCGGCGCGGTCGGCGTCGGACTGTGGATGTTCCCGTTCTTCTCGCTCGTGGACACCGGCGGCTTCGGCAACCTGATCCTCGCGGTGACCGTCGGACTCGTCCTGCACGGCGCCATGTACGCGCCCCAGGCGGCCTTCTTCTCCGAGATGTTCGCGACCCGGATGCGGTACTCCGGTGCCTCCATCGGCGCCCAGTTCGCCTCCGTGGCGGCAGGCGCCCCGGCCCCGCTCATCGCGACCGCGCTGCTCTCCGACTACGGCAGCTCCACCCCCATCGCCCTCTACGTCATCGGCGCCGCCGTGCTGACGGTCATAGCCGTGGGGGTCGCCAAGGAGACCAGGCACCGGGACCTGTCCGACGTCGAGCCCGACGCGGAGCCGGAGCCTGCGCCCGCCTCCGCCGCGGCGGACGCCCGGACCGTCTGAGTCCCGTCCTTCCGACCGGCCCCCGTACGCCCGTGCGTGCGGGGGTCAGGGCCGTGTCGGCGCCGACAGCCGGTGCAGCCGCAGCGCGAGCTGTATCTCCAGCGCGCGGGCCGGGCTCTGCCAGTCCTCGCCGAGCAGCCGGCCCACCCGCTCCAGGCGCTGGGCGACGGTGTTCACATGGACGTGCAGCTCGTCCTTGGTGCGGGCCGGGCTCATCCCGCAGGCGAAGTAGGCGTCGAGGGTGCGCAGCAGATCGGTGCCCCGCCGGTCGTCGTAGTCGACCACCTGGCCGATGGTGCGGTCGACGAAGCCCGCGATGTCCCGGTCACCGGCCAGGAGCAGCCCGAGGAACCCGAAGTCCTCGGCGGCGGCCCCGTCCCCCGAGCGGCCCAGGAGGCGCAGCGCGTCGAGGCAGCGCCGGCCCTCCTCGTAGGCGGCGGCCACCGCGTCCGGACGGACGGCGAGGTCACGGACCGGGGCCGAGGCTCCGACGGTCACCGCCTCGTGGACGGCTGTGCCGAGGTGCCCGGCGGTGCGGCGAGCCAGTTCGGTCGCCGTGTCCCCGGCGGCGAGGGGCAGCAGCAGGACGGTGCCGCCGTCGCGTGCGGCGGCCAGGCCGTGCCGCGTCGCGGCGAGGTGGGAGGCCGCCGACCACAGGCGCCTGCGGGCGGCCGCCTCCTGGTCGGCGTCGGCCGCGGGACCGTCGAGACGGGCGGCCAGCACGACGTGGGTGGCGTCGAGGTCGGCGTCGAGGCGGGCCGCCCGCTCGCGCAGCAGCCGTGGGTCCCGGTCCCGGGCGTCCAGCAGGTCGTCCAGGAGCTCGCCGCGCACCCGTTGTTCGGCCTCGGCGGCGGAACGTCTGGCCAGCAGGAGCAGCGAGGTAACCATCGCGGCGCGCTCCAGGGTGCGCTGGTCGACGGGGTCGAGCCCGGGGTGGCCGCGCAGCACGAGCGCGCCCAGGAGCTCTCCGCCGGCGGCCACCGCGGCGATCCAGTCGTCCCCGTGCCGCACGGCGTGGCCTTCGGCCCGGGACGCCTCCAGTGCCTCGGCGGGCGCGGTCTCGGCGAACTCGACGGTGCCGTCGAGGACCTCGGAGACGGCCGCCGCCACGTCGTGCACCCCGCCGCCGCGCAGCACCAGTTCGGCGAGCCGGTCGTGGACGTCGGAGGCGCGCTCGATGACACCGCTGCGGTCCTGGATGATCTCGTTGGCCCGCTCCAGCTCGGTCAGCGCCGAACGGGTCTCGGTGAGCAGGTTCGCGGTGTCGATGGCGGCCGCGGCCAGCGCGGCGAAGGACCCGAGGAGGGCGATCTGCTCCCGCTCGAAGACCCGGGCCCGCCGGTCCGCCGCGAACAGCACGCCGATGACGTGGTCGCCCAGGGTCAGCGGCACGCCGAGGATGGCGACCAGGCCCTCGTCGCGTACGCCGGAGTCGATGGTGAGGGTGTGCTGGAAGCGGTCGTCCTTGAAGTAGTCGTCGGTGACGTAGGGGCGGGCGGTCTGGGCGACCAGTCCGCCGAGCCCCTCGCCCATCCCGAGCCGCAGCTGCTGGAAGCGGGCCGCGACCGAGCCCTCGGTGACCCGCATGTAGGTGTCGCCCCGCGCCGGGTCGTTCAGGCTGAGGTAGGCCACGTCCGTACCGAGCAGGGAGCGGGCGCGCTGCACGATGGCCCGCAGCACCGCGTCCAGGTCCCGGAGGCCGGCCAGGTCGTGGGCGGTCTCGAACAGGGCGGACAGCTCGGCCTCCCGCCGGCGCCGGCCCTCCAGCTCGGAGCGCACGCGCAGCGCGACCGCCTTGGCCTCCTCGAGCGCGGCGATCCGCTCGGCCGGCCTGCCCTCGGCACGGGCGATCAGCACAGGCTGCTCGTAGGCGTCGGCGGACGCGCCCCTGGCCAGCAGTTCGAGGAAGGGGGCCTCGGCACTGCCGAAGGGTCGCCCGGCACTGCGGACAGGGCGCTCGACGGACTGCGTGTGATCGCTGGACATGCCCACAGGATTGCTCATCGCGCGCTCACCCCGTCAGGCCTGTGGAAAACTCCCGTCCGGTGCCGCTCAGTGCGCGGTCCAGCCGCCGTCGAGGACGAGTGACGTGCCGGTGACGAAGGACGCCTGCGGGCCGCACAGGTAGGCCACGGCCTCGGCGACCTCCTCCGGCTCGATGAGCCGCTTGAGTGCGCTGTCCTGGAGCAGCACCTCGGACACCACGCGCTCCTCGGGGATGCCGTGTGCCCGGGCCTGGTCGGTGATCTGCCGCTCGACCAGTGGGGTGCGCACATAGGCGGGGTTCACACAGTTCGAGGTCACGCCGTGGGGCGCGCCTTCGAGGGCCACGGTCTTGGACAGGCCCTCCAGCCCGTGCTTGGCGGCCACGTAGGCGGCCTTGTAGGCCGAGGCGCGCAGACCGTGCACCGAGGACACGTTGACGATCCGCCCCCAGCCCTGCCCGTACATGTGCGGCAGGGCGCCGCGGATCAGGCGGAACGGCGCCTCCAGCATCACGGTGAGCACCGTGTGGAACACCTCGGGCGGGAACTCCTCGATGGGGCACACCAGTTGGAGGCCGGCGTTGTTGACGAGGACGTCGGTGCCGGCGGCGGCGTGCTCGGCGGCGTCCAGGTCGGTGAGGTCGAGGACCCGCGGCTCGACGGTGCCCGCCAGGCCCGCGGCGCGTTCGGCGAGCGCCTCCAGACCGGCGGCGTCCCGGTCGACCGCTCTCACCTTGGCCCCGGCGGCGGCCAGCCGCAGCGCACAGGCGCGGCCGATGCCGCCGGCGGCGCCGGTGACGAGGGCGGTGCGGCCGCCGAGGTCGAGCAGGGGGGCGTGGGGGCCCGGGAGGGCGCTGCTGCCGGTCATGGTGTCGACCCTAGGCAGCGCCCCGTCCTGACCACATATGGTCAGGCCCCATACTTCACTCGGAAGTCGTGGGGTCGAACCATGTGGGTGCGTCCGTCAGTGCCTGCTTGATCCGCAGCATCCCGAAGTCGTCCAGCTCCGGCAGGGCGTCCACCGCGAACCACCCCACCTCCAGCGACTCGTCGTCGTTGACCCGCGCCTCGCCGCCGAGGGCCCGGCAGCGGAACGTGATGTCCATGTACTGGCAGACGTCGCCGTTCTCGTACGTCACGGGCTTGAGCGCCTGGACGACGATCACCCGCTCGACGGCGCAGTGCACGCCCGTCTCCTCCTCGACCTCCCGCACGGCGCAGGCCGCGGGCTGCTCTCCCGGGTCCGGGATGCCGCCGATCAGCGACCACTTGCGGGTGTCCGAACGGCGGTTGAGCAGCACTCTGCCTTCTTCGTCCAGGACGACGGCGCTGACGCCGGGGAGCCAGAGGGGGTCGTGACCGATGGACGTCCGAAGGGTGCGGATGAAGTCAGGAGTAGCCATGGAGCGACCCTAACCGCCGCCGACGACACCCCGGTGATCTTCCGGAGGGCGCGGGACCGGCGTACGGTCACACGTCCTGGGCGCGACGGCCGCGCAGTCCCGAGCCGATCGCCCAGCCGAGGCCGCCCGCGGCGACCAGCACCAGGGCCATCTCGGGCAGGATGCCGAGCCGGGTCGCCGGGGTCTGCGTCGAGCGCAGCGGCACCTTCTGCACCAGCGAGTCGGCCACGAACATGCCGGTCCTCTGGGTGATCCTGCCGTCCGGCATGATGATCGCACTGACGCCGCTGGTCACCGGCACGGTGACGGTCCGGCTGTGCTCCACCGCGCGTACCCGGGACATGGCGAGCTGCTGGTAGGTCATCTCGCTGCGGTCGAAGGTCGCGTTGTTGCTCGGCACGGAGATGAGCTGCGCGCCGTCGGTCACCTCGGAGCGCACGGCCCAGTCGAAGGCGGCCTCGTAGCAGGTCACCAGGCCGACCTTGGCGTCGGCCATCCGGAAGACGCCCGGCTTCGTGCCCCGGCTGAAGTCCTGGCGGACCATGGAGGTCCAGTTCTTGTTGATCGCGCCGACGAGGGAGCGCAGCGGCAGGTACTCGCCGAACGGCTGGATCTGCCGCTTGTCGTAGGTGTCGGTGGGGCCCTTGACCGGGTCCCACAGGATCTGCTCGTTGTAGAGCCTGCCGTCCCGCTCGACGACGCCGCCGACGGAGATCGGCGCGTCGATGGCCTTGGCCGCCTGTCCGATGACCGAGGCCGCCTCGGCGTCGGTGTAGGGGTCGACGTCGGAGGAGTTCTCCGGCCACAGCACGATGTCCGGTTTCGCGATCCTGCCGGCCTTCACCTCGGCGGCCAGCCGCTCGGTCTCACGCGCGTGGTACTCGAGCACGGCCCGCCGCTGGGCGTTGAACTCCAGCCCCGCGCGCGGCACGTTGCCCTGGATGGCCGCGACGGTCACGGTGCCGTCCTCGGCCTTGTCGCTCACCAGCGTCCGGGCGGCGAACGCCCCGACGACCGGTACGGCCACGCTCAACAGGGCCACGGCCGCGGCCGGGCGCCGTACGGCACCTGTCCCCCGCCGCTCCACGAGCAGCCGCACGATCTCGTACAGCCCGAAGCCGCACAGCACGACGGCGAAGCCCAGCACGGGCGTGCCGCCCACCGCGGCGAGCGGCAGGAAGACGCCGTCGGCCTGACCGAACGCGATCTTGCCCCAGGGGAAGCCGTGGAACGGCGCACGCGCGCGTGCCGCTTCCCCGGCGATCCACACGGCGGCCGCCCACACCGGCGAGCCGGGCAGCTTCGAGACGGCGGCGATGCCCACGCCGACCAGCGCGACGAAGATCGCCTCGATCGCCACCAGGGCGAGCCAGGGCCCGGGGCCGACCTCGACGCCGGTCCACACGAGGAGCGGCAGCAGGAAGCCCAGACCGAAGAGATAGCCGAGACCGAACGCCGCCTTCCAGCCGCGCCCGCGCAGCACCCAGCCGAGGACGGCGAAGGCGGGCAGAGCCAGCCACCACAGGGTGCGGGGCGGGAAACTGACGTAGAGCAGCACTCCGGAGAGCGCCGCTGCGGCGGCCGGGACGAGACGGCGGAGCCGGACGGCCCATCGGGAGGCGGGCGGGGACTGCGGTTCCAGCCGATCCGACTCGTCCACGGAAGTTGCGGTGACGGTCACTCCGGGAGTGTACGGCGGTTGACCTCGACGTCCACAGCGCGGTCCGCCCGCCGAGCGCGGCCCCGGGCACCCGCCCGGGTCCCGTGATCCCGCACAACTCGTCCACAAATCGCCCATGAGCGGTTACGGTGTGCCGGAGTCCTCGCCGTACGGGCTGTGCGCGTGCGCCGCTGGGGGCCACAGGTCGGGGGACCGGCGTTTCGGGGGGCGGGGTGGGTTCCACGGGGATGACGTCTGTGGCCGGTGCCGACGAGGACGGCGACAGACGAAACGTTTCCGACGTGGTGGGCGTCCTGGTGCTCGGCGCCTGTGCCGCCTGGTCGCTGATCACCGCGGCCGCTCACGACGGGCGCCCGGAGGGCGTGCTGCTCGCCCTGCTGGCCGTCGCCGCGGGTTATGCCGCCGGCCGCATCTCGGGGGCGCTGCTGCCGGTCGCCGCCCCGTGCGCCGCCGCCCTCACCGGAGTGGGTCTGGCTGTCGGACTGCCCCGTCTCGCGCCCGGACCGGAGATCGTCGGTCCGCTGGGGCACGCGGGCGCCACGGCCGCCCTGACCACGCTCGCCACCGGCGCCGCGTGCTGCGCCGCCTGGAGCACCGGCTCTGCGGGTCTGCGGGCCCTGCTGCGGCTGCTGGCCGCCGGCATCGCGGTGGCCTCGGCCGCCCTGGGCTCGGTGTCCGGGCTGATCACCTGCGCGGCGGTGCTGCTCTGCTCGCTCGCCGCGGGCCGGATGCGCCATCGCGGTACCGGCATCGCCGGTCTGGCCCTCGCCGCGACCGCGGTGACCGGTCTGACCTGGGCGGTGGCCGCGCACGCGGTGCCCGAGGGGCTCGCCGCGACACTGCGCGGCCGGCTCACCCCGCACCGGATCGACCTGTGGCACGACGCCCTCCGCCTGGCCCGCGAGGACACCGCCCTCGGGGTGGGTCCGGGCCGCTTCGGGGAGCTCAGCACGACCGCGGCCCAGTCCCTGCAACCCGACGGGAAACCGCACTCGGCGCCGTTGCAGATGGCCGCCGAGCAGGGCGTGACCGGGGTGCTGCTGCTGGCGGCGGCGTTCTGCTGGCTGCTGTACGCGCTGTGGCGTTCCCCCCGCGCCACCCCGGTCGTGCTCACCGCGGGCGCGGCCCTGACGGCACTGGCGGCGATCGCCGCGGTCGGCAACGCGCTGAGCTTCACGATGGTGACGGTGGGCGTCGGGTTCCTGGCGGGCCTGGCCACGGCCCACCCGCTCACCGACGAGCCGGCCGGAAAGTGAGCGAACGGCCCGGTCTCAGTGGCGCGGCCCCGCGGCCCTGGGCCGCAGCCGGTCGCGGATGATGCGCACGGCGGACTCCGCGTCGTCCACGGTGACCGTGAACGTGTGGCCGTCCCAGAGCTGGAGGACCAGGCCCTCACCGCGGCGCACGACGACGGCGGTGCCCTTCTCGGGGCGCCAGCGGTAGCCCCAGCCGCCCCAGTGCCGGGGCGTGACGTGCGGGACGAACTCGGCTCCGGCGACATGGGCCAGCGGGATCCGGCGGCGCGGTACGCCGATGTGGCCGCAGCGCACCTCCAGGTGGTCCATGTCGACCCTGAGGGCGACGTGGACGAAGGCGAGCGTGAGGAAGAGGACGAGCAGTCCGGCCGCGATGCAGCCGACCACGGACATGACGAGCGGGGCGATGCCGGAGGTCCACGCCGAGTCGACGGCGAGCTCGACGCCGAGCGCCACGATGGCGGCGCCCCCGAGCGCCAGCAGCCACTGGATCCGGTTGGACGCGCGGCCGGTCCAGACGTCGGTGTGGTGCGAGGTGTGCTCGCCGTGGAGGTGGTCCCTCATGCCTACGAGACTACTCAGGTTTCGCCCCGCGGGTAGGCCGTCGCACTGCGTGACTGCTCCGGGCGGGGCTTTCCGGCCGCCCGTGCGGCGGTCAGCGGGCGGGGGTGGCCGTCATCAGGAGGCGGCCCTCCGCGTAGGCCAGGGCGGGCGCGGGCAGGGCGGCACCCTCGCGTCCGCTCAGCAGCACCGTGAGGGTGCCGGTGGCCGCGGCGTCGGGCGCGGGCTGCTCGCCGAGCCGGCGCAGCGCCTGGGCGGCGACCGCTCCGGCGGAGCCGTGCAGGACGAGCGGCGGACGGCCGGGGCGCTGCACGGCGGCGCGGATGCGCTCGGCGACGAGTTCGTAGTGGGTACAGCCCAGGACGACGGTCGTGACGTCCTCGGGGGTGAGGGCGGCGGCCGCGGCGACGGCGGCGTCGACGGCCTCCTCGTCGGCGTGCTCCACCGCTTCGGCGAGGCCGTGGCAGGGCACCTCGGTGGCCGGCACGCCGTCGGCGAACTCCGCGAGGAGGCCGCGCTGGTACGGGCTGCCGGTGGTGGCGGGGGTCGCCCAGATGGCGAAGGGCCCGCCGGCCGCCGCGGCGGGCTTGATCGCGGGCACGGTGCCGATGACCGGCAGGTCCGGTTCGAGGCGGGCGCGCAGAGCGGTCAGGGCGTGCACGGTGGCGGTGTTGCAGCCGACGATCAGGGCGTCGGGACCGTGGGCGGCGGCGGCCTCGGCCAGATGCAGGGCGCGCCCGACGATGTCGTCCGGTGTGCGGGGCCCCCACGGCATGCCGTCGGGGTCGAGGGAGAGCACGAGATCGGCGTCGGGGCGCAGTCGCCGTACCGCGGCGGTCGCCGCCAGCAGACCGATTCCGGAGTCCAAGAGCGCGATCTTCACCCGGCCACGATAGACGATGAGCCTTCGGGGGCCGGTTCGGTGGGGCAGACTGCGCGCGTGAGCGCCATCGCGTGGACCGCCGCCGTGTCCCTTGCCGCCTGGTTGTGGCTGCTGCTCTGCCAGGGCTTCTTCTGGCGCACGGACGTGCGCCTGCCGCCGGAGCGGGATCCGGTGTCCTGGCCCTTCGTGGCGGTGGTGGTGCCGGCCCGTGACGAGGCCGGGGTGCTGCCCGCGAGCCTTCCCTCCCTCCTGGCCCAGGACTACCCGGGTCGGGCGGAGGTCTTCCTCGTCGACGACGGCAGCACGGACGGCACCGGAGAACTGGCACGCGAACTGGCGCGCCGGCACGGCGGACTGCCGCTGACCGTGTCCTCGCCGGGTGAGCCGCCGGCGGGCTGGACGGGCAAGCTGTGGGCCGTACGCCACGGTGTCGGTCTGGCACGCGCGCGTGAGCCCGAGTACCTGCTGCTGACGGACGCGGACATCGCCCACGGTCCGGACAGTCTGCGGCGGCTGGTGGCCGCCGCGCACGCCGGGGGCTTCGACGTCGTCTCGCAGATGGCGCGGCTGCGGGTGGAGAGCCTGTGGGAGCGGCTCGTGGTGCCGGCGTTCGTCTACTTCTTCGCCCAGCTCTATCCGTTCCGCCGGATCGGCAGGAGGGGGGCGCGCACGGCGGCCGCGGCGGGCGGCTGCGTCCTGCTGCGCGCCGATACCGCCGAGCGGGCCCGGATCCCGGACGCCATCCGGCACGGCGTCATCGACGACGTGGCTCTCGCGCGGGCGGTCAAGGGCGGCGGCGGCCACATCTGGCTGGGCCTCGCCGAACGGGTGGACAGCGTGCGTCCCTATCCCCGCCTGCACGACCTGTGGCGAATGGTGTCGCGCAGCGCGTACGCCCAGCTCCGCCACAACCCGCTGGTGCTGCTGGGCACGGTGGCCGGGCTCGCGCTGGTCTATCTGGTGCCGCCGGCCGCCGTCCTCGCGGGCCTGGCGACGGGGAGCGCGGCGACCGCGGTGACCGGTGCCCTCGCCTGGCTGGTCATGACGGGGACGTACGTGCCGATGCTCCGCTACTACCGGCAGCCGCTGTGGCTCGCTCCCCTGCTGCCGTTCACCGCGTTCCTCTATCTCCTCATGACGGTCGACTCGGCGGTGCAGCACTACCGCGGGCGTGGCGCGGCCTGGAAGGGCCGCACCTACGCGCGCCCGGACGCCGTCGTGGGCGAGGAGCGCTGACGGCTCACTTGCAGCCCGGTGTCCAGTTCATGCCCCAGCCGTAGACCTGGTCCACCGTCCGCTGCGGGCTCACCCCGCGCTCGGGCACCAGGTAGCGGGCCTCGCGCTGGACGACCAGGTCGTCGCCGGTACCGGTGATCAGGGCCAGCGCGCACACCGTCGAGGGCACCGTGCACTCGTCGAGGGAGAAGTCGATGGGGGCGCCGTACTGCGGCTGGAGGGTGACCGTGGCGTGCAGGTCGGCGAAGGAACGCGCGCCCTCGTAGATGGTCACGAAGACGAGGATGCGCCGGAAGTCCCGCTTGTGGTCGAGGTTGACGGTGAGGTTCTCGCCGCTCGCGACGGCACCGGTGCGGTCGTCGCCGTCGAGGTGGATGTACGGCGGCTGGTGCAGCGCCCCATAGGCGTTGCCCAGCGCCTGGACGACTCCCTTGCGGCCGTCCGTGAGTTCGTACAGGGCGCACAGGTCGAGGTCCAGGTCGGCGTGCATGGCCACCGCGCGTCCCCGCTTGCTGCCCCACCCCGAGAACTGTTTGCGCACCTGCCAGTTGAGGTTCACCCGCATCTCCCCCGAGCTGCCGCCCTGTTTGGCGAGGGAGACGGAGGGAGCGGACTTGGTCAGGGTGATTTTCGAGAGGCTGACAGGGGGCGCGGAAGGGGCGGGCGGCGGCTCCGCCGGGGCCGTCTGCTGCGGCTCGTCCACGGTGATCCCGAAGTCCGTTGCCAGTCCTTCCAGTCCGCTGTCGTAGCCCTGACCGACGGCACGGAATTTCCAAACACCCTGGCGTCGATAGAACTCCCCGAGCACGAAAGCGGTTTCTACCGTCGCGCCCGTACTGTCGAAGCGCGCCGCCACGTCACCGCGGGCCGCATCCCGCACCTCGATGTAAAGATCCGGGATGCGGGCGAAGGTCCCGCCGTCCGCGGAAGCGGCCAGTACGACGGTCTCCACCGACGGCTCCACGCGCGCGAGATCGACGATCAGGGTGTCGGTCACCCGGCCGCCGTCGGTCCGTTTGCCCTCGTGGCGGACGGCCCCCGAGGAGTGCTGGGGCTGGTTGTAGAAGACGAAGTCGGCGTCCGAACGGACCTTTCCGCCGACGAGCAGCAGGGCCGAGGCGTCGGCGTCGGGCACCCCCGGTCCGGTGCGCCAGCCCAATTCGACGCGCAGTGCCGTGGTGGGCACCGGAGCGTTCGATCCTTTCGGCATTGACATGTCCGCCCCCATCGGGTGTCGGCAGGCCAGGACGCGCCCCGGCGATCCATCGAGTTCTACCCGCTCAACCTATTCCCCGAGGGCGGCGAACTCCCATCCCGCGTACCTGAAGATCACCGGTCAACCCTCGGTAACCCGCTCGGAACTCGGCCTTTACCGGGATGGGACCTGGATTGGCGTCCTTTTTTGCCGAGTTCGCTCGCATTGGGGGTCCCAGGTCACTGCCGACACGGAAAACAACCCTCTTATCGGTCTCCCCAACCAGCACATCGTGGGCTTAACTTATGTGCCATGACCTCCCCCCGCTCCACTTATGGCGGCGGCTACTACTCCGCCTCCTTCCCGGACACTCCGATCTACGACTCACTCGTGGCCGAGCGGGGCACCCCGCAGATCGCCCCGATCCGGGTCCCGGCCGCGTACGACGTCCCGGCAAGCCACCTGCCCGCGCTGCCGTCCGCGCTGCCCGCCCTCCCCGCGGGCCCCTCCCAGTCCGCCTACGGCTACCCGCAGATGCAGCAGCCCGCGCCGCTGCAGCAGGCGCCCGCGGCGTACATCCCGCAGCAGGCCGCCGCCCCCCGCGGGTATCCCGGTCCGCAGCAGCAGCCGCGTCCGGCCGGCCCCGGCATGGCCACGGGCTACGAGGCGATGCGCCCCGCGGCTCCCCGGCCCGCCCCGGCGGCCCCCTACCAGGACCCGTACAACCAGCAGTACCGCGGGTACTGATTCCCCTCCCGGGCTGTCGGTGCCGCCTGGCACGATGGCCCCATGGGGAATTCACAACTGCTGTCGATCCATGTCCATCCGGTCAAGGCGTTCCGGGCTCTGGGGCTCCGGGAAGCCGAGGTGGAGCCCTGGGGGCTGGCCGGTGACCGGCGCTGGGCGCTGGTCGACGACGGGGGAAAGGTCGTCACCCAACGACAGCAGCCACGCCTCGCGCTTGCCGCCGCCGAGCTGACGCCCGGCGGCGGCGTCGTGCTGTCGGCGCCCGGCATGGACCCGCTGACCGTGCCGGTGCCGGAGCCGGGCGAGACCGTCACGCTGGACCTCTTCGGGGACAAGATCGAGGGCGTGCCCGCCGCCGACGCGGCCGCGCACGCGTGGTGCAGCGAGTACCTCGGCGCGCGAACCCTCCTGGTCCACATGGACGATCCCGCCACCCGCCGCCCGGTCGAGCCCGAGTACGCGCTGCCGGGCGAGACCGTCACCTTCGCCGACGGATACCCCCTGCTGCTCACCTCCGCGGCCTCCCTCGACGCCCTCAACTCCCTGATCTCCGCGGGCCCGCACGCGGCCGAGGGCCCACTGCCCATGAACCGCTTCCGGCCGAACGTCGTCGTGGGCGGCGCCGACGCCTGGGCCGAGGACGACTGGTCGCTCGTCGCCATCGGAGACGTCACCTTCCGCGTGGCCAAGACGTGCGGACGGTGCGTGGTGACCACCACCGACCAGGACCGGGCACTGCGCGGCAAGGAGCCCCTGCACAGCCTGGGCCGGCACCGGCGCCTCGGCGGCAAGCTCGTCTTCGGACAGAACCTGGTGCCCCGCTCCCGAGGCACGATCCGGGTCGGGGACCCGGTCACGATCCTCGAATAGGGCGCCGGCGCGGCGGCCGGAGGACGCGGTCCCGGCGGAGATCCACCCGGGGCCGGGCCGCGGGAACACCGCCCGGGGGCCCGCACGTTGGAGCCTGCGTGAGGAGTTCATGAGAGGACCCGGCCGCAGGTGATTTCGCTCTCTCTTCGGCAGGTCCCGCGCGTGGACGACTCCGTCAGGGGTTATCACGGAGCGGGAAGGGGGTGCGGACAGTGCGAGCGATCAGCGGACTCTGGCGTTGGCGGCACAACCCGCTGTGCCGTCGGACCGATCTGGCGGAAGCCTGGGCCGGCCTCCTGGCCCTGCTGCTGATCCTGGTCGTCGGACCCGTGATCGGCGCCCTCACCGGGACCGCGGCCCAGGACGCGCTCCAGCGGTCGGTCCGTGAACAGCAGGACTCCCGGCGGCTGGTGACGGCGACCGTGGTCCGCGAACTGGACCGGTCGCCGCTGGACGCCGACCCGGAGGCCGCCTCCGGGCGCGAGCCGCGCACCCGGGTGGTGGCCGACTGGACCGCCCCGGACGGCAGCACGCACCAGGGCACCGTCATGGCCGCCCTCAAGACCCCGCACCCCGGCGACCACTTCACCCTGTGGACGGACCTCCACGGCCGCACGGCGGCCCGCCCGCTGGACCCCGCCACCGCCACCACCCATGCCGTCCTCGCGGGCGTCGGGGCGGCCCTGCTGACCGCGGGCCTGATCGAGGGCGGCAGACGGCTCGCCGTCTGGCGCATGGTCCGCCGCAGGTACGCCCGTTGGGACCAGGCCTGGGACCGCGCGGGCCCGGACTGGGGCCGGACCGGCACCGGGAGCTGACGGCCTCACGGCTCTGGTCAACCCACCACCCGCGCGCACGCTACGGTGGACCGGCCGAGGTCCCTCGGCAGCACAAACCCGCGTACTACGAGGTGGGGGCACGGCAACGCCATGGCACAGGGCACGGTCCAGGTGACGCACACCGGCACATCGCGGTGGCGGCGCCGCACAGGTGAGTACGCGTCGCTCGCCGCTGCCCTGGAGGCCGCGGCGGACGGGGACGTCCTGACGATCGCGCCCGGCACCTACCGGGAGAACCTCGTCGTGCAGCGGGCGGTGACCCTGCGCGGCCCCGAGGGTTCACCCGGCTCCGTGCGGATCGCGCCCGTGGACGGGGTGCCGTTGACCGTGCGGGCCTCCGCCGTCGTCCAGGACCTGCACGTGGAGGGCCAGGACGCGGCCGCGCCCGCCCTGCTCGTGGAGGAGGGCACACCGGAGCTCACCGACATCCGGGTCGTCACGCGGTCCGCGGCCGGCATAGAGGTGCGCGCAGGCGCGCGCCCGACCGTGCGGCGCTGCACCGTCGACAACCCGGCCGGCATCGGCATCGCCGTACTGGACGGCGCGGGCGGGGTGTTCGAGGAGTGCGAGATCGTCGCGTCCGGCCAGTCCGGGATCGCGGTGCGCGGCGGTGCCCACCCCCGCCTGGAGCGCTGCCGCATCCACCACACCGGGGGCGCGGGACTGGCGGCGACCGGCGAGAACTCCGCGCTGGAGGCCGTGGGTTGCGAGGTGTACGAGGTCCGCGGCAGCGGGGTCCAGATCACCGGCCGGGCCACCGCGCACCTCACCGACTGCGATGTGCACCGCACCACCGGCGACGGCGTCACCCTCGACACCGACGCGGTGCTGACCCTGGCCGACTGCCGCATCCACGACATCCCGGAGAACGCGGTCGACCTGCGTTCCCGCTCGGTGCTCACGCTGACCCGCACGACGGTCCGTCAGTTCGGGCGCAACGGCCTGTCGGTGTGGGACCCGGGCACCCGCGTGGACGCCAACCAGTGCGAGATCTTCGACAGCACGGGCGACTACCCGGCCGTGTGGGTCAGCGACGGCGCCACCGCCGTACTGGACTCCTGCCGGGTGCACGACGTGCCGGACGCCCTGTTCGTCCTGGACCGCGGCTCCCGCGCGGACGTCGTCGACAGCGACATCTCCCAGGTGCGCAACACCGCCGTGTCGGTGAGCGACGGGGCCATCGCGCAGCTCGACGACTGCCGGATCCGGGACGCGGCCACCGGCGCCTGGTTCCGCGACCACGGCAGCGGCGGCACCCTCAACGGCTGCACGGTGGACGGCACCCAGACCGGAGTGATCGTCACGAAGGGCGCCGACCCGACCATCGAGCGGTGCACGGTCGACTCCCCCGCGGAGGCGGGCTTCTACGTGTCGGCGGGCGGCCGGGGCAGCTTCCTGAACTGCCGGGTGACGGGCAGCGGCGGGTACGGCTTCCACGTGATAGACGGCTGTCGTGCCACGCTCAGGAAGTGCCGCACCGAGCGCTGCGCGCGCGGGGGTTACGAGTTCGCGGACGCCCCGGACGCGGCCGCCGGATCGGGCCCCGTCGTCGAGGACTGCACCAGCGACGAGAGCGGCGGCCCGACCCCGCGCGCGGCCCGGGAGACGGTCGTGCAGACGGAGTCCCGCTCCCCCGGGCTGCTGGGGTCGATCCCCGGGCAGCGCGCCGCCGAGCCGGCGCCGCCGGCCGCCCCCGACGAGCCGGCGAAGCCCGCGCGCACCTCGAAGGACGTCCTCGGCGAACTCGACGCCCTGGTGGGCCTGGACAGCGTCAAGCGCGAGGTGCGGGCGCTCACCGACATGATCGAGGTCGGCCGGCGCCGCCGGGAGGCGGGCCTGAAGGCGGCCTCCGTCAAGCGCCACCTGGTCTTCACCGGCTCCCCCGGCACCGGCAAGACGACCGTCGCACGGCTCTACGGCGAGATCCTCGCCTCCCTCGGGGTGCTGGAGAAGGGGCACCTCGTCGAGGTGTCCCGGGTCGACCTCGTCGGCGAGCACATCGGTTCCACGGCCATCCGCACCCAGGAGGCCTTCGACCGGGCACGCGGCGGTGTGCTGTTCATCGACGAGGCGTACGCGCTGTCGCCGGAGGACTCGGGCCGTGACTTCGGCAAGGAGGCCATCGACACGCTGGTGAAGCTGATGGAGGACCACCGGGACGCGGTCGTGGTGATCGTCGCCGGCTACACCGCCGAGATGGAGCGGTTCCTTTCCGTCAACCCGGGCGTGGCGTCCCGTTTCTCACGGACCATCACCTTCAGCGACTACACCCCGGACGAACTCCTCAGCATCGTGGAGCAGCAGGCCGAGGAGCACGAGTACCGGCTGGCGCCGGGCGCCGCGGAGGCTCTGCTGAAGTACTTCACGGAGCTACCCAGGGGCGCCGCCTTCGGCAACGGCCGTACCGCGCGCCAGACCTTCGAGGCAATGGTGGAGCGGCACGCGAGCCGGGTCGCCCAGGTGGACGACCCGACCACGGACGATCTGACCCTGCTCTACGCCGAGGACCTGCCCGTCTCGTCCTGAGACCGCGGGCCCGGCACATCCGGCTGGAGCCGGCCCAGCAGTCGCGTCCGCTCCTCGGCGAAGACCGGGTCGGCCTGGTAGTCGGAGTGGCCGAGGATCGGCGCGGGCAGCGGGTGCAACCCGGTTCGGCCGTAGGCGAGCGGGTCCATGAGGGGCTCCCGGTCCACCTCGGGGCCGCAGTCGCCGGGCAGCCGCACGGGGCCGCCGATCGGGTCGGTGAGCCGGTAGAGGTTGCGCCAGCAGTCCACGTCGTGGTGCAGGGCGGTGAGCGCGGCCGGGCCGAAGTGGGCCGGGAACCAGCGGCCGTAGAGGCGCTCCAGCGGGGAGCCGTAGGTCAGCAGGGCGACCCTCTTGCGGACGGACGGCTCCAGCTGCCAGGCCGCCGCTGCCGCCAGGACGCTGCCCTGGGAGTGTCCCGAGATGACCAGCCGGCCGCGCGTGGCCCGGACCCAGGTCGCGATCCGCCAGGTCAGGTCCGGTACCGCGCGCTCGGCGTAGCAGGGCGGGGCGAAGGGGTGGGCGGCGCGCGGCCAGAAGGTGCCCACGTCCCAGAGGATGCCGATGGTCCGGCGCGCGGAGGGGTCCTTGTAGGCGCGGCGCCCCCAGGTGACGAACAGGATGAAGCCGAGGCCGATCAGCCAGGAGCCGAGTGCCTGCGCGGTGTCGGCGGCGCTCTGCACGAAGGCGTACGCCCCCTCGGCCGCCTTCGCGGGTGTCTCGCGGGAGGTCAGGGCGCCGACGAGCGCTCCGGCGCCGAGGAGCAGGGTGCTGGCGGACGTCACCCCGAGCAGGCGGGGCCCGCGGTCCGTCAGTGCCGCCATCGCGCGGGTGCGGGCGATGCGGCGGGTGCGTGCGGCGTCCTTGGGTTCCTCCGGGTACTCGCTCTCGACGGTGTCCAGTTGGGCCAGGCCGGAGCGCCAGGTGCGCCGGCCGAGCCAGGCGCAGTGCCCCAGCAGCACGAGGAGGACCAGCGGGATCACCGACGCCTGCCAGGTCAGCAGCACCGGTGGGCCCGGGATGGTGGCTCCGGTGCCGTCCAGCCAGTCCGCCACGCGCTGCGAGACGCCGCCGGACATCACACCGCCCAGGGCGCAGGCCAGTGTCGCGACGGCGGGTCCGGCCAGGCCGCGCATCGCGGCGCGCGGGTCGGGACGGGTGCGGTACAGCAGGTGGGCGACCACGGCCAGGGCGATCACCAGGAGGCCCTGCACGAAGGCGATGCCGCCGAAGGTGGCGTCCCCCGACAGCCGGCCGTGCGACTGCCAACCCGGCCGCTCCCAGCCGGCGTACACCGCGGCCAGGGCGAGCAGGCCGAGCGCGGCGAGCGGCAGGCGCCGTACGAGGTGCTCGTCGAGCCGGCGGTCGAGGTACTTCTCGCTGCGGCCGCGGCGGCACACCACCCAGACGACGGCGATCCCGGCGGCGACGAGACCGGTCTGCAGGAGCAGGCCGAGCGTGTCGAGGAGCGCGGGGCCGCCCGGGGCGCGGTCGTGGCGGGCCGCCGTGGAGCTGACCGCCGCGGCGATCGTGAGCAGGCCCGCCGCGGTGTGCGCGGCCCGCAGCCGGGCGACCAGGCGGCGGCCGTACCAGAAGCCGGGGCGGCCGAGCGCGGTGCGGCCGGGGTCCTCCTCCGGCTCGCCGCCGCGGGACATGGGCTGCTGGGACTCGTAGTCGCTCCAGGTGCGGTGGGACAGGTACCACAGGAGGCCGGTCAGCGCGGCCGGGACCAGGGCCGCCAGGGCGAGGCGGCGGCCCGGCCTGCTCCACCAGCCGCCGTCCGACACGTCGGGCGACAGGAAGCCGAGCCAGGTGTGCGACTCGGCGCACGCGCGTGTGCCCGCGCACTGCCAGGCGGCGAGGTCCAGGGCGACCTCGCAGGCGGCGGCGACCAGCAGAACGGTCAGGGTCAGGCCCGCGAGGCCTACCAGGAGGCCGTACAGGCGCACGGTCCGTCTGCGGCCGCCGGCCGCCGGGCGCATCCAGTGGGCGAGGTTGACCACCATGAACGGCAGCAACAGCAGCCACAGGGCACGGGTGCCGTTGCCGGAGGTGAGGTTGCACCAGACGTACGCCTCGGGCACCGGGCCGGTGCCCGCCTCGTGCGGTCTCTTCTCCGCGTCGACGTCGTCGGCGCGCCGGAAGACGGCCGCGATGCCGTCACCGGTGATCCGCACCGTGCGCGGATCGTCGAGCATCTGCTCGGGCGTGGTGCCGCCCACTCCGTGGACCAGGAGTTCCAGGGCGGCGGTTGCGGATTCTTCGGGCCCGGCGGACGAACCGCCGTCCTTGCCCGTGGTCGTGACACGTTCCACTGTCTTCTGCTCTTCCCCCGTGACGCGCGGCCGGCATCTGTCCGTGCGGGCACAAGGATCGCCGCTCGGCGCGCCGCGCACACCACTCGTCACGGAATCTCCCCCGATCCGTGCGCCGACCGGAACCCGGCTGTCACCCCTGTGGCGGGAGTGCGTCGGGGCGGTCGGTGGCGCTCCCGGTGGGGCCCCGTGCGAGTATGGGACGTCCCGCGCACCAGGGACGGGCAAAGTGTGCTTGTGGGAGTGGGTGCGCAGGGCGTGTCGGACAGCCCAGGCGAAAGGACCGGAGCGTACGTGAGTGAGAATCAGAACCTCCTCGCGGAGCAGCGGCGCGCCCTGATCCTGGACGAGGTCCGGCGCCGAGGCGGGGTGCGCGTCAACGAGCTGACCCGCAAGCTCGGCGTGTCGGACATGACGGTACGGCGCGATCTGGACGCGCTGGCCCGCCAGGGTGTGCTGGAGAAGGTGCACGGCGGCGCGGTCCCGGTGGTGGAGGCGAGCACCCACGAGCCGGGCTTCGAGGCGAAGTCGGGTCTGGAGCTGACCGCCAAGGAGGACATCGCGCGGTCCGCGGCGGAGCTGGTCGCCCCGGGCACCGCGATCGCCCTGTCGGGCGGTACGACGACGTACGCGCTGGCCCATCATCTGCTCGACGTGCCGGACCTGACCGTCGTGACCAACTCGGTGCGGGTGGCCGACGTCTTCCACGCGGCCCAGCGCACCACGGGTCCGCGCCAGGGTGCGGCGACCGTCGTGCTGACCGGCGGTGTGCGCACGCCCTCCGACTCGCTGGTGGGTCCGGTGGCCGACCAGGCCATCGCAGCACTCCACTTCGACGTGCTCTTCCTCGGGGTGCACGGGATATCGGTCGAGGCCGGCCTGTCGACGCCCAACCTCGCGGAGGCCGAGACCAACCGGCGGCTCGTGCAGTCGGCCCGGCGGGTCGTGGTGGTCGCCGACCACACCAAGTGGGGCACCGTGGGCCTGAGTTCGTTCGCCTCGCTGGAGCAGGTCGACACGCTGGTGACGGACGCGGGGCTGCCGGAGTCGGCGCGCGCGGAGGTCTCGGAGCATCTGCGGCGGCTGGTCGTGGCGGGCGACTCCCTTGACGGTACAGACATCTGACGGAGCGACAGCTAGGGTGGCATCTCCCGTTCACACCTGGGGGGTTGGCCATGGCTCACCAACTGCGCGAGGTCGGGCTCGACTTCATCGCGACCGCGCCTGTACGGATGGTGTTCGTGCAGGAGATGTCGGCGCCGCCGGGGGCGGTGTACCGGGCGCTCGCCGATGATGTTCCGGGCTGGGAGGAATGGTTCGCGGCGGTGACACTGGCCCGCTCGACCGGGGACGGTACGACGCGGGAGATACGCCTCAGGGGCGGCGGGCGCTTCCACGAGACGATCATCGCGGCCAAGGACCCGGAGGTGTACGCCTACCGGGTGGACGTGGCCAACGCGCCGGGTGCGCGTGCCATCGCCGAGGAGTGGCGGCTGACGCCCGCCGGGGCGGGCACCCAGGTCCGCTGGACGTTCGCCGTAGACGGCATTGCGGCCTTCCGCCTCGTGACCAAGCTGGGGCGGGCCGGGCTCGGCCGGGCTTTCCGGGACGCGGTACGGACCCTGGACCGGCGGCTCGCGGCTCGGAGCGCGTAGCCGGGGTCGCGGCTGGCGGGGGGCGGGGCCCTTGTACGTGCGCCTTGGGAGGCGCGCGGGCGGTCTGTTGCCAGGGGCGCACCTCGTCCATGGCATTGTCACCGCGGCGGGCATGAACACGCTCGCCGTCGACCCGTCCGACGTCGACCGCACGCGGCCCCGCATCGGGCAGACTCGGCACGGGTACGGCGCCCCCCTGCGCCGGCTACCTTGCCGGCAGCCCCGTCGTCCTGCGCAGACTGGTGAGCGACGTCTACGGGCCTTGCCCGCGGATGGGGTCTGAAGGAGGCAGAGGGCCGTGAGCCACGCTTCCGCGCCTCGCCTCAGGACGGAACCCACAGCAGGCGCAGGGCCGGGAGCGGGACAGGCGCAGCGCCCCCGGATCGAGCCCGCAGGAGGCGCAGGGCCGGGAGCCGCCCTTACACGCCTCCCTCCCCCGGACGGAACCGGCAGGAGGTACAGGGCCGGGAGCCACGCACACACACCTCACCCCCGGACCGAGACCGCAGCAGGCGCGGGGCCGGGAGCGGCCCGGGCGCAGCGCCGCGACGGGGGTCCGTCGCGTGCCGGTGACGGACCGCGAGGGCGTCGGGAACGCTCTGCGCCTCGACCGGACGTCCCGCGGAGAGCGGACGCCCGGGATCGGTCGATCGGGGGCCGCCGGAAGGGTCAGGTTGGCCCGATGCCGGGACTCTCGTCAGGGCCTAAGGGATGCCGGGACCGACCCGGCCGGGCCAGACCCCCGTCTCCAGCAGTGCGGCGATCGCCGCCGTGTAGGGCTCGATGTCGAGGCCCTGCTCGGCGAGCCACGCGTCCGAGTAGTACTTGTCCAGGTACCGGTCGCCGGGGTCGCAGAGGAGGGTGACGACGCTCCCCCGGCGCCCCTCGGCCACCATCTCGGCGATGATCTTCAGCGCGCTCCACAGGCCGGTGCCCGTCGAACCGCCCGCGCGGCGGCCGATGGCCCGCTCCAGGGCGCGCACGGCGGCGACACTGGCCGCGTCCGGGACCTTCATCATGCGGTCGATCGCCCCGGGCACGAAGCTGGGTTCCATGCGGGGCCGGCCGATGCCCTCGATGCGCGAGCCGCAGTCGCACGTGACGTCCGGATCGCCGGTGCTCCAGCCCTCGAAGAAACAGGAGTTCTCCGGATCGGCGACACAGATGCGGGTGTCGTGCTGCATGTAGTGGACGTACCGGGCGATGGTCGCCGAGGTGCCGCCGGTGCCGGCCGTGGCGACGATCCAGGCGGGCTCCGGGAAACGCTCCAACTCCAGTTGCCGGAAGATGGATTCGGCGATGTTGTTGTTTCCCCGCCAGTCCGTGGCGCGTTCCGCGTAGGTGAACTGGTCCATGTAGTGGCCGCCCGTCTCCACCGCGAGGCGGGCGGACTCCTCGTACATGGTGCGCGGGTCGTCCACGAAGTGGCACCGGCCGCCGTGGAACTCGATGAGGCGGATCTTCTCGGCGCTCGTCGTGCGCGGCATGACCGCGATGAAGGGCACGCCGATCAGTTTGGCGAAGTAGGCCTCGGACACGGCGGTGGAGCCGCTGGACGCCTCGATCACCGGGCGGCCCGGCCGGATCCAGCCATTGCACAGGCCGTAGAGGAACAGCGAGCGCGCGAGCCGGTGCTTGAGGCTGCCGGTGGGGTGGGTCGACTCGTCCTTGAGGTACAGGTCGATGCCCCACCTCTCCGGGAGGGGGAAGCGCAGGAGGTGGGTGTCGGCCGAACGGTTGGCGTCGGCCTGCACCTTGCGGACGGCTTCTTTCAGCCAGCCGCGGTAGGCGGTGTCGCTGTGGTCGATGTCGAGGGTGTCGCCGGGTCGGGTCTGCTGGGGGGTGCTCACGGCGGGGCTCCTAACACTTCGCGCCGACGGCGCGTCGCGCGGCCGACGGCTCGATCATAGACACCTTCCGCACGCTTCTCACCTGCATAAACACACCTTTGAGAGCCTCAAAGACACCCTGGGGGCACCCCCGCGCACAGGGGCGGGGGCGCATTCGGACGAGTGCTCCGGGCGCTTCCGGCGAGATGTCATGCGTACTGGTGCTCGACGCTCGTGGCGGGCAGACTGCACCGGGCGGGACGGACGTCTCGGACGGGGGCGCGCACACTGGATCACGACAGAGATGCCGGCTCTCGGTCCACGCGGGAGCACGGGCCGGCACACCACGCGCACAAGGGGGCGGGGCGGCAATGGCGGAGCCGGAGTTCACGGCGACGGGCGTGCGGATCGGGAAGCGGCTGCGATCGCTCACCCGGGCCGGTCAGGTCCGGATCAACGACGGCAGACTGGAACTGCTCACCAGCTACGGCAGCGAGATCGACAGCGCGCCGGTACAGGCGGTGCGCGCCTCCAAGCCCTGGTTCGCCTCGGACGACCGGGCCCTCGCCGACCTCAACGGCAACCGGTACCTACTGACCCTGGGCGAGCACGATCCCGCTCCGGGCGAGCCGGGGCCGCCCGCGGCCCGCCGGTTCATCGAGGCCGTCCGCAGGGCTGCGGGGCGTAGCGAATAGGCCACCGCGAGTTGCGGTGTCGCGCCTCCTGCGTCACGCTGGTCTCACATCACTCTGGGTTTACCGGCGATCACGCTGCAAACCAGCCCGCCGGGCACGACAGCAGGCGGCCGTTTCACGCAGGCACCTGCTGGATCGATCCGAACTCCGTGTTCTTCCGGACCTCACGTCGGGGAGTCGCAGCCGTGATCAGTCACCCAAGCAGGCATTGCACGGTGGAGCTCCAGGCTCTGCCCTCGCGGATCGGCCAGGTCCGCAGAATCCTTTCTGCGCAGTTGCGCTACTGGCACATGGATCCCCTCATAGACCGGGCCGTGCTCGGTGTGACGGAGTTGTTGACCAACGTCCACCGCCATGCCCAGCCGGACAAGACGTGCACCGTGGAGATCGAGCTGCTGCTCGACCGGCTCATGGTCTCGGTGCACGACCATGACCCGCGTCTGCCGGTCGTGGCCGACATCAAGGACACCGAGCCGCTCGCCACGTGCGGGCGGGGGCTCGCGATGGTCGCCGCGGTCAGCGAGAGCTGGGGCGTACGGCCGGACGGCGACGCGGGCAAGTTCGTGTGGTTCTCACTGCCGACGCCCGCCGCCGCGCGACCGCAGCGGCACACCGTCCTCGACAAGAGCGCGCTGCGGTTCACCGAGGTGCGGGCCGAAGCCCGCAGGCCCGAACACGCTCCCGCCCGGTCCGCCGTTGCCGGCTGACCGGGCGGTGACGGCTCCTCCTCCTGCACGTCATCCCGCGGGGTGCGCGCGGTCCGGGGCCGGGGCGAGGCTCGTGGCCGGCCCGTCGGCCTCGCCCCGCCCACCGCCCGGTCGGGCGCGTCGACTCAGCCGCCCCGGGTGGGTGCTCGACCGTTTCCCTCGGTGGGGCTTCCACGCGTTCGGCATTCCCGTAGGCGAGCGCTTCCGGTTCTGTGTCGGCCTGCGCCTCGGCTCGCGGACCGTCGGTGGCTCCTCGCCCGATCGCTCGCCGCCCAGGCGTTCGGCGCCGGAGTGCGCCGGCTGGTGAAGCCTCCGTGGCAGGGCGGCCGTACGAGACCCTCCCCAACGGGGCTTCCCACGACCGCCGTTCCGGCGTCTTCCACCGCTGTGCCCCTCCGACGCCCTCCCAGCCGCACGAGCCGGAACGGCAACCGCCGGTGGGCCCTGTCTCGTTCACTCGGTCGCGATCGCTCGCAGTACGTCGAGACGGGCCGCACGGTGCGACGGGCGCAGACCCGCGAGGGCTCCCGCGGCCAGGCCCACCAGGGCGACGATCGCCAGTTGCACGGGTGGCAGTGCGAAGGCGAAGGTGCTGTCGCTCGTGCCGTCCGAGGCCCTGACGAGGACCCAGCCCAGGAAGGCGCCGAGGCCGAGTCCGCCGACCGTGCCGAAGGCGGCGACCAGGACCGACTCCCAGCGGACCATGGCGCGAAGCTGGGAACGGGTCTGGCCCACCGCCCTGAGCAGACCGAGTTCGCGGGTGCGCTCGTGGATCGCCAGGGTCAGCGTGTTGGCGATGCCCAGCAGCGCGATGAGGACCGCGAGGGCGAGCAGCGCGTAGACCAGTGTCAGCATCATGTCGATGCCGCCCGCCGAGGACTGCGCGTACTCGTCACGGGTCTGCACCTCGGGACGGCCGTAGCGCGCCGCCGCCTTCTCCACCGCCGCCTTGCCCGTGTCGGCGCTCACCCCTTCCTTGAAGGAGACCGCGACGAGCGTGTCCGCGTCCTGGGTGCGGTGCGGGGCCCAGGCCGCCCGGGTGATGACGTAGTCCCCCGCCAGCTCCGACCTGCCGTAGACCGCGCGGACCGTGAAGGGGAGCTTCGCGCCGTCGGTGAAGGCGAGCCGGACCTTGTCCCCGGTCGTGAGACCCCGCTTCTCGGCCTCCGCCCGGGTGACGGCGATACCGTCGGTGCCGAGGTCGCTCAGGGAGCCGTGCACGGTGCCCAGGTCGAAGGTGCGCTCCAGGGCGAGCGGGTCGGTGACGGTCAACGCCCGTCCCTCGCCGTCGATTTCGGCGACACCGCGGCCGAGGCCGACGGCCGTGTCCACCTCGGGGAGGGACTCGAGCGCTCCGGCGAGCCGGGGGCTCAGGCCGCTGCCGCCCGCGCCGAACGACGGGGTGCTGACGGCGACATCGCCCGCGAAGGACCGGGAGACCGTCTGGTCCATGGTGGCCTTCAGGGACGCCCCGAACACCGTGAACAGCGAGACCACGGCCACGCCGATCATCAGCGCGCTCGCGGTGGCGGCCGTCCGCCTCGGGCTGCGCAGGGCGTTGCGCCGGGCGAGGGAGCCGGTGACACCGCGGAGCCGGTCGAGGGGACCGCCGAGGACACGTACGGCCGTCGTGGCGGCGACCGGGCCGAGGACCACGAACGCGGCGAGGGCCAGGACCGCGCCGGTTCCCGCGAGCGGGAGGGACGGCGACACCAGGACGCCGGTGAGGGTGATGGCCACCGCGAGCGCGGCCAGACCGGCCCCGGTGACGGCTCGGACGCGGGAGGCGCCCGACTGGTCGACGGCCGTCTCGCGCAGTGCGGCGAGGGGCGCGGTGCGTCCGGCGCGTACGGCGGGCAGCAGCGCGGAGCCCAGGCAGACCAGGACGCCGACCGCGAGGGGCAGCAGCATCGACAGCGCGCTGATCACCAAGTCGCCCTCGGGGAAGGGAAATCCGATCGCCGGGAACAGGCTCTGGAGGCCGGCCGCGATCCCGATGCCGCCCGCGAGGCCCGTGGCGGAGGCCGTGACGGCCACCACGCTCGCCTCGGTCAGGGTCGACGTGGCGACCTGGCGGCGGGAGGCGCCGAGAGCCCGCAACAAGGCGTTCTCACGCGTGCGTTGGGCGACGACGATGGCGAAGGTGTTGTGGATGGAGAAGGTGGCGACCAGGAGGGCCACGCCCGAGAACACCAGCAGGAAGGTCGTGAAGAGGGTCAGGAACTGGCTGGAGATCATGTCGGTGTTCTCCGCGGCCGACTCCTGGCCGGTGATCGCCTCGACCCCCTTGGGCAGGACGGGAGTCAGCCGGTCGACGAGTTCGCGCTGACTCACACCGGGCCCGGCGCGCACCTTGATGCCCGACGCCTCGCCGGGCCTGGCCGTGAGGTACTTCTCGGCGTCGGCCCGGGTCATGCCGGTGAAGGTCACCTGGGCCATGCCGTCCTCGCCGCCGAAGGTCGCGAGACCGACGACGGTCACCTCGACGGGGTCGGGCGTCCGCAGGATCGTCGTGTCGCCGATCCTCAGGCCGCCCTTCTCGGCGGCGCCGCGGTTGACGACGACCTCGCCGGACCGCTCCGGGGCGCGTCCCTCGGCGAGTCGGTACGGGTTGAGCTGCGGGTCGTCGATCCAGTTGCCGGCGAGGGTGGGCGGGCCCTGGCCTCCGACGGGCTCGCCGTCCGCGCCGACGAGCTGGCCCGCGCCCTGGATGTCGGGCGCGGCGGCCGCGACGCCGGGTACCTGCTCGACGGCCCTGACCAGGGCGGTGGCGACCGGCTCGCGCACCCCCTCGCTCTCCCCCGGCGTGGTGATGGCCTCGGCACTGCGCACCACGGCGTCGGTGCCGCTGGTCGCGTTGCCGAACATGGTGTCGAAGCCGGCACGCAGGGTGTCGCCCATGACGAGGGTGCCGGCGAGGAAGGCGACACCGAGGAACACGGCGAGGAAGGTTCCGGCGAAGCGCCGCTTGTGGGCGCGCAGGGAGGAGGCGCTCAGGCGGAGGGCGGCGTTCATGAGGGGTCCTCCGTCAGAGTGCGCGCGGCCCTTTCCGGCCCCGGACCGGAACGGGCCCGCGTGCGCGAGAGCGCCTCGGTCCGCGCGGGCGTCTCGAAGGCCTTCATGCGGTCCAGGACCCGGTCCGCGGTCGGTGCTTCCATCCGGTCCACCAGGCGCCCGTCGGCGAGGAAGACGACCTCGTCGGCGTGGGCGGCGGCGACCGGGTCGTGGGTGACCATGACGACCGTGCGGGCCGTGCGGCGCACGGTGCTGCCGAGGAGGCCGAGGACCTCCCCGCCGGAGCGGGAGTCGAGGTTCCCGGTGGGCTCGTCGGCGAAGACGACGTCGGGGCGGCTCGCGAACGCCCGGGCGACGGCGACGCGTTGCTGCTGGCCTCCGGAGAGCTCGGCCGGCCGGTGGCGGAGCCGGTCGCGCAGGCCGACGACGTCGATCAGCGCGTCGATCCACTCGGGGTCGCCGCTGCCGCCCGCGAGGTCCAGCGGCAGCCGGATGTTCTCCTCGACGGTCAGCGTCGGCACCAGGTTGAACGCCTGGAAGACGAACCCGACGCGGTCCCGGCGCAGGAGGGTCAGGCGGCGGTCGTCGAGGGAGCCGAGGTCGGTGTCACCGATGTAGGAGGCGCCCTCGGTGAGCGTGTCGAGGCCGGCCGCGCAGTGCATGAGGGTGGACTTGCCGGAGCCGGAGGGCCCCATGATCGCGGTGAAGCGGCCGGCCGGGAAGTCGACGCTCACCCCGTCCAGGGCCCGCACGCCGGTGTCGCCGCTGCCGTAGACCTTCACCGCGTCGACCACCCGGGCGGCCGGCGACGTCCCGGTGGAGGGGGTCGTGACGGTCATACCGCACCGCCCTTGCCCGCCGCACGACCGAACTGCTCGTCCAGGACGGACAGTCGGCGCCAGTACTCGTCCTCGTCGATCTCGCCGGAGGCGAAGCGGCGGCCGAGCACGGCGATCGGCGAGTCGCCCGAGGGGCCCGCGTCGGCCGTGGCGCGCCACGGCCCGCGGCGGCCGCGCCAGGCGGTGCGGCGCAGGACGGTGACGACGCCGAGCACGACGGCCGCCCAGATCAGCGGGAAGAAGAGGATCCACGGGCCCGGACCACCGTCCCAGTGCGCGAGTGTCTGCATGTCGGTCATCTCCCTGGAGTTGCTGAAGGTGTCGTTCGGAGCTGCTTCGAGACTGGCTTCAGGAAGGGGGCCGGGTCGTCGTACGGCCAGCGGCAGTGTGCGTACCTCCCGGGGAGTACGCGGGCCTGTTCCGCCTGCTCCCCAGGGGTCTCGACTTCTGTAACTACTAGTATGTACAGTGCCGGTATGAGCACCTCGGACCGACTGATCGAGTCCACGCGTGAGCTGCTGTGGGAGCGCGGATACGTGGGGACCAGCCCCAAGGCCATCCTGGAGCGCGCGGGCGCCGGACAGGGCAGCATGTACCACCACTTCAAGGGCAAGCCCGACCTCGCCCTGGCCGCGATCCGCAGGACCGCCGAGGAGCTGCGCGCCGCCGCGGAGGACGTGCTCGGCGGGCCCGGGACGCCGTACGAGCGCATCGAGGCGTATCTGCGGCGCGAGCGGGACGTGCTGCGCGGCTGCCCGGTCGGCCGGCTCACGATGGACCCCGACGTCGTCGCCAGTGACGAACTGCGCGCGCCGGTCGACGAGACGATCGACTGGATCCGCGAGCGCATCGCCGGGATCGTCGAAGAGGGCAAGGAACAGGGCCAGTTCGCGGCCTCGCTGGACGGCGAGGAGATCGCGGCGACCGTGCTCGCGACGGTCCAGGGCGGCTATGTCCTCGCCCGCGCGTCCGGCTCGCCCGCCGCGTTCGACACCGGCGTGCGGGGCCTGCTCTCGCTGCTCGCCGGCTCGCAGCCGGGGCGCGCGCCTTCCTGACCCGTCTCGCGGTCGCCGGGGCCGCGCAGGACGACACGACGGCCGACCGGGACGCGCACCCCGCCCGGAAGGACCACCACGCCCGAGGAGACGCCGATGCACGCCATGCAGTACGAACTCACCCTGCCCGCCGACTACGACATGGGCGTCGTCCGCGCGCGCGTGGAACGGGTCGGGCATCTGCTGGACGACTGGGAGGGACTCGGCTTCAAGACGTACCTGATGCGCGAGCGCGGGGTGCACGGCTCGCCCGTCAACCAGTACGCGCCCTTCTACCTCTGGAACACGATGGAGGGCATGAACACCTTCCTGTGGGGAGGTGCCTTCCAGGGGCTCAGCGACGACTTCGGGCGGCCGACGGTACGCCAGTGGACGGGTGTGGCGTACGAGGAGGGAGGCGCCGCGGGCCCCACCGCAGACCCCGCCGGTGCCGCCGTCTCCCCCGCCCGGTGGGCCGTGCGACGGCGGCAACCGGTGTCCGACGGCGTCGAGTTGGCCCTGGTGATGGCGGACGCGGTGGGTGAGACGGAGCGGCTGGCCGGGGAGGACGGCGCGGTGTGCGCGGCCGCAGTCGTGGACACCGCCCGCTGGGAACTCGTGCACTTCTCGCTCTGGACGCACGAGTCGCCCAAGGCGGACGGCGAGATGTTCGAGGTGCTGCACATGTCGGCCCCTGGCCGGGAGCGCCTGCCGCGGGGGCGGCAGTGGTGAGGGTGGCAGCCGTCCGCACGGTGGCCGGTGACGTCCCCGCCGAGCGGCTCGGGGTGTGCGACGCCCACGACCACCTGTTCTTCGGCAGTCCCCGGCTGCCCGGGCAGGAGCTGCACAGCGTCTCCGCGGCGCGGGCGGAGCTGGCCGCGTTCGCCGCGCAGGGCGGCGGCGCGGTGGTGCAGTGGACGCCGTACGGGCTCGGGCGGCGGGCCGCCGAACTGCCCGCGCTGTCGCGGGAGACCGGGGTGCGGATCGTCGCCGCGACCGGGCTGCACCAGGCCGTCCACTACGACGACGACACGCTCGCCGGGCTGCGCGGCAGGCTCGCCGAGGTGTTCGTGGCCGAACTGACCGAAGGCATCCGCGAGTCGGGGGTCCGGGCGGGACTGATCAAGGTGGCGGGCGGTTTCCACGCCCTGGACGCGCACGCCCGCTGGACGATGTCGGCGGCGGCCGAGGCCCATCGTGCGACGGGGGCGCCGATCGCCGTCCACCTGGAGCTGGGCACCGGCGCGCTGGACGTACTGGACCTGCTGTGCGGGGAGTTGGGGGTGCCGCCGGAGCGGGTGGTCCTCGGGCACCTGAACCGCTCCCCCGACTTCACCGTGCACCGCCAGGCCGCGGCGTCGGGCTGCTGGCTCGCCTTCGACGGGCCGTCGCGCGCCAACCACGCCACGGACTGGCGCATGCCGGACGCCGTACGGAACCTGGCCGAGGCGGGTCACGGGGACCGTCTGCTGCTGGGCGGCGACACCACGACAGCGGCCGCCCGGTCGGTCGACGGGGGCCCCGGGATGCCGTACCTGCTGCGCCGGGTGCGTCCGCGGCTCGCGGCCGAGCTGGGTGAGGACCTGGTACGACGCATCCTGGTCGACAACCCCGGTCGGGCGCTGGCCGTGGAGTGGACGCGTCCCTGACTCGGCCGCTCAGCGGCACCGGGCGGTCCGGGAGGCCGGCGTACGGCTCCTGCTCCATGACCCCCGTCGGTCCCGGTCCGTCCGCCGGCACCCACGGGAAGTCGGACAGGTTCACCGCGACGACACCGCGCTCGCCCTCAGAGCCCAGGAACACGGCGGGCTGCTCGACGTGCGGCTAGGTCCGGTCGGCGTCCAGGCGCTTCACCCGGGCCACGTTCTCGCGGTCCTCGGCGTCCTCGCTCGGCGCCGCGGCGAACCAGGCGTCGAGGATCTCCTTGAGAAGCGGCTCTGAGGTCAGGCGCAGGCTGAGGGCCAGGACGTTGGCGTCGTTCCAGCGGCGGGCGCCGTCCGCGGTGCGGGCGTCCGTGCACAGGGCGGCCCGTACGCCCGGGACCTTGTTCGCGGCGATGGAGGCGCCGGTGCCGGTCCAGCAGCACACGACGGCCTGGTCGGCCGTGCCCTCGGCCACGTCACGGGCCGCGGCCTCGGAGCAGACGGCCCACTGCGGGTCGGCGCCGGGGCGCAGGGCGCCGTGTGCGACGACTTCGTGGCCGCGTGCCCGCAGCTCGGCGAGGAGGGTGCGCGCGACCGGTTCGTCCATGTCCGAGGAGACGGAGATCCGCATGTCACGAGCCTACTCGGCGGTGCGTCCAACGGACCACGGGTTCCAGGTAGACCACGTGCGGGCCGGTGAGATCCGGCAGCTCGGCCGGTGAGCCGACGAGGGCGATCCGGTCGAACTCGGGGACGCGCCCGCGTGCCGTCTCGGCGGCCACGAGTGCCTCGAAACGCTCGTGGAGCAGGGGCGCGGGCAGGGGCGGCGCCAGGTAGTGGACGCCGACCTGGCCGTCCTCGCCGTAGGTCACCAGGCATCGGCTGAGGTCGGCGGGCGGCAGGTCGACGCCGGTCTCCTCGGCCAGTTCCACCGCGGCGTGGCGGCGCAGGGCGTGCTCGTCGAGCGGCTCGTCGCCGGTGGGCGGTTCCACCGATCCGCCGGGGAACTGCCAGCGGCCGGGCGCGGCGGTGGCCGGGGACATGCGGCCCACCAGGACGCGTCCGTCCTCCGTCGGCTGCACCACGCTCACGAACAGGGACCGCAGGACGGTGGCGCCCGGGACGCGGCGCAGGGCGAAGTAGCGGTAGGTCGTCCGGGACCAGGAGACGACCAGGGTGTCCGGGGCCGGCCGGGAGAGTCCCGCGCAGACCGCCACCGGGCCGTCGAACAGGGCCGGGTTGGCCAGGACGGCGTCGCCCCACGCGCGGTCCATGGCCGTCCGCGCCTCGGGCGGGAGCAGCGGGGCCGCCACCTCGACCAGGCGCAGTCGCCCGGCCTCCAGCAGTTCAGCCACGGGCCAGTGCCCCCAGTGGGTCGTCCAGCACCGGTTGCCACGCCAGCTCGGCCGCTCCGACGAGGCTGTTGTGGTCCAGGGTGCAGGCCAGGATGGGGACGCCGCCGCTCTGCCCCCACAGGCTGCGGTCGGCGACGACGGCCCGCAGACGCCCGGGGTCGGCGTCCAGGAGGGTGCGGTGGAGGCCGCCGAGGATGATCCGGTCCGGGTTGAGGATGTTGACCAGCCCTGCGAGCCCGAGGCCCAGGCGGTCGATCAGCGACTCGGCCGCCCTGCGGACGGCAGGGTCGTCGTAGTGGTCGCGCACGAGGTCGTCGGCCTGCCGGAGCAGGGACTGTTCGGGACCGGGGTCGAGTCCCGCGGCCGTGAGCAGGGCCAGCGGGTCGGCCTCGACGTCCAGACAGCCGCGGCTGCCGCAGTGGCAGGGGCGGCCCTCGGGGTTCACGGTGAGGTGGCCGACCTCCAGGGCGAGGCCCGAACTGCCGGTGTGCAGCCGCCCGTCGAGCACCAGGGCGCCGCCCACGCCCCGGTGTCCGGTCGCCACGCACAGCAGGTCGCGGGCGCCGCGGCCGGCGCCGTGGCGGTGCTCGGCGAGTGCGGCGAGGTTGACGTCGTTGCCCGCGAAGGCCGGTCCGGTGAGGCCGGCGGCGCGCACGCACTCGCCGAAGATACGGCGGACGGGGGCTCCCGCCGGCCAGGCCAGGTGCAGGGGGTTGAGGGCCAGTCCGTCGGGTTCGGCGACCGCGGACGGCACGGCGAGTCCCGCGCCCACGCAGCGCCTGCCCGTCGAGCGCAGCAGGTCGGCGCCCGCCTCCACGACGGAGCCGAGGACCTTCGCCGGGTCGGCGTCGATGGTCTCGCTGCCGGGGGCGGTGGCGACGATACGGCCGCCCAGACCGACCAGGGCGGCCCGGAAGCCGTCGGCGTGCACCTGCGCGGCCAGGACGACGGGGCCGTCCTCGGCGACCGCGAGCCGGTGGGAGGGCCTGCCCTGCGAACCGGCCGGCGCGGTGGGCCGGGCGTCGACGCGGATCAGCCCGAGCGCCTCCAGCTCGGCGGCGACCGCGCCGGCCGTGGCCCGGGTCACCCCGAGTTCGGCGGTGAGCACGGCCCGGGTGGGCGCCCGTCCGGTGTGCACGAGCTCCAACGCGGGCCCGAGCGCACCGCGCCCCCGGTCCAGCCGCCCCCTCGAGGGGGTCCCTTCCCCCGCCGTCCGGGGGTCCGCCTTGCCGCTCATGAGGGCGAGTCTCCCATGATCCGCCGGCCGTCCCGCGCTGGAGGCCGCTGACCCGCAGCGTGATGTTCAGCCGTCCCGTCAGCCCCAACTCGGGCGGCGCGGTGCCCGGATGCACACGGGGGACCCCGTGGTACGCGAGCCGCGAGGGGCCGCCGAAGACGAACAGGTCGCCGCTGCGCAGCTCGACGTCCGTGTACGGCCTGGTCCGGGTCTCGGGGTTGCCGAAGCGGAAGACGCAGGTGTCGCCGAGGCTCAGGGAGACCACCGGCGCGTCCGACTTCTCGTCGCTGTCGCGGTGCATGCCCATGCGGGCGTCCCCGTCGTAGAAGTTGATCAGTGCGATGTCGTATCCGGCGGCCTCGGCGTCCAGGGCGTCCCGCACGGCCTCCCGGCCCAGCTCGCCCAGCCACGGCGGGAAGGGCTTGACCGGCGCCCCGTCGCCGTCGACGACCGTGCGGGCGTAGGCGTACGGGTACCAGTGCCAGCCCAGGCAGACCTGCCGTGCGGTCATCGTGCCGCCGCCGGGGGTGCGGACCGTGCGCAGCCCCGCGGGCGGGCGCGCCCACCGGCGGCAGGCCGCCAGCAGCTCGCGCTGCCGTGCCGGGTCCAGCCAGTCCGGCACGTGCACCGCGCCCGGCGCGACCTCCGTACGGGCTCGGGGGAACAGCTCGGCGTCCATGGGTTCCATCCTGCCCGAGGGGTCTGAGCTGCGGCTCCGATAGCCTGGACGCACGATGGACGACCGAATGACGACGCCCTGGGGCGAACTCGCCCTCACCCGTTTCCCCGAGGACCCGCGCGACCTGCTGCGCGCCTGGGACGCCTCCGACGAGTACCTGCTGAGGCATCTCGCGGACGAGGGGGTGGCGCTGTCCGGCACCGTCGTGGTGGTCGGGGACCGCTGGGGCGCCCTGGTCACCGCGCTGGCGGCGCACCGGCCCGTGCAGATCACGGACTCCTGGCTGAGCCAGGAGGCGACCCGTGCCAACCTGGCACGCGCCGGTGTCGAGCCCGGCACCGTGCCGCTGCTCACCACGCAGGACCCGCCGCCCGACCGGATCGACGTCCTGCTGGTGCGCGTGCCGAAGAGCCTGGCCCTGCTGGAGGACCAGCTCTCACGGCTGGCGCCGGCGGTGCACGAGGGCACGGTGGTCGTCGGCACCGGCATGGTCAAGGAGATCCACACCTCCACGCTCCAGCTGTTCGAGCGGATCCTCGGCCCGACCCGCACCTCGCTGGCGTGGAAGAAGGCACGGCTCGTCTTCTGCACGCCCGAGCCGTCGCTCGAACGGCCCGCCAATCCGTGGCCGTACGGCTACACGCTCCCGGACGGCATCGGTGCCGTCTCCGGGCGGCCCGTCGTCAACCACGCGGGCGTCTTCTGCGCGGACCGGCTCGACATCGGCACCCGGTTCTTCCTCCAGCACCTGCCGTACGGCCGAGGCCACCGGCGGATCGTGGACCTGGGCTGCGGCAACGGCATCGTCGGTACGGCCATGGCCCTCGCCGACCCCGAGGCCGAGGTGCTGTTCGTCGACGAGTCCTTCCAGGCCGTGGCCTCGGCGGAGGCGACGTACAAGGCGAACGGGGTGCCGGGGCAGGCGGAGTTCCGGGTCGGGGACGGTCTGGCGGGGGTCGCGGCGGACAGCGTCGACCTCGTCCTGAACAACCCGCCCTTCCACTCCCACCAGGCCACGACCGACGCGACGGCCTGGCGGATGTTCTCGGGTGCACGCAGGACGCTACGGCCCGGCGGCGAGCTGTGGGTGGTCGGCAACCGGCACCTCGGGTACCACGTGAAGCTGCGGAAACTGTTCGGCAACAGTCAACTGGTCGCGAGCGACCCGAAGTTCGTGGTGCTCAAGGCGGTAAAAAGGTCGAGTGACTGAACCCCCGGCCTCCCCGGCTTTCCCGGCTTCCGCGGCTTCCCCGGCTTCCTCGGCGCGGGAGTTCTACGACTCGCTCGCTCCGGACTACCACCGGATCTTCGCGGACTGGGACGCGAGCATGGCCCGGCAGTCGGCGGCGCTGGGCGCGCTCCTCGGGCCGGGTCCGCACCGGGTGCTGGACTGCTCGTGCGGGATCGGGACCCAGGCGATCGGGCTGGCGCTGGCCGGACACCGGGTCGTCGGCAGCGATATCAGTCCCGTCGCGGTCACGCGCGCCGCGGCGGAGGCGGCATCGCGCGGCGCCCGGCTGCCGGCGGCGGCCGCGGACATGCGACGGCTGCCGTTCGCGCCGTCCGTCTTCGACGTGGTCGTCTGCGCCGACAACTCCGTGGCCCATCTGCTGACGGCCCCGGATGTGGCGGCCGCACTCGCGGACATGCGGCGGGTCCTGCGGGACGGGGGGCTGCTGCTGCTCACTCTCAGGGACTACGACGAGATCCGCAGGACCCGGCCCGGGGCCGCTCCCCCGCAGGTCTCGCAGGGCCCCGACGGCCGGGTGATCACCTTCCAGTTGTGGCACTGGCACCCGGACGGCGAGCGCTACGACCAGGAGTACTTCCAGCTCCTGCCCGGCGGCGGGGACGACTGGACGGTCCGCGTCCGCCGTACGACGTCGTGGGCGCTGACCCGCGCGCGGCTCACGGAGTTCGTGACCGCCGCCGGTTTCGCCGACGTGCGCTGGCACGATCCGGCGTCCAGCGGGTTTTACCAGCCCGTCCTCACCGCGCGAGCAGCTCGATGATCCGCCGGGCCGCCCCGGCCATGGCGTCCCGTCCGGTTCTCAGGTAGGTGCGCGGGTCCACCGCGTCGGGGTGGGCCGCGAGGTGGTCCCGGAGCGCGCCGGTCAGGGCGAGGTTGAGCGCGGTGCCGACGTTGACCTTGGCGATGCCGCCCGCGACGGCCGCGGTGAGTTCCTCGTCGCGGACTCCCGAGGAGCCGTGCAGCACGAGGGGGACGTCCAGGGTGCCGGACAGGCGCTTGAGGAGATCGTGGTCGAGCGTGGCGGTGCGCTCGGTCATCGCGTGGGCGCTGCCGACGGCCACGGCGAGGGCGTCCACACCGGAGTCGGTGACGAAGGCACGGGCCTCGCCGGGGTCGGTGCGGGCGCCGGGGGCGTGGGCGTCGAGCGGGGGTGCGCCGTCCTTGCCGCCGACCTCGCCCAACTCCGCCTCGATCCAGATCCCTTGGGAGTGCGCCCAGTCGGTCGCGGCCCGGGTCGCGGCGAGGTTCTCGGCGTAGGGAAGGTGGGCCGCGTCGTACATGACGGAGCTGAATCCCGCGTCGGCCGCCTGGCGCAGCAGGTCGTCGCTCCTGACGTGGTCGAGGTGCAGCGCGACGGGTACGGCGGCGCGTTCGGCCGCGGCGACGGCGGCCCGGGCGAGCGGGTGGAGGCGGCCCTGGCGGAACTTGACGGCGTTCTCGCTGACCTGGAGGACGACGGGCGTGCCCAGGGACTCGGCGGCGGTGACGACGGCCTCGACGTGTTCCAGGGTGATGATGTTGAAGGCGGCGACCGCGGAGCGGGTGCCGGCGGCGCGGGTGACGAGCTCGCCGGTGGTGACCAGGGGCACGACGTCTCCTAGGGGCGGGCGAGGATCACCGAGCGGGTGAGGTGGCGGGGCCGGTCCGGGTCGAGGCCGCGGGCCGCGGCGACGGCGACCGCGAGGCGCTGCACGCGGACCAGCTCGGCGAGGGGGTCCAGGGTGCCCGGCACCCACAGTGCGCCGGTCTCCCGCACCTGTTCGGCCAGGCCCTCGGGAGCCTCTCCGAGCATCCAGGTGGCGGTACCGCGCGTGGTGACGCTGATGGGGCCGTGCCGGTACTCCATCGCCGGGTATGCCTCGGTCCAGGCGAGAGCGGCCTCGCGCATCTTCAGTCCGGCCTCGTGGGCCAGTCCCACCGTCCAGCCGCGGCCGAGGAAGGTGAACTGCGTGCGGTCGACGAGCCCTTCGGGCAGGGGCGTCGCAAGCGCGGTGCGCGCGTCGGCGACCACGGCGTCGGTGTGCAGGCCCAGGTGGGCGCGGAGCAGGGTGAGGGCGGTGGTCGCGAACCTGGTCTGGACTACGGAGCGTTCGTCGGCGAAGTCGAGGACGACGACCTCGTCGGCTGCGGTCATGACGGGGGTGTCCGGGTCGGCGGTGACCGCGGTGGTGCGGGTACGGCCCTTCAACCGCCCGAGCAGCTCGAGTACTTCGGTGGTGGTGCCGGAGCGGGTGAGGGCGAGGACCCGGTCGTATGCGCGGCCGGCCGGGAACTCGGAGGCGGCGAAGGCGTCGGTCTCGCCCTGCCCCGCGCTCTCCCTGAGCACCGCGGCCGCCTGCGCCATGAAGTACGAGGTGCCGCATCCGACGATCGCGACCCGCTCCCCGGCCGCCGGAAGCGCGCCCGAGTGGCGTGGCACCTCGCTCGCGGCCCGGGTCCAGCACGCGGGCTGGCTGGTCAGCTCGTCCTCGACATGAGTCACGCCGTACCCCTCCCTCGTCATGATTGTTCTTGCAAGATATAGCTATGTTTCAAGCACAATCAAGCATTCCAACGGGGAAAGGGTGCGCTAGGGTCGCCGGGAGGGCGAGGGACGGAGGGTGCGGATGTCGCGGGACGCCCGTTGGAAGGCGCTGCTGGAACTGCTCGTCGAGCGGGGCCGGCTGGACGTCGAGGAGGCGGCCGCCGACCTGGAGGTCTCGGCGGCGACCATCCGCCGTGACTTCGACCAGCTCGCCGAGCAGCAGATGCTGGTGCGCACCCGGGGCGGGGCGGTCGTGCACGGCGTCTCGTACGAGCTGCCCCTGCGGTACAAGACGGCCCGCCACGCCTCCGAGAAGCAGCGCATCGCGAAGGCGGTCGGGGAACTGATCGCGCCCGGCGAGGCCGTCGGACTGACCGGCGGCACGACCACCACCGAGGTGGCCAGGGCCCTCGCCGTGCGCGGGGACCTCTCCAGCGGCTCCCCCGGCCTGACGATCGTCACCAACGCGCTCAACATCGCCAATGAGCTGGCCGTACGCCCCCAGTTCAAGATCGTGCTGACCGGCGGGGTCGCGCGTCCGCAGTCGTACGAACTCGTCGGGCCGCTCGCGGACGGGGTGCTGGGTCAGGTGACGCTCGACGTGGCGGTGCTGGGTGTCGTCGCGTTCGACGTCACGCACGGTGCCGCCGCCCACGACGAGGCGGAGGCCGCGATCAACCGGCTGCTGTGCGAGCGGGCCGAGCGGGTCGTCGTGGCCGCCGACTCCAGCAAGCTGGGGCAGCGGGCGTTCGCCCGGATCTGTGCCACCGGGCAGGTCGGCACCCTGGTCACGGACTCGGCGGCGGCCCCCGAGACGGTCCGGCGGTTCGAGGAGGCGGGGCTGCGGGTCCTCACGGTGTGAGGACCGTTCCCCTGACACCCGCGGGGAACCTGCCTAGGCTGATCGGCAGGAGGCTGCGATGAACGGATCAGCCAGGGATCACCTGGGCTACCTGCCGATCGCCGAGCACGGGCTGATCGGCGACCTGCGCAGTGTGGCGCTGGTCGGGACCGACGGCACGATCGACTGGTACTGCTGCCCGTCCTTCGACGCGCCGAGCGTGTTCGCGTCGATCCTGGACGCGGAGCGCGGGGGCAGCTTCGAGCTGGCGGCGGCCGTGCCGGCCCGGACCAAGCAGTTCTACTTCCCGGACACCAATGTCCTGATCACCCGGTTCTACACCGAGGACGGGGTGGGCGAGGTCCAGGACTTCATGCCGGTCGACGGCGACGCGGTGGAGACCGAGCGGCACCGGCTGATCCGGCGGGTGGTGTGCGTGCGCGGTTCGATCCCCTTCCGCACGCGCGTGGCGCCGCGCTTCGACTACGGCACCCAGCCGCACACCGTGCGCATGGTCGGCGATGTGGCGGTCTTCGAGTCCCCGAAGCTGTCGCTGGGGCTGACCGCGACGGTGGCACTGGAGACCGATGGCCCGGACGTACGGGCGGACTTCAAGCTCGCCGAGGGCGAGTCGGCGGTGTTCGCGCTCGATCAGGTCGGCGGCGAGGTGACCCCGCGCCGGTGCGCGCGCACCGAGGCCGAGGAGCAGTTCAACAGCACGGTCGCCTACTGGCGGCACTGGCTGTCCGCCTCCAAGTACCGAGGTCGCTGGCGGGAGATGGTGCACCGCTCCGCCCTCACCCTGAAGCTGCTCACCTACGCGCCCACCGGCGCCATCGTGGCCGCGCCGACCACCAGCCTGCCCGAACAGCTCGGCGGCGAGCGCAACTGGGACTACCGGTACGTGTGGGTGCGCGACGCGGCCTTCTGCGTCTACGCGCTGCTGCGGCTCGGCTTCACCAGCGAGGCCGAGCAGTTCATGGACTTCCTGATCCGGAACGTCAGCCCGGAGGGCCACGGCCCCTCGGGGCCGCTCCAGATCATGTACGGCATCGACGGCCGCACCGATCTGGCGGAGCGTGAACTGCCCCATCTGGAGGGGCATCGGGGCTCGGCGCCGGTCCGGGTCGGCAACGCCGCCGCCGACCAGCTCCAGCTCGACATCTACGGCGCGCTGATCGACTCGGTCTACCTCTACGACAAGTGGGCCAAGCCGATCTCCAGCGGCCAGTGGGACGACGTGTGCACGCTGGTGGAGTGGGTGTGCAAGCACTGGGACCAGCCCGACGAGGGCATCTGGGAGACCCGCGGCGGCCGCAAGAACTTCCTGTACTCACGCCTGATGTGCTGGGTGGCGATCGAGCGGGCGATCCGCATGGCCAACCGGCGCGGTCTGCCCGCCGACCTGAACCGGTGGCGCGAGTGCCGGGACACGATCTACCGGCGGATCATGGACCGCGGCTGGTCGGAGGCGCGGCAGGCCTTCGTCCAGCACGAGGACGGCGATGTGCTCGACGCGGCCGTGCTGATGATGCCGCTGACCAAGTTCATCGCGCCGACCGACCCCAAGTGGCTGTCCACGCTGGACGCGCTGACCGAGGAGCTGGTGTCGGACTCCCTCGTCTACCGCTACGACCCGATGGCGAGCCCCGACGGGCTGCGCGGCGACGAGGGCACCTTCTCGATCTGCTCGTTCTGGTACGTCGAGGCCGTGGTGCACGCCGGCCGGATCGACGAGGCACGGCTGGCCTTCGAGAAGATGCTCACCTACGCCAACCATCTGGGCCTGTACGCCGAGGAGATCAGCAACACCGGCGAGCAGCAGGGCAACTTCCCGCAGGCGTTCACCCATCTCGCCCTGATCAGCGCGGCGTTCAACCTGGACCGGGCCCTCGGCTGAGCACCCGGAATAGCCGCCGCCTGGTCCCATGTTGCCGTCAGACATGACGACGAACGCGCCCCGGCCCGAGGTTCTGCGCTACACCGCCTTCTCCAGCAGCCCCGAGGGCGGCAACCCCGCCGGCGTGGTGTTGGACGCCGCCTCTCTCTCCGACGGCGACATGCTGGCCGTCGCCGCCGAGCTCGGTTACTCGGAGTCCGCGTTCCTCACCGCCCCGCCCGAGGGGCTGGAGGGACCGGAGGGGCGGACGTTCCGCATCCGCTATTTCAGCCCCAAGGCCGAGGTGCCGTTCTGCGGGCACGCCACCGTCGCGACCGCCCTCGCGCTGGCCGAGCGGATCGGCCCGGGAGAGCTGGTGTTCGCCACCTCGGCCGGGACCGTGCCGGTGTCGGTGGCGGAGGAGGACGGGACCTTGCGGGCCACGCTGACCAGCGTCGAGCCACATGTCGAAGAGGTCTCCGACGCGGCCCTCGCGGAGGCGCTGGCCGCGCTCGACTGGCCGGCCGGCGATCTCGACCCGGCGTTCCCGCCCCGGATCGCGTTCGCCGGTGCCCGCCACCTCGTCCTGGGGGCGGCGACCCGCGCGCGCCTCGCTGAGCTGGCGTACGACTTCGCCCGGCTCGAAGCCCTGATGCACCGGCTGGACCTGACCACGGTCCAGTTGGTGTGGCGGGAGTCGGCCACCGTCTTCCACGTCCGTGACCCGTTCCCGGTCGGCGGTGTCGTCGAGGACCCGGCGACCGGTGCGGCGGCCGCGGCGTTCGGCGCGTACGCGCGTGACCTCGGCCTGGTGCCCGAGGACGCGGTCCTCACCCTGCACCAGGGCGAGGACCTGGGCCGCCCCGGCGAACTCACGGTGACCCTGCGCCCCGGCGACCCCAGGGTGCGGGTCGCCGGCACGGGAGCCCGCATCGGCTGATACCGAGCGGCCTTGCTCGGCGGAGGAGTCCGGGCACCCCGTCGGCTGACGGTCAGTGGCCGTGCTCGGCGGAGGAGTCGTGTGGGGCCTCCTGGGCCGGGGCGGCGGCCGCTTCTCCCGTCCTGACGGTGAACGCGGCGGTGTGCACCTTGCCCTCGTGCTTGAAGTCGAGGAACAGCCGGTAGCTGCCGCTGCTGGGCGCTGTCGCCGTGAAGGAGATGTCCGGGCCGGCGGGGGTGGTGCCCGGCTCGCCGTTCGGGTGGACGTGGAGGTAGGCGAGGTCGCCGGAGCGCAGGGCGACCAGGTGGCCGTAGGCGCCGAGGTAGGGCTGGAGGTCGGTGACCGGCCGGCCGCCCCGGGAGACCGTCAGCTTCAGTTCACGGGCGGCGCCGGGGCGCAGCGCTCCGCCGAGCTTGACCTGGTAGCCGTCGGTGGTGGCGGTGGCGTTCGGCGCGGGCAGGTCCCGCGGGGCGTAGCTGCCGGACACGGCCAGGTCCGCGCCGAGGGTGAGGTTCTCGGCGCCCTTCTTGTCGGGGGTGAAGTCGGCGAAGACCCGGTAACCGCCCGCCCGGGGCAGGGAGACGGGGATGCTCCAGGTTCCGTCGGCGGCCCGCGTGGGGTGCAGATGGCGGTAGGTGTTCAGGTCGCGTGAGGCGACGATCAGATGGAGCTCCTTGTCGTGCTCCCGGCGGAAGGCAGTGACCGGGCGGCCGTCGTCGCCCCGGACGGTGAAACGGAGGTCGGCGGTGCGTCCGGCCTCAAGGCGGGGGGTTCGCAGGTCGAGCGTGTAGCCGCCCTCGGAGATCTGGAGCCCACCGGCCGGGGCCGACTCCTGCCCGGAGTGCCCCGCGTGTCCCGACCCGCGTGCGGCCGGCGGTGACTGTGCGGCGTCTCCGCCGCTCGCGTGGGTGTCGTGGCGGGCGGGCGGCTCGTCGTCGACGACAGGGCCCATGCCCTGGCCCACGCCGTACGCGGTGCCGAACGTCGCTGCCAGCGCGGCGGCGAACGCGGTGATCTTCAGTCCAGCGTGCATGACCGGCTCCTCCGGCTCGACAGGGGTTCCCGATGCACTTCACCATACCCCTGGGGGGTATCAAGTCAAGCCGTTCGATCACTTGCTCCGGATACCTGCCCGGGGTATACAGGAGACGCGTCACAGCATACCCCCACCCCGTATCCACGAGGAGCGCCCGATGCCCACCACCGCAGCGGCCGAGACCGAGCTCGCCATCGGCGGCATGACCTGCGCCTCGTGTGCGGCGCGCATCGAGAAGAAGCTCAACCGGATGGACGGGGTCACCGCCACCGTCAACTACGCCACCGAGAAGGCCCGGGTCACCCACACCGCGGACGTCTCGGTCCGGGACCTGATAGCCACGGTCGAGAGGACGGGGTACACCGCCCAGGAACCGGCGCCACCCGAGCCGGCCGCCACCGACGAGGACGAGCCCGACGAACTGCGGTCCCTGCGCGAGCGGTTGGTGACCGCGGTGGTGCTGGCGGTGCCCGTCATCGCGATGGCGATGGTCCCGGCGCTCCAGTTCGAGTACTGGCAGTGGCTGTCGCTGACACTGGCGGCACCCGTGGTGACGTACGCCGGGTGGCCCTTCCACAAGGCGGCGTTCACCAACGCCCGGCACGGCGCGGCGACCATGGACACGCTGATCTCGGTCGGTACGACGGCCGCCTTCGGCTGGTCGCTGTGGGCGCTGTTCCTCGGGACCGCCGGCACTCCGGGCATGAAGCACCCCTTCGAGCTGACGATCGCCCGCGGTGACGGCACCGGGAACCTGTACCTGGAGGCCACGGCCGGGGTCACCGCCTTCATCCTGGCCGGCCGGTACTTCGAGGCCCGCTCCAAGCGCAAGGCGGGCGCGGCCCTGAAGGCGCTGCTGGAGCTCGGCGCGAAGAGCGTGACCGTGCTGCACCCGGACGGTCATGAACAGACCGTGCCTGTGGCCGAGTTGCAGGTGGGCGACCGCTTCCTCGTCCGTCCCGGCGAGAAGATCGCCACCGACGGTACCGTCGTCGAGGGCTCCTCCGCCGTGGACGCCTCGATGCTCACCGGCGAGTCGGTACCGGTGGAGGTCACCCCCGGGGACTCCGTCACCGGCGCCACCCTCAACGCGGGCGGACGGCTCGTCGTGGAGGCGACCCGGGTCGGCGCGGACACCCAACTCGCCAGGATGGCCAAGCTGGTCGAGGACGCCCAGACCGGCAAGGCGGCAGCGCAGCGGCTCGCGGACCGGATCTCCGGGGTGTTCGTGCCGGTGGTGATCGCGCTCGCGCTCGGCACCCTGGGCTTCTGGCTCGGCAACGGCGCCGGTACGGCCGCCGCGTTCACCGCCGCCGTCGCCGTACTGATCATCGCGTGCCCGTGCGCCCTGGGCCTCGCCACGCCCACCGCGCTGCTGGTCGGCACCGGGCGCGGAGCTCAACTCGGCATCCTGATCAAGGGCCCTGAGGTCCTGGAGTCCACTCGCGAGGTCGACACTGTCGTCCTGGACAAGACCGGCACCGTCACCAGCGGCCGTATGACCCTGCTGGCCGTGCACACCGTCCCCGGCACCGACGAGGCCGACGTCCTGCGGCTGGCGGGCGCCCTGGAGCACGCCTCCGAGCATCCGGTGGCCCGCGCGGTCGCCGGCGCGGCGCTGGAGAAGCTGGGTTCACTGCCCGCGCCGGAGGACTTCGCGAACGTCCCGGGGCTCGGTGTTCAGGGCGTCGTCGACGGGCACGCCGTCCTCGTCGGACGCGAGCGGCTGCTCGCGGACTGGGCCGTCGAGCTGCCGGAGGATCTGCGGCTCAGCAGGGCCGCGGCGGAGTCCTCCGGCCGTACGGTCGTCGCGGTCGCCTGGGACGGGGAGGCACGGGCCGTCCTAGAGGTCGCCGACGCGGTCAAGGACACCAGCCGCGAGGCCGTCACCCGGCTGCGGGGTCTCGGGCTCACGCCGATCCTGCTGACCGGTGACAACCGGGCCGTGGCCGAGTCCGTCGCCCGGGAGGTCGGCATCGCCGCCGAGCACGTGATCGCCGAGGTCCTGCCGCAGGACAAGGTCGACGTCGTCAAGCGCCTTCAGGGCGAGGGACGTTCGGTCGCGATGGTCGGCGACGGGGTCAACGACGCGGCCGCGCTGGCCCGGGCCGACCTGGGCCTGGCCATGGGCACGGGCACGGACGCCGCGATCGAGGCCGGTGACCTGACCCTCGTCCGGGGCGACCTGCGGGCCGCGGCGGACGCCATCCGCCTCGCCCGCCGGACCCTGGGCACGATCCGGTCCAACCTGTTCTGGGCGTTCGCGTACAACGTGGCCGCGCTGCCGCTGGCGGCGGCCGGACTGCTCAACCCGATGCTCGCGGGGGCGGCGATGGCGTTCTCGTCGGTGTTCGTGGTCGGCAACTCGCTGCGGCTGCGGTCGTTTCGGGCGGCCCACTGACCTGGCGGGCAGGGGAGCGCTTCCCCCGCCCGCCCCCTTCTCGTCAGCCGAACGCCTTGACCGCCTGGTAGTAGGTCCAGGCGGTGCTGTCGCACGCGGACTTCGTCCCGCCGCCGTACTTGGCGCAGACCCGCTTGAGGTCCTCGTAGAAGGCGCTGTCGAGGCGGGACTTGTTGGCGCTGAAGGCGCCCGCGGCCTTGTAGTTGCGGTAGCCGAAGTCATGGCGGGCGCAGGACATCGAGAAGGGGAAGCCGAAGGGGTTGTCCGGCGAGGAGGAGCAGTAGTCGGTCGACCAGTCGAAGGCGTAGGCGCTCCAGGGGGCCCGGTCGGCGCGGGCGGCGGCCCACGTGGTGTAACTGGACGCGCTGGTCTGCGTCCAGCTCGCGAGGACCTCGGGCTTGTCGGCGGGGGCGGCGTCGGCGGTGGCTGCGGTGGCGACGACGGTGACGAGGGCCAGCGTCGAGGCGCTCAGTGCGGTGGCGAGTCTGCGGTGCATTCCACACCTCCATGAGACCGCGACCCGCCCGTCGGGCCGCAGGTTCATGTCAAGATGATGGGCTTCGCGGATGTCGCCTACACTCCGTGCGCTCAAATGCCCGCTGAACTCCGCGGATTAGACCGGACTGGACGCCGTCAGCGCCGACGCGAGCGGTCGGACGCCAGAGCGACTCGGGGTGGGCGCCTGCGGGCAGGCCCGCCATCGGGACGGCAGCCCCGATACCGCCGAACTACCGTGCCCCGGCAGCGAGTCGGCCTCTCCCGACCCGCGCAGCACCCGTGGTCTGTCCGCGCCTCCTCGCAACTCCCCCTGTAACCAGTGGTGTCACCGGCCGTCGTACGGCACCGTCGTCCCCGGCAGGTTGTACTCGTCGCGTCTGCCGCACATCCCGAAGCCGCCGAGCCGGGTCGGCGCGGCCTCGTGGGCGGTCGCCTCGCCCAGGTACGCCGGTTCCCCGGACGCGAGCGCGTCGAGCTGGGCGCCGGTGCGCTCGGCGGTGGCCAGGGCACCGGCCCGCCACAGCTCGCGCCAATGAGGCACCTTGTCCCGCACCAGTCGGGCGGCGGTCCGCTGGAACTCCAGGAAGGGACCGTTGTCGCCGCCGGCCAGGGCCTCGCGCAGCACGAGGTAGCCCTCGACGGCTAGGTCCCTGCGGCGCCGGGCGGCGGCGGCCGTCTCCGGTCCGGTGCCCGGCGGGAGCAGGGCCGCGGCGGCGTACCGCGCCGGGTCGGCGAGGACCTCCGGCGGGAAGGTGAAGACGGCGTCCCCGGCCTCGGGCAGGCCGCTGTTCTGCATCAGCACGGTGATGCGCAGATCACCGCCCTGGACCATGCGGTGCACGGTCCCCGGGGTGAACCAGGCGATCGAGCCGGGCTCCAGGGGGATCTCGCGGTAACCGTCGGGGCTCAGCGTCTGCACAGTGCCCCGGCCGCCGGTGACGACGTACGCCTCGGTGCACACCAGGTGCAGGTGCGGGCTTCCGCCGCAGACGCCGTCGGCGGCCTCCCAGTCGTAGGCGCTCAGGTGGGACAGGCCCACGGCGCCCGGCAGCGGGTGGGGAAGGCCCGGCTTCACCAGGGCAGGCCTTCCAGGCGCGCGGAGACGCGGTCCGCGTCCCAGGCGCCGTCGGCCACGACCAGCCGGTAGCGGTATGCGAAGGACTCCCCGGGCGGCAGCTCGAACTCCTCGAAGAACGCCCACGAGAACGCGACCGTCGGGAAGGGCTGGGAGCGCACGAACCAGTGCGACTCGTGGATCGCGGTCCCCGGATCGAGGTTCTCCGGGGCGTGCGCGAAGACGAGCGTGGAATGGGCGTCCACGTCGTCGTGCTCGGCGCTGAAGGCGAGCCAGGGGCCCTGGCTGCCCATCAGCTTGTCCGCGTCCGCGTCGGTGTCCGGACCGAAGACCGCGCCACCGGTGAAGTCGCGGGGGCCGCGCCACTGGAGCCCCGTGTACCCGGCCATGTCCCGGCCCGCGGTGGTGGGGGAACCGAAGGCGAGCGGCTCGGCCCGCAGGTTGGTGAGCCGGATCGACCAGTCGAGCACCCAGGAGCCGGCCTCCTCGTCGACCGAGTGGACGGCGAGTCCGCGCTCCTCCCGGGCCCACTCCTCGCCGCCGTTCTCCACCCAGGTCAGCGCCTCGGTGACGTCCAGCCGGGCCTCGCCGGCCTGGAACGCGGTGAAGCCGTCGTGCCGCATCGAGCCGACGCGCTCCGGCAGGGGGAGGTAACCCTGGCCGTGGACATAACAGTTGCCGCCCCAGAAGTTCTGCCCGGACAGATGGCTCGCCGTCATCTGCAGACCCTTGTGCCAGCGGTGGTCGTTGGGCCGGTAGCCGGTCACCGTGCGGCCGGAGAGGGTGCGCACGGGGTGGGCGTACGGCTTCCGGGCCTCGAAGGCGTCGGGGTCCGGGCGGTAGACGTAGCGGAGGATCTCCGTGCCGTTCGCCGCCTCGACGGCGATGTGCTCGCCGTGGGCGTGGCTGACGCGGATGCTCATGCGCGCTCCTTGGGGGCCCAGTGGGGGTGGTCGCCGTGCATGGCCGGGTAGAAGGGGTCGCCGGGCGCGATCTCGCCCGCGTGGACGGGCTTCCCCGTGAACGCGGACTTGTAGAGCGCGGCGGCGAACTCGAGCGTGGCACGTGCGTCGGCGCCGCTGCCGGGGGGCCTGACACCGTTGTCGTACGCATCGAGGAGCGCGCCGAGCTGGGCCGTGTGGGAACTGGGCACGTCGGCGGCCGGCGTGCGCCAGGCGTCGACGCGGTCGGCGGCCACGTGGGGGGCGGGCGTGTAGGTCCAGTCCTCGTTGCGGTGTCCGTACAGATGGGTGAGTTCGACGGTGGCGTCGGCGCAGTCGATGCGGATGCGGCTCACCTCGTCGGGTGACAGCACGCTGTTGACGACGGTGGCGAGGGCGCCGTTCTCGAAGCGGACCAGTGCGGTGGAGACGTCCTCGCTCTCGGTGTCGTGGACCAGCCGGGCGGCCATGGCGCGGATCTCCGCCCAGGGGCCGAGCAGGTACAGGAGGAGGTCGTACTGGTGGATGCCGTGGCCCATGGTCGGGCCGCCGCCCTCGCTCGCCCAGGTGCCGCGCCACGGTACGGCGTAGTAGGCGGCGTCCCGGTGCCAGGTGGTCTGGCAGTGCGCGACCCGGGGGGCGCCCAGCTCGCCGCTCGCGATCAGCTCGCGCGCGTGGGCGGCACCGGAGCCGTAGCGGTGCTGGAAGATCACCGAGGCGTAGGCGCCGGACGCCGCCTCGGCGGCGGCGATCTCGTCGTACTCGGCGAGCGACAGGGTCAGCGGCTTCTCGCACAGCGCCCAGGCGCCCGCCTTGAGGGCGGCCACCGTCTGCTCCCGGTGCAGCGACGGCGGGGTGCCGATCAGGACCAGGTCGGGGCGTACGGCGTCCAGCATCTCGTCGACCGAGGCGTACCCGGCGACCTGGCCGCCCGCGAGCTCGCGGAAGGCGTCGAGTCTGCCCTGGTCCACGTCGACGGCGGCGACCAGTTCCGTGCGCTCGGCGTGAGCCCTGAGCGCGGACAGGTGGCTGCCGCTGACGATGGCGCCGGTGCCGACCACGGCTGCGCGGCGGCGGGCTGGACGGGGCATACGGTCCTCCTGGGACGTCCGGCGCGGGGACGCTGACATGCGGGGAAAGCGCTTGCTCCCCGGGTTGACCCTAGATCCCGGCGATTGTCCTAACAAGACCCCCGGCGGTGATATCGGTGAACACACCACGCACACCGTTCCCCACCCGCCCGACTCGGGTGAGCCGGTGCGCCCACGTCCCCGCCCCCGCCTCCCGGTGCTCCTGCTCCGGCCGGGGGCGGGAGATCCCCTCTCAGAGGGCGGCGAAGAGGTCGTCCAGCGGGGCCGGTACGCGGTCCGGGTCGAGGGCCTCCACGAGGACGCGGCCGTAGTGGATCTTCCGGCCCGACTTCGTGCCGATGAAGCGCCGCAACTGCTGCTGGGCCGTACGGTCCCGCTGGGCGGGCTGGGACAGGAAGGTCTGGAGTTGCCGCAGCTCGCCCTCCTCGCGCACGAGTTCCCGCACCCGTGGCACCCCCAGCGCGCGGATGAGCTCGTCCTCCAGGTCCGCCGCGCAGACGAAGTACCCGTCCGGCTCCGCACCGGCCCGTTCCCAGCCCCGGGCGTAGAAGGGCCGTTCCCGCTCGTCGCACAGTCCCGTCAGGCGCAGGCCCAGGCCCGACGGGCCCAGCAGCCCGGCGAAGCGGCCGACGCTCATCGCCCCGCCCATCGCCAGGACGCAGAGCCCCTCGGCGGCCAGGTCCCGGCCCCGGCTCGCGGCCAGCGCCTCGACCGCCGCCACGTCGCTGGGTCCTTCGAGCAGGACGACGGTCCGGACGGACAGTCGTGCGGCCAGTTCGCGTGCCGGCTCGCCGGGGCCACCCGCCGCCCACGCCGTGACCGCGTCCCGGAACTCCCCCATGTCAGCCATGGGACGAGTCTGTGCCCTCACCGGCCCCGGCGACAGGCAATTTTCACCGCCGCCACCGCACCGGCCCGCCACCCCGGGCAGTGTCCGGACCGGAACGGGCCCCGGCCCGTGCTTCCCGGCCACCCGGTGACCGCATCGCCGACCCCCTCTGTGCTCCGAACCAGCGCCGGCGTCAGGCCATTGCAGGGGCCTACGCCACCCCGTGCGTCACACGGATCTTGGACTGGCCGTGCGGCAGCTCCTCCCAGTCCTGCATGAACCTGGCGTGCAGACCGTGCTTCTCCGCCAGGGCCACGAGCGTCTCGACGCGGTAGTAGAAGTCCTCCCGGAGCACATGGTGCTCCTCGCCCTCGGTGCGGTCGAAGGTGAAGTCGAACCAGCCGCCCGGGGCGAGGACCCGGCCGACGTGCGCCAGGCACTCCTCGATCACGGGCAGCGGCGAGTGCGAGAAGACGCTGTGCGCGTGCACGACGTCGAAGTGGGCGTCCGGCAGGAAGCGCAGGGTCAGGTCGCGCACCGGCGTCAGGTTCGGCAGCCGCTTCTGGAGGGACATCTCGACAATGGTGTCCTGCGCGGCGAAGAGGATGTCGGGCGAGATGTCGATCCCGTAGTAGTGGCCGGGCTCCAGATGACGGATGAAGCGCCAGCCGCCGCGCAGGTTGCCGCAGCCGATCTCCAGCATGCGGTGCCCGGGACGCAGACCGTGGCCCACCAGGTAGTCGAACTGCATCGCGCCGAGCGCCAGCCAGCGCTCCCGGTTGCGGCTGCCGACGGCCGCGTCCGGGTCGGCGCGGGTGTCCGAGCGCATCACGGCCCGGTAGTAGGAGATGTGGTCCGGGTGCAGGCGACGCAGCCACAGGTCGCGGGCGGCGCGGGCCACGTGGCGGGGCACGCGGTCGGGGTGGCGCAGGGCGTAGCCGACACGGTGGCCGAGGGCGGCGCGGTTGGCGGTGAGGTTCCTGGCGGGCATCGGGAGGCCTTTCGGAGGGGTTCGCTCTGCCCCAAGCCTCGGTGCGGCGGCCGGGGGTCCGGCTCGGCCGACAGGCTCGTGCCGCGGGGAGGTCCGGGCGACGGCCGTGTCAGCCGATCGGTTGATGCGGTCCCGCGCCCGGCACGTTAGACACGGAGCATGGACCACACCGATCCGGACGCGCGCTGGCTGGGCGCGATCGTGCACGGCGCGTTCTTCGTGCTGCTGGGCTCGTCGTTCGCCCGCTTCCTGAGCCGCGACCAGGGCGGGGCGCGCACCGGCTGGGTGGTGGCGCTGTTCGCCATCTTCTGTCTGCTGTACGTGCTCGGCCACCTGCTGGCCCCGCCGCCCCGCCCGGGACTGCCGCCGACAGGCCGTCATCTGGTGTGGCTCGGTTCGGTCACCGCCGTGTGGGTCGTGCTGCTCGCGCTCGCGCCGAGCGCCACCTGGTGCGTGATGCCCCTGCTGTTCGCCGGACTGCACGCGCTGCCGCCGAGGATCGCGGTGCCCGTGGCTGCCGTCCTCACCGCGCTGGTCGTGCTCTCGGAGATGCGGGTGGCCGACGGGCCGCTCAACCCCAACATGGTCGTGGCCCCGCCGGCCGTCGCCGCGGTCGCCACCGCCGTGCTCGTGCATCTGCAACGGCAAGGTGCCCGGCAGCGCCTGCTGATCGGGGACCTGGTGCGCACCCGGCACGAACTCGCCGCCACCGAGCGGCGGGCCGGGGTCCTGGCGGAACGGCAGCGGCTGTCCGCGGAGATCCACGACACCCTCGCGCAGGAGCTGTCCAGTCAGCGGATGCTGCTCCAGGCCGCCGAGCGGGTGTGGGAGGCCGACCGGGGCGCGGCCCGGGAACACGTGCGGGCGGCGGCCGGGATCACCTCACGCGGCCTTGCCGAGGCCCGCCGCTTCGTGCACGACCTGGCCCCGGCCGACCTCGCCGAGCGCTCCCTCGCACAGGCCCTCGCCGAACTCGCCCGGCGCGAGAGCGGTCCGGGGCTGACCGTGGGGTTCCGGCTCGACGGGGAACAGGGGCCGCTGCCGGAGCGGGTGGCCGCTGCGCTGCTGCGGATCGCCCAGGGCGCGCTGGCCAACGTACGGGAGCACGCGGCGGCGACCCGGGCCGCGCTCACGCTGACGTGGCTGGACGACCAGGTGTCGCTGGACGTCGCCGACAACGGGCGGGGGTTCGAGCAGACCGGGCAGACCGAGCAGGGGGCCTCGCGGTCGTCGACGCGCGGGCACGGGCTTCCCGCGATGCGGATCCGGGCCCGCCAGGCCGGCGGCACCCTCACCGTGGAGTCCACGCCGGGCGAAGGCACCGTGGTGTCGGCCGCCGTCCCGCTCGTCGTCGAGGAGCCCGCCCTGTGAGTACGCCGCCGCGCCCCGTGAGTACGCCGCCGTCCTCCTCCCCCGTCCGGCTGCTGCTCTGCGACGACCATGCCGTGGTGCGCGCCGGGCTGCGGGCCCTGCTCTCCAGCGCGGACGGCATCGACGTGGTCGGGGAGGCCGCGACCGGCGAGGAAGCACTCGCCATGGCGGCCCACCTGCGCCCCGACGTCGTACTGATGGATCTTCAGCTCGACGGCGGTATGGACGGGGTCACCGCCACCCGGCGGCTCACCGCCCAGGGCGAGCGGGGCCCTCGGGTGCTGGTGCTCACCATGTTCGACACGGACGCCGACGTCACCCGCGCCGTCGAGGCGGGCGCCACCGGCTATCTCCTCAAGGCGGAGCAGCCGGAGGAGCTGTTCTCGGCCATACGGGACGCGGCGTCGGGCCGCGGCGCGCTGTCCGCCCCGGTGGCCGACCGGCTGCTGACCCGGCTGCGCAGCCCGCGCCCCGCCCTGTCCGCCCGCGAGCACGAGATCCTCGGGCAACTCGCCCTCGGCCTCGGCAACCGGGAGATCGCCCGCGCCCTGTTCATCAGCGAGGCCACGGTCAAGACCCATCTGGGGCGCATCTACGGCAAGTTGGGCGTCGAGACCCGGTCGGGCGCGGTGGCCGTGGCGAAGGAACGACGACTGCTGCCGTGACCGCAGGCGGGAACCGACGGCTCCCGGGCGGATCTCCCGCAAGTGCACCGTCAAAACCGGGCCGGACACGGTCACCGCCGCCAAGGAGCTGCGGCTCCCACCGTGACCGCAGGCGGGAAGGGCCGGCTCGGGCCGATCCACACCGAGCGGAACGCCGTGACCCCGCCCGGCACCGTCACCGTGGCCGGAGCTGCGACTCCCGCCGCTTGCCGGAGGCGGGAACCGGCGGCGTCCGATCCGCACTCTTCCGTTACGGCAGGCACCCTTGACAGCATGCGTACTGTTTGGCGACGTTTGATCCTTGCCGGCACTTCGACCGGCGGGACGCGGACGCCGCGTCGTGGGGGGAATTGGGGGGAACGATCGCCCATGCGGTCCATGAGCAGTGACACGGACATAACGATCCACAGACCCGGAGAACTCGACACCGCGCTCCGCACGGCCTGGCACCGGGCGATGGACGAGTCGCCCGACTACGCCAACCCGTTCCTGGCACCGGAGTTCGCGGCCGGGATCGACCGGCACCGCGGCGGGGCCCGGGTGGCGGTCCTGCACCAGCGCGGCGAGGCCGTGGGCTTCCTCCCGTACGAACGCGGCTCCTTCGGCGTCGGCCGGGCCATCGGCCTCGGACTGTCCGACTGCCAGGGCCTCGTGCACCGTCCCGGGGTCACCTGGGACACCCGGGCGCTGCTGAAGGCGTGCCGGCTCTCGGTGTTCGAGTTCGACCACCTCGTCGAGGAGCAGCAGCCCTTCGCCCCCTATGTCACAGGGACGTTCGCCTCCCCGGTGATCGATCTGAAGGTCGGCAGCGACAGTTACCCGGAGTGGCTGCGCGGCGCGTACCCGGGGCTGGCGAAGACGACTCTCAAGAAGGAACGCCGACTCACCCGCGACCTCGGCGAGATGCGGTTCGTGTTCGACGAGCGCGACCCGCGGGCCCTGCGCACGCTGATGCGGTGGAAGTCGGCCCAGTACCGCAGGACGGGCCGGATGGACCGGTTCGCGCGACCGTGGATCGTGCGCCTCGTCGAGGACCTCTTCCAGGTCCGCGAGGAGCACTTCACCGGGGTCCTCTCCGTGGTGTACGCCGGTGACCGGCCGGTGGCCGCCCACTTCGGGCCGACCTCGCGCACGGTGTTCGCTCCCTGGTTCACCGCGTACGACCCGGAACTGCGCTACTACTCCCCCGGCTTGATCATGCACCTGCGGATGGCCGAGGCCGCGGGCCGGCGCGGGATGCGGCTGATGGACATGGGGCGTGGCGACAAGGAGTGGAAGGACTGGCTCAAGACCCGTGAGCTGCGCGTGGCGGAAGGATTCGCCACCCGTCCGCACCCGGTCGCGACCGCACACCGCCTGTGGCGCCGGCCGGTGCGCGGCCTGCGCAACACGGTCAACGCCCACCCGGCCCTGCGCGAGCCCGCCGACCGCCTCCTGAAGACCGTCGGCACCCTGCGCACGTCCGGGCACCGCTCGGACTCCGGGAGCGCGGGACCGCTGGCGAGCTGACGCGAGCCCGCTCACCCGGTTCGCAACGGGGCGCCCGCGCGCGGGTCCTCTCCCCCGCCCCTGCCGCGGCCCGCCCAGGCCCATCTCTGGTCCTTCCCCGGTCCTTTTCTGGCCCGTCGACACAAGGGGTGCCGATGCCGTACGGCTCGCGGCTGGCCGCGACGATGACCCGCCGACTGGGACGCGAGTGCGTCTACACGCCCTCCGCCCGGCTGGCCCTGTACCTGGCGCTGCGGCGCTGGTGCCGGCCGGGCGCCCGGGTGCTGATGTCCCCGGTGAACGACGACGTGATCCTCTTCGTGGTCCTCGCGGCCGGACTGCGCCCCGTGCTGGCGCCGGTGTCCGTGTGGGACGGCAACATCGACCCGGCCGCTGTGCCGGAGTCGACCTGGCGCGAGGTGGACGCGGTCCTGACCACCAACCTGTACGGCGTGCCCGACCGGGTCCTCGAACTGCGTCGCCGTTGCGACCGGTTGGGGATCCCGTTGTTCGAGGACGCCGCGCACGCGATCGGCAGCCATGTGGACGGGCAGCCGGTCGGCACCTTCGGCAGGGCGGCGGCGTTCAGCCTGTCCAAGCACGTGGCGGGGATGGCGGGCGGTTTCCTCGCGGTCGAGGACGCGCGCACGCGCCGGGAGTTGGAGCTGCTGCGGGACGATCTCCTGACCCCCGGCAGGCTGCGCGAGGACCTCGCCACGACCCTGCGTCCGCTGGCCCGGTCCGCCGTCCGGTCGCTGCACCTGGTGCGCCCGGTGTGGCGGACCATGGAGCGCCTCGGGCTCATGGAGCGGGACGCGTTCCGGATGGCTCTGCACGCGCCCCGGCTCGCCGCCTCCGCCCGGGAGGCCCCGAGCCTGCCCGCCTACGAGGGCTGGGTCCGCGTCGACCTGCACGGATACCGTTCCCGGCACGGCGCGCTGGTCCGCGGCCAGTTGGGCCTGCGGATGGCCCGGCTCGACGAGGACCTGGCCCGGCGCAGGGCCGGCGTCGCGCTGCTGGCGGGCACGAAGTGGGCTTCCCCGGCACTGCGCGACCGGACGGCGCACGACGGCCCCCTCCCCCTGTTCCGGGTGCCGCTCCTGGTCCACGACCGCGACGCCCTGGTCCGGCGGCTGGTGCGGCACGACCTGGTCTGCGGATACGTCTACGACCCGCCGCTGGACGACTACGCGGGCGCGGAGTTCGTCGAGCCCTCCCCCGACCCGGCGCCCGCCCGCTGGTTCGCCGCGCACACGCTCCCGGCCGATCCGCTGCTGGCCCGACGGATCGTGGCCGCGTTCACGAAGGAACGGGTGGCCGACGCGCACCCCGCCCTGCTGCGGCCGGTCCCGGACGCCGCACCGCCCAAGCTGCTGGGGCAGTGAGCTCCGCCACCCCGACGATCGATCAAAACATCAGGGGGTTAGCATATGAGCGCTGCCTAGCTCGAAAGAGAATTCTGTGACTGTCAAGGACGACTCGTTCACCGACTGGAAGAACCGCGAAGAGATCGCGGAATCGATGATCCCGATGATCGGGAGGCTGCACCGGGAGCGTGATGTAACGGTTCTTCTCCACAGCCGTTCCCTGGTGAACAAGTCGGTGGTCAGCATCCTCAAGACCCATCGGTTCGCCCGGCAGATCGCCGGCGAGGAACTCTCCGTCACCGACACCCTGCCCTTCCTCCAGGCCCTCACCGAGCTGGACCTCGGCCCCTCGCAGATCGACATCGGCCGGCTGGCCGAGATCTACAAGGGCGACGACCGCGGCCTGTCGGTGGCCGAGTTCACCGCCGAGGCCGTGGCCGGCGCCACGGGCGGCAACAAGATCGACCGCCGTGAGCCGCGGGACGTCGTCCTCTACGGCTTCGGCCGCATCGGGCGCCTGGTGGCCCGGCTGCTGATCGAGAAGGCCGGCTCCGGCAACGGACTGCGGCTGCGCGCGATCGTCGTGCGGGGCGGCGGCGAGCAGGACATCGTCAAGCGGGCCTCGCTGCTGCGCCGGGACTCCATCCACGGCCAGTTCCAGGGCACGATCACCGTCGACGAGGCCGAGAGCGCGATCATCGCCAACGGCAACACCATCAAGGTGATCTACGCGAACGACCCCTCCGAGGTCGACTACACGGCGTACGGCATCAAGAACGCCATCCTCATCGACAACACCGGCAAGTGGCGTGACCGCGAGGGCCTCTCCCAGCACCTGCGCCCCGGCATCGACAAGGTCGTGCTGACCGCGCCGGGCAAGGGCGACGTCCCCAACATCGTGCACGGCGTCAACCACGACACGATCAAGCCGGACGAGCAGATCCTGTCCTGCGCGTCCTGCACCACCAACGCGATCGTGCCGCCGCTCAAGGCGATGGCCGACGAGTACGGCGTGCTGCGCGGCCACGTGGAGACGGTCCACTCGTTCACCAACGACCAGAACCTGCTGGACAACTACCACAAGGCCGACCGCCGGGGCCGTTCCGCGCCGCTCAACATGGTGATCACGGAGACGGGCGCCGCCTCCGCCGTCGCCAAGGCGCTGCCCGAGCTCAAGGCGCCGATCACCGGCAGCTCGATCCGGGTGCCGGTGCCGGACGTCTCCATCGCGATCCTGAGCCTGCGCCTGGGCCGTGAGACCACCCGTGAGGAGGTCCTCGACCACCTGCGGGACGTCTCGCTGACCTCCCCGCTCAAGCGTCAGATCGACTTCACCACGGCCCCCGACGCGGTCTCCAGCGACTTCATCGGCTCGCGCCACTCCTCGATCGTCGACGCCGGCGCCACCAAGGTCGACGGGGACAACGCGATCCTCTACCTCTGGTACGACAACGAGTTCGGCTACTCCTGCCAGGTGGTCCGGGTCGTGCAGCACGTGACCGGGGTGGAGTACCCGACCTATCCGGCGCCCGCGGCCTGATCCCGCCCGCGGGTCAGTGCCGGCGTTCCCGGTACAGGTCGCGCAGCAGGGCGATCTCGGCGCCGTGGTGCAGGACTTCCTGGTTGACCCACCACACGATGTCCAGGAAGGGCTCCTCGGCATCGCTGCCGTGCGGGTAGGTGCAGCGGCCCACGGTGTCGAAATCGCTGTCGTCGGTGGCGCGCAGCGTCGTGCGCCAGGCGTCGACGGCCACGTCGAAGGCGGCGATCGCGTCGGCGGCGGTGCCGCTGACGCGGTAGTCGTCGCGGGTGAGGGCGTGGCTGCCGGTCGTGTGGTCGGCGCGCAGGAGGAGCATCTCGCAAAGATGGCTCAGGCGCCACGCGAGGGTCGTGAACGGCGGCGGTACCGGGTGCGGGTGGGGTGCGGCGTCCCGGCCCCAGTCGCCGGCCCCCGTCAGGAAGGCCGCCCGCGCCCCGGGGCCGTCCGTACGCCGCCGGACCGACCAGCAGTTCGGCACCGGTTCCCAGAGGTACTCCTCGTCGGTCAGCGCGCCGACCGGGGTCCGTGAGCCGTCGCCGCTGTCCATGACCGGCCCGGCGAGCCGGCCGGCCAGTCGCTCGCAGGACCAGTCGAACTGGTCGAGCAGTGGGGCGAGGCGAGGTCCTGCGGTCATCGGTGCTCCCCTGGGTGGTCCGGCCGGCCAGGCTGGCACATCCCAGGGGCGCCCCGCCTCTGCTTTTCCCGCCTCCGGGCGGAGTGCGGGACTCCCGTGGCCGCCCTAGTGCCCCCGGAAGGCCTCCTCCAGCCACCACGCCCCGCGGTCCCGCACCACCTTGGCGTCGATCAGCAGCGGTGCGGAGCGCGGTCCCGCGACCCAGTCCGCCACGGGCTTCAGATCCGTCCGTGTGCGTACGGTCACCGCGTCGAAGCCGTAGCCGCGGGCCACGGCCGCGATGTCGGTCGGCGGGAACACCACCGTGTCGAGCGGGTGTCCGTCGGGTCCGAAGTGGTGCACCTCCGCCCCGTAGCCGTCGTCGTTGTACACGACGACGACCATGGGCAGCCCGAGCCGCCGTACGGTGTCCAGTTCGGCGGCGCCCATCAGCGCGCCCCCGTCGCCGAGCGCGGCCACCGGAAGCCGGTCCGGGCGGGCCAGGGCCGCGCCGATCGCGGTGGCGAGACCGAGGCCGATCGACTGGTAGGCCTGCGTGAAGCAGAAGCCGTCCTGGTCCGGCACCGACAGGAACATGCTCGGGTGGCCCATGAAGTTGCCGGAGTCCACGCCGATCACCCGCTCCGCCGGGAGGATGTCGTCCAGCGCGATGCTGAGGGTGCGGGGATCGATCCGGTCGCGGGTGCCCGTGTCCTCGTAGGGCACGTCGCGCCAGCGCACCCGCGCCGCGACGGCCTCGGCGATGTCGGGGGTGCGCAGGCCCTGCCGTCTGTCGCCGGAGGCCGCCAGGACGTGTCGCGCGGTGAGTTCGACGTCGCCGGTGACCCCGAGATGCAGCTCCCGGTGCGCGCCGAGGGCCGCGGGGTCGTCGTCGACCTGGACCACGGTCGTGCCGGCTCCGATGAGGGCGCCGTGCCGCATGGTCCACATGTTCAGTGCGCAGCCCCAGCCGACAATCACGTCGGCGCCGCCGATCAGTTCGGCCGCCAGGGGCGATGCGAAACCTCCGGAGACGTCGAGCGACCAGGGGTTGCCGTGGAACAGGCCGCGGGCGACGGCCGAGGTGGCCAGCAGCGCGCCGCAGTGCTCGGCGAGGGCTTCGAGCGCGTCCCGGGCGCCGGGTGAGCGGCAGCCGCGGCCGGCCACGAAGACCGGTCGCCGCGCCTGCTCCAGCACCCGCACGAGGGCCGCCGCTCCGGACGCGTCCGGTGCGACCGCGGGGCGGCGCGGCACGGGTGCCACCCGGGCGAGGGTCCCGTCGGGAACCTCCGCCGCCTGCACCTCCAGGGGGAGGTTGAGGAGCACCGTGCGCCGCTCGTGCAGAGCCCGCCGCACCGCCGCGACCGCCTGTTCCACGGCGTCCTCGGCCGAGGTGATCCGCAGCGGCATCGCGCCCACCGCGGCGCCCAGCGCGTCCTGGTCGACGTGGAAGTTGGAGGTCGGCCGGGTGACCTCGGCCGCGAGCACCACGAGCGGTGTGCGGCTCTTGGCCGCCTCGGCGACGCCCGTCATCGCGTTCGTCAGCCCGGGCCCCTGGTGGACGCTGACCGCGGCCACCGTGCCGCTCACGCGCGCGTAGGCGTCGGCCATCGTGGCCGCACCGCCCTCGTGGCGCGCGGCGACGAAACGCGCGCCGGCCGCGACGAGCGCGTTGGTCAGGTGGAAGTTCCCGGATCCGACGACGCCGAAGACCTGCTCGACGCCGGCCGTGTGCAGGGCCCGTCCGACGGCCTCCGCGACCCTCATGACCGCTCCACCAGTGCCAGCACGCGCGCCGGGGAGCCGGAGCCCGCGACGATGGGCAGCGGCCCCGCGACGACGACACTGCCCGTGGCGGGCAGCGCGTCGAGGTTCCGGAGCTGGGTCAGGCCGTACTTGTCGCTGCCCATCAGGTAGGAATGGCAGGGGAAGGCGGGCTCGAAGGAGTGCCCGCGCCCGGCGTCCGTGCCGACCGTCTCCACCCCGAGCCCGATCACGGGCGACTCCTCGGCCACCCAGCGCGCGCACTCCGGGGACAGACCGGGGGTGTGCGGGCCGTTCTCGTCGGCGTTCAGGAAGGCCTCCTGGGAGTGCGAGCGGGCGTCCCAGCCCGTGCGCAGGAGCAGCCAACCCCCGTCCGGCAGCGGTCCGTTGTGCTCCTCCCAGGTCTTCACGTGGTCCACCTCCACGAGGAAGTCGGGGTCCTTGGCCGCCTCGTCGGTGAAGTCCAGTACGGCAGCGGGGGCGATCAGCCGTCCCGGCGGTACGGACGCCACGTCGGCGAGGTCCTTTCCGGTCACCCAGTGGTTCGGGGCGTCGAAGTGGGTGCCGGTGTGCTCTCCGCTGCGGAAGTTGTTCCAGTACCAGGCCGGTCCGCGGTCGTCGTACCGGCTGATCTCCTCCAGTTCGAAGACCGCCGTCTGGCCGAACTCCGGCGGCAGTTGGATCACGGGCGTGGACGACGACAACGGCGAGGTGAGATCGACGACTTCGATCGAACCGGCCCGCAGGGCGGACACCAGCGCGGCGAGAAGGGACGGCTGCTCGTGCATGAGGGCCTCCTGGAACGCTCCGAGGCTGCCAGCATGGCATCGCGCGGGCCGTCGGCGTCACCGTCTTCCCTGAAGGAGCCCGCGGTGGGACCCGGGACCACGACGGGCCCCGGATCGGATGATCCGGGGCCCGTGGCAGGCGTGCGGTCAGTTCACGCCGACGTGGGCGTTGACGCCGAGCGCGACACCCTCGGCGGAGACGAAGGCACCGGCGTCGGCGCAGACCTCGAGGTGCGCCACCTGGAGGTGGACACCGGCAGCGGTCGCGGCGGCGACGCCACCGGCGACGGTGTCCAGGTCGGCGTCGGTGAGCTCGGCTGCCTCGATGTGGGGGGTGACGTTCATGGCGCGCGGTTCCTTTCGCATGAGCAATCCTCAAGGAGGGGGGACACCGGATGGAAGCACGCCGGGCATGAACACGGCCAGTCAGTCGGCCCTGCCCAGCCGTAAGTTGTCGGTATCGGCTTCACCGCCGTCGCAACACGGTCACCCGATCCCCCTGTTTCTTCACAGGATTTGCTGGAGCGGTTTCCGCGCCTTCAACTCCGTGAGGTGCCCAAGACGGACACTCCGCCACCAAAGAATCCCGCGCCGGGACGTTCATGACTACGGTTCAGTTTCCGCGTGGCCGGCCGGTGAACGGTGTGCAGGTTCGCCGGATTTTCGATGCGGAGCCCCATGGGAGTCGCAGCGGCCGCCCTCGGTCCTGCGCCGGCCCCGCCATCACACGGGGTTCTCCCGCGCCCCGGTGCGGAAAACGTTTTATCCACGGCCGGGGTAGACTTGCGTCGCCCGTCCGGAGGAGCGTCCGAGGACTGCGTCCTTCCTGGTCCTGCCTGGTCGTACGGCTGCAACAGCGAGGGGGTGGACGTCATTTCGGTTCGCCCCGCCCGTATCCAGGACGTCGCGGCCGCCGCCGGCGTCTCGGTCTCCACGGTGTCGAACGTCCTGAACCGGCCCGAGCGGGTCAACGCGCGCACCGCCGCCCGGGTCCGCGACGCGGTCGCCGCCCTCGACTACGTCCCCCATCCGGGAGCCGCCGGTCTGCGCACCGGGCACTCCTCGTCGATCGGCCTGGTGCTGCCGGACGTGGCCAACTCCTTCTACTCGCGCATCGCGCGCGGCGCCGCGGACGCGGCCTACGAGCACGGCTACTCCCTCGTCCTGTGCGACAGCGGGGACGCGCCGGAGCGGGAGGAGGGCTACTTCACCATGCTGATCGAACAACGGGCGGTCGGCGCGGTGGTGGTCCCGCTCAGCGCCGATCCCACCCGGCTCTCGAGGCTGCGCGAGCGCGGCATCCCGCTGGTGCTGGCGGACCGCGCGATGCCCGCCCAGGAGGGCTGCTCGGTCTCCGTGGACGACATCGCCGGCGGCCGCATGGCCGTGCAGCACCTCATGGACCGCGGGGCCCGGGACATCCTCGTCGTCAACGGCGAGCGCACCATCCGCCAGTGCGCCGACCGCTACCAGGGCGCCCGCCAGGCCGTGCGCACCCGGCGCGAGGCCCGTCTCGGCCAGGTCGTCGCCGAGGAGATGACGGTGGCGTACGGCAGCGCGATCGCGCACGACCTCGACGAGCTGCCCGACGGCGTGTTCTGCACCAACGACTTCCTCGCGGCGGGCCTGTGCCGGGCGCTGGGCGAGCGGGGGGTGAAGATTCCGGAGGACGTCCAGGTGGTCGGGTACGGCGACCTGGACATCGCGAGCTTCGTGGGCACCACCCTCACGACGGTTCGCCAGCCGGTCGAGGAGCTCGGCCGGGCGGCCGTGGAGATGCTCCTGGACGAGGTGGAGGCCCGCGCCGAACACACCCACGAGGCCCGGGTGTTCGCACCCGGACTGGTCCTGCGGGACTCCACGCGGACGTCCTCAGACGCGCCGTTCTAGCGTCACCGGTCCCAGCAGTCCGGAGGGCAGCTGGGAGGGGAAGGCCCAGGCGGTCGGCGTGGCCTCGGCGAAGTAGGGGGCCAGGGTGTTGCGGACGGTCACCTCCAGGCGGACGGTACGCCCGGCGCTCCCGCGCAGCTCGAAGCGGTACGGTGCGCAGAACGCCTCGCCGACGAATTCACCGTCGACACGTACCTCGACGCTGCCGCGCACCCGCCCCAGGTCCAGCACCGGGTCGGGCCCGGCCGGCACCGTGAGCGTCCGCGCGTAGGTCACGCCCCCGCTCCAGCCGCCCAGCCCCAGCGCGCCCCACTCCCCGAGCGGCAGGGGCGCCGGTACCGTGCGCACCCGTACCGGTCCGCGCCAGGCGGAGCCGCCGCGCAGCACGGCCGTGGGGGCGGTGACGACTTCGCACTCGACGGCCTTGCCGAGGGGCCGGTCCAGCCGCAACTCGTCCCCGTCCAGCTCCAGTTCGGGGCCGTCGTCGACGCTCACCCGGGCCGGGAGCTCCAGGGGCAGGTTTAGGGAGACGGTTCCCGCCGGCACGGTGAACCGGAAGCGCTGTCGCGCCTCCCGGACATCGTCGGTGGACCGCAGGGGCAGTACGGCGGAGCCGAGCGCCGGGTCACCGGCCAGCCAGGCGGCCCCGGGCAGCGGATGCGGGCGTACCGCGGCGCCGCAGTGCTGCAACTCCCCCCAGCGGCCCTCGTGTTCGACGGTCACGCCCTGCCACTCACCCGTCCGGGCCTCCCAACCGGGACCGCTGACCAGGGCCGTCGTGCCCGCCACGAGGTCGACGTAGATCCCGTCCCGTGCGTCGGTGCTGTCGGCCACCAGGTCGAGGACGTGGTCGCCGCCGTCCAGTGTCAGTTCGTGCCGGAAGAACATCGGCACCGCGCCCCAGTCGGACTCGTAGTACTCGGTCTTCTCCTGCCGGGCCACGACGGCTCCGTCGAGCAGGACGGTCACGCCCACCGCGGCGCCCACGACGAGGACCGCCGCCGCTCCCTCACCGGGGACGTCGATCCGGCCGCTGTAGGTCACACAGCCGTCCGGAGCTACGCCGTCGGGCAGCCGCATGAACAGCGGGCGGGGCGCGAACCCGTCCGGGTGGGACAGGCAGAAGTGGCTGCCCAGCGGGGTGTCGGCGGCACCCGAGATGGTCTGCGGCCGGTCCTGGGCGTCGGACAGCTCGTACTCCAGGACGTTGCGGGCCCGTTCGACCCGCACCCGGGCCGACGCCAGGTAGCCGCCGCCGGTCTCCAGCGGACTGCCGTTCCACCACACGCGTTTGACCGCCGCCGCGCCGACGTGCAGGTCGGCGGGTCCGCGATGGCCGGTCTCCACGACGGCCCTGACCCGGGCGACCGTCCCGGACACGGGCACGGCGACGCGCACGAACTCCTCGGGGACCAGGCCCTTGTTGCCGAGCAGACCGTCCGGGTCGGGGATGCCACGACTGGAGGAGTAGAGCGAGACACCCCAGTCGGAGGGGACCAACTTCCGCTCGCCGGAGAGGACTTGTGCGACGGCGGCACGGTCCAGGGGTGGCGGCGCCTGGTGGGCGGGCACGGGCGGCAGGACGCGGACGCGGTTGCCGTAGGTCGCCCGGGCCGGCTCCCAGGAGTCCCCGGTCTCGGTCCACCGCACGGTCCAGATCTGCGGTTCCTCCAGGGCGGCCCCGGCGGGCAGGGCCAGGTCGCCCCAGGTGTTGTCCATGGTGGGGACGAGGCTGCCCTCCCAGCCCTCCGACAGGTCGACGGTCTCCGTCGGTCCCGTGGGCGGCGCCGGCACGGTGGCCGCGGCCGGGCCCTCGCGCCATACGACGAGGGCGGCGGGGGCACCCTCCAGGGGCACCTCGACGGTCGAGACGCCGTCGGTGACGGTGACCCGCCCCGGTCGGCGGGTGCCGGTCGCCGGGTTCCAGATCTCGGCCTCGGCGACCGGGGCCCGCACGGTGACGGTGGAGGTGCGGGCGTAGCGCGCGGGGTCGATCTCGTGGCGGCCCTCCGGCGGGTGCGTACGCGCGTCCGGGAACGCCCCGGTGACCAGCGCGACCGCGACGTCGCCCTTCCGCCTGACCAGCAGCGGCACCTCCCCCGTCGCGTATCCGGCGGCGTCGGCCACCGCCGCCGCACCGGCCTCGGCGTCGGCCACCCGCTCCAGGCGCGGATGCTCCGCGAGCGCCGCCACCACGGAGTCGTCACCGGCGAGCCCGGCCGCCCGTTCCGGCGGGCGGCCGACGACCACGACGCGCCCTCCGGCGTCGAGGAGTTCCGTCAGCCGGCGGGCCGTCTCGTGCTCCAGGACGCTCGCGGAGGGCAGCAGGACCGCGGTGTACGCCAGGTCCCTGACGCGCAGGGCCCCGTCGCCGGCCTTGGCCGCCTGCACGGACGTGTCGTCGATGACGTCGAAGGAGACGCGGCGCCGGTCGAGGGCTCCGACGGCGGGCCGCAGCCAGTTGTTGGTGCCGCACAGCTCCAGGTAGTGGCGCTGGGTCTCGTCGACGTCGGCGTGGGCCGCGCCGAGGCGGCCGTCGCCGAAGTGCTGGACGGGGGCGTCCAGGGGAAGGAGCGCCTGCATGGTGGCGGTGGGGTGCAGGACCGCCACGTCGGCGCTGTACGTGCCCCAGGACAGGATCGAGCAGATCCGGGCGACGGCCCGGGAGAAGGCGGGGTACTGCCGCCAGTAGGGCTGGCGCCAGTCGGTGGACGGCGGCGCCCACTCGAACCAGCCGCCCGCGGTGCCGAAGTAACTGGCGTGCGGGTTGTAGAGGTTGGCGCCGCTGCGCAGGAACGGCAGCAGCCAGTCGTAGGTCTCCTCCAGCGTGCCGCCCCAGCCGGAGGAGTGGAACGACTCGATCCAGACCCGCTCGTGCCCGTAGAGGTGGGCCATGGACGAGTGCACCTTGGCGTCGCCGTGGTGGTCGCTGCCGGCGGCGCTGTACCAGCGGTGGGTGCGGAAGTAGTCGCTGTAGAGCTGGGTGGACTGGGCCGGGTAGCCGGAGCGGGCGGGGTGGCTCTGGTCGCAGCCCAGCAGCAGGCCACGCTCCTCGTGCCAGGCGGCCAGGGGGCGGAACAGGGCCTCCTCGGTGAGTTCGGCGCGGACGGCGTAGTAGTCGGCGCGGATCTTCCGGGCCCGGTCGGAGTCGTTCCCCGCGAAGAGGGCGGGGAGGTGGTCGAGGAGCTCGTAGCCGCGCCGGGTCCGGAACTCCTCGGGGAAGCGGGCGGTCCAGGAGTTGGTGGCCGGCAGTTCGTCCTGGAAGCTGCCCGCGATGACGTTGCCCAGGTGTTCGGGTACGCGGCGGTCGTACTCACGGTGAATGGCGTCGAACAGGAGTCCGACGGCTGTGGGGTTCAGGTAGTCGAACGCCGTGGGGACGGTGAGGACCAGGCGGACCTCGGTGCCGTCGGGGGCGTCGACGTGCGCCGGTCCGGTGACCGGCAGGCGTGCGCCCGAGCCGTCGTACGCTCCCAGCAGTGTCTCGCCGCCGTGCAGGGCGACCGTGCCGCCCGAGACCGCCGCGCGGCGCGAGCGCAGGGCGCGGCCCGCCGCCTCGGGCCGGCGGCGGGTGATGCCGCCCTGGACGTTGGCGCCGGAGAAGCCGATCTGGTCGTAGAACCACAGGCGTGTGCCCAGGTCCCCGGCGATCTCGCAGGCGTCCTTGAAGCGGGCCCACCACTCCTCGCCGAACCACACCGGGTCGTCGGTCCGGGCGCCGAAGGTCGGGCCGGCCGGGGCCAGGTTGATCACCACGAGGTTGTGCACGCCGCCGTCCGCGAACCGGCGGAGCTGCCAGGCCAGGCGGTCACGGGTGACCTTGGCGCCGGACCACCACCACAGCGGGGTGGGGCCGAAGTCCCGGGGCGGGTCGTCGAAGAGCCGTTGCAGGGCTGGAGAGATCACGGATGGGTCCTTCCGACTACGGCCGGGACACTCTCACGGATCAAAAACGTTTTACGTCAGCCTCACCGTAGGACACCCCCACGACCCTCACCAGAGCTGGGGGGCCGTCAGGTCGTCTCCACGGATGGCCGCATGACGTCTTGTTGGAACGTTTTTACCCTCCTATAGTCGCTGGACATCGGCCGAGAACAGCGACGTCCCCCTCCGCTCGGACCCTCTCTCCCCAGACGGAGCCGCATCATGGCCCGAACCTCGCCTGCCCCGAACCAGCCGGAACCGCCCGTCGAGAAGCGCCTGTGGAAGGTCGCGACCCTCTCCGGCATGGCGTCCTACCTCGATGCCGCCCTCATCGTGAGCATCGGCGTCAACCTCGCCATCTACCGGGACGCCTACGACATGGGCGTCTGGATGGCCGGTGCGATCAGCGCGATCGTCACCATCTGCATCGCCGTCGGCTCCCTGGTCGGCGGGCGTCTCGCCGACGTCTTCGGCCGACGCCGTCTCTACAACCTCGACATCCTCTGTTACGCCGTCGGGGCGATCATCATCACGCTCGCGCCCGACGACATCACCCTTCTGGTGGGCGTCCTGCTCGCCGGTCTCGCGGCCGGTGCCGACCTGCCGACGTCCCTGGCCGTGGTGTCGGACGCCGCCCCCGACCACGCCCGAGGACGCCTCATCGCGTTCACGCAGGTCATGTGGATGCTGGGCATCATCGTGGTGGTCTTCGTCGGCTTCGCCCTGTCGGACACGGGCATGCTCGGGGCCCGTCTCATCACCGGCCATCTGGCGGTCGCCGCCCTGGTGACCTGGCATCTGCGCGCACGGCTGGAACTGGCCACCGGGCCCGACCCGGAGCAGGACCGGGTCACGGTCGACAAGCCCGCCGCCGAGCGGGGTGTCGCACTCAGGAACGTCTGGACCCGTGCCGCCCTGGTGCCCATGCTTGCGACCTTCGCCTTCTACGTCACCTGGGGCCTGGGCGCCAACACGATGGGCCAGTTCACGACGTATCTGCTGGTGACCGTCAGCGGTGCCTCGCAGAGCGTGGCCACCGGCATCAACCTGGCCTGTCTGCCGATCGGCCTGCTGCTGACGCTCGCCTTCGTGCGGATCGCCGACGGGCCACGGCGCGACCGGATGTTCTACGTCGCCACGGTCGTGCAGATCGCGGCCTTCGCGATCGGCACGCTGACCCTGGGCGCCATCGTCGGCTTCCTCGTCTTCTACGTCCTCTATCAGCTCTCCTATCCCTTCGCGGGCGAGGCCAACTACAAGGTGTGGTCGCAGCTCACGCTGCCCGCCGACACCCGGGGCACCACGCAGGGGATCACCTACGCCGTCTCGCGCGGGGTCTTCGCGGGCGTCGCGTTCGTCACGCCCGCCCTGCTCGACCGGAGCCCCAGCCTGCTGCTCTGGGTGATCACCGGCTGCATGGCGCTGTCGGCGCTGGCCGGCCTGTACATCGTCCGCGTCCTCGTTCCCCGCGCGTCCCCGGCCGCCACCGCTCCGGCGGACCTCAAGGTCGCGCAGACCTGAACCGAATCCCGAAGGAGCGCCGACCATGGCGACGACCGAAGCCACCACGACGTACTCCGGTGAACGGGAGGCCCCACTGGCCGAGTTGCTGCCGCCCGTGACCCGGCGCCGGCCGCGGATCGGGCTGGTCTCCGGCGGACTCGGCACGTACTGGCCGCAGTTCCCGGGTCTGCTGCCGCAGTTGAAGGAGTCGGCGGCCTATGTCGCCGACCGGCTGGGGCAGTTGGACGCGGAGGTGACGGACGCCGGGTTCGTCTCCGACGCGCAGGAGGGCGCGGCCGCCGCCGAGCGACTGCGGCAGGTGGACTGCGATCTGATCGTGCTGTTCCTGACGACCTATCTGACCTCGTCGATGGTGCTGCCGATCGCGCAGCGCACCAACACCCCCGTGCTGGTCGTCGACCTCCAGCCGTCCGAGCGGATGGACCACGCCTCCTTCGGCACCGGCGACTGGCTGGCGTACTGCTCGCAGTGCTCGGTCCCGGAGGTCGGCAACGTCTTCCGCCGGGCCGGGATCCCCTTCCGGTCGGTGTCCGGGTGGCTGCGGCAGGAGTCGGCGTGGCGGCGCATCGAGCGGTGGGTGCGGGCCGCGCACGTCCGGGCCGCGCTCCGGCACGCCCGGCACGGGCTCATGGGGCACGTGTATCCCGGGATGCTGGACGTGCAGACCGATCCGACCCTGCTGTCGGCGACGTTCGGCTCGCACGTGGAGGTGCTGGAGTTCGACGATCTGCGGCACCGGGTGGAGAAGGTGACGGAGGCGGAGACCCGGGAGCGGGTGGAACTCGCCCGGCGGATCTTCACCGTCGACGAGAGCGTGGTCGACGAGGACTTCGCGTGGGGCGCGACGGTGTCGGTGGCGCTCGACCGGCTGGTGGAGGACTTCGGCCTCGACACCCTCGCGTACTACCACCGGGGGCTCGACGGCGAGCAGCACGAGCGGCTCGGCGCCGGCATGATCCTGGGTGCCTCGTTGCTGACCGCGCGGGGCGTCCCCGCGGCCGGTGAGTTCGAACTGCGCACCAGTCTGGCCCAGTTGGCCTCGCAGAGCGTCGGCGCCGGCGGCTCCTTCACGGAGATCCAGGCGCTGAACTTCGAGGACGGGGTGGTGGAGATGGGCCACGACGGTCCGGCCCACCTCGCGCTCAGTGCCCGTGATCCGCTGCTGCGCGGCCTCGGCGTCTATCACGGCAAGCGCGGCTGGGGTGTCAGCGTGGAGTTCGACGTCCGGCACGGGCCCGTGACCCTGCTGGGCCTCGGCCAGGACGCCGACGGCAGCCTGTCGTTCATCACGTCGCAGGGCACCGTCGTGCCGGGCCCGCTGCTGGAGATCGGCAACACCACCAGCAGGGTCGACTTCGGCCGGGATCCCGGCGAATGGGTCGACGCCTGGAGCGCGACGGGGGTCGGGCACCACTGGTCGCTGGCGGTGGGTCACCACGGCGCCGACTTCGGGGCCGCGGCGAGTCTGCTGGGGATCGAGCACCGGGAGGTGTGATCCGGGTTCCTCGCGGAACGGGCCGGTTCCGGGGTCTGCAGCCCCCGGGCCGGCGGCCGGCCGTCAGGCTCAGCCGAACTGGCCGACCACGTAGTCGCCGGCCGGCTGCTGGGTCATGACGTTGAGCCGGTTGAAGGCGTTGATGACGGCGATCAGGGAGACCAGGGCGAGGAGCTGCTCCTCGTCGTAGTGCTTGGCCGCGTTCTCCCAGACCTCGTCCGGCACGCCGGTCCCGTCGGCGAGGCGGGTGCCCTGCTCCGCCAGCTCCAGCGCGGCCCGCTCGGCCTCGGTGAAGACCTTGGCCTCACGCCACGCGGCGACCATGTGGAGGCGCTGAGCGGTCTCGCCCGCGGCGGCGGCCTCCTTGGTGTGCATGTCGAGGCAGAACCCGCAGCCGTTGATCTGGCTGGCCCGGATCTTCACCAGTTCCTGGGTCGTCATCGGCAGTCCCGAGTCCGTGACCACCTTGCCCGCGGCGGCGAAGTGCTTCAGCAGCTTCCCGGCCAGCGGGCTGGTGAAGACGTCGAGTCGGGCTTCCATGGTGTGCTCCTTCGGCCGTTGTCGATGGCTACACACCTATGACCGAACAGCACGGCCGTTTGTGACACGTTCCGATGTGACCTGCGTCTCCCCGCACTTCAGCCGCCGTACGCCTGCTTCCAGCGGGTCCGGTGCCGGGCGTCGCCCTGACCGCGGCCGTTGACGCCGGCCAGCGACAGCAGGGAGGCCCCGCTGTTCCACAGGCCGAGGAGGTCGCGGTGCACGGCGAGGATGCCGTGCTCCACCGCGAACCTCTCGGAGGGGCCGGTGAAGCGGGAGGTGGTCACGAACACGGCCACGTCGGCGTGGAAGTGCACGCGGGCGCCCAGCAGATCACGCAGTTCGCGGTTCGGGACCGCCCTGTTCGGCGCGTACCGCTTGCACTGGACGACCATGGTCCGGCCGTCCGGCAGCCGCCCGAGGACGTCGGCGCCGTTGTCGCCCGCGCCGCCCACCCGCCGGACCTCGGTGCACCCGTCCCGCCGGCACAGCCCCGCGACCAGTTCCTCGAACTCGGTGCCGGTCATGACGTCCACCTCGGCGAGGGTCCGCCGGCCCGCCGCCACCGCGTCCTCCTGGCGCCAACGGCGGTCCCGGCCGCGCAGCAGCCTGTCCGTGCGCCACAGCCGCCAGCCGATCGTCCCCGCGGCACCGACCAGCAGGAAGCCCGTCAGGTACGGCCACACGCGCGTCCAGAACATCACCAGGAGGACCAGCGCCACCGTGCCGCCTCCCGCGCCCCACCTGATCCTCCGCGCCCGCCTCCGGCGAGCGGCCGTACCCCGTCGACACCTGGCCACGGCGGCCTCCCCCCGATGTCCCTGTCCAGAAGTCTGGGCAGTTCGTGGAGGCGCGGGTAGGGCGCGAGTCGGCCATGTCCGGAGGGTTGCCGTGGACACCGGCCGGCCGCGGCACCGAAGGGCGCCGCGGCCGGCCGGGGCTGTGGGGGGGATCAGCCCTGGACGGGCCTGCCGCGGCCCCAGGCCCAGGCGAGGCGGTCGGCGCCGGACTGGTTGGTGGTCTCCAGCCACGGGCGGTCGGCGGGACCGACGAGCCTCTGCACCGAGTAGGTGTCGTCGGTGCGCAGGCCCGGCCAGTACACGGAGCCCATCTTCAGCTCGCGGAAGGTGTCGGTGACGGCCTGGATGAAGTTGACGTAGTTGTCGTCCGGAGTCTTCACGTCGTAGTTCAGGCCGGTCGTCATCGGCGCGCCGAACTCGTCCGCCACGGTCCGGTTCGCGCAGTCGCCGATGCGGACCTTCAGGTCGGCCACCCACTGGTCGTAGGTGGCGTACGACTTCCAGAAGCCGTAGTGGTGCAGCGACAGGTAGGTGCCCTTCAGGCGCGGGTCGGCGCACACCGTGGTGACGTGGTCGTTGTAGCCGGCGCCGCTGACGAAGACGCGGTTGCGCGGCACCGACCTGTAGGTGTCCAGCCACTTCGCGGCGATGTCGGCCCACGCGGTGTCGGTGTAGCCGTGGGGTTCGTTCATCGGCTCGAAGTAGACCCGCGAGTTGCCCTTGTAGGCCTTGACGACGGTGTTCCACATCGGCCAGTAGGTGGCCTCGTCGTCGATGAAGCCGTCCTTGCGGTCGCCGGTGCCCTCCCAGTAGGACACGATGACCTTGAAGCCGTGGGCGGTCGCGGCGTCGATGACGCCCTTGTACGACTTCCAGTAGGGGCCGTCGACGGTGTACGGGTTGATCGGCAGCCGGACCGTGTTGGCACCGAGGTTGGCGCGGAACGCCGAGATGATCCGGCTCGCCTTGGTGTACGTCTGCGTGTAGGTGTCGGAGGTCGACAGGCCCGAGAGCTGGAGCTCGTCGTCGGCGAAGTTGTCGCGCGGGTCTGCCCAGTTGACCCCCCTGAACTGGGTCGTGTCGGTGGTCGGCGCGGCGGAGGCGGGGCTGCCGGTGAGCGTGGCACCGCTGATCGCGGCGAGCGCGACGGCGACGAGGGAGGCACGCAGCCTCGGGGCGCGACGGGTGCTGACGGGGGTCTTGCGCATCGACCAAACCCTTTCGGAACGACAGCATGTTTACGTAAACATGACGGCGCCGGAATCGTGGCATCCGCCTCCGCGACCGTCAAGGTTCCGCACACGTACCATCCGGTGCGACACGCAACACGTTCGTGTGCGCACGGAGGAGGCAGCAGTGGTGGAGCGGGGAGGTTCCGGTGTCCCCGGAGGCCGGCGCAAGCAGCGCGTGTCCATGGCGGACGTCGCCAGGCGCGCGGGCGTCTCCTCGCAGACCGTCTCGCGCGTCTCCAACGGCCACCCCGGGGTGATCAGTTCGACGCGCGAGCAGGTCCTCGCGGCGATGCGGGAGCTGGGGTACCGGCCCAACAGTGCCGCCCGGGCCCTGCGGTACGGCCAGTTCAACACCATCGGCGTGATCCTGTTCAGCCTCTCCTCCACGGGCAACAGCCGCACGGTGGAGGCGATCGCCACGCACGCGGCGGCGGAGGGGTACGCGATCACGCTGATCCCCATCGACGTCCCGACGCAGGACAACGTCCTGGGCGCCTTCACGCGCATGGGCGAGCTGGCCGTCGACGCGGTCATCGTCATCATGGAGGTCCACCTCCTCGACACCGGGACCGTGCAGCTGCCGCCCGGGGTGCATGTCGTCGTGGTGGACTCCGACGCCGGCGACCGCTACAGCGTGGTCGACACCGATCAGGCGGACGGCGCCCGGCAGGCCGTACGGCATCTGCTCGATCTGGGCCACCGGACCGTGTGGCACGTCACCGGGCCGCAGGCGTCCTTCGCGGGGCAGCGGCGGGCCCAGGCGTGGCGTGCGGTGCTCGAGGAGGCCGGGCGGCCGGTGCCGCCCGCGCGGTACGGGGACTGGTCCGCCGAGTCCGGTTACGCGGCCGGACTCGCGCTCGCCGAACAGCCGGACTGCACGGCCGTGTTCGCCGCCAACGACCAGATGGCGCTCGGGCTGCTGCGCGCGTTCCACGAGCGGGGGCTGTCCGTGCCGCACGACGTCAGCGTGGTCGGTTTCGACGACATCCCCGACGCCGCGTACTTCGTACCGCCGCTCACCACCGTCCACCAGGACTTCGCGGAGGTGGGCCACCGCTGCGTCCAGAAGGTGCTCCAGCAGATCCGCGCGGGCGAGAGCGCAGGCCCCGGCACCGACCTCGTCCCGACGCGGCTGGTGGTGCGGGGCAGCACGGCGGGGCCGCGGGGGTGAGGCGGCCGCGCGTCCGACGGGCGTGGGTGTGGAACTGCGGCCGCGGTGGTTCGAGGCGCTGGTCCGCACGGCACTGGTCCACCCGAGCCACCTGGACGAGATCTTCGGCGCCCTGAAGGCCGCGGACATCGCCGTGCACCACTTCTTCCTCGAGGTCGCGTCAGAGGTCCTGGTGCCGCGGGCCTACGAGGAACCGGCCGGCCAGGTGCTCGCCCACGTCGGTTGACCTTGCCCCAAGGGGAGGCAGCAGCATCGGGCCATGGTGCGAGGGAAGCAGCTGTTGGTCGATGCCGGGCCGCTGCGGGTGGGCGGGTTCCGGCGGTTGTGGACGGCCGGGATCGTGTCCGCGCTGGGAGCCCAACTCACCGCGGTCGTGGTGCCGTTGCAGATCTACGAGGTCTCCGGATCGTCGGCCTCCGTGGGTCTGGCGGGGCTGGTGGGGCTGGCCCCGATGGCCGCGGCGGCGCTGTGGGGTGGGGCGCTCGCCGACGTACGGGACCGGCGGCGGGTGCTGCTGACGACCACGGCCGGCATCGGGGTGACGTCCTTGCTGCTGTGGGCGCAGGCGTGGGCGGATCTGCGGTCGGTGGGGGTGCTGCTCGTACTGGTGGGTGTCCAGCAGGCCCTGTTCGGCGCCCACTCCACGGTGAGCAGGGCGGTGACCCCGCGTCTGGTACGGCCCGAACTGCTGCCCGCCGCCAACGCGTTGCAGTCGGTGGTCCTCCTGTCGGCCGGGATCGCCGGACCGCTGCTGGCCGGTGCCCTGCTGCCGGTCGTCGGGAGCGCGACGCTGTACCTGGCGGACGCCGTCGCCGTCTGCGCGACGGTGTGGGCGGTGTGGCGGCTGCCCGCCCTTCCCGCGGTCGGCGGCGGTGAGCGGCGGCAGGACCCGGTGCCGCGGCAGATCGCGGACGGCGTACGGTTCGTGACGCGGCGTCAGGTGCTGCTGACGGTCTATCTCGTCGACTTCGCCGCCCTGTCGCTCGGTCTGCCCACGGCGCTCTTCCCGCAGCTGGCCGCCGAGACCTTCCACCCGTCGGACATCGGGGTGCTGTACGCGGCCGTCTCGGCCGGTGGTGTGCTGGCGGGGCTGTTCTCCGGGGTCTTCACCCGCGTCCGGCGTCTCGGTGCGGCGGTGGCGGTGTCGGCCGGGGGGTGGGGCCTGGCGGTGGCGGGGTTCGGCTCGGCCGGCTCGCTGCCCGCCGCGGTGGCGTGGCTGCTGGCGGCCGGAGGTGCGCTCCTCGCGCTGGGCGTCTTCCGCAAGACGGTGTTGCAGACGGCCGTGCCCGACGGGATGCGCGGCCGGCTCCAGGGGATCGACACGGTGGTGGCCGTCGGAGGACCGCGGCTGGGTGACCTCCTGCACGGCACGGCCGGCGCCGCCTTCGGGGTCACGTGGACCGTGACGGGCGGCGGCGCCCTGACCGTCCTGGCGGCACTCGCGCTGCTCCTGTTCTGCCCGCGGCTCCGGCACCATCGGGCACCGGACGGGGGCGGGGAGGAGGCGCCCGGCGTACGGCCGTGCGCGACCGGCAGGTCTTCCCGGTCGACGACGTGAGCTGGTCGATACGCCCGGTGGCCTCCGCGACGACGTCGACGGGGAGCACCTGGGAGTGCCGAGCGCGATCAGACGCCGGGCGGAGGACCAGTTGCGCCGAGAAGAGACCTCGGCCGCGGCCGAGGTCTCCGTCATCCGGGAGGGGCCGCGGCTCCGATGGGCCGGGTGCTGCCGGGAAGCCCCTCCCCCGCAGGTCTCAGACGTTGCGGCGGTACTGGCCGCCGACCTCGAAGAAGGCCTCGGTGATCTGCTGGAGGGAGCAGACCCGGGTGGCGTCCATGAGCACCGCGAACACGTTCTCGCCGCGCACCGCCGCCTCCTTGAGGGCGTCCAGGGCGATCCGGGCCTCCTCGTGGTGACGGGCGTGGAAGTCCCGCACGCGCTCCAGCTGGGACTGCTTCTCCTCCTCGGTGGCGCGGGCGAGTTCGACGACACCGGGCTCGGCGGTGTCGGCGTGCGGGTTGCGGAAGGTGTTGACGCCGATCAGGGGCAGCGTGCCGTCGTGCTTGCGCTGCTCGTAGAGCATCGACTCGTCCTGGATGCGGCCGCGCTGGTAGCCGGTCTCCATCGCGCCGAGCACACCGCCGCGTTCGCTGATCCGCTCGAACTCCTGGAGCACGGCTTCCTCGACCAGGTCGGTGAGTTCGTCGATGACGAACGACCCCTGGAGCGGGTTCTCGTTCATCGCCAGGCCCCACTCCCTGTTGATGATCAGCTGGATGGCCAGGGCCCGGCGCACGGACTCCTCGGTGGGCGTGGTGACGGCCTCGTCGTAGGCGTTGGTGTGCAGGCTGTTGCAGTTGTCGTAGATGGCGATGAGCGCCTGGAGCGTGGTGCGGATGTCGTTGAAGTCCATCTCCTGCGCGTGCAGGGAGCGTCCGGAGGTCTGGACGTGGTACTTCAGCTTCTGGCTGCGCTCCCCGGCGCCGTACTTCTCCTTCATCGCGACGGCCCAGATGCGGCGGGCGACCCGGCCCAGGACCGAGTACTCGGGGTCCATGCCGTTGGAGAAGAAGAACGACAGGTTGGGCGCGAAGTCGTCGACGTTCATGCCGCGGGCGAGGTAGGCCTCGACGTAGGTGAAGCCGTTGGCCAGGGTGAAGGCGAGCTGGCTGATGGGGTTCGCGCCGGCTTCGGCGATGTGATAGCCGGAGATGGACACCGAGTAGAAGTTGCGGACCTGGTGCGCGATGAACCACTCCTGGATGTCGGCCATCATCCGCAGGCTGAACTCGGTGGAGAACAGGCAGGTGTTCTGGCCCTGGTCCTCCTTGAGGATGTCGGCCTGCACGGTGCCGCGCACGTTGGCCAGCGCGTGCGCGCGCAGTTCGGCCGCCTCCTCCGCAGACGGGTCACGCCCCTCCTCGGCGCGGAACCGCTCGATCTGCTGGTCGATCGCGGTGTTGAGGAAGAACGCCAGGACGGCCGGCGCCGGTCCGTTGATCGTCATGGAGACGGAGGTCGTGGGCGCCACGAGGTCGAAGCCGTCGTAGAGCGCCTTCATGTCCTCCAGGGTGGCGACCGAGACGCCGGAGGTGCCGACCTTGCCGTAGATGTCGGGGCGCTCGTCGGGGTCGCGGCCGTAGAGGGTCACGGAGTCGAACGCGGTGGACAGGCGGGTCGCCGGCTGGCCCTCCGAGAGGAGCTTGAAGCGCCGGTTGGTGCGGAAGGGGTCGCCCTCGCCGGCGAACATGCGGGCCGGGTCCTCGCCGTCGCGCTTGAAGGGGAAGACGCCGGCGGTGAAGGGGAAGTGGCCGGGCAGGTTCTCGTTCCGCCAGAACCGGACCAGTTCGCCGTGGTCGGTGAAGCGGGGCAGGGCCACGCGGGGGATCTTGTTGCCGGACAGGGACTCGCGGGTCAGCTTGGTGCGGATCTCACGGTCACGGACCTTCACGACCTGCTCGTCGCCGGAGTAGGAGGCGATGACCGAGGGCCAGTTCTCGATCTGCCGCACGAGGTCGTGCGGGAGGCGGGTGCGGGCGTCCTCCAGCAGCGCGTGCACGTTCGCCGGGTCGGAGCCGGCGTCGGCGAGCTCGGCACCGACCAGTTCCAGCCGCTGCACCCGCCGGGCCGCCTCGGCCAGCCGCTGGGTGTCGGCGTGGTAGCCGCGGACGGTCTCGGTGATCTCCGCGAGGTAGCGCACCCGGCCGGGCGGAACCACCTGCCGGATCCCGGAGGAGTGGCGTACGTCGACCCGCGGCAGCGCGCCCTCGGACAGCGGCAGCCCCTTCTCGGCGAGCACGGCCGTCAGGTGCTGGTGGAGCGCGGTCACCCCGTCGTCGTTGAAGGTGGCCGCGGAGGTGCCGTAGACCGGCATGTCCTCGGGCCGCTTGCCGAACGCCTCCCGGTTGCGGACCAGTTGGCGGCCCACGTCCCGCAGGGCGTCCTTGGCGCCGCGCCGCTCGAACTTGTTGATCGCCACGACGTCGGCGAAGTCGAGCATGTCGATCTTCTCGAGCTGCGAGGCAGCGCCGAACTCGGGCGTCATCACGTACAGGGAGGCGTCGACGAACGGCACGATCGCCGCGTCGCCCTGGCCGATGCCCGGCGTCTCCACGATCACCAGGTCGAAGCCGGCGGCCTTCACGACGTCGATCACATCGGACAGGTGCTCGGGCAGCTCACGGCTGCCGCGGGTGGCGAGGCTGCGGAAGAACACCCGGTCGCCGTCGAGGGAGTTCATCCTGATCCGGTCGCCGAGCAGCGCTCCGCCGCCCCGCCTGCGGGTCGGGTCGACGGCGATCACGGCGATGCGCAGGGCGTCCCGCTGGTCGACCCGGAACCGGCGCACCAGTTCGTCGGTCAGCGACGACTTCCCGGAGCCGCCGGTGCCGGTGATGCCGAGCACCGGCACCTGCCGCGCGGCCGCCGTGGTCCGCAGCTCCGCGAGGAACTCCGGGGGCAGCTTGCCGAGTTCGGCCCCGGTGAGGGCGCGGGCGATCGCGAACCGGTCACCGGCCAGGACCGCGGTGAGGTCGGCCGGCCTGCCGTCCCAGAGGTCGAAGTCGCAGTCCTTGACGACCGTGTTCACCATCCCGGCGAGACCCAGTCGCTGACCGTCCTCGGGCGAGAAGATGGTCACCCCGCTCTCCCGGAGCCGGGCGATCTCGTCGGGCACGATGACTCCGCCCCCGCCGCCCACCACCCGGATGTGCTCCGCGCCCTGCTTGCGGAGCGAGGCGACCAGGTACTCGAAGTACTCCACGTGTCCGCCCTGGTAGGACGAGACCGCCACGCCGTGCGCGTCCTCCTCGAGAGCCGCGTCCACGACCTCCCGCACGGACCGGTTGTGGCCGAGGTGGATGACCTCGGCGCCCTGCGACTGGAAGATCCGCCGCATGATGTTGATCGAGGCGTCGTGCCCGTCGAACAGTGCCGAGGCGGTGACCAGGCGGACGGGGTGGACGGGGCGATGCAGATCGCTCATGGCGGAGCCTTCCCAGGACACGTCGAAGAACGCGGGCTGAGAAAATAGTAGGACGTCCTAGTAAATAAATGGGGCACCGGGTGAGCCAAAGCACAGCGAGTCGCCCGGCGCCGAGGCGGCTCTCACCCCGCCGGCCCGTTCCCGGCCGGGCTCCCGCGGACCGGGGCCGCCCGCGGACGGGTCGGCGGTCCGTCCGGGCGGACCGACTCCCGGTTGAGCGATCTTGATCGGTGATCTCTAGGATGAGAGCTCAAGACAACCATTCCGGCCGTCCGACGGGGGGAACCCAGAGGGACCGCCGGGGGTCGCCGATGCCAGGGTCCGCTCCCCGGGCTGCGGTGATCTTCCTTCCCAGGAGGACCTTCCGCATGTTCCGACGTATTGGCAACGTAGTCGTCCGACATCCCGTCTGGACGATCGTTGCGTGGCTGATCGCCGCTGTCGCGATCGTGGCCACTGCTCCGAGCCTGCCCTCGAACAGCGACGAGAGCAGTTTTCTCCCCAAGAGTTACGAGTCCATCAAAGCGGCCGAGGTCCAGGAGAAGGCGTTCCCCAGCGCCTTCACCCCCTCCGCGATCGCGCTGTACCAGCGCACCGACGGCGGCAAGCTGACCGCCGCCGACCAGAAGGACGTCGCCCGGATCACCTCCGAGCTGGGCAAGAAGAAGATCGACCAGGTGCAGAAGGTCGTCCCCGGCCAGCCGTCCTCGGACGGCAGGTACGCCCTCACCCTGGTCCAGATGGACAGCAAGAAGGCCGGCCAGCCCGAACAGGCCGACGCGGCCAAGGTGCTGCGTGACGACGTCAAGCAGCTCGCCAAGGGCACGGACCTCGAGGTCAAACTCGGCGGTTCCGCCGCCCAGGCCCTCGACCAGCAGGACTCGTCCAAGCGCGGCGAGGCCCTGATCGGCATCGGCACCTTCGTCATCATCCTGGTGACCCTGCTGATCATCTTCCGGGCGCCGATCCTGGCCGTCCTGCCGCTGATCACGATCGGCCTGGTGTCGGCGATCGCCAACGGGCTGATCGCGTACGCCACCAAGCTGTTCGACCTCCAGGCCAACAGCTCGATCTCGTCGATCCTGATCGTCGTGCTCTTCGGCGTGGGCACGGACTACTTCCTGTTCCTGATGTTCCGCTACCGCGAACGCCTGCGCCTCGGCGACGAACCGAAGCAGGCCATGATCAACGCGGTCGACCGGGTCGGCGAGGCCATCGCCTCCGCCGCCGGAGCGGTCATCATCGCGTTCCTCGCGCTGGTCCTGTCGACGCTGGGCTTCCTCAAGCAGATGGGCCCGGCGCTCGCGATCGCGGTCACCGTCACCCTGATCGCGGGTCTGACGCTGATCCCGGCCGTCGTCTCCCTCATCGGCCCGAAGGTCTTCTGGCCGTCGAAGTCCTGGCAGCGCGAGCCGGAGAACGCCCGGTTCGCCGCCCTGGGCCGTGGGGTGCGCAACCGTCCGGCGCTCACCGCCGCGCTCTCCGGGATCGTCCTGCTGGTGCTCTCGCTCGGGACGTTCGGCTACAACGCCACGTTCGACCTGGCGTCCGGCTCCATGCCCAAGACCAAGGAGTCGATGGTCGTCCAGGACGAGATGCAGAAGGCGTACTCGGCGGGTGCCGCCGCGCCGACCGACGTCTACCTGTCCAGCACCGACGGCAAGCCGCTCGACAAGGCCGCCTTCGGCGCGTACGTGAAGAAGCTCGGGGCCGTGGACGGCGTCGCGAACGCTCGGCAGTCGCAGGTGAGCAAGGACGGCACCACCGTCGACTTCACCGTCACCCTCAAGTACGAGGCGTCCACGGACAAGGCCATCGAGACGGTGGGCCGGGTCCGCGAGGTCGCGCACTCCGACGCCCCGGCCGGCACCGAGGCCCTGGTCGGCGGAATGTCCTCGATCTTCAAGGACATCGACACGGCGGTCAACCACGACTACCGGACGGTCTTCCCCGTCGCCGCCGCGCTCATCATGCTCATCCTGGGTCTGCTGCTGCGCAGTGTGGTGGCCCCCCTGTACCTGATGGCGTCGGTGGGTCTCGGCTTCGGCGCCACGCTCGGTGCCACGGTCTGGATCTTCCAGGACGGACAGGGACACTCGGGCCTGATGTTCATGCTGCCGGTGATCATGTACCTGTTCGTGGTCGCCATCGGCACGGACTACAACATCCTCATGATCGCCCGGCTGCGGGAGGAGGCGCGTGAGGGCCGCGAACCCCGTGAGGCGGCCGGTATGGCGCTGCGGCACGCCGGTCCCACGGTGGCCGCGGCGGGCTTCATCCTGGCGGCGACCTTCGCCACGATGATGCTGGCCGGCAACGCCCTGCTGACGGAGATGGGCTTCGCGGTCTCCTTCGGCATCGCCGTCGCCGCCTTCGTCATGGCGATGTTCTTCACCCCCAGCCTCACCGCCCTGATCGGTCACGCGGCCTGGTGGCCGGGGCACGCGGACCGGGCGAAGGAGACGCCCGCCTCCCCCGCTCCGGTCTCCGGCGGTGACCGGGAGACCGCGGTGCAGGACGCGGCGGGCCGCCGCAACTGACACCGCCGGACAGGACGGCGTCCGACCGGGCCGCGTGGCCCGGTCGGACGCCGTCGTTCGTCCCCGCCCACCACCGCGCCGGACGCCGTCGTTCGTCCCCGCCCGCCACCGCGCCGGACACGGCCGGTCTCTGCCACCCTGGACCCCGTGCCGAACCTCTCTCCCGTCACCCCGGACGCCCCCTCCCTCATACGGGTCCCGCTGCTCACCCAGCAGTGGCTCGACCTCGCCTTCGTCCACTGGGCCGTCGAACCGGCGGTCGTGGCGGGGCTGTTGCCGCGCGGCACGGTCCCCGACACCCACGACGGGCTCACCTACGTCGGGCTGGTCGCGTTCCGGATGCACCGGGTCGGCTGGCTGGGGCTGCCGGGGGTGCCGTATCTCGGGACCTTCCCGGAGACCAACGTGCGCCTGTACTCGGTGGACGGGCACGGGCGGCGCGGGGTGGTGTTCCGCTCGATGGACGCCTCCCGGCTGATCCCGGTGGTGATGGGACGCGTCGGCTTCCGGCTGCCGTACCTCTGGTCCCGGATGAGTGTCCGCACGGCGGGTGACACCGTCACCTACCGCAGCTCCCGCCGCTGGCCCGGGCCGCGGGGCGCCCGCAGCCTCATCACGGTCCGCATCGGTGAACGCATCGGGGAGCCGACCGCGCTCGAGCACTTCCTGACCGCCCGCTGGGGCATGCACAACGCCTTCTTCGGCGGCCCCGAGCCCCTGGCCTACCTGCCCAACGACCATCCGCGCTGGCCCCTGTACCGCGCCGACCTCCTCACCTGCGAGCAAAACCTGGTCACCGCGGCCGGCCTGCCCGCCCCCGCCGACGCCCCGGTCAGCGTCCTGTACTCCCCCGGCGTCCCGGTCCGCCTCGGCCGCCCGGCCCGTCCCGCGGGCATCCCCACCCCCTGACGGCGGAGGAACGGCGTTCCCCGGACATTCACGGGGGGATCACGTCCGGGGGGGGGGTTGAACCGGTCCGCGGCCCCGCTAGCGTCTGTGGGCGTCCCGACCCACTCGAGTGAGGTGCCGATGTCCGCAAGACATGTCCTCGCCGGCCTGGCGCTGGTGCTCGCCCTGTCCGCCGCCCCGCCCGTGACGGCGTACGACGGCCACCAACCCCCGAGAGGGAAGCCGCACTTCGACCTCCAGGCGCACCGCGGCGGTATCGGCATGACCACCGAGGAGTCCCTGGAGGGCTTCGGGAAGGCGATGCGCCTCGGGGTGTCCACGCTGGAGCTGGACACCCATGTCACCAGGGACCTGAAGGTCGTCGTCAACCACGACCGGCAGATCAGCGCGGTCAAGTGCCGCGACACCGGGCCGGTGACGGCAGGGGACCCGATGTACCCGTACGTCGGCAAGTACATCAAGGACCTGACGCTGGCTCAGATCAGGACGATGGACTGCGGTTACCAGCAACTGCCGGGCTTCCCCGAGCAGGAAGTGGTCAAGGGCTTCCGGATCGTCGAGCTGAAGGACGTGCTGAACCTGGTGAAGAGCTACCGCGCCAAGCGGGTCAGGCTCAACATCGAGACGAAGGTCGAGGCCGGGGCGCCCGAACAGACCGCGCCACGTGAGCTGTTCGTGCGGCGCGTCCACGACGAGATCCACCGCTCCGGCATCGAGGACCAGGTCACCATCCAGTCCTTCGACTGGGGCGCGCTCAGGGAGATGCACCGGCTGGCGCCGAAGTGGCCGCTCGTCGCCCTCACCAACTACGACTTCCTCCAGGTCGGCAAGCCGGGCGCGTCCCCGTGGCTCGGCGGCATCGACGCCGACGACTACGGCGGCGACTTCGTCCGGGCGGCCGCCACGATCCCCGGTGTCCAGGCCCTCTCCCCCAACTACGGCTTCCCGCAGAGCGGCAAGGTCGGCGACCCCGGCTTCCGCTTCTACGCCGACCGCACGATGGTCGAGGCGGCCCACGCCCGGGGCCTGAAGGTCATCCCGTGGACCTGCGACGACCCGGCCACCGTGGAGGCGCTCATGGACATGGGCGTCGACGGCGTCATCACCGACTACCCGAACCGGGTACGGCGGATCATGGCCGAACGCGGCATGCCCCTGCCGAAGGGGTACCGGCCCCGCTGACGCGCCACCGTCCCGACCGGCGGCCTTCGGAACGGCGCTTGACCGCCTCCGGCACGGCACTCGGCGGCTTCAGACGCTGTACTCGGCGGCTTCCGGCGCGGCGATGTCAACGTACGTCCACGGACGGCGGGTGTCCGCCGGAAAGGCCCGCGGGAACCGGACGCCTGCTCACCCAGCCGTACAGGACCACCGAGCAGACCGCCGCCAGCGCACACCAGGTCGACACGAACTCCAGCCGCCACAGCAGCCAGCACACCAGGGCGCCGGTCCCGGCCAGGACGCCGAGCACGGTCAGCCAACGGTCGCCGGAGAGCAGCAGCGCGCCGACCGTGGCGACCAGGTAGCCCGCCACGAGCAGTTCCGGCCTGGGCAGCCCGATGACATAGGCCATCGTGTGGCCGCGGATCTCGGCCCGGACGGGCCGGGTGGCGAGGCCGTGGGCGAGGAGGGCGGAGGTCAGCGCGCCCACCGCCACCAGCCCCGCCACCCGGCGGCGTACGGCCCGGCGACCGGCGGCGCACCACACGCCCACCGGCACCCACACGGCGAGCACGGGCAGGGCGATGACGGCCCAGGCGACGGTGGCCGCGCCGGTTCCGCCTCCCTGGTGCCAGATCCGTGCCTCGACGAGTTGGTGGGCGCCGAGCAGCAGGGGCAGCGCGGCCAGGGGCAGTTCCTCGGGGCGGCGGGTCCGGATCACACAGGCCGCACCGACGGACGCGACGGCCGCGCCCGCCACGAGATCCGCTGTCGCACTCCAGCACATGACACCACCATGTCAGGCCGGCCCTCGCCCACACACCGCGCCACGACGTGGACGTGCCCTGCCCGGACCGCTCACTCGCAGATGTGCTGCGGTGGCCGGAACGTGGGGTCGGTGCCGGAGTCCCTGTTCGCCTGGACCCGTACTGTCTCCAACTGCGCGAGGAGCGAGGTGAGTTGTCGCTGCGTCGGGTCGCGGAAGAACTCCAGGACCGCTCGGTGGAAGGCGTCGCGGAGTTCGGGCGGCATCACGTCGGAGGCGTCGAAGCAGAGGACGCGGGCGCCGGAGAGCAGGGAGTCGATCCTCCGCTCGACCGGCGTCGCGGAGTCCGGCGGCGACAGCCCGGCCGTGGCCGGGAACAGCGGCCGTACCGCGGGCTCCGCCTCCGCCCACCACAGCTCCCGCCCGGCCGGGCTGGACAGTCGCTCCACGAGCTGCTGGGCGTCCGGGTCGTCGCTGAAGACGGCGGCCATGTCCCCCGCCACCTCGAAGGCGTCCCGGTACGCGGACGGCCCGTCCAGATAACGGGCCGACGGCTCCACCTTCACGTCGTCGCCCGCGTAGACGTAGCGGATGAAGGCGCTCTGGTGCTCGTGCGAGCAGGCGAACCCGGGTGAGTCGAGCAGGCCGCGCGGCTGCCCGTCGGCCCCCGGCACGCCCTCGAACGAGGTCGTCAGGGAGCTTTCCACCGACTCCGGGGAACGCTTGCCGAGCAGGTGCGCCCAGGTCGTCCAGGCGCGTTCGACGGCCGGGTCGCGCCAGTCGAGGCGGCCCCTGGCCCACTCGTCGTAGAGGGTGGGGCCCGCCTGGTGGAGCACGAGGTCCTCGATCCAGTCGGTGCCGGGCCAGCCGGAGGTGGCCTGGGAGGCGAGCCCCACGCACCAGGCGGGCCGGTCGTCGGGCGCGTCCCGTTTGCTCCACACCAGGCTCTTGAGGTCGGCCTTCAGCGGCACCCAGTACGGGCGTGCCTTGTTGTCCACGATCAGCACCGGCACCCAGGGCGGGAAGGCGCGCTGGGCGGTCTCCGTGTCGAGCGGCCTGAGCTTGTCGCGGCGGGCGTACTCGGTGAGTTCGCCGATGCTGTTGAGGACCGCCACGTCGGGCGGGTCGTCGGCCTCCAGCTGTGAGACGAGCGTCTCGCGCAACGAGCGGGTGCCCTCGTAGGTGTACGTCCGTCCGGTCCCGTCGTCCAGTTTGTCGAGGACGGCTTCGAAGGCCTTGCCCTCCTCCCCGGTCCAGGGGCCGAGGACGACCAGCGGGTCGCGGCTGTCCGACCCGCAGCCGGGGACCAGGGCGAGCAGACACGCCACGAGCAGGACGCGCAGGACACGGCTCATGCGACGGCTCCCGGCCGGGCGACGACGAGGTACTCACGGCGGTAGGCGTGCAGCGTGCCGGCGATCACGGCCGCGCCGACCAGGCCCGTGGGGAACACGAACGGGGCGATGCCGTCGAGGAAGGCGAGCCGTCCGTCCGCCAGGCCCTCGTCGATCCGGGCCCGGAGCGTCTCGATGGCCTGCGGTTCCGGTCCGGCGAAGGGCCGCTCCTCGGCGACCGTCTCCGTCGCGGGCGAGGTCCGCTCGGCCAGCGCGTCCGCGACGGGGACCGTCTCGTGCTGGGCGTGCAGGGCGAGCAGGGCGTCGACCGCCAGGAACGGCACGGCGAGCAGCGGCAGCGCGGCGGCCGTGAGGGGGATGCTCAGCCGGATCCGGAAGCGGCGGCGCAGGAAGGACACCGTCCGCCACAGCCCGGTGCCGAGCAGGGCGAGGGCGAGCGTGCCGGTCACGGTCGCGGCGATGGTGTCCGCGCCCCAGGCGGCCCGGTCGGCGAGGCGTGCGCGCAGCCGCCCCTCCAGGCCGGTCACCCGGTCGACGATCGAGGTGGCGGCGGAGCCGGTCGCGGCCGGACAGGCCGGGTAGGGATCGCTGTCGGTCGCCGCGGCGGCCCGCGAGCAGAGCATGCTGCGCGCGTAGGTGAGTTCGGCGTCGCGCAGGACCAGGTCGGTGGCGTGGCCCTGGGCCCGGCCGATCCAGCCGGTGTAGTCGACGACCAGCGCGGACACGACCCGCAGTTCCTGTTCCTCGGCCACGGTGAGGGCTCCGCTGCGGGTGACCTGGTTCAGGCTCTGCGTGGCGCGGGCGATCCGGGTCCGGTACCGCTCGCTGAGCCCGCTGAGCTCGGCCGCCCGTCCCTCGGCGAGGTTCCGTTCGGCCTCGCCGTGCGCGATGAGCAGCGAGGCCCGGGCGTCAGCGAGGTCGACCAGCGCGGGCGCCGCGCGTTCCCGGATGTACGCCGAGTCGCCGCGCACGTCCGCGTAGGCCCAGCCGAGCGCGCCGAAGGCCAGCACGGCGAGCAGCGGCAGCGCGACGAGCCGGTCCCGCAGGTAGGCGCGGTTGGGCCGGCCGTGCTCGGAGGGCCAGGCGTAGCGGTGGACGCGGCGGCCGAGTTCGGCGGTTACGGCGGCGACTGCCCGCGTGAGGCGGAGGGTGCCTTGTGCGACGGTCCGTAAGCGGCCGTCCGGAGCCAGTCGGCGACTCTCTTGCCGAGCCATGGGCTGTCCCTGTGGTGTCGGAAGGCGAGCGGGCGGACCTCGTAGGCGCGGTCCAGGAGGATCTCGGCCACGGCCGCGTCCTCGGGGGCGGCGGAGCGGGCGGCCTGGTGGGCGAGGGTGACATAGCGGCGGGACAGGGTCTCCCGCAGGCCGTGTTCGTCGGGCGGGAGGCCGAGCCGGGGGTCCGCGCCGGCGGACAGGGCCGCGAGGCCCGCCGCGTCGAGGGCGCCGCGGGCGAGGGCGCCCTGTACGGCCTCCCAGACCTCGACGGTCATCCGCACCCTGGCCTCCTCGTCGGTCAGGCCGTGCGCGTGGAAGAGCAGGGCGAGGCGCCCGACCACCTCGTGGAGCCGCTGCGGCACCTCGTCGTCCCGTCCGGCCCTGCGCACGTACTCGATGCCGATCCGCACGGCCGCGGTACGCGCGGCGGTCCGGTGCCGCGAGTGCTGCGGTACGGCGTCCAGTTCGCGTACGGCCTCCTCGCGCGCCCTCTCGCCGTCCAGCGCGAGCCGGGACCGTGCGGCGCCGAAGGCCGCGCTGCCCAGGGACGGGTTGCGCAGCCGGACCGCCTCGTAGAAGGTCAGGGCCTCGTGCCGGCGTCCGAGGCGTTCCGCGCAGTGTCCGAGGGCCAGCTTGGGCGCGTACTCGCCGGGGATCGCCGCGTACACCCGGTCGAAGTGCCGCCGGGCCGCTGCGACTTCGTCGCGGGCGAGGGCGAGGAGGCCGTGGTGCCAGTCAAGCCGCCAGTCGTACGGGGCGCGGCGGGGGCCGATCCGGGCCTCGGCCGCCCGGAGTTCGCGTTCGGCGGCATCCGGTCCGTCGGCCGGGTTGCGCAACCGCAGCCGGCAGCGCAGGAGGTGGACCTCCGTGGAGGCCCGCCAGTCACCGATGTGCTGGAGCAGGGCCTCCGGGGCGGCGTCGGCGAGCCTGCTCAGTTCGGCGTGGTGCTCGTCGTGGGGGTCGGGGCGCGGCACGGGCAGGCGCTGGGCGACCTCGACGGGCGAGGGCGGGGCGAACGGGGAGGGCGCGTCGGGGGCGGTCCAGTGCACGAGGGGTGGCGCGGAGCCGAGGGCGCCGTCGAGGGCGTAGGCCGACTGGAGGAAGAGCGGCGACGGCTCGAAGGTCTCGGCACCGGTTCTCAGTGACCGCAACTCCCTGAACACGCCCCGCAGTTGCTGCTCCATCTCCCGGGCGTCGGCGAACCGTCCGGCGGGTCGGCTCGACGTGGCCCGGTGCAGCACACGGGCGAGCGAGAGGAGCCCGAGGCCACGAGGGACGGGGGCGGTGGCGTCGGTGGGCCGCCAGGGCTCTTCGGCGGGCGCCCCCGGCGGCGGTCCGGGTTCCGCCGCGTCGCCCCGGGCGGGTCCGGACCGCGGGACTCGTCCGTCGCCGGGTTCCTGATCCCTCCCCGGCGCCTCGGGAACACCCTGCGCCGGGGGCGCACCCGATGCCCCGCCGACGTCCAGCAGCCCCTCGGCGCCCGGTCCCGGGACGGCACCCCGCACGCCCTCGCCGCCACCCGGCTCCTCACCGGTCCGCGCCCTCCGGCCGGGCGGCGTCCCACCCGCGGCCAGGGCCGTCCGGACGACCCGCGCCTGTTCGGCGGCGGACAGGGCACCCCCGGCGGCCCGTGCCACCTCGCCGTTCGCCGCAGTGCCGGGATCGCCCTCCGCGGCCTTCCCGGCGCCCACCCCGGTCGTCCCCGCGGCGCCCGCCCCGGCAGGCCGGCCGACACCCTCCCGCGCGCTCCCCGCCCCGTTCACTCCGGCCGCCCTTCCGGGTCCGGCCCCCGTCGACCCGCCCACCCCCTCACCACCCGCTTCCCCCGCCGGTCTCCCAGCGCTCTCCCCCGCTCCCTCCCCCAACACCCCGAGGTCCCCCAACCGAGCCAGGTCCTCCGCCGACGTGCCCAATCCGCTCAGGCGGCGCAGGGTTTCGCCCAGGCTGAAGAGGTCGTCCTGCTGCCTGGACTCGCCGTTCGGGCCCACGGTCGGGGCGCTGAAGCCGGGCGTGGTCATCCCGGGTGCCCCGGCCGGCCGTACGCTGCCCACGTCGATGATCTTCGTCGTGGTGCCGTCGTGCATGACGTTGTCCGGCTTGAGGTCGCCGTAGACCTTGCCGGGCCGGTCGGCGTGCAGATACGCGAGGGCGGACAGGATCCGCACGCCGTAGGCGAGCACGAACTCGTGGAAGCGCTGGTCGCCGAACTCCGCGGGGTTGAGCCGCGCCCGCGCCCGCACCTCCTCCAGCGTGAGCCCGTCCACGTACTGGAGGACGAGGAAGTCGCCCACCTCCGGGTGATGCCCGTAGTTGAAGACGCGGATGATGTCGTCGTGGCCGAGGTCGACGAGGGCCCGCCGCTCCCGGGCCAGCGCACCCGCCGCGGCCGCCGCCTGGTCGGGGTGCAGCATCTTGATGGCGACCTCGCGGTTGTCGACCTTGGTGTCGAGCGCGAGGTACACCTCGCCCATCCCGCCGTACCCGAGCGGCCGGATCAGCCGGTACTGGCCGGCGAGCAACTGCCCGGGCGGCAGCGGGAGTTCACCGGGGTCGCCGCCGGGGCCCCAGCCGCGGCCCAGCAGTGTGATGGTGGGCAGCACGGTCGGGTCGGGGTTCTCCGCGGGAAGCTCGACCTGCGCGGCCCTCAGGTACATCGGCTGTCCGGCGACGACGAGCGGACCGAACGACCCCTCGGATTCAGGTGTTCCACCGAACGCACTCCCGCCCCGAGCCCCCTTCATGCCTCCTCAGAATAGGGCCACGTGCCGGGATCGACCCCTTGCGTTCCCCTGGAGAACCCTGGGACCGCGGCGTCAGGGGGACGGCAGGCCCGGGATCGGGGTCCCCGTGGACAGGGGCCCCTCTAGAGTGAGGGGTCCCTGTCAGAAGCGTCCGGACCGCAGTTGTCCTGGCCAGAAGCGGTGAAGGAGACACGGTGACCCTGCGCGAGAACGACCCGGAGTCCGTCGGCGGCTACCGGATCGAATCGCGGATCGGGACCGGCGGCATGGGTGTCGTCTATCTCGGCAGATCGGCCTCGGGACGGGCCGTCGCGGTCAAGGTCGTGCACACCCGGTACGCCGACAACCCCGAGTTCCGGGCCAGGTTCCGGCAGGAGATCGCCGCCGCGCGCCGGGTCAGCGGAGCGTTCACCGCACCGGTCGTGGACGCGGACCCAGAGGCGGTACGGCCCTGGATGGCCACCGCGTTCGTCCCGGGCCGCACCCTCGCGGAACTGGTCGACGGGTCCGGGCCGCTGGAGTGGCCCGCCCTGCGCCGGCTCGGCACCGAACTCGCCGAGGCCCTGCGGGAGATCCACCGTGCGCAGGTCGTGCACCGGGACCTCAAGCCGAGCAATGTGCTCCTCCTGGACGGCGAGGGGGACGACGGCGCCGTACGCGTCATCGACTTCGGCATCTCGCGCGCGGCCGACAGCGACGTGCGCACCCAGACCGGCATGGTGATGGGGTCACCGCCCTTCATGGCACCGGAGCAGTTCAGCCGCCCGCACGAGGTCGGGTCCGCGGTGGACGTGTTCTCGCTGGGCGCGGTGCTCGTGTACGCGGCGACCGGGCACAGCCCCTTCGAGGCGGAGAACGCCTACCTGGCCGCGTACAACACCGTGCACGGCGAGCCGCGGCTCGGTGAACTGCCCGCGCAGTTGCGTCCGTTGGTCTCCCGCTGTCTGGCGAAGGAGCCCGCGGACCGGCCGACGTCCGGCGAGGTCCTGGAGCTGCTGGCGGCGCTCCCGGCGGAACTGCCCGAGGGGCGGCCGGGCCAGGAGGTGTCACCGGCTGAGCCGCTGCCGCCGACGGACGCGGTGACCTCACCGCTCGGCGACGCCACCGGACCGGTCCGGCGCGGGCGCCGCGGCCGGAAACTGTGGGCCGCCGTGGCCGCCCTGGCACTCCTCGGCGGGGCCGGGGCGGCCGCGGTCGCCGTGGTGGGCGAGGAACCGGCGCGCTCGGGCGACGCGTTCGACGCCCTCGCTCCGCGGACGACGGCACCCGGCGGGACGGCACCGGCGGGCTGGCGCCCCTGGCACAACGCGCTGGAGTCGGACGGGAAGGACGCGCGGACGGGCCCCGGCGCGTCGTGCACCCCGGACGCGCTGGGCGTCTTCTGCGCCTCCGGACATGTCGCCCTGATGCGGCTCGACCCGGCGACGGGCGACGTCGACTGGACCAGGCCCATGAGCCGCGCGCAGGTCAGCGTTCTCTCGGTGCGCGAGCCCGTGGTCCATGACGGTGTGGTGTTCGTGTACAGCGCGGACCGTTCGCAGGGCGTCGACGCCTTCGACGGCAGGACCGGCGAGCGTCTGTGGCATCTGAAGGGCCCGCTGGGCGAGTTCACGTACCTGAGCGGTGTGCTCGTGGTCCGCCTGGACGAGCTGGGCCTGTCCGACACGGCTCGCTACGCCGCCTACGAGCCGCGCACGGGCAAGGAGTTGTGGCGGCGCGAGCTGACCTCCAGCTCGTCGAGCCCCTTCCACGAGGGCCCCGAGGACACGCTCTACGCCGATCTGCGCGGCGGCGAGGGCGGCATCGCCCGCCTCGACGCGCGCACCGGCAGGACTCTGGGCAGTGTCGACGCGCCGAAGGGTGACCTGTGGCTGGCGACGGTCCACGCGGGCACGGCGTACTACGCGCGCTGGGAGGACGACTCCGGCGTGTCCGCCGCCTTCTTCGTCCAGGACCTCAGCAGCGGCAGGACCCGCCGGATCGACTTCCCCTGGAGCGTGGAGCCCGAGGCGCCGCCGCTGGTGCACGGCGACACCATGTACATCTTCGACTACGGCAACGAGACCCTGCTCGCCCTCGACGTCAAGCGCGGCAAGCCGCTGTGGTCCAGCTCCCGCGACCTGCGCGTCTTCAGCGAACCCTCGTACCACGCGGGCCGGTTGTACGTGACGATGCCGGACACCAGCGTGCTGGCCCTCGACCCGGCGACCGGCAAGGAGATCGGCCGCACCGCCCCGTCCTTCGACACGGCCGGCCGATCCTTCGAGGAACTGTCACCGAGCGCGGTGCCCCCGCTCCTGGTGGGGAACGTCCTGTACGGGGTCAGCGGCCCGGGGGTGTTCTCGGTGGCCGACGTCACCTGACGGGCCCGGCCCGCGGGCCGGGCCCGGACAGGCGCTCAGGCCGTGTGCAGGGTCAACCCGTACCGGTTCAGGATCTCGTTGACCGGCTGGAACCAGGTCTCGCCGCCGCTGGAGCAGTTGCCCCAGCCTCCGGAGGTGACGCCCTGGGCCTGGTCGCCGCTGATGAACGAGCCGCCGGAGTCGCCGGGTTCGGCGCAGACGCTGGTCTTGGTCATCTGACGCACCGCGCCCTGGCTGTAGTTGACGGTCTCGTTCATGGCGAGGACCGTGCCGCAGTGCCAGTGGGTCGTCGAGCCCGAGCGGCAGATCGAGGCGCCGACGGGGGCCACGTTCGAGCCGCGCACGAGCTGGTCGGAGACGGTGCCCCAGCCGAGCACGACCGGGACGGTCCACCAGCCGCTGCCCACGTTGACCCAGGCGTAGTCGTTCTCCGGGAACGACGAGCCCTGGAAGTTGCCGACGTAGCTGCGGTCCCAGCCGTAGACGCTGCCGGTGTGCTGGTCGCAGTGGCCGGCGGTGACGAAGCCGCCGTAGACCGAGAAGCCGATGGAACAGCGGACGTTGCCGGTGTAGTAGGGGTCGCCGCCGACGGTTCCGGCGGCGAAGGTGGTCGGCGCGGCGGCCACCTCCCGCACGGTCACGGGGCCTGCCGCCCGGGCCCGTGCGACGAACTTCCGGACATCGTTGTCACGCTCCCGTCCGCTGACGACGTTCACCACGACCGTGGCGGCCTTGGGGTCGACGTGCCAACTGCTCACGGCGTCCGGTGCGGGGAGCGCGTCCAGGCGGGCCTGGGTGGCGGAGAGTTCGCGGGCGCTGTGGGCGACGGTGCGGACCGTGGCGCCGGTGGCGCGTATCTCGCGCAGGGCGGTGTCGGAGATGGCGGGGGTGACGGCGACGGTCAGCGTGCCCTTGGCGGCGTCGAACCAGGAACCGCCGTAGGAGGCGCCCGCGGTCCGGCGTACCTTCGGTTCGAGCGCCGTGGCCTTGCGCTCGGCGGCCAGCCTCGTCACGGCCGCCTGGGGCGAGAGGCCGAGGTCCCGCTGCATCGCGGTGAGGATGCCGGCGGAGGCGGGCGCCTTCTCGTCGGCGGTGGCGGGCACCGTGCCCGCGGCCGCGCCGGCGCCGATCAGAAGCAGCACGGCGAGGCCCGCGCGCATGATTCGGGTGCGTCTCATGGAGATTGCCCTTCGTCGTTCAACGGGATGGCAGTGTTCTCTGAGAGCGCTCTCAGTGTGGCCCGGCAGAGCCTAGCCACTGGTGATTGACAGGTCCATACCAAAGTCGAGATTGTCGAAATCCCGTCCCCGGTCCGACTGTTCGTGCCCGGGACCGGGTGCCGGAACGGGGATTTCCCCCGACCCGCCCGGGGGATCTCACCCAGGAAACCTGTCCCGGCCCGCGAAGGAACAAGATGACACGGAAGAAAGCCCTGGTGGTCCGAGGCGGCTGGGAGGGACACCAGCCGGTCAAGGCCACGGAGCTGTTCCTGCCCTTCCTGGAGAGCAACGGCTACGACGTCCGGATCGAGGAGTCCACCGACGTCTACGCCGACGCCGACGAGATGGCCGCCACCGACCTCGTCGTGCAGTGCGTGACCATGTCCGAGATCACCGCCGAGCAGGTGGCGGGACTGAGCGCTGCCGTGGTGGCCGGTACCGGCCTCACCGGCTGGCACGGCGGTATCGCCGACTCGTTCCGCGCCAGTTCCGACTATCTCCACCTGGTGGGCGGCCAGTTCGCGACCCATCCCGGCAAGGAGCCGTGCGAGCGGCGGGGCGGCGAGGAGGACAACTTCCTGCCGCACACCGTCACCGTCACCGGTCTCGGCCGCGAACACCCCGTCACCGCGGGCATCGAGGACTTCGAACTGCACACCGAGCAGTACTGGGTGCTCCACGACGACCTCATCGACGTCCTCGCCACCACCACCCATCCCGCCCGGCCGTGGCAGCCCTGGCACCGTCCGGTCACCTCACCGGCGGTCTGGACCCGCAGGTGGGGCGCAGGACGTGTCGTGGTGACGACTCCCGGGCACAGCCTCGACGTCCTTGAACACCCCGCCGTCCGTACCGTCATAGAAAGGGGCATGCTGTGGGCGACCCGCACCGCATCGGCGTCATAGGTCTCGGTGTCATCTCCCGCGCCTACCTGGACACGCTCGTCGGCCGCTCCGCCGTGCGCGTCACGGCCGTCGCCGACCTGGACGCCTCCCGCTCGGCCGCCGTCGCCGCCGAACTGCCGGGCGTCCGGGCGCTGTCGGTCGCGGAACTGCTGAGCAGCCCGGACGTCGACACGGTGCTGAACCTGACCGTCCCGGCGGCGCACGCCGAGATCGCCCTCGGTGCCGTCGGCCACGGCAAGAACGTCTACGGCGAGAAGCCGCTGGCCGCCGAACTGGCCGACGCCCGCGCCGTGCTGGAGGCGGCGGACAAGGCGGCGGTCGGAGTGGGATGCGCGCCGGACACCGTCCTGGGCACCGGCGTACAGACGGCACGGGCGGCGGTGGAGGCCGGAGCCGTCGGCCGCCCGCTGTTCGCCACGGCCGTCATGGTCACCCCGGGCCACGAACGGTGGCATCCGCACCCGGACTTCTACTACACGGCCGGTGGCGGCCCCCTGCTGGACATGGGGCCCTACTACCTCTCCTCCCTGGTGCACCTGCTGGGTCCGGTGCGTGCCGTGACCGGAGCGTCCAGCCGGCTCCGCACCGAGCGGGTCATCGGGTCCGGCCCGCGCGCGGGCGAGCGGATACCGGTCGAGGTGGACAGCCATGTGTCCGGGGTCCTGGAGCACGAGGGCGGGGCCCTGACGACGATCACGACGAGCTTCGACGGGGTCGCCACCACGGCCGCGCCGATCGAGGTCCACGGCGACCGGGGCACCCTCACGGTCCCCGACCCCAACCACTTCGACGGCGAGGTACGGCTCCTCGAACTCGGCGCGGCCGAGTGGCGCACACTCCCGCCCTCCGCCGGCTACGCCGGTGCCGCCCGGGGTGTCGGTCTGCTCGACTTCGTCGCCGCCGACGAGCGGCGGGCACCGCGCGCGAGCGGTGAACTCGCCCTGCACGTCCTGGAGACGATGACCGCACTGCTGCGCTCGTCGGCCGAGGGGCGGCGGATCGAGCTGTCGACGTCGGCCGAGCGGCCGGATCCGGTGCCGTTGACGTCCGCGGAGGAGTGGCGCTGATCAGTCCACGGGCCAGGTGTGGGCGGGTGCGTTGAGGTGCATGTAGTCCATGTACGTCATCGTCATCCGCCGCAGCGCCTCCTGGCGGTCGCCGGCGCCCGTCTTCTCCAGGTGGTGGACCATGTCCGCCTGCCACAGCGCGCCGTTGCGGGCGGTGACGCACCGCTGCTCGACGACGCCGAGCAGCGGCTCACGCCACTCCGCGTCCATGCCGGCCAGTTCCAGGCCCCGGTGGGCGAGGGGCAGCAGTCGCCGCAACACCAGTTCGGTGACCGGCACTTCGCCCACGCCGGGCCAGTACAGGCGGGCGTCGATGCCGTCGCGGGCGGCGGTGTGCAGGTTCTCCTCGGCGACCGAGAAGGACATCCGCGTCCACACCGGCCGGTCCTCGTCGACGAGGGCGCGGGTCAGGCCGTAGTAGAAGGCGCCGTTGGCGATGATGTCGGCCACCGTGGGTCCGGCGGGCAGCACGCGGTTCTCGATGCGCAGGTGGGGGCCGCTGTCGGTGACGGCGTAGATCGGGCGGTTCCAGCGGTAGATCGTGCCGTTGTGCAGGGTCAGTTCGCCGAGTTCGGGGACCCTGCCGCCGTCCAGGGCCTCCTGCGGGTCCTCGTCGTCGCAGATCGGCAGGAGGGCCGGGAAGTAGCGGACGTTCTCCTCGAACAGGTCGAAGACGCTGGTGATCCAGCGCTCCCCGAACCACACCCGGGGCCGGACGCCCTGTGCCTTGATCTCCTGGGGGCGGGTGTCGGTGGCCTGCTCGAAGAGGGGGATGCGGGTCTCGCGCCACAGCTCCTTGCCGAAGAGGAAGGGCGAGTTGGCCGCGAGGGCGATCTGCACGCCCGCGACGGCCTGGGCCGCGTTCCAGTAGTCCGCGAACTCCTTGGGGGCGACCTGGAGATGGAACTGCGTGCTGGTGCAGGCCGCCTCGGGGGTGATGGCGTCGGCGTACATCGCGAGCCGGTCCACGCCGTCCACCTTGATGCGCAGGTCCTCGCCGCGGGCCGCGAAGATCTGTTCGTTGAGCAGCCGGTAGCGCGGATCGCCGGACAGGGCGGTCTCGCCGACGTCCGACTCCCTCAGCGTCGGCAGGATGCCCACCATGATGAGGTGCGCGCCGACCGCCGAGGCGCGTTGCTCGGCGTGGTTCAGGGCGTCCCGGATCTCCTGCTCCCAGGAACCGGGGCCGCCGGACAGGAGGCGCCGGGGCGGGATGTTGATCTCCAGGTTGAAGCGGCCCAGCTCGCTCGACCAGGCGGGGTCGGCGATGGCCTGGAGCACCTCGGTGTTCCGCATCGCCGGGAGCCCGTCCTCGCCGACCAGGTTGAGCTCGATCTCCAGTCCGACCTGCGGCCGCTCGCTCTCGAACCCGGACTCGCGCAGCATCTGCGCGAGGACGTCGAGGCAGGTGTGCATCTTGTCCCGGTAGCGTCGGCGGTCCTCCCGCGTGAACACCAGGGCCGGCACGTCACGTCCCATCGGGGCCTCCCGGGTCCCCTCGGCGGATGCCTCTCCCGTCCCAGAGTCCCACTTCCGGGACGTCCCAAACAGTCGGCGCACAGCACCGGGGCAGTGTGCGACGCGCCGCTCACGGAACGTGCGGCCCGGCGCACGTTCCACAGGGGCGCGGCGGATGCGGGGATCCGGGCCGAGTACGCGGTCAGGTGGAGGTACGGCAGCGGGCTCGTACGCGGTCGGGTGGAGGTACGGCACGGCCCGACCGCGTACGCCGTCCCACCGAAGTCCCACGGCAGCCGGGAGGCGTGCCGTGGGACCGGCCGAGGGGCGACAGCCGACGGAAGGCGCCCCGCAGGAGTCGGATGCGTCAGGTCCCGGGGCTCGTGGGGGCGCAGGCGTCTGTCCGGTGTCACCGTGCTTCTCCGGGCGTGCAAGGTCGGTCCGGTCTCACCGTGCCTCTCTCACAGCGCGGTCCCCGGATCGCAGCACCCCTCACGCCGCAGCTGCCGGCTCACCTCCAGCCAGTCCGCGTCGGACGACGCTCCGGAGGAGGTGCCGGTGCGCGTCCCGGAGTCGAAGGCGGCCACGAGGTCCGCCTGCTCGAAGGGCACACCCCCGCGCAGTACCGTCTCCGTGCGGATCAGGGTGTCGAAGTCGGTGAAGGGATCGCCGTCCACGATCGTGAGGTCGGCGAGCTTGCCCTCCTCCAGCGTGCCGAGGTCGGCGTCCGCACCGAACACGCGGGCGGGCAGCAGGGTGGCGGTGCGCAGGGTCTCGGCCGGCGAGAGACCGCCGCGGTGCAGCGCGCGCAGGGCGAGGTGGAGGTGGAGTCCGACCGGCACGAGCGGCTGGTCGGTGCCGAGCGCGACGAGACCGCCGTCGGCGAGGATGCCCCGGTAGACGGCCGACTCGCGGTCCAGGGTGGTGAGTTGTGCGGCTGTGGGTGGCTGCCCGGCCTGCTGACGGACCAGCGCGGTGTCCCACGGCGGCATCAGCGTGGTGACCCGGCGGTCCTCGGCGAGCGCGGGGTCAGCGCCGAGCAGGGCGAGTGCCGTGAAAGGGGTGGCGATCAGGTGGAAGCCCGCCTCGGTGTAGATCTCGTGGACGTCCTGGTAGGCGCGGCCCGTGGCGGAGGTGGCGTGCCCGAACTCCAGCCGCTGCGTGGCCTGAAGATGGGTCGTCAGGTCCTGCCCGAGCTGCACGCCCGGTGTGCAGAGGTGGCTGCCGCTGCGCACCCCGAGCCTGTCGTGCGCGAAGTCCGCGGCCTCCTTCATCACCCAGCCAGGGGCGCGGACGTATGTCTTCACGAAGTCCCAGTCCAGCGCCGCCCCGCGCGCCAGTGAGCGCCGCAGTCCCTCGGGGGTGCGGTGGGCGCGGCCCATGCTGTAGGCGACACGGGCCCCGTCGAGCAGTTCGCCGGTGGCCAGCAGCCGCGGTCCGGCGAGCGTACCGGCGGCGACCGCCTCGCGGATGCGGGCCTGCTCGTAGGCGAAGCCGCCCAGGGAGACGGCGGTGGTGATGCCGTAGGCGAGCTGGAGCGCGGTCTGCCGTCCGCCGTAGGTGCTCTGCCAGGGGTGGGTGTGGGCGTCCCACAGGCCGGGGAGCACGGTGCGCTCGCTCGCGTCGACCCGGCGTACGGCCGGCCGCCCGGCGCGGTGCGGGGAGACCTCCGCGATCCGGGCGTCACGGATCAGCAGGTCGACGTCCTCGCGGACGCCGGGTCCGGTGCCGTCCCAGAACCGTCCGGCGTGCACGAGGGTGTCGGCGGGGCGGGGCCGCCGGTAGTCCAACGGCACTTTGACGGTACGGGACTTGCCGCTGCGGACGTCGAGCAGGCGGAGGGTGCCTGCGGAGAGGTAGAGCAGGGAGCGGGCGTCGGCCGACCAGGAGGGGTGGTCGGCGGGCTCGGCGGTGAGGCGGCGCGGCTTCCCGTCGGGCGTGCCGTCCGAGCGGACCGGGAGCAGCCACAGGGCGGACTCGGCGACGACGGCCATCCAGCGGCCGTCCGGCGACCAGACCGGGCCCGAGTCGTAGCGGTCGGACAGCGAGGTGTGCGGGGCGAGGGCGTGCAGCGCGGCGGTACCGGTGGTGGTGTCGACGACCCGGATGAGGTTGTAGCCCTCCCGGAAGCGCTGGTTGAGCCGGTTGCGGTCGCACAGGGCGACGTACCGCCCGTCGGGGGACCAGCTCGGGCGGCCGGGCAGACCGCCCGAGCCGAGCGGGGCGGCGAGGATCCGCTCCCCGCCTTCGGGCAGGTCCCGCACGACCAGGTTGCCGGTCATGTCCAGGCAGGCGAGACGGGTCCCGTCGGGCGAGAGCGCGGGGAAGACCCGGCCGCCGTCGGCGAGCACGGTCTCCTCTCCGGAGTCGAGCTCGCGGCGCCGCACGGTGAACAGTCCGTCGCGGTCGTCGGCGTACAGGAGCCCGGTGCCGTCAGGCGTCCAGGCCGGCCCCGACACATAGCGGGTGGGCAGGACCTGGAGGATCTTCCGGGGCCGGCGCCCGCCCGACGTTCCGGCGGTCCACAGCGAGTTCAGGGCGGCGAAGGCGAGGCTGCGGCCGTCGGGTGAGAGGGCGGGCAGGTGCAGAGAGCGCACGCGACGGACGCCGGTGCCCTCGAAGTCGTACGCCTTGCCGCGGTAGCGGGGCCGTTCGACGGGCATGGCGGCCGTGAAGGGGATCTCCTCCCCCGCCGCGGGGGCCTCGGGGTCGACCAGGCGGAAGCGGCCGTCCACCGCGAGCAGGAGCCGTCCGCCGTCGGTCCAGCGGGGCGGGGCGGGCAGGACGTCGCCGTCGACGGGGACGGGCGCGCCGTCCACGACGAGGGTGCAGGAGGCGGCGGGCGTGGGCGTGGTGCGCAGGTAGGCGAGGCGGCCGGCGGGTGAGACGGCCGGGGTCATGAGCTGGGCACCGGAGTCGTCGGTGTGCACGGCGGCGACCGGTCCCGTCCCGTCGGCGGCGACCGAGGCGACGGTGTCGGCGCGCAGGGTGCCGGTGGCGGTGACGGCCGCGCGCACGAACAGCACGCGCTCGCCGTCCGCCGACCAGGTGGGGTCGAAGTCCTCCCAGGCGCCGCCCTGCGCCGGGCCCTGCTGCCCCGGGTGTCCAGTGAGCCGGGTCAGCGCTCCGGTGCGCACGTCCACGACCCAGACGCGGTACGGGCTGCCGGTCACGGTGTCACCGCCGCGCTCGGAGGCGAACGCGATCCGGGTTCCGTCCGGCGACCAGGCGGGGCCGCGGTCGTCCCAGGGGCCGTCGGTGAGTTGACGCACCTCGCCGCCGTCGGGCCGCAGTGTCCACAGGTGGAAGCCGCCGCCGCGGTAGGCGCACACCACGAGGCGGTTGCCGTCGGGCGAGAACTGCGGGCGGGTGGGTTGGAGGCCGGGCGGGGTGAGCGGGATCGCGGCGCCGCCGGTGCGCGGGATCGACCAGAGAAGGTTCTGCACTTCGGCGATCAGCCGGTCGCCGGCCGGGGAGAGCGTCGCGGAGCCGCCGGTGGCGGCGGTCAGGGTGAGCGTGGCCGGGCGGGCGGGAGTGGCCGAGGCGGTCGGGCCGCCGGCCGCGACGGCGCCGGCGGTGACGCCGGCCGCCTGGAGGAATCTGCGGCGGGAGAGCGGACCGGGCCAGGAAGGGTCGGGTGTGCCGTGGACGTCCAAGGGAGCCTCCAGTGCGCGCGTGGGGTGCCGGACGACAGGGGCCCTTCCCCGAGAGGACCGGCCCTGCGCCCGAACTCCGGGTCCGGGGGCGGTTTTTCGCCCCCGGACATCAACCCGTCAGCTCACAGTCCGTCACGCACCATCGCGGCGACGATCCGCACGTGGCGGTCGGCCGCCGTACCGGAGGACTCGTTCTCGTGGTTCAGGCCGTAGGGCCAGAAGTGCCCGCCGCCGGTGGACAACTTGGCCGAGGAGCCGTCGTACTGACGGACCAGGGCGGTGGCCTGGGCACCGGTCCAGGTGCCGCTGCCGCCCAGGGAGGACCAGCCCGGGTTGGTGCCCACGCCGATGGTGTGGGCGATCTCGTGCAGAGCGGTCCGCTCGGTCATGTAGCCGCGGTCGGTGCCGAAGCGGATGGTCCCGTTGACGTTGCCGTCCGCGGTGGGCACGCCCGTGTCGTAGCGGACCGTGAGGGTCTTGCCCAGGTCGCTGAGGTTGTTGTAGCGGGCCACCGCGGCGTTCATGGCCGAGGTGATCAGTGTGTACGCCGACTGCTGGTCCGCGGTCGGGTTGCTCGCTCGCTCCAGGGTCCAGGTGATGGTGGCCGCCGCGATCTGGCGGCGGCTGCGGCCTTTCGTGCGTTCATGTGCGGGTCCTCTTGTGGGGGGTGGATCCCGTGGGGGGAAGTCGAGGCATGAACTGGAAAGCGCTTTCCGGAGTGTGCCGGATGCTAGCGAGGTGTCTTGGCCATGTCAACGAGATCGACGCCGGGGTGCGGGAGCGACGGTGTGCCGACGCTGCTCCCGCAACCGGTCCGATCAGCGCACGAGACAGGGACGTTTGGCGTCGAAGGCCCAGTCCTTGACCAGGTACCGCATCCCCACGGCGTCGTCCCGACCCGCCGAGGCGACCTTCTCGTGCAGTTCCTGCGCCGCGAGCAGCCGATCCATGTCCAGTCGGACCCCGAGGCCGGGCGCGTTGGGGACGGCGACCTCGCCGCCGACGATCCGCGGGGGTTCGACGGTGAGCCGCTCCATGCCCTCCTGCCAGATCCAGTGGGTGTCGAGGGCGTTGTACTCGCCCGGGGCGGCGGCACCGCAGTGGGTCATCATCGCGAGCGAGATGTCGAAGTGGTTGTTGGAGTGGCAGCCCCAGGTCAACCCCATGGCGTGGCACAACTGGGCGACCCGGACCGAGCCCTGCATGGTCCAGAAATGCGGGTCGGCGAGCGGGATCGACACCGACTGGAGGGCCAGCGCGTGGGTCAACTGCCGCCAGTCCGTGGCGATCATGTTGGTGGCGGTGGGCAGCCCGGTGGCGCGGCGGAACTCGGCGAGGATCTCCCGGCCCGAGTAACCGCCTTCGGCACCGCAGGGATCCTCGGCGTAGGCGAGCGTGCCGACGAGCGGACGGCAGAGCTCGACCGCCTCGCGCAGGGACCAGGCGCCGTTCGGGTCAAGGGTGATCCGCGCGTCGGGGAACCGCTCCTTGAGGGCACGTACGGCCTCCACCTCCTCGTCGCCCGCCAGGACACCGCCCTTCAGCTTGAAGTCACGGAAGCCGTAGTGGTCGTAGGCGGCCTCGGCCTGCCGGACGATCGCCTCGGGGGTCAGCGCCTCCTCGCGCCGCACGCGGTACCACTCGACGTCCGCGCCGGCTTCACGGACGTAGTCGAGGTCGGTGCGGTCCGGATCGCCGACGTAGAAGAGATAGCCAAGCACCCTTACGGCTGCGCGCTGTTGGCCATCCCCCAGCAAGGCGGCGACGGGGACGTCGAGGTGCTGGCCGAGCAGATCCAGCAGCGCCGACTCGACGGCGGTGACCGCGTGCACGGTGGTGCGGAGATCGAAGGTCTGGGCGCCGCGGCCGCCCGAGTCGCGGTCGGCGAAGGTGTCGTGGATCGCCCTCAGCACACGCTTGTAGTCGCCGACGCGGGCACCGACGACCAGGGCCTCGGCATCGCGGAGGGTCTGGGTGATGCGGGCGCCGCCCGGCACCTCACCGAGGCCGGTACGTCCCTCGGAGTCCTCTAGGACGACGACGTTGCGGGTGAAGAAGGGGGCGTGGGCGCCGGAGAGATTGAGGAGCATGGAGTCCCGGCCGGCCACCGGGTGGACGGAGAACTTCGTGACGACGGGCTGGCTCATTGCGGGGCGGTGTCCTTCCGATGGATCGGGGGGAGGTCAGAGGCGGAGGGCGTCGGACACTGGGCGTCAGACATTGAGGGCGTCCAGCACCTGTTCCAGGACCAGCACACCGCCGAGGCCCAGGATCGCGAGGACGGTGGTGTAGGTGGTACGCGCCTTGATCGCGTCGATGACGGACAGGTTGAAGTACTCCTTGAACATCCAGAATCCCGGGTCGTTGACGTGCGAGAACGCGATCGACCCGCAGGAGACGGCGAGCACCATGACCTCGGCGTGGACCCCGCCGCCCGCGAGCAGCGGCAGTGCCACGCCGGAGGCGGTGACGACGGCGACGGTCGCGGAGCCGAGAGCGATGCGCAGGATGGCCGCGATCAGCCAGGCCAGGATGACCGGGGAGACGGACCAGCCGTCGGTCGCGTCCTTGATGTAGTCGGATATACCGCCCTCGACCAGGACGTTCTTGAAGGCGCCGCCCGCCCCGATGACGAGCAGGATCATCGCCATCGCCTGGGCGGCCTCCTTGCACGAGGTGCTGACCTCCGCGAGGCTGCGCCCCATCCGCGGCCCGAACACCCACACGGCGACGAGCAGGGTGAGCAGCAGGGCGATGGGCGCGGAGCCGATGAACGCGACGAAGTGCAGTCCAGCACTGTCCCCCGAGGTGGCGAGGTCGGTCACCGCGGCGCCGGCGATCAGAACGACGGGCAGCAGGGCCACCGCGAGCGACCAGCCCATGCCGGGCATGTCCTCCTCCTCGAAGATCCGTTCACTGACCAGGCCCTTGGGGATCTCGGGGTTCATCCGCCGGACGAACGGCAGGCGCGGCCACAGCAGCGCGATGAACGCGCCGACCGGGACGGCGATGAACAGGCCGTAGAACAGGGTGAGTCCGACGGAGGCGTGGAAGGTGGCCGCGACGGCCGTGGGGCCCGGGTGGGGAGGCAGGAAGCTGTGCATGGTGGACAGGGCGATCGACATCGGCAGGCCCACCCAGAGCAGGTTGGCCCGCGTGACCCGGACGAGCGTGAAGGCGACCGGCACGATGATGACGAAGGCCACCTCGTAGAACATGGTCACGCCGATCAGCATCGCGGAGAGCACCATGGCCACCTGCACCCAGCGCGGGCCGCACACGTCGAGGAGCCGGCCGGCGATCCGTTGGGCGGCGCCGGAGTCCCCCATCACCCGGCCCACCATGGCGCCGAGCCCGATGGTGAGCATGGTGTCGCCGATCTGGTCCCCGATCCCCTCGGAGAGGACGTCCGGGATGTCCTCCAGGCCGATGCCCTGGACCAGTGCGACCCCCACGGCGACCAGGAGGAGGGCGGCGAAGCCGTTCAGTCTCAGCTTCGTCATCAGAATGAGCAGGACGAGGACGCTGATCCCGACCACGACGAGCGGCATGTGTCAGTTCTCCCTTGAACTGGCGGTGCGATGAGGCGAGTTCACCGGAGCACCCGAACAAGCCACTGGGAAGTCACACGGCTGAACACTATCCTCATACAAAAACATCGTCTACATATGAGGACGGAGGCTAGATGGATGGATCACCGACGGTCAATGGGTCAGCGGGAATCGCCTTGCGATCGCCCCATGTCGCAGCCCCGGCGCACACCCGAGGTCAAGTCGGCGGTCGACACCGTGACGATGTACGAACCGCTCGCCGCACGGCGATGGCGACTTGCCGCCCCGGATGCGGGGCCACCCCGGATGCGGGGGGCTCGGGCTCGCCTCCATCACCCACACCCCCACCCGCCCCCATGGTCGGCGACCACTTCAGCGTGCTGTACCCGGGCACCAGGCAACCGTCCGCCGTCCGCGACCGGATCGCCCTGGACGAATGCACCGACCACGTGGCAAGCGGCACCGAACCCGCCGCTCTCAAGCACGAGTTGGCACAGGTCCGCGGCATCGGCACCGCAGCACTTCCCGAGGATGTCGATCCGACCGTGGCGATCGACGGCAAGGCCGCAGTGCCATGACGCAGGCGAAGTGGAAGGGAGAGACGCATCAGCAGGTGGGCTCCCGACCGCTCTTCCCGGCCCAGCAGTGGGTGTCCAGGGCCGCATCCCCGGATATGGACACGGGCACGGACATGGACATGGACACCCAGGATCGCCACCCCCCTACTCCCCCGTCGGCTGAACCCCCCGGCTCTTCCTGACGAGTCGAAGCCCGGCGACGATCCGGTACATGCCGTACGCCAAGGGGCTCCACACCACGGCGTACACGCCCCCGGCCCGGACCTGCCCGAACGTGACGACGGCGACGAGCAGCCCCCGATGCACCAGGCCGCGCCGAACTCGATCGAGCGCCTGCCCCTCGTCTCCTCTGTCGTCTCCTCCGCGACCCGTCGCTCCGGGCACACGATGCTGGGCGCGGCGGACGAACGCCCGCGCGGTCGGGCACCGTTGGCCGTCAATCCGGTTCCCGAGTCGATGGTGCCCGGGCCGGTCGGACGGTCCCCCGCGCCATCCGACCGGCCGTCGGTTGTGCCAGCGGGACGCTATCGGCGCGCCACCGGCGCCGTCTTGGAAGAATCTGCACTCCCGGAGAGGGCCACCGCCCCCTCCACCCGACGTGAGGCCACCATCTGTCCGGGCGTGGTCCCGGCGATGGCCCGGAACTCCCGGTTGAGGTGGGCCTGGTCGTAGAACCCGCAGGCCATGGAGATCTCGGCGAGGCTCGCCGCCCCGCGACCCAGCAGCGCCACGGCGCGCCGGAAGCGCAGCACCCGGGCGGACGCCTTGGGGGTGAGCCCCACCTGCTGGGTGAACCGACGGGTCAAGTACCCCTGGCTCCAGCCCACTTCATCGGCGATCCGGGCGATCGGGAGCGCGCCCGCGCTGCCGGCGAGCAGTTGCCAGGCGTGTCCCACCTCGGGCGCGGGGCGCGGACCGTGTTCGAGCCGGGCGAGCAGCGCCGCGTCGAGCAGGTCGAACCTGGCGGCCCAGTCCGGTGTCGCCGCCATCCGCTCCACCAGACAGCCGGCGTCGGGCCCCAGGACGTCCCGGATCTCGACGGTCAGGTTCGTCAGCTCGCTCATCGGCATGCCGAACAGCCGGTAGGCGCCCAGGGGCGTGAACTCCACCCGGATCGCCTCCTGGCCACCGGGATGCGTACAGATCGCGGGCCGGTCCTCCAGCCCCACCACCAGCGACCCGATGCTCCCGCTTCCCCCGCCCCGCACGCCCAGCCGCCGCACCTGCGTGAACGGCTCCGCCAGGCTGATCAACAAGGTCGCGCGCCCGGTCGGCACCAGCCGGGCCTCGTACGGTGTGGCCACCGCCTCCCAGTAACCGACGTAACTACGCAGGTACGGCCGTAACCCCGGATGCCAGGGCCTGGTCACCCGCCACAACCCTCCGAGCCGTGCGACCTCGACCGCACCGACGACACCGATCGCACCGGCCGTCCCCGCGCGCGTCCGTGCCCCCGCCGTGCCGTCACGTGCGCCGAGAACCACTTGAAGCGCTCCTTCCACCCCGAGGAACCGAAGGAACCAGAGGAACCGGAGAACCGGAGGCACCGGAGGCACCGGAGGAACCCGAGAACCGGAGGAACCGGAGAAGCTGACGGAATCAACGCCAGCCGCCCGACGGCTCCATCACGTCAAGCATCCACCGCCCCCGCCCCCGACTCACCCGTAGGCAGGTGAAGTTGGCATGCAGAAGCGTGCAGATCCGATGGCGACGCCCCTGGCGCCCCTCCACCGCTCACCCGAACACTCTTGCCCACAATCGAGCACGCGCCTACGCTGACTTTGTGCCGCTAATAAACAAAACGCGAACACGTACCGCCGGGCCGGACAACTCCCTCACCCGACTCCGTATCGTCCTCACCGTCTTCTTCGCCCTCGACGGCTTCGTCTTCGCCGGGTGGGTCGTCCGTATCCCCGCGATCAAGGAGCAGACCGGCGCCTCCGCCAGCGCCCTCGGTCTCGCTCTCCTCGGTGTCTCGGCCGGCGCGGTGATCACCATGATGCTCACGGGACGGCTGTGCCGCCGTTACGGCACCCACCGGGTCACCGTGGTCTGTGCCGTCCTGCTCTCCCTGAGCGTCGCCCTGCCACCCCTCACCCACTCGGCGCCGGCCCTCGGTGCCGTACTGCTGGTCTTCGGGGCCGCGTACGGCAGCATCAACGTCGCGTTCAACAGTGCCGCCGTCGATCTCGTGGGCGCGCTGCGGCGGCCGATCATGCCGAGCTTCCACGCCGCCTTCAGCCTGGGCGGCATGCTCGGCGCCGGGCTCGGCGGGCTGGTCGCCGGAGCCCTGTCGCCCACGCAGCACCTCCTCGGGCTCACCGTGACCGGCCTGCTCGTCACCGCCGTAGCGGGCCGGACCCTCCTGCGCATCCGGCCCCCGGCACCCGCCGAGGACGCACCGCGCCACGGGTCCGCACCCCACCCCCGGGACACCGCCCCCACCCGTACCCGCGGCCTGGTCGTCACCTTCGGCCTGATCGCCCTGTGCACGGCCTACGGCGAGGGCGCCCTGGCCGACTGGAGCGCACTGCATCTGGAGCACGACCTGGACGCCGCACCCGGCGTCGCGGCGGTCGGTTACTCGTGTTTCGCGCTGGCCATGACCATCGGCCGGCTGACCGGCACCAAGCTGCTCGAACGACTGGGTCAGACCCGCACGCTCGTGGGCGGCGGCACCACCGCCGCGCTCGGCATGCTGCTCGGTGCCCTCGCGCCCAACGTCTGGGCGGCCCTGCTCGGCTTCATGGTCACGGGGCTCGGTCTGGCCAATCTCTTCCCCGTCGCCGTCGAGCGGGCGGGCCGGCTGGCCGGGCCCGACGGCGTAGCCATCGCCTCCACCCTGGGTTACGGCGGCATGCTCCTCGGGCCGCCGGCCATCGGCTTCATGGCCGACTGGTTCTCCCTGCCGGTCGCCCTCACCAGCGTCGCGGCACTCGCCGCGATCGCCGCGGTCATCGCGGCGCTGACCCGACGCGCGGCGGCGGCCTGAGCACGCCCCGGCGCCGTACGCACACTGCCGCGCCCGTCCGCCGCCCAGCACCCGGCTCCCCCTCGCCCCGGGGCCGTCGGATCACTGAGGCGCCTTCCGGATCACTCCGGATGGGCCACCGCCTCCTTCTGCAACTGCACGGCGGCCAGCAGGCTCAGCTTCGGCTCCGCCTTGCGCAGAGCCCGCACCGCCGCGACCGAGGTGAGGTCACCCGTGAAGCCGACGGCGGCCAGCCGGGCGCGGACCCAGCGGGCGCGCAGCTCCGCCTCGGTGGCGGCGGCGGTGGACTCGACGAGGGCCACGGCACGTTCCAGCCCGGGGCGTTCCTCGGGCGGGGCCTCGGCCAGCGCCTGGCGCAGGGCTGCTCCGACGACATCCGCGTCCCGGACGAGCAGCACGAAGTTGTGTTTCTTGTTCAGTCCCGCGATTCCCGACATGCGGATCATCGTGACGGCAGGGTTCCGTCCGCGCCAAGCGACTTGAGGAGCCTCAGAGGCTCCGCTCGCCGCTAGAAGGCTCGCCGCTCAGCCGAGCTTCTTCAGTAGTTCGGCGGCGAGCGGCGCGGAGGACGCCGGGTTCTGTCCGGTCACCAGGTTGCCGTCGACGATCACGTGCGGGGCCCACGGCTCGGCCGCCTCGACCTGGACTCCGGCCTCGGTGAGCCGGTCCTGGAGCAGCCACCTGGCCTTGTCGGCGAGGCCCGCCTGGGTCTCCTCGGCGTTGGTGAAGGCGGCCACCCGGCGCCCGGCGAACGCGTTGGAGCCGTCCGCCTTGGTGGCGGCGAGCAGCGCGGCCGGGGCGTGGCAGACCACCCCGAGGGGCTTGCCGCTCTCCAGGGCGCGGGTGAGCAGTCGGCCGGAGTCCGCGTCGACCGCGAGGTCCTCCATCGGCCCGTGGCCGCCGGGGTAGAACACCGCCGCGTAGTCGTCGAGGTCGACCTCGTCCAGCCGTACCGGGGTCTGGAGTTCGGGGGCCGAGGCGAGCACCCCGGCGATGCGGTCGGCGTTCTCCTGCCCGCCGTTGACCTCGGCGGCGAGGCTGCCCTTGTCCACGGTCGGCACGACACCGCCCGGGGTGGCCACGACGATCTCGTGGCCGGCGGCCTTGAAGGCCTCGTACGGGGCGACGGCCTCCTCGGCCCAGAAGCCGGTGGGGTGCTGGGTGCCGTCGGCCAGGGTCCAGTGGTCGGCACCGGTCATCACAAAGAGGATCTTCGACATGGTGAAACCGTAGCCCCGCCCTCCCATAGAAATCCAATAGGCTCGTCCATGTGAGAGATAGGAACACCAATGGCTCCGAGGATCCGGGGCGGACCGTCGGAGCACCGCTGGACCTGAACCTGCTGCGCACGTTCCTGACCGTGTACCGCACCGGCTCCTTCACCGCCGCCGCCCGTCTCCTCGGTCTGTCCCAGCCCACGGTGACCACCCAGATCCGTGCGCTGGAACGGCAGTTGGACCGTGAGCTGTTCGAGCGCCGGGCGCGGGGCGTGACCCCGGCGCCGTACGCGGACGAGCTCGCGGCCCGGATCGTGCAGCCCCTGGACTCGCTGGCCGCGGTGGCGGGGCCGGCCGGGAGCGCGGAGGACGGGCCGGTCGAGCCGGTGCATCTCGCCGGGCCGGCGGAGCTGCTGTCCCGGTGCGTCCTGCCCGGTCTGGCGCCTCTGGTGGACCAAGGGGTACGACTGCGTGTGACGCCGGGTCTGACCGAGCCGCTCCTGGACGACCTGCGGGCGGGGCGCCACGACCTGGTGATCGCCACGTTCCGGCCGCGCGGCCGCACACTCACGGCCGTGCCGCTCAACGACGAGGAGTTCGTGCTGGTCACCTCTCCCGCCTGGGCCGGGCGGCTCGGCGCGCCGGAACACCTCGCGGCCGCGCTGCACGGCGTCCCGCTCGTCGCCTACGCCGAGGACCTGCCCATCGTGCGCCGCTACTGGCGGCACGTCTTCGGTAGACGGCTGGTACGCCGGCCCGCCCTCACCGTGCCCGACCTGAACGCCGTCAAGGCCGCGGTGGTCGGCGGGGCCGGGTTCACCGTGCTCCCCCGCTACCTGTGCGCCGAAGAGCTGGCGTCGGGCGCGCTGGTCCTGCTCCACGACCCCGACGACCCACCCATCAACACGGGCTTCCTGGTACAACGCCCCGGCACCTCCGGCAACCCCCACGTGACACTGCTCCGCGACCACCTCCTACGAGCGGCCCGCGACTGGTGACCCGACGGGGTTCGATGGGCCGCCCACGAATCCACGGCCAGGCCGAATTCCAGTCCGCGGGCAGCCGGGCACGGGCCCGGTCACCCACACCTCCCGCGGACCCTCCCCAGCGACCAAAACCGCCGCCTCACCCCCCGGCCACCGTCAGGCACACTCCTCCCATGGAGACAGCCGAGTTCATCCGGATCCTGGATCACGAGGGCCAGTTGCTCGCGTCGGCCGCCGAGCAGGCGGGCACCGACGCCAAGGTGCCGACCTGCCCGCGGTGGCAGGTGCGGGACCTGCTGCGGCACACGGGCACGGTGCACCGCTGGGCGACGGCGTTCGTGGCCGAGGAGGAGCCCGACTTCCGCCCCATGGGCGAGGAACCGGCTCTCGACGGGGCCGAGTTGCTGACCTGGTTCCGCACCGGCCACCGCCTCCTCGTCGACACGCTGGGTTCCGCCGCGCCCGACGTCCGCTGCTGGCACTTCCTCCCCGCCCCCGCACCGCTCGCCTTCTGGGCCCGGCGGCAGGCGCACGAGACGACCGTGCACCGCTTCGACGCGGAGGCGGCGCGCGGCGGCACCCCCGACGAGATCGGCCGGGACTTCGCGGCCGACGGCATCGACGAGTTGCTGCGCGGTTTCCACGCCCGCGCGAAGAGCCGGGTCCGCAGCGCCGAGCCCCGGGTGCTGCGGGTGCGGGCGAGCGACACGGACGGCGCCGTGTGGACCGTACGCCTGACCGGGGAGCCGCCCGTCACCGAGCGCGGCGAGGCGGGGGACGCCGACTGCGAGGTGTCCGGGCCCGCCGCCGGGCTGTACCTGGCGCTGTGGAACAGGCTGCCCTTCCCGCGGGTGACCGGGGACGCGTCGGTCGCCGCGCTGTGGCGGGAGAAGTCGGCCGTGGGCTAGGAGGAGGTCTCCAACATCCTGGTGAGGACCGCGCGTTGCACCGGCAGGGCGTCACGGTGCAGCGCGCGGCCCTTGGCCGTGAGCGACACCGTGACGCCCCGCCGGTCCTCGGCACACATCCCGCGCTCGACGAGTCCGTCCTTCTCCAGCCGGGCGATCAGACGAGACAGCGCGCTCTGGCTCAGATGGACCCGCTCGGAGATCTCCTGCACGCGGTAGGCGCAGCCGCCGTCCGCCAGGACGTCCAGAACCTCGAAGTCGCTGCCGCACAGGCCGTGTTGCTGAAGAGCGCGGTCCAGTTCGCACTGCGTGCGCGCGTGCAGCGCCAGGATGTCCCGCCACTGCTCAGCCAGCGCCTGCTCGGGCCTCTTCGCCACCATGCGCGGCACCGTAGCAGAGAAGACGAATTATTGCATCGGAATTAAATGCGCTTGCATTCGATGCATGCGCATGTAGTGTCTTCCGCATGACCTCTTCGCTCACCACGACCGCGGACGCGACCTCGGCGGTCCGCTGGACACCCAGGCTCTGGGGCACCCTGCTGGTGCTGTGCGCCGCGATGTTCCTGGACGCCCTGGACGTGTCGATGGTCGGCGTCGCACTCCCGTCCATCGGCGCCGACCTGGGCCTTTCCACCTCGACGCTGCAATGGATCGTCAGCGGCTACATCCTCGGCTACGGCGGCCTCCTGCTCCTGGGCGGCCGGGCCGCCGACCTGCTGGGCCGGCGCCAGGTCTTCCTGGTGGCCCTCGGCGTCTTCGCGGTCGCCTCGCTCCTGGGCGGCCTCGTCGACTCGGGCCCGCTGCTGATCGCCAGCCGCTTCATCAAGGGCCTCAGCGCCGCCTTCACCGCGCCCGCGGGCCTGTCCATCATCACCACGACGTTCCCGGAGGGCCCGCTGCGCAACCGCGCGCTCTCCATCTACACCACCTGCGCCGCCACCGGCTTCTCCATGGGCCTGGTGCTGTCCGGCCTGCTCACCGAGGCCAGTTGGCGGCTGACCATGCTGCTGCCCGCGCCCATCGCGCTGGCCGCCCTGATCGCGGGCCTGAAGCTGCTGCCGCGCAGCGCCCGCGAGAAGGACCACAACGGCTACGACATCCCCGGCGCCGTCCTCGGCACCGCCTCGATGCTGCTGCTGGTCTTCACCGTCGTCCAGGCTCCCGAGTCCGGCTGGGCCTCGGCCCGCACGCTGCTGTCCTTCCTCGCCGTGGCCGTCCTGCTGAGCGTGTTCGTCCTGGTCGAGCGGCGCTCGCCCGGCCCGCTGATCCGGCTCGGCGTGCTGCGCTCCGGCACCCAGATCCGGGCCCAACTGGGCGCCATGGCCTTCTTCGGCTCCTACGTCGGCTTCCAGTTCCTCGTGACGCTGTACATGCAGTCGCTGCTCGGCTGGTCGGCGCTGCACACCGCGCTCGCCTTCCTGCCCGCGGGCGCGCTGGTGGCGGTGTCCTCGACCAAGGTCGGCTCGATCGTGGACCGGTTCGGAACCCACCGGCTGATCCCGGCGGGCTTCGCGCTGATGGTCGTCGGGTACGCGCTCTTCCTGGGGATCGACCTCAACCCCGTGTACGCGGCCGCGATCCTGCCGTCCATGCTGCTCATCGGCGCCGCGTGTGCGCTGGTCTTCCCCTCGCTCAACATCCAGGCCACCAACGGGGTCGAGGACCACGAGCAGGGCATGGTCTCCGGGCTGCTCAACACCTCGGTGCAGGTCGGCGGCGCGATCTTCCTGGCCGTCGTGACCGCCGTGGTGACCGCGGGCGCACCCGAGAACGCCACTCCGCAGGCCGTCCTCGACAGCTACCGCCCCGGCCTGATCGTGGTCACCGCGATCGCCGCGGCCGGGCTGCTGATCACCCTCACGGGAGCACGCACCCCGCGTCGGCCGCAGCAGTCCGTCGTCGTCGCCAAGTCCACCGCGCGGGAGGCGGAGCGCGTCGCCGTACGCGACTAGGGGGACGCCTCCGACACCGTGTGCCCGGCGGAGCCCGCTTGCTCCGCCGGGCGCACGGCTGTGAGACTCGGAGGATGGAGACGTACGGGGGACGCCGGAACCAGGCGGAGCGGGACGCGGTCACCGTCGAGACCGGATACGCGCTGTGCAGTGCGCTGTTCGCGGCGGCGGTGCTGTTCGGGGCGGTGGCGGGACCGGCGCTGTTGTTCGAACTGCCGGACACCGTCGAGAAGTTGCTGCTCCGCGCCGGGCTGGCGATCGCTCCCGTGGTCTTCGTCGCCCGGGTGGTCAGCGTGCTGGTGCGCTTCCGGCGGGAGCGTCCTCAGCCCAGCCAGCCGGGTCGCACCAACCCCGACTCGTAGGCCAGCACCACCAGTTGGGCGCGGTCCCGGGCGCCGAGCTTGACCATCGTGCGGCTGACGTGGGTCTTGGCGGTGAGCGGGCTGACGACCAGGCGCCGGGCGATCTCCTCGTTGGACAGCCCGATGCCGACCAGGGCCATCACCTCCCGTTCCCGCTCGGTGAGTCCGGCGAGGACGTCCGCGGCCGCGGGCTCCTTGGAGCGGGCCGCGAACTCGGCGATGAGACGGCGGGTCACGCCCGGCGACAGGAGCGCGTCACCGTCGACCACCGCCCTCACGGCACGCAGCAGTTCCTCGGGGTCGGTGTCCTTGACCAGGAAACCGGAGGCACCGGAGCGGATCGCCTCGAAGACGTACTCGTCGAGCTCGAAGGTGGTGAGCATGACCACCTTGACGTCCCGCAGGGCGGTGTCCTCGGTGATGCGCCGGGTCGCGGCAAGTCCGTCGAGGAGCGGCATGCGAATGTCCATCAGGACGATGTCCGGCCGCAGTTCGCGCACCTCGCGCACCGCCTCCTCGCCGTCGGAGGCCTCCCCGGCCACCTCGATGTCCGGCTGCGCGTCGAGCAGGGCCCGGAAACCGGCCCGCACGAGCGACTGGTCGTCGGCGAGCAGTACGCGGATCACCGGTCGTCCTCCTTGGCCTTCACCTTGAGCGGCAGTACGGCGAGCACCCGGAACCCGCCCTCGGGGCGCGGGCCCGCCTCGATCGTGCCACCGAGGGCCGCGGCCCGCTCCCGCATTCCGGCCAGGCCGTTGCCGCTGCCGCCCGCGTCCGCGCCGGTCGCGGGTCCGTCGTCGTCGATACGGAGCCGTAGCGCGTCCGCGTCGTGATCGAGCCGCACGCGCGCGTGCCGCGAGCCCGAGTGCCGTACGACGTTGGTGAGCGCCTCCTGCACGATCCGGAAGGCGGCGAGGTCCGCGCCGGGCGGCAGGGTCGGCGCCGTGCCCGCCACCTCGACCGTGAGGCCCGCGCCGGCCGCCTGGGACACCAGCTCGGGCAGCCGGTCGAGGCCCGGCGCGGGGGCGCGCGGCGCGTCCCCGGGGGTGCGCAGGGTGTCGAGCACCTGGCGGACCTCGCCGAGCGCCTCCTTGCTGGCGGCTTTGATGGTGGTCAGCGCGGTGCGCGCCTGGTCGGGGTCGGTGTCGAGGAGGGCGAGACCGACCCCGGCCTGGACGTTGATGACGGAGATGCTGTGCGCGAGGACGTCGTGCAGTTCGCGGGCGATCCGCAGTCGCTCCGCGTCGGCGCGGCGCTGCGCGGTCCGGGCCCGCTCGGCGCGTTCCCGAGCCCACTGCTCGCGGCGGGTCCGGGCCAGCTCCGAGACGGCGACGATGGCGACGACCCAGGCGGCGATCACGCCCTCCTGCCCCCAGGGTGCGGCGGAGTCCCCGGACGGCGGCAGCCACCGGTAGAGCCAGTGGGCCACCAGAACGTGCCCGGCCCACAGCATCCCGAGCGCGGTCCAGGCGGCCCTGCGGTGTCCGGCCACCACGGCGCTGAAGCAGGCCAGGGCGACGCTGAGGAACACGGGCCCGTAGGGATACCCGGCGCCGAGGTAGAGCATCGCCGCAGCCGCCGTACCGAAGACGACGAGCACCGGCCGCCGGTGCCGCCACAGCAGCAGCCCGCAGCCGGCCACCAGCAGCGCCCGAGCGAACAGGTCGAGCTCGGCCCGCTCGCCGGCCTGCTGGTGGGCCGCGTAGTTGGATCCCCCGAGCACGAAGAACGTGAGGAGCAGGGTGGACGGCCACGGCCACCGGGCACCCCGTACGTCGCCGTCGGCACTCCGCCACCACGGCGGCCCGTGCCACCGCCACCGCGGCCGGCCTGCGCCGCGCCCGCCCCGCTCACCGTCCATGACAACCACGCTAGACGGCCGGGCCCGGCCGGGACGTCCCACGGGCGTGGTGATCACGCCTACTCCCGGCGGAGTACGACGACGGCGGAACCGGTGCCCTGCGGCCCCCGCGCGCCTATCGCAGCCCGACGCCCCGCCCCGACTGCCGCACCGCGTGCCGGAAGAACGGCTCGCGCTCCTCGACCACCCGGTTGAACTGGCCGAAGAGTTCGAAGCCGACCAGGCCGAAGAGCTGGGCCCAGGCCACCACCAGGGCCGCCACCACCGGGGAGGGAAGGTCGGGCGCGAGGTCGGTGGCGATGCGCTCGGCCTCGGCGCGCAGGTCCTCGGGGACCGGCGGCAGCTCCGCCAGGCCCTCCGGGCCGTGGTCGGCGTCGCGGACGATGCCGACCAGGAGGAGGCCGACCCGGGCGGCGGGCGGAACGGTGGTCTGGGGCGCGGTGTAACCGGGGACGGGAGAGCCGTAGATCAGGGCGTACTCGTGCGGATGGTCGAGCGACCAGCGGCGGACCGCCTCGCACACCGCGACCCAGCGCTCCAGCGGGGCCGCCTGCGCGACGGCCTCGTGCGCCCGTTCCGCGCTCTCCCCGAGGGAGTCGTACGCGTCGATGATCAGTGCGGTGAGCAGGTCGTCGCGGCTCGGGAAGTAGCGGTACAGCGCCGAGGAGACCATGCCGAGCTCACGGGCCACGGCCCGCAGCGAGAGCTTCGCCGCGCCCTCCGCCGCGAGCTGCCGGCGCGCCTCGTCCTTGATGGCGGCGGTGACTTCGATCCGGGCGCGGGCCCGGGCTCCTTGTGCGGTGCTCATACGGCTCAGTCTCGCACAAGAACAGAGCAGTGCACACAATCGAGAGCACCGCTCTTGCTTTGCGTCGCCGAACCGTGCAGACTGATCCCACCGAAAGCGAGAGCACCGCTCTCTCAACCGATGGGGGTCACCATGTCGTCGCCTTACTACCTCAAGGGCAGCCCGCTCAACGTCCGCCTCAACAGCGTCATCGGATGGCTCGCGCGGCACGGCTTCAGCCTCGCGGGTACGGCGGAGATGTCGGTGCGCGGCCGCAAGAGCGGGCAGATGCAGCGCATCCCGGTCAACCCGCACACGTACGAGGGCGGGCAGTACCTGGTCTCGGCGCGCGGCCACTCCCAGTGGGTGCGCAACATGCGCGCCGCCGGTGGCGGGGAGCTGCGGGTCGGCCGCAGCGTGCGGCGGTTCACCGCGGTGGAGCTCCCCGACGCGGAGAAGCTCCCGATCCTGCGGACCTACCTGGAGAAGTGGGGCTGGGAGGTCAACCAGTACTTCCAGGGCGTGACCGCGAAGTCCTCCGACGAGGAGATCGTCGCGGCCGCCCCGGACCACCCGGTCTTCCGGATCACGGTCGAGAAGTGACCCGCGCGGAAGGCACCGGTCAGGACGTGGCCTCGCCCTCCGCGGCCCGCTCGGCCGGACGCGGGTCCAGCGCGGCCAGCGCCCGCTGGGCCATCGGGCGGCCGCGGACCAGTTCGCCCAGCGAGGTGGCGCCCTGGGTGATGTCCCTGAACGCGTTCCACGCGGGCCGGAAACCCGTCAGCGCCGCGTGGAACAGGCCGGGCCGGCGCTCGAACGCGCTCAGCAGCCGCTTGCCGACGCTCATCTCGACGCCGAGGCCCGCCTTCACGGCGAACGCGTAGTTCAGCGCCTGGCGCCGGGTGTCCACCGCGTCGTGGGCCTCCGCGATCCTGACCGCCCACTCCCCCGCGAGCCGCCCGGAACGCAGCGCGAAGGAGATGCCCTCGCGGGTCCACGGCTCCAGGAGCCCCGCCGCGTCACCGCACACCAGCACCCGCCCGCGCGAGAGCGGCGAGTCGTCCGCACGGCAGCGGGTCAGATGCCCCGAGGAGATGCTCGGTTCGAACCCGGCGAGACCGAGCCGCCCGATGAAGTCCTCCAGGTACCGCTTGGTGGCCGCGCCCTCGCCGCGCGCCGAGATCACCCCGACCGTCAGGGTGTCCCCCTTCGGGAAGACCCAGCCGTAACTGCCCGGCATCGGCCCCCAGTCGATGAGGACCCGTCCCTTCCAGTCCTCGGCGACGGTCTCCGGCACCGGGATCTCCGCCTCCAGACCGAGGTCGACCTGGTCCAGCTTCACCCCGACGTGCGCGCCTATCCGGCTGGCGCTGCCGTCGGCCCCGACGACCGCCCGCGCGAGCAGGGTCTCGCCGCCCTGGAGGACCACCGCGACCGTACGCCGGTCCGGCACCGCCGAACCGTGCTGCTCGACGCGCTGCACGGTGACGCCCGTGCGCAGCTCGGCGCCTGCCTTCTGGGCGTGCTCGACCAGCTGCTGGTCGAACTCGGGCCGGTTGATCAGCCCGAACAGCATCTGCTTGGAGCGCCGGGTCCGCGTGAAGCGGCCGTTGTTCGAGAAGGTGACCGCGTGCACCCGGTCCCGGAACGGCAGCTCGAAGCCCGGCGGCAGCGAGTCCCGCGAGGGGCCGATGATGCCGCCGCCGCAGGTCTTGTACCGGGGCAGCTCGGCCTTCTCCAGCAACAGCACGCGCCGTCCCGCGACCGCCGCCGCATAGGCGGCCGAGGCGCCCGCGGGGCCCGCGCCCACCACGACGACGTCCCACACCCGCTGCGCGTCGTCCTGCACGCCGTCCGCCGAAGAGTCGTCCGCCGAAGTGCCGTCCGCCGAAGAGTTCTCGCTGCTCACGATGGTCTGCTGCTCCCGATCAAGCCGATGCCGCACCTGTCTCCCGCATCCTACGGCGGGCCCGCCCACAGACCACTGTGGGAGGATCTACGGCACTCACAGGTACAACGTCGCACCCACAAGGAGCGTGCCCATGTCGTCGAATCCGGTCGCCGAGACCGTCGCCTCACTGATGCCGAGGGCACGGGCGGAGCTCACCGAACTGGTGGCGTTCAAGTCGGTGGCGGACTTCGAGCAGTTCCCGAGGAGCGAGAGCGAGGCCGCCGCCCGCTGGGTCGCGGACGCGCTCACCGCCGAGGGGTTCCAGGACGTGGCCCTGCTCGACACCCCGGACGGCACCCAGTCGGTGTACGGCTACCTGCCCGGCCCCGAGGGCGCCAAGACCGTCCTGCTGTACGCCCACTACGACGTGCAGCCGCCGCTGGACGAGGCCGGCTGGACGACCCCGCCCTTCGAGCTCACCGAGCGCGACGGCCGCTGGTACGGGCGCGGGGCCGCGGACTGCAAGGGCGGTGTGATCATGCACCTGCTCGCGCTGCGCGCCCTGAAGGCGAACGGCGGAGTGCCGGTCCACGTCAAGTTCATAGCCGAGGGCTCGGAGGAGCAGGGCACCGGCGGCCTGGAGCGGTACGCCGAGGCGCATCCCGCGCTCCTGGAGGCGGACACCGTCGTCATCGGCGACGCGGGCAACTTCCGCGTCGGCCTGCCCACGGTCACCGCCACCCTGCGCGGCATGACCATGCTGCGGGTCCAGGTCGACACCCTCGCGGGCAACCTGCACTCGGGCCAGTTCGGCGGCGCCGCCCCGGACGCGCTGGCCGCGCTGATCCGCGTCCTGGACTCGATGCGCGGGAAGGACGGCACGACGAGGATCGACGGGCTCACGCCGGACGCCTCCTGGGACGGCCTCCAGTACGACGAGGAGCAGTTCCGGGCGGACGCCAAGGTCCTGGACGGCGTCGAGCTGATCGGCGACGGCACCGTCGCCGACCGCATCTGGGCCCGCCCGGCCGTCACCGTCCTCGGCATCGACTGCCCGCCGGTCGTCGGCGCCACCCCGTCGGTGCAGGCCAGCGCCCGCGCGCTGGTCAGCCTGCGCGTGCCGCCGGGCATCGACGCCGCCGAGGCCACCAAGCTGCTCCAGGCGCACCTGGAGCGGCACACTCCGTGGGGCGCGCGGGTGCGCACCGAGCAGATCGGCCAGGGCCAGCCGTTCCGTGCGGACACCACCAGCCCGGCGTACGCGGCGATGGCCGACGCGATGGCGGTGGCCTACCCGGGCCAGGAGATGCAGTACGCGGGCCAGGGCGGCTCCATCCCTCTGTGCAACACCCTCGCGTCGCTCTACCCGCACGCCGAGATCCTCCTCATCGGCCTCAGTGAGCCGGAGGCCCAGATCCACGCCGTGAACGAGAGCGTCTCCCCGGAGGAGCTGGAGCGCCTGTCGGTGGCGGAGGCCCTGTTCCTGCGCAACTACGCGGCGAGCTGATCCGACGGCTCTGCTGTCGGCAGAAGGCCCTCGTCCCCGGACGGGGGCCTTTCTACGGTCGTCCCATGGACGTCATCGAGATCCTCCCCCGTCTCCACCTCCTGCGCTTCCCGGTCGGCCAGGCCTACCTCTGGCGCGACGACGACGAGTTGACCCTGATCGACGCCGGTCCGCCGGGTTCCGCGGCCCCGATCGCCGCCCGCCTCCCCGGGCGCCTGCGGCGGATCGTGCTCACCCACTTCCACGAGGACCACGTGGGCGGGGCGGCCGAGTTGGCCGCCATGACGGGCGCCGAGGTGCTGGCGCACCGGTCGGACGCCCCTGCCGTACGCGGCGAAGTCCCGGGCCCGTCCCCGGTGTTCGAGGACTGGGAGCGTCCTCTGCACGCGGAAGCCCTGCGACACCTGCCGCAGGGCGGGTTCGAGCGACCGTCGAAGGTCACGGAGCTGTCCGCGGGCGATCCGCTCGACGTCGGCGGCGGCGCGCGGGTCCTTCACGTCCCCGGCCACACACCCGGCAGCATCGCGCTCCATCTCCCCACCCACGGGGTGCTGTTCACCGGGGACGCGGTGGCCACGTCCCCGGTGGACGGCCGGGTGATACCGGGGGTGTTCAACGTCGACCGGGCCGGAACCCTGCGCTCCTTCGCGAGGTTGGCGGCCGTCGGTGCCCGCATCACCTGCTGCGGCCACGGGGGACCGATCATGGGGTCATGGTCTCCCCCGAGCGACTCAACGACCACGCCGACACCGCCACCGCCCTCGCCCTCCTGAGCGACCGCGAGCTCGCCGAACTGGGTGCGCGCCGGCCGCTTCCCGGGATTCCCGCTGCTGCACCACTGGCGCGTGTTGCCCGAGGCGCGGCGGTCGCTTCCCGCGGAGCTCGTCAACGCGGAACGCACCGGTGTGCAGCTGGTGCTCTAGAAGCAGTGCGATGCTCGCGGACGCGCTGCGCAAGCCCTCGATGCGTTCACGGCCGCCGCCGCAGCAGGCCACCGTCCACGACTGGCTCCACCAGCGGCTCCGCTCGGACGACGCCGGGCCTGTGCCGACGGCAGGCGCCCCGAGGGAGTCCCCGAGGCCGCCGCCGCGCTCGTCTCACGTCATGCCCGACTGGCAGCCCTCGTCGGTGACTGCAACCGCCGTCTGGAACAGGAGAGCAGGCTCACTCCCTGGCCTCACGCCGAGGTGGCCGCACTGTCCCCGGAAGCAGCCGTCAGCGCCGGATCGAGCACGATGTCCTCGTCCCGGGCCGCGACGCTCGGCTCCTCGGGGAAGTGACAGGCGGTCAGGTGGCCGTCGACGTTGCCCGACAGACGCACCAGCGGCGGTTCCTCGCTCGCGCACTTGTCCTGCGCCTTCCAGCAGCGGGTCCGGAAGCGGCAGCCGGAGGGCGGATCGACCGGTGAGGGCACGTCTCCGGCGAGCCGGATGCGCTCCCGGCGCCGGGTGCCGTCCGGGTCGGCCTCGGGGACGGCGGACAGCAGCGCGTGGGTGTAGGGGTGCCGAGGACGGCTGTAGAGGGTCTCCCGGTCCGCGACCTCGACGATCTTGCCGAGGTACATCACCGCGACCCGCTCGCAGAAGTGCCGTACGACGGCGAGGTCGTGGGCGATGAACACGAACGCGATGCCGAACTCCCGCTGGAGGTCCTGGAGCAGGTTGACGATCTGCGCCTGGATCGACACGTCCAGCGCCGAGACCGGTTCGTCGGCCACGATGAGCTTGGGGCGCAGGGCGAGCGCGCGGGCGATCCCGATGCGCTGGCGCTGACCGCCGGAGAACTCGTTCGGGTAGCGGTTGTAGTGCTCAGGGCTGAGCCCGACCGTCTCCAGGAGTTCCTGGGCGCGCTTCTTGTGCCCCTGCGGCGGGTTGATGCCGTTGAGCCGCATCGGCGTCTCCACGATCGTGCCGACCGTGTGCCGGGGGTTCAGCGAGGAGTACGGGTCCTGGAAGATCATCTGGAGGTTGCGGCGGGCCTCCTTCATCCGGTTCTCCGGGGTGTGGGTGATGTCCTCGCCGTCGAACACCACCTTCCCGGCCGTGGGTTCCAGCAGCCGGGTCACCAGCCGGCCGGTCGTCGACTTGCCGCAGCCGGACTCCCCGACCAGGCCGAGCGACTGCCCGGCGCCGACCGTGAAGTCGATGCCGTCGACGGCGTGCACGGCCCCGATCTGCCGCTGGAAAACGATCCCGTGCCGGATCGGGAAGTGCTTGGTGAGGCCGCTGACTTCGAGGAGGGGGTCCGCGGCCACGGGCCGGCTGGTGCTCATCGCGTGCTCCTGTTCGTCCGCCGCCCTCACTGCGTCGCCCCGGAGGCCGTACGGTCGCGGATCTCTGTCCTGGTCTCCGGGGTGAGGTGGCAGGCGGCGAGATGCCGGCCGGTGCCGGGGACGGGCACCAGCTCGGGCCGCTCCACCGCGCAACGCCCCCCGGGCACCCAGCCCTTGTAGGTGCAGCGGGGGTGGAAAGCGCAGCCGCCGGGCGGGTTGATGAGGCTCGGCGGGGACCCGGCGATCGGGTTCAGCCGTCGCCCGACGTCCCCGGTGATCTGCGGCATCGACTCCAACAAGCCCCAGGTGTAGGGGTGCTGGGGCTCCTTGAGCACGTCGTGCACGGTGCCGTACTCGATGCGGCGGCCGCCGTACATCACCAGGATGTCGTCGGCGATGTCGGCAACCACCCCGAGGTCGTGGGTGATGAGGATGACCGCCGAGCCGAACTCCTGCTGGAGATCACGGATCAGGTCGAGGATCTGCGCCTGGACGGTGACGTCCAGCGCGGTCGTCGGCTCGTCGGCGATGAGCAGTTCCGGGTCGCAGACCAGCGCCATGGCGATCATGGCACGCTGTCGCATGCCCCCGGAGAACTGGTGCGGGTAGTCCCGCACCCGGCGTTCGGGCTGCGGGATGCCGACCCGCTTCAGCATCTCCACGGCACGGTCCCGGGCCTCCTTCTTCGAGACCTTGTGGTGGACCCGGTAGGCCTCGGCGATCTGGGCGCCGACGGTGAAGTACGGGTGCAGTGCGGACAGCGGGTCCTGGAAGATCATGGAGACGGTGCGGCCGCGCAGGGCGCGCATGTCGTGCTCGGGAAGGGAGACCAGCTCTCTGCCGTCGAGCCGGATCTCGCCGGAGACCTGGGCACGGGTGCCCTTGTGCAGCCCGAGCAGGGCCAGGGAGGTGACCGACTTCCCCGAGCCGGACTCGCCGACGATGCCGAGGGTGCTGCCCTTCTCCAGGGTGAAGGAGACGCCGTCGACGGACTTGACGATCCCGTCCTCGGTCGGGAAGTGCACGCGCAGGTCCCGTACGTCGAGGAAGGGGGCGGCCGCGGGATCGGCGGCCGCCGGTTGCGGTGAGGTCAGGAGGGACACGGGGTTTTCCTTGCTGCGACGAGGGGCTCAGGCGAGGCGGACGCGGGGGTCGACGAGGCCGTAGACCACGTCGACGACCACGTTGGCGAGCACGACGAACGTGGCCGCGAAGAGCGTGGTGCCGAGGATGACCGGCAGGTCGGAGTTCTGCACCGAGTCGACCGCGAGCTTGCCGATGCCGTTGATGCCGAACACCGATTCGGTGATGACCGCGGAGCCGCCGATCAGCGAGCCGACGTCCATGCCGAAGATGGTGAGGATCGGGGTGATCGCGGCCCGCAGGCCGTGCTTGAGGACGACTCTGTTGCCGGACAGGCCCTTGGCACGGGCGGTGCGCATGTAGTCCTCGGCGAAGACCTCCAGCATGGAGGAGCGGGTGAGCCGGGTGTACAGGGCGAGGTAGACGATGACGAGGGTGGCCCACGGCAGGATCAGGCCCTGGAACCAGGCGCCCGGGTCCTGGGTGATCGGGGTGTAGCCGGAGGCGGGCAGGATCTGCCACTTGTCGACGAACAGGTAGAGCAGCAGCAGGCCGACGAAGTAGATCTGCACGGAGACCCCGAGCAGGGCGAGTCCCACGGCCGCCTTGTCGGCCGCCCTGCCCCGGCGGACCGCGGCCAGCGTGCCGAGGCCGACGCCCAGGACCAGGAAGAACACCGCTGCGCCCAGTCCCAGCGAGAGGTCGGCCGGGAAGTCGTCCAGCAGGGTGCTCAGGACGGGGGTGTCGGTCTGGAAGGAGATGCCGAGGCAGGGCGCGCCGCAGTGCACGCGTACGCTCTGGTCCCCGAAGTCCCGCCCGGCGAAGAGTCCCTTGAAGAACTCCCAGAACTGCTTCAGGAAGCTCTGGTCGAGCCCGAGCGAATGCTTGATCTCGGCCAGCCGGGAGGGCGAGCAGGTCTTGCCGCAGGCCAGGAGCGCGGGGTCGGACGGCAGCGCGAAGAAGATCACGAAGGTGATCACGGTGATCACCAGCAGGATCGCCGCCGCTGCCAGCAGGCGCCGGATGAGGTAACGAAGCATGTCGTGCTGGACCCTGACGTGAGAGGGGGTGTGCCCGCCGGCCGGGGCCGCCGGCGGGACCGGGAGGGATGCGTCAGCGCGTGACGGTCAGCTCTTGACGTACGCGTGGACCAGGCTGGGCTCGGCGAGGATGGGGTCCGAGATGACCCCGCCTACCTTGGAGCCCGCCAGTTCGCTGAAGTTCATGTACATCAGCGGGACCACGGCGGCGTCCTTCATGATCTGCTCGTCCAGGGCGCCGTAGGCGGCGTCGGCCTGCTTGATGTCGGTCATCTTGGCGATCTTGTCGATCTGCGCGTTAGCCGCGGGGTCGTCGAGGTAGGACAGGTCCTGGTTGGACTGGGGCAGCTTCGCGATCTGCCGTCCGTCGAAGAGCACGGGCAGCACGGTGGAGGCGTTGGGCCAGTCCGCGATCCAGTCGCCCCAGGTGAGGTCGTACTGGTTCTTCACGTTGTCGATGGTGCTGAAGTAGTTCGCCGCGTCGATCGGCGTGATGTTCACGGTGATGCCGATCCTGCCGAGGGAGGTCTTCACGGCGTCGGCGAAGTGCTCCTCGGTCGTGGTGTTCTCGACCGCCAGCGACATGGTGAGCTTGGGGTTGCCGGCCTGCTTCATCAACGCCCGCGCCTTGGTGAGGTCACCGGCGGGGTCGGTGCTGTAGAGGTCGAACTTCTTGTAGCCGCCGATGCCGGGGCTGAGCATGGTGCTCGCGTAGTCGCCGTAGGCCGCACCGCCGAACGCGCCGCGGACGGTGGTCTTGTCGATGGCGTACTCGATGGCCTGACGGACCTTCAGGTCCTTGACCCGGGTGGTGTTGACGGCGAGGTAGTTGATGCCGGGGGCCGGGATGTCGTAGAGCCGCGACTTCAGGGACGGGTCCTGGGAGATCGTCGTCAGGTCCGAGCCCGCGATCGGCCACTGCATGATCGAGGTCTGGGCGCTGCCGGCGTCGGACTTGATCTGCTGGTCGATGGCCGACTGGTCCTGCCCGAGCTTCACGTCGATCTCGTTGACGTTCTGCTGCCGGATCGGGTCGGTCGACTGCTTCCAGGCGGTGTTCCGGGTGAGGACGAGCTCCTTGTTCTTCGCGTACGACTTGATCATGTAGGGCCCGTCCGACCACACGTGCGTGTCGTACGTGGACCCGGTGTCGTGGGCCTTGGGCACCGCCGACCAGCCGGGCATGGCGGTCGCCTGGTTGAAGTCCGTGACGGGCTGGTCGAGGTGGAACACGATCGTGGACGCGTCCGGGGTCTGGACGGAGGCGAGCTCCTTGCCCGAGTAGGGCCCCTTGTAGGAGGAGCCGCCGACCAGCCACTGACTGGCGTACGGCGGGCCGCCGTTGATGTCGGGCGAGAAGAACCGCTCGACGCCGTACTTGACGTCCTGCGCGGTGACCGCCTTGCCGTCCTGCCAGGTGACGCCCTTGCGCAGGTGGAAGGTCCACACCGTGTCGCCCTTGCTGGGCGTGCCGGTGTCGGTGGCGAGGTCACCGACCAGCTTCGGCCGGGAGCCGGTCTCGTCCCAGCCGGTCAGCGTGCGCACGAGCTCCTGGTCCATGCTCGAACCCTCGGTCGTGTAGACGCGCTGGGGGTCGAGGTGGTCGAAGTCGGCGTGGTCCAGGACGGTCAGCGTGCCGCCCCTGGTCGGGGAGCCGCTCCCGGTGGTGCCGGAGGAGCCCCCGCATGCGGTGGCCCCCAGGGCGATCGCCACGGCGGTGGCCGCGAGCGCGATCGAGCGCCTTCTGCGCGTCATGAGGTAACACTCCGTTCTTGTACGGCTCGGCGCAGGCCCAAGGGGGGCCGTTCGCGCCGGTGTTGAGGGGACCGCGTCAGCCGCGGGCCGCGCGGGGGTCCAGGGCGTCCCGGACGCCGTCGCCGAGGAGGTTCAGCGCCAGGACGAGCATCAGCAGCAGGACGCCGGGCACGAACAGGTACATCGGGTCCTGGAGGAAGAACTGCGAGGCGTCCGAAAGGAGCGCTCCCCAGTCCGGGTTGGGCGGGATGACGCCCACGCCGAGGTAGGACAGGGCCGCCTCGGTGGTGATGTTCTGCGGGACCGCCAGCGCGAAGGAGATCAGGACCGGCGCCCACAGGTTCGGCAGCAGCTGCCGGAAGAGGATGTGCCACTTCCCGGCGCTCATGATCCGCGCGGCGTCGACGAACTCCCGCTCGCGCAGCGACAGGACCTGTCCGCGCACCAGGCGGGCGGTGTAGGCCCAGGCGAACACCGCGATGTTCAGGACGAGGACGAGCAGCCGGAGGTTCTCGTCGGTGCCGCCGTGGCTGTTGGTCTGCATCGCGTTCTGGATGACCGGGGTCAGCGCGATGATGAACAGCAACTGCGGGAACGCCAGCATCACGTCCATGATCCGTGACAGCACGGAGTCGACCCAGCCGCCGGAGTAGCCCGCGGCGAGACCGGCCACCACGCCGACGACGGTGGACAGCACGGCCGAGGCGAAGCCGACGAACAGCGAGGTGCGCAGGCCGTAGACGATCCGCGCGAACAGGTCGTATCCCGTGCCCGGTTCGACCCCGAGGAGGTGGGTGAGGCTGAGGCCGCCCAGGGCCCCGCGCGGGAAGTTGCCGGTGTCCGGGTCGATCGCCCGGCCGTCGGGGGTGATGGGCCCCCAGCCGGTGACCGCCGTCAGGACCGGGGCCAGCAGTGCGATCAGGATGAAGAGCACGGTGATCACGAACGCGGCCAGGGTGACCTTGTCCCGTCTGATGCGCCGCCAGGCCATCCGGGCAGGTGAGCGCCCGGCGATGACCGTGCTGTCGCTCCGCGGTGGCGCAGTCGGTTCACCGGCTTGCGTGGTGCCGGTGTCGGCGGGCATCGGCTGCTGTTGCGTCGTCATGGTGCGGACGTCCCGGGTATGTGCTGGGGCCGGCGCGGTGTCGTGGCCGTCGCCGGCGGACGGGGTCTCGTCATGGGGCTTTTCCCTGGGGGAAGGGCGTCGGTCGCCGGCCGTTGTCGGCGCCGTGAGACTGAGCGGACTGTCGCAACCCGTCGAGAGGCCGGTCAAGGCGGAAAATGACCGGAAAGGGGATTGTTTGCGCTCCTTGCCAAGAGTTGACGAGGGCGGGACGTTTCGTTAGCTCTGGCATGGAGGTGTCGCGACGATTCCCTTGGCGTGCTCTCGCACTCCGCTTGCCTGCCTCGAACATGCCGCGCACATGGCGAAGCCCCGTCGGCGGTGCGCACCGACGGGGCCCATACGCGTGTCAGCCGATCGGAACCCCGGCTTCCAGGTACAGCGCCGCCCCGCGCTCCCGGGCCCGCAGCGCCCACCGCAGCCGCTCGTAGCGCACCGGCGGCAGCAGCTCCGCGGCCTCCTCCTCACTGGCGAAACACCAGCCGCGCAGCTCCGGGCCCGGGAGCAGCACCGCCTCCGCCCGGGTGGAGTCGAGCCGGCCGCCGTCGAAGAGGAGGCGCAGTCCGCCGTATCCGGGAGGCACGGGCGGTTCCCAGTCGACGACGAGGAGCCGTGGCACGTCGTCCAGTCGGATGCCGGTCTCCTCGGTGACCTCGCGCATCCCGGCCCGCGCGGGTGCCTCGCCGGGCTCGACGACACCGCCGGGGAACTCCCAGCCGGCCTTGTAGGTGGGGTCGACGAGCAGCACCCGGTCCTGCTCGTCGAAGAGGAGGACCCCGGCGGCCACGGTCTCGGCGGTGGGTTCCGGGGTCTGCACGATGTCGCACTCGGGCACGGTCCCGGCGGCGAGGTCCTGGGCGATCCGGGCGGCCGTCTCGTACGGGGTGAGCGCGCTGGTGTCGATCGGATGGGCGTCGGCGGTGAGCCAGGAGGCGAGGGCGGCCCGGTAGGGCTCGATGTGGTCGTACGCCCAGTGTCCCTGGCTCATCTGGCCGAGCGGCAGGGTCGGCGGGGCCTCCCGCCCGGCTATTCGTTCACGCAGGATCGTTTCCGCCGGTGCGAGGAGAACGTGCCGGACCGTGATCCGACGGGCGGCGAGCCCGCCGAAGATCTCGTCGCGGTACTCCTGGCGCAGCAGGGTCATCGGGACCACGAGGGTCCCGCCGAGCTCGGCGAGCATCGCCGCCGCCGTGTCGATCACCAGGCGCCGCCAGATCGGCAGGTCCTGGAAGTCGCCGACCTCGGCGAGGTGCTTGGGCGGCAGGAGACGCACGACCGCCGCGCCGATGTCCTCGGGGTCGAAGAGCGTGCTGTTCGGGATCAGTTCGATCAGTTCCCGTGCGGTGGTGGTCTTCCCCGCACCGAACGCGCCGTTGATCCAGACGATCACGGACTCCCCCTCTTCTGTTTGGCCCCCTGTGGCTTGCCCGTTCCACCCTGCCACGGAAACCAGCCGCAGATGAGGGCGCACGAACGCGGCACCGGGGCCCCTCGGTGGAGGGACCCCGGTGCCGCTCATGCTGTTCGGGTACCTGACGTCCGGAAACGGCCCGACTTCGCGTCCCGGCCCCAGGCCACCCCCTGCGTGCGACCCCCGTCAGTCCCCCTGGCCGAGGGCGGTCCCGCCCACGCCTTCCAGGCTCTCGCCGGAGACGGTGTGGTCGAGGGTGCTGAGGGTCTTGTCGACGTCGAGGTGATCGAGTTCCTCGCCCAGGGCGTGCGAGGGAGTGACCGCCGCGACGACGAAGCCGGTGGCGAGGGAGGCGATGGCGAGCATGCTGCGCTTCTTCATGGCCTGATCAACGGCACCGGACCGATTGGGTCACGCTGCCGTATCCGCGACCGCTCCCTTCCACCACAGTCCAACACGTCCTAACGTAAACGCTCATAACATGACGCGTACATGGCGTCAGCACCTTCAGCTGGTTCGGAGGAACGTAACGATGCGTCACCTTCACACCCGCACCACCCGCCGAAGGACGGTCGCCGCACTCACAGTGCTGCTGCTCGCGGTGCCCGGGGCGGCCCACGCCGTCGCCGACGAGCCGTCGGCCGACCCGCCCGCCCTGGCCGACGGACTCGCCCTCACCCCACCCATGGGCTTCAACAACTGGAACTCCACCCACTGCCGGGCCGAGTTCGACGAGTCCATGGTCAAGGGGATCGCGGACATCTTCGTCGACAAGGGCCTCAAGGACGCCGGATACCAGTACGTCAACCTCGACGACTGCTGGGCCCTGCCGGACCGGGACGCCGACGGCAAGCTCGTCCCGGACCCGGCCCGCTTCCCGAACGGCATCAAGGCCGTCGCCGACTACGTGCACGCCAAGGGGCTCAAGCTCGGCATCTACACCAGCGCGGGCACCAAGACGTGCAACAGCGCCGGTTTCCCGGGCGCGCTGGGCCACGAGTACAGCGACGCCCGGCAGTTCGCCGACTGGGGCGTCGACTACCTCAAGTACGACAACTGCAACAACCAGGGCGTGGACGCCAGACTGCGCTACACGACCATGCGCGACGCGCTCAGGGCGACCGGCAGACCGATCGTCTACAGCATCTGCGATTGGGGCGAGAACAAGCCCTGGGAGTGGGCCTCGGACGTCGGTCACCTGTGGCGCACCACCGGCGACATCAGCGACACCTGGGGCTCGATGCTGTCGATCCTCAAGCAGAACCTGCCGCTGGCGCCCCACGCGGGCCCCGGCCACTGGAACGACCCGGACATGCTGGAGGTCGGCAACGGCGGTATGACGGACACCGAGTACCGCTCGCACTTCTCAATGTGGTCGGTCATGGCCGCCCCCCTGCTCATCGGCACCGACCTGCGCTCGGCCTCCGCGGAGACCTTCGAGATCCTCTCGAACAAGGAGGTCATCGCCGTCGACCAGGACCCGCTGGGCAAGCAGGGCGCCGTGGTCTCGTCCGAGGGCGGGCGCTGGGTCGTCGCCAAGGAGATGCAGGACGGCAGCCGTACCGTCGCCCTGTTCAACGAGTCGGGCAGCCCCCAGCGCATCGCCACCACCGCCGCGGCCGTCGGCCTGCCCGGCGCGGACGCGTACACCCTGCGCGACCTGTGGCGGCACCGGACCCACAACACCGCGGGCACGATCTCGGCGACCGTCCCCGCGCACGGAACGGTCCTCGTACGGGTCTCCGTCGACCGCAGGTGGCAGCAGTACCCGCCCGCCGTCGAACTCGGCCTGGGCGGCGACACCTTGGTGCAGGCGGGCCGGCCCGCCGCGCTGACGACGGCGGTGACCGACCTGGGCCGCACCCCGGCCGGGCAGGTCTCCGTACGGCTGACGGGCCCCGCGGGCTGGACGGTGCGGGCGACGTCGCCGACCTCCGCCGCGATCCTGCCCACCGGCCGTTCGCTGCGCACGAGTTGGTCGGTCACCGCTCCGCCGGGGACGCCGACGGGGTCGTACGACCTGACGCTCAGGGCGAGTTACCGCTCGCCGACCGGTGTCCGGTCCGACAGCGTCCTGCCCTTCGGCGCGACCGTGGTGGTCCCGCCGCCCTCGGGTACCTCCGGCCTCGGTGACCTGCCGTGGCTGTCGGCCGCCAACGGCTACGGGCCCGCCGAACGCAACACCAGCAACGGGGAGAGCGCCGCGGGCGACGGTCACCCGATCACCATCGGCGGAGTGGTGTACGCCAAGGGGCTCGGGGTGCACGCGGAGAGCTCCGTCGAGTACTACACGGGCGCGGCCTGCGAGACGGTCACCGCGCAGGTCGGCGTGGACGACGAGAAGGGCGCGAACGGCACGGTCGCCTTCGAGGTATGGGCGGACGGCACCAAGGTGGCGTCCACCGGCGTGCTGACCAACGCCATGCCGGCCCGGCCGCTCACCGCGGACGTCACCGGCGCCCAGGTGGTCCGGCTGGTCGTCACCGACGGCGGCGACGGCATCGACTCGGACCACGCCGACTGGGGCGACGCGCAGTTGAGCTGCTGAGAGCCGCCGTACGCACGCGGCGGCCGGGCCCGTCGTCGGAGCCGGCCGCCGCGTGAACGTTTCTCTCGCCCCTGGTCGGCCCCGGCCGTCAGACCACCGCGGCCGTGCCGGTCCGCTTCGCCAATGCCGCCGCGGCCGCCCCGACCAGCCCGGCGTCCGTGCCCATCTGCGCGGGCACGATCGTCAGGCGCTGGACGAAGGACAGGGTCGCGTAGTCGGCCAGCGCCTTGCGCAGCGGTTCGAAGAGGACGTCACCCGCCTTGCCGACCCCGCCGCCGATGACCGCGATGTCGATCTCCACCAGGGTCGCGGTGGCCGCGATCCCGGCGGCCAGCGCCTGGGCCGCCCGGGCGAAGGAGGCCACGGCGACCGGGTCGCCGCCGCGGGCCGCGGCGGCCACCGCGGCGGCGGACGTGTCGCCGTCGGGACCGGGCCGCCAGCCGTTCTCCAGAGCGCGCCGGGCGATGTTCGGACCGCTGGCTATGCGCTCCACACAGCCGCGCGCGCCGCACGGGCACGGGTCGCCGTCGAGGTCCACGCTGATGTGACCGATGTGGCCCGCGTTGCCGGTGGGCCCGGCGTGCAGCTCGCCGTTCAGCACCAGACCGCCCCCGACCCCGGTGGACACGACCATGCAGAGCGCGTTGTCGTGTCCGCGCGCGGCACCTTGCCAGTGCTCGGCCGCCGTGATGGCCACACCGTCGCCGATCAGCTCCACGGGGAGCCCGCCGGCCGCCTCCCGGACCCTGCGGACCAGCGGGTAGTCGCGCCAGCCCGGTACGTTCACCGGGCTCACGGTGCCGGTGGAGGCGTCCACCGGGCCCGCGCTGCCGATCCCGAGGGCGCCCGCGCGTGCCCACAGCGGCGAGTCCGTGAGCTCGCCGAGGGTCTCCTCGACGGCGCGCATCACGCTCTCGCCGTCCTCCTGCGCCGGCGTGGCGCGCTGGGCGCGGAGCAGGATCCGGCCGTGGCCGTCCACCAGCGCTCCGGCGATCTTGGTGCCGCCGATGTCGAGCGCAGCCACGAGGTCGGTGTGCATCAGTGTCAGTTCTCCCCGTTCAACCTTGAGGAATGGACAGGCCGGTGTCGCGGTGGGGCGCTGGCCGACAGATTGCGGTGGACAGTGTCTCCCGCATCTGACAACGTTGTCCAGGCTCTATGCTCGACGCCACATCCTCATACAAAATCATGGACCGCCGCATCCCCGTCGACGACAGGACAGGACGCCGTATCGTGCCCGACACCCACAGCCGAGCAGACCGCCTCTCCACGACCCGGTACGGCAACCGCCCGACCATGAAGGACGTGGCGGCACGCGCCGGCGTCGGACTCAAGACGGTCTCCCGTGTGGTCAACGGCGAACCGGGGGTCACGCCCGAGACGGAACACCGGGTCCGGGAGGCCATCGAGGCCCTCGGCTTCCGCCGCAACGACAGCGCGCGCGTGCTGCGCAAGGGCCGTACCGCCAGCATCGGGCTGGTCCTGGAGGACCTCGCCGACCCGTTCTACGGCCCGCTCAGCCGCGCGGTGGAGGAGGTGGCCCGGGCCAACGGCGCCCTGCTCATCAACGGCTCCAGCGCCGAGGACCCGGAGCGCGAGCAGGAACTGGTGCTGGCGCTGTGCGCCCGGCGGGTGGACGGCCTGGTGGTCATCCCGGCCGGTGACGACCACCGCTACCTGGAGCCGGAGCTGAAGGCGGGCGTCGCCACGGTGTTCGTGGACCGTCCGGCGGGCCGGATCGACGCCGACGTCGTCCTGTCCGACAACTTCGGCGGTGCCCGCGACGCCGTGGCCCACCTCATCGCCCACGGCCACCGGCGGATCGGCTTCATCGGCGACATGCCCCGCATCCACACCGCCGCCGAGCGGCTGCGCGGCTACCGGGCCGCCATGGAGGACGCCGGCATCGAGGTGGCGGACGCCTGGACCTCGCTGGGCGTCACCGACCCGCAGCGGGTGCGCCGGGCCGCCGAGGAGATGCTCTCCGGCCCCTCCCCCGTCACCGCGATCTTCACCGGCAACAACCGGGTGACGGTCACCGTGATCCGGGTCCTCGCCGAACACACCCGCCGCGTCGCCCTCGTCGGCTTCGACGACATCGAACTCGCCGAACTGCTCCAGCCGGGTGTCACGGTCGTGGCCCAGGACGCGGCGGCCCTGGGACGTACGGCGGCGGAGCGGCTCTTCCGCCAGCTGGACGGGACGCTGCTGATGCCGGAGCGGATCGAACTGCCGACGCGGCTGATCACCCGGGGCTCGGGCGAGCTGCCGCCGGCGGACTGAGCGGCCGTGCGGGACCTCACCCTGGAGGCACTCGGCCTGGCCGAGGCTCCTCGCGACCATCCGCTGCTCTATCCCGGCGTCTGGCCGGCGGACTCCGCACTGCTCGACGGCGACCGGCTGGTGCCCCTCGACGGGCCGCTGCCCCTGGACCGGTGGCGGCACGAGGACCGCGTCCCCGTCCTCGCGGTCGGCTCCAACGCCAGTCCCGGTCAGCTGCGGCACAAGATGGCCGAGTCAGGCATCGCCTCGCCGGTCCCGATGCTGAAGGCACGGGTGACCGGCGTCGACGTGGGCGTCTCGGCACACGTGAGCCGCATGGGGTACGTGTCCGCGTCGCCCTTCGAAGCCCCGGACGCGGTACGGGAGTTGTTCGTCGTCCTGCTGGACCCCGAGCAGCTCGCGGTCATCGACGCGAGCGAGGGGGTGTCCCTGCCGCACGGCAACTACGGGCGGGCCTGGCTGCCGGCTCCCGAGGTGCGGGCCGAGCTGCCCGGCGGCGTCACGCTTCCGGGCGTCCACGCGTACGTCAACCGTCACGGCGTCCTGCACGACGGCACCGGCGTCCCGCGCACCCACCCCGGCCAGCGGGAGCTGCTGACCGAACTCCTCGTGGGATCGGCCCGGTTGCGGGAGCTGTTCGGCGTCACCCCGGAGGAGTTCGCGGCCCGGGCCCGCCTCCTGTGCGAGGCGGGCACCCGGCTGTTCGCCGACGAGAAGCGGGTCACGGAGTCGGGCCTGGAACGGTACGTGACGGTTCAGCAGACGGGGAGTCCCGGCACCGGCTCGTCGTTGTTCCCGCCCTTGATGTAGACGTCGCTGACGTAGACGCCGGTGTTGCCGCTGTCGTCGTCCGTCCTCGCCCACCAGACGTTGGTCCACGAGCCGGAGGTCTCGCGGCGGCCCAGGTTCGACTGGCAGAAGAAATAGTTGGTGCCCGCGTAGAGGACGCCGGCCTCGGCGCCGGAGGCGGTGTAGGACTTGGCGGTCTTCCAGACGGTGCAGTTGTACTTGCCGCCGCCGATGGCGGTGCAGGCCGGGGTCGGTGCCGGGGTGCCGGCGTCGCCGTCCCCGGTCGTACCGCCGTCCCCGGAGCCGCCGCCCGTCTCGTCGCCGTCCGAGCTGCCCGAGCCGCCGCCGGAGGAGTGGGCCGTCGCGGACGCGGAGGCTCGGCTCGTGGGTCCGGCGCTGCCGTCCTTGCCCGGCGTCTTCTTGTCGCCGGGGGTCTTTCCGGCGTCCCCGTCGGTCAGCGCGGTGCTGCCGGTAGGGCCGCCGTCGGTGCGGGGGGAGGCGGAGGAGGAGGCCGGCCCGCTCGTGCCGGAGGCGATCGGCCGGGCGTCGGCCTCGGCCTTGCCCGAGTCCTTCATCAGCGCGAGGGCCGTGCCGGCCACCGCGAGTACGACCGTGACGGCCGCGGCGGCGAGCAGGACGCGCCGCTTGCGACGGGGCGTGCGGGAGGGGTCCATGGGGGCCGTGTCACGGGCCATGGCGTAGCTCTGCGGCGAAGGTGCCGCGGGGGCCGGGGAGGTCCCCGGACCGGGGACCGGAGTGCTGCCCTGCGGGGTGGCACCGACGGCCTGCGCCGGGGATCCGGCCCGGCCGGCGGTCTCGTGCCCGGAAGCGGCCCCGACCCACCAGGGCGCCGGCGCCTCGGTGTGCCCCGTGGGGTCCGCGGCGGGCGCGGCGCCCTCCGTGGCCTGCGGCCCTGGAACGGCCGGTGCGGCCGGTGACGCGGGCACGTCGGGGACGGTCTCGGCCTGCCCCGCCGGTTCGGCCGTACCCCGCAGGGTCGTGGTGGGACGGTCCGCCCCGGGCTCGGCCCCGTCCGCCACCGCCTCCAGCAGCGCACGCGCCTCCCCGGCCGCCGGACGGGCCTCGGGCCGCTTGTCCAGCAGACGCTGAAGGACGGGGCCGAGGGGACCGGCGCGGTGGGATTCGGGCAGCGGTTCGCCGACGATCGCGGTGAGCGTGGAGAACGTCGACGTGCGGCGGAACGGCGAGGCGCCTTCGACGGCCGCGTACAGCGTGGCGCCCAGTGCCCATACGTCGGAGGCCGGTCCCGGGTCGGCGCCCTGGGCCCGCTCGGGGGCCATGTAGTCCAGGGACCCGACGAGATGGCCGGTGCGGGTCAGGTTCGTGGCCGAGCCGTCGCCCGGGTCGTCCATGGTGGCGATGCCGAAGTCGGTGAGCAGGACGCGGCCGGAGCGGTCGAGGAGGATGTTGCCGGGCTTGACGTCCCGGTGCAGCACGCCGGCCTCGTGGGCGGCGGCCAGGGCGTCCATGACCTTGGCGCCGATGCCGGCCGCCTCGCGCGGGTCGAGAGTGCCCTGCCTGCGCAGCACCTGGTCCAGGGAGGGGCCCTCGACCAGTTCCATGACGATCAGCGGGCGCCCGTCGACCTCGGCCACGTCGTGCACCGCGACGACTCCGGGATGGCGGACGCGGGCCGCGGCGCGGGCCTCGCGCTGCATCCGCAGCCGCAAATCGGCGAGTTCGGGCCCGTCCGCGTCGGTGTAGGTCCGCAGTTCCTTGACCGCGACCTCGCGGCCGAGGACCTCGTCGACGGCCCGCCAGACCACGCCCATACCGCCGCGACCGAGCTGGGACACGACCCGATAACGCCCGGCCAGCAGGCGACCGGCCTCGCCCTGGCCCTTTTCGTTGGTCTCCCCCGAAGACACCGCTGCCCCGTTCCTGTGACACGTCAATGCGTGCGGTACAGACTACGGGGCAGGAGTGACAACTCCATCCGGCGGTTGCGACTGTGACAGGGTCGCTACGTCTTCCGCCGGTGCGTGGGGACGTCTGCGGGGCGGTCAGTGCGGGGAGACGGTCAGATCGCCGCGTCGGGGTGCCGCGTAGCCTTCCAGGTCGGCCCGAGTCAGGCCGGTCAGCCGGGCCACCTCGCCGATGTCGAGCGCGCCGCAGTCGAGACCGCGCAGCAGATAGCCGCTGAGCGCCTTGGCGGTGGCCGGCTCGTCCATGACGTCGCCGCCGGCCCGGTTGGCGTAGCGGGCGAGTCGTCCCGCGGCCTGTTCGAAGCCTTCGCGGTAGAAGGCGAACACGGCCGCGTACCGCGTGGGGATGTGGCCGGGGTGCATGTCCCAGCCCTGGTAGTAGGCGCGCGCCAGCGCCCGGCGGGTCAGGCCGTAGTGCAGCCGCCAGGCGTCGTGGACCTTCGGCGTCGGCCCGACCGGCAGGACGTTGGTGGAGCCGTCGGAGACCCGTACCCCGGTGCCCGCGGCGGCGACCTGCATGACCGCCTTGGCGTGGTCGGCGGCGGGGTGGTCGCTCGCCTGGTGGGCGGCGGAGACGCCGAGGCAGGCGCTGTAGTCGAAGGTGCCGTAGTGCAGCCCGGTGGCGCGGCCCTCGGCGGCCTGGATCATGCGGGCGACCGCGGCGGTGCCGTCGGTGGCGAGGATGGACTGGCTGGTCTCGATCTGGATCTCGAAGCCGAGCCGCCCGGAATCCAGTCCGTGCGCCTTCTCGAAGGCCTCCAGGAGCCGGACGAACGCGGTGACCTGCTCGGGGTACGTCACCTTCGGCAGGGTCAGCACCAGCCCCTCGGGCAGGCCGCCCGCCGCCATCAGGCCGGTGAGGAAGACGTCGAGGGTCCGGATGCCCCGGTCCCGCACGGCGGCCTCCATGCACTTCATGCGGATGCCCATGTACGGCGCCGCCGTGCCGTCCCGGTACGCCTCGGCGATCAGCCGGGCCGCGCGGGCCGCCGTCTCGTCCTCCTCGGCGTGCGGGCGCGGGCCGTAGCCGTCCTCGAAGTCGACCCGCAGGTCCTCGATCGGCTCGTGCTCCAGCTTGGCCCGCACGCGCGCGTACACGGGCTCGGCGAGGTCGTCGGACAGCCCGACGACGGCGGCGAAGGACGCGGCGTCCGGGGCGTGCTCGTCGAGGGCGGCGAGAGCCTGCTCTCCCCAGGTGCGGACGGTGTCGGCGGCGAAGACGTCACCGGGGACGTAGACGGTGTGCACGGGCTGGCGGGTGCCGGGGTCTCCGGGGTAGCGGCGCTCCAGTTCGGCGTCGACGGGCGCGAGGGAGGCGCTGATCTCCTCGCTGACGGCTCCCGCGAGGCTCGTCGCCACCTGCTCCTGCTGGCCCTGACCCATCCCACGTCCTCCAGTTTTCCGCTCTACGGAATCAACAATCCGTAGAGCGAAGTTATCCGCGAAGCTTCCCGACGGTCAACACCCCGTCCACAGCGTGAGCCGCCGCGTTCATGCGAGCAGCCGAGAACCCCTACGCCGTCTACCGCACCCCGGCTCGACCATTCATCCTGTCCCGTCGGGAGGGAATCAACATGTCGGACACCCACAGAATGACGCGTCGCATGGGCCTCAGAACCGCCGTGGCCGCCGCCGTCACCGTGCCGCTGATGGGCACGCTGCCGGCCTCGGCCGCCAAGCCGTACCGCCGCCGACTCGATGTCATGACCTTCAATCTGCGCTACGCGAGCACCTCCGAACCCAACAGCTGGGCCGCCCGCCGCCCGGTGATGCGCCGGCTGCTGCGCCGGGAGGCCCCCACCCTGCTGGGCACCCAGGAAGGCCTCTACCAGCAACTGCTCGACATCCACTCCGACCTCGGACCGCACTACGACTGGATCGGCACCGGCCGCGAGGGCGGCAGCCACGACGAGTCCACGGCGGTCTTCTACGACAACCGGCGCCTGGCCCCCGTCGAGCACGACACGCACTGGCTCTCCGACACGCCCGCGGTCATCGGCTCGAACACCTGGGGTGCCGCGCTCCCCCGGATCGTCACCTGGGTCCGCTTCCGCGACCGGGCCGCCGGCGGACGGGAGTTCTACGTCCTCAACACCCACTTCGACCATGTGGGCCAGTACGCGCGCGAACGTTCCGCGCAGTTCCTCGGCCGGCGGATCGCCGGGTTCGAGCCGGGGTTGCCGGTCCTCGTGACCGGCGACTTCAACGCCACGGCCCACGACAACCGGGCGTACGACATCCTGCTCGCCACGGGACTGGTCGACACCTGGGACGCCGCCGCCGAACGCAGCGAGCCGTACGCCACCTTCCACGGCTACAGACCCCTGGTCCCGGACGGCGACCGCATCGACTGGATCCTCGCCACACCCGGCACGCGCGTGCACCGGGCCGGCATCAACACCTTCGCGGTGGACGGGCAGTTCCCGAGCGACCACCTGCCGGTGCAGGCCACGCTCACCCTGGGATGAGGCGAGGCCCCCGCGACCGCGTCGGCGGTCACGGGGGCCTCGTGCGCCCGGGGCGGGATCAGCCCTTGCGGGTCTTGATCTCCTCGGTGAGGGCGGGGACGACGTCGAAGAGGTCGCCGACGACGCCGTAGTCGACGAGGTCGAAGATCGGGGCCTCGGCGTCCTTGTTGACCGCCACGATCGTCTTCGAGGTCTGCATGCCCGCGCGGTGCTGGATCGCGCCGGAGATGCCGTTGGCGATGTAGAGCTGCGGCGAGACCGACTTGCCGGTCTGGCCGACCTGGTTGGTGTGCGGGTACCAGCCCGCGTCCACCGCGGCACGCGAGGCGCCGACGGCCGCGCCGAGCGAGTCGGCGAGGGCCTCGATGATCGCGAAGTTCTCGGCGCCGTTGACACCACGGCCGCCGGAGACCACGATCGCGGCCTCGGTCAGCTCCGGGCGACCGGTCGACTCACGCGGGGTGCGGCCGGTGACCTTGGTGCCGGTGGCCTGCGCGGAGAAGGTGACGCTCAGCTCGGAGACGTCGCCGGCGGCCGGGGCGGCCTCCACGGCGGCCGAGTTCGGCTTGACCGTGATGACCGGGGTGCCCTTGGAGACACGGGACTTGGTGGTGAAGGACGCGGCGAACACCGACTGGGTGGCCACCGGGCCCTCGTCGCCGGCCTCCAGGTCGACGGCGTCGGTGATGATGCCGGAGCCGATGCGCAGCGCCAGACGGGCGGCGATCTCCTTGCCCTCGGCGGAGGACGGGACCAGGACGGCGGCCGGGGAGACGGCCTCGACGGCCGCCTGGAGGGCGTCGACCTTGGGCACGACCAGGTAGTCGGCGTACTCGGAGGCGTCGTGGGTGAGGACCTTGACGGCGCCGTGCTCGGCGAGCGCTGCGGCGGTGTCGGCGGCGCCGTTGCCCAGCGCGACGGCGACGGGCTCGCCGACGCGGCGGGCCAGGGTCAGCAGCTCCAGGGTGGGCTTGCGGACGGCACCGTCCACGTGGTCGACGTAGACGAGAACTTCAGCCATGGGAATGCTCTCCTGCGGATTGCGAAGTCTGAGGGGCGGAAGGGGGTGTGAGCCTCAGCGGGCCAGGACCCTTAGATGAACTTCTGGCTCGCGAGGAACTCGGCGAGCTGCTTGCCGCCCTCGCCCTCGTCCTTGACGATCGTGCCGGCCGTGCGGGCCGGACGCTCCGCGGCGGAGTCGACCTTGGTCCAGGAGCCCTCCAGGCCGACCTGCTCGGCGTCCAGCTCCAGGTCGGACAGGTCCCAGGACTCCACCGGCTTCTTCTTCGCCGCCATGATGCCCTTGAAGGAGGGGTAACGCGCCTCGCCCGACTGGTCGGTGACCGAGACGACCGCCGGCAGGGAGGCCTCCAGCTGCTCCGAGGCGGCGTCGCCGTCGCGGCGGCCCTTGACGGTGCCGTCCTCGACGGAGACCTCGGAGAGCAGGGTGACCTGGGGGACGCCCAGGCGCTCGGCCAGCAGGGCCGGCACGACGCCCATGGTGCCGTCGGTGGAGGCCATGCCGGAGACGACCAGGTCGTAACCGGCCTTCTCGATCGCCTTGGCCAGGACCAGCGAGGTGCCGATCGCGTCGGTGCCGTGCAGGTCGTCGTCCTCGACGTGGATGGCCTTGTCGGCGCCCATGGACAGCGCCTTGCGCAGCGCGTCCTTGGCGTCCTCGGGGCCGACGGTCAGGACCGTGACCTCGACGTCGTCGTCGGAGTTCTCGGAGATCTGCAGCGCCTGCTCGACCGCGTACTCGTCCAGCTCGGAGAGCAGACCGTCCACGTCGTCCCGGTCGACGGTCAGGTCATCGGCGAAGTGCCGGTCGCCGGTGGCGTCGGGCACGTACTTCACAGTGACAACGATCCTCAAGCTCACGCCGGCTCTCCTACTGCATCGTCATTTTCGGCTGCCTCTTGCAGGCAGCATAGGCGCCCCAAGCGGCCGATCCCGGTCGGGGCGGGCTGTGCTCCGACCGCAATATTACTCACCAGTACATACAGTTCCTGCCCGCTAAGCAAGCGCTTTGAACTGTGACCTTCGCAACGCAGCGTAATCGGAACTCGACGGCCCCGCATACCGGCGTGGGCGCCTGACGAGCCGGATCAGTCGCGCAGGCCGTTGAACCGTCCCTGGTGGTAGAGCAACGGCCGCCCGTCGCCCGCAGGATCACCGATCCGCACCTCGGCCAGCACGATGCGGTGGTCACCGGCCGGCACGCGCGCGTGCACCCGGCACACCAGCCAGGCGAGCACGTCGTCGAGGACCGGGACGCCCTCGGGCCCCTCGCGCCAGGCGGTCGGTGCGCCGAAGCGGTCGGCGCCGCTGCGGGCGAAGGTGGCGGCCAGCTCCTCCTGGTGCTCGCCGAGTATGTGCACGCCCACGTGCTCGGCCCGGGATATCGCGGGCCAGCTGGAGGCGCCCGTGCCGATCCCGAAGGACAGCATGGGCGGCTCGGCGGAGACCGAGGCGAGGGAGGTGGCGGTGAAGCCGACCGGACCGGCCTCACCGCTCGCGGTGATCACGGCGACCCCCGCGGCGTGCCGCCGAAAGACGGAGCGCAGGAGGTCGGGAGAGGCGAGCTGAGCGCTGCCGAGGGATGTGGCCGTCATGCGGTGTTCCTTCTGCGAGGCGTGTCGAGCCGGACCGTGACTGCTCAACAGACCGGACAGCGCGCGCTCGCGGTGCGGGCGAGGTCGACGTGAACCCGCCCGAACAGAAGGAGTTCCGTAGGCATACGGTCAGGCTGACGATAGCTGCCGTGCACAGTCAAGTCGGTTCCGGGATGTGGGAGCCGGCTCACCGTGAGCCCTCCCGGTGTCAAACCGCCTCCCCGACCGCCGCGATGACATCCGCCTTGCGCGGCTGCCCGGCGGCGCGCCGGACGACCCTGCCCTCGGCGTCGAGGACCAGCACGGTCGGCGTCTTGAGGATGTCGAGCGCGCGGACCAGGTCGAGGTTCTTCTCGGCGTCGATCTCGACGTGGGTCACGCCGGGGACCATGGCGGCGACCTCGCCGAGCACCCGCCGGGTCGCCCGGCAGGGCGCGCAGAAGGCGCTGGAGAACTGCACGAGCGTGGCGCGCTCCCCGAGGTCCTCCCCCAACTCGGCCGCACCGAGCCTCTTGCCGTCGTCGCGCCCGCGCACCCGTACCCTCCCTCTCCGCCGCCGTTGCAGCAGTCCATAGGCGCTCGCCGTCACGAGCACCGCCGCGCACACCACAAGTCCGGTCATCACCCGCATCAGCATTCATGAGACTGCAAAGATTCCCGCCTCCTCCAGGACTGCCCGTTGCGGAATGCTTGATTCATGGACATCGATGCAAGAGGGCCGCGTTTCGGCGCGGCCGTGACGACCGTCGTGCTGGCGGCCGTTCTGATCACGGGCAGCTTCTGGCTGCTGGCCTGGCAGACGCTGGCGTTCGCGCTGGGCGCGGCGGGCGGGGTGGGCCGCTCGCCGTACGGAGTTCTGTTCCGTCGGGCCGTACGACCCCGGATCGGTCCGCCGACCGCGTTCGAGTCACCACAGCCGCCGCGCTTCGCGCAGGCGGTGGGCCTCGCCTTCGCGGCTCTCGGGCTCGTGGGATTCGGGATCGGGCCGCAGTGGCTCGGGCTCGCCGCCACGGGCGCGGCGCTCGCGGCGGCGTTCCTCAACGCCGCATTCGGGTACTGCCTGGGGTGCGAGATGTACCTGCTCGTACGGCGGGTAGCGGTACGCACGGAGTAAAGGCGGCGTAAAACCACGAGGTGGATCACGGGACGCACGTGACGAGAATCTCTCCCCCAGCGGGCACCAGGGCTGGCTACCCGCTCGTTCTTCGGGCACGATCTGCGAGATGCCGTAAACCTACGGCTGCGTAACTTATCGCCGGGAGCCAGCTTCCCGGGCAGAGCAGGAAGGGCCCACCCCGCCCATGGCAGAGCTTGTCTACCGTCCCGTCGTCGGATTCGCCCAGGCGCTGTTCAAGGCCTGGGACCTCAAGATCGACTGCAAGGGGTCGGAGAACATCCCGCGCTCGGGCGGCGCCGTGCTGGTGAGCAATCACATCAGCTATCTGGACTTCGTCTTCAACGGTCTGGCCGCGCTCCCGCAGAAGCGTCTGGTGCGTTTCATGGCGAAGGAGTCCGTCTTCCGCCACCGGATCTCGGGTCCGCTGATGCGCGGGATGAAGCACATCCCGGTCGACCGCAAGCAGGGCGAGACGGCATACGCCCACGCCCTGGAGTCGCTGCGGTCCGGCGAGATCGTCGGGGTCTTCCCGGAGGCGACGATCTCGCAGTCCTTCACGCTCAAGAGCTTCAAGTCGGGTGCGGCGCGGATGGCCCAGGAGGCGGGCGTCCCCCTGATCCCGATGGCCGTCTGGGGCACGCAGCGGCTGTGGACCAAGGGGCACCCCCGCAATTTCAAGCGCAGCCACATCCCGATCACGATCCGGGTCGGGGAGGCGATCGAGGCGTCCCGGGACAAGTACGCGGGGGCGATCACCCGCCAGGTGCGCGAGCGGGTCAACGAACTGCTGGAAGCCGCCCAGCGCGCCTACCCCGTGCGCCCGAAGGGGCCCGACGACACCTGGTGGATGCCGGCGCACCTCGGGGGCACGGCGCCTACTCCGGAGCAGGTGCGCGAGGCGGAGGCGCGGTAGTCACCTCGATCCGCGCTCCCGGACTGAACTTCTCCAGCAGCTCGGCCAGTTCGGTGCCCGCCTTCTCCACGTCGGCGTACGGCATCGGGGCCATGCTCTCCAGCAGGAAGATCCCCGAGACCGTCTCCTCCGTGAGCCTCGTGCGCGGGCCCTGGCGCCAGTTCCAGCGGCGGCAGGTCACCCCGGCGTCGTCGCGCCAGACGACCTCGCCGGGGTCCGAGTGCTCGACGACCTCCTCGCCACCGGCCGCGGTCACGAACTCCTCGTCGCCGGCGGCCCGCACCAGGCGCATCCCGCCCCGGACGCGGTCGAGGTCCTCGCCGCCGACGGGGACGAGGTGCGCGACGCTGATCGCGTTGTACAGGTCGACCAGGAGGTTGATGCGGGGCAGGCCCGCGTCCGACAGTGCCCTCTTCGCCAGCGCCTCCGCCGAGTTGCGGGTGCGCGACGGCTTCGAGCCGAACGCCGTGTAGACCTCCCGCCAGGCCGCCATGTGCGGGTCCTCGTGCGGGGCACGCCCGTCCAGGCGTACGGCGAGACGGCGGGCCGCGTCGTCGAGCAGCGCCGAACTCGCTTCGGTGCTGGGGCCGTTGACGAGCCCGTGGGCCTCGACGGCGAGGTGTCCGAAGCCGGGCGCGAGGGCACGGACCTCGTCGGACACGGTCAGGGAGAAGGTCATCGGTGCCTCAGAGTGCGGTGGGAAGCGTCTTCCAGAGGTGGGGCCGGTCGGGGGCGGCTTTGAGGACGCTCAGGACGGCCGGGTGCGGTTCAGCATACAGGACCGGGTAGTCCATCTCGTTGGACTCGGGATCGGGCGTGAAGGCAAGACGTTCGCCGTCCAGGGAGAACTGGGCGTCCACGCCGGGCTTGTTGCCCCGGGGGTCCTGGCGGTGCCAGGCGCCGTTGAAGCGGACGGCGACCAGGCCGTGGATCACGCCCAGTTGCTGGTAGCAGAGGGCGGTCGGGATGTCCTCGGCGCGCAGCAGTGCGGCCAGGGCGTGCGCCTTGGCGTAGCAGATGCCGGTTTTCTGCTCCAGGACGTCGGAGGCCCGCCAGGTGACGCGGAGGTCGCCGGAGTCCTGGGAGTGCGGAATCGTGTCGCGGACGAACTCGAAGGCCAGCCGCGCATAGGCATACGAGTCGACCGCCTCTTTGGCGAGCCGTGCGGCGGTCTCCCGCACGACCGGGTGGTCATGGTCGATGACCTCGTCGGCGGCCAAGTACGCGGAGAGGTCGGGGGTGTTCTGGATCAGCTCCATGCCCGCAGAGCATAGGAAGACGATCACCTCACGGTCAATCAATTTACGGTGCACGGTATATTTATGCGGAATAGCAGTGGACGGTCACCACCTGCGAGGCACTCCACCGCTGCTCGACCGTGGCGAGCCGCGTCCAGCCCAGCCGTTCGTAGAGGGCCGCCGCGGCGGTGTCGGAGGCCACGACGTCCAGCACCGGGTGCAGCCCGCTGTGCCGTGCCTCCTCGACCGCCCGGCCCATCAGCAGGGCGCCGATCCCGTGCCTCCGCGCCCACGGGGCGACGAACAGCCGGCCCACCACCGCGGCCCTTTCCGCGCTCGTACCGTTGCGTTCGCCCCACAGGACGGGGGCCAGGTCGCCCTCGCCGCCGCGGGTGAGGCCCACGTGGCCCGCCACCCGGCCGTCCAGATCGGCGACCCAGTCGCCCAGCGCCGAAGCCCGGGTGAGCCACTCGCCGGGCCTGGCGGGCCAGTTCACCGGGTAGCCGTCGCGGCGGTGCACCTCCGCCAGCACCCGCACGCACGCCCGCACGTCGTCGTCCGTCCTCGGCCGGACCCGGCTCCGCATCTCGTCCACACCGGCATGCAAGCACAGCCGGCCTCCGGCCGGGCGCCCGGCTAGCGGGCCATCTCCTCCTTCAGCGCCGCCACGAACATGTCCACGTCGTCCTCGGTGGTGTCGAAGGCGCACATCCAGCGGACCACGCCTGCGGCCTCGTCCCAGAAATAGAAGCGGAAGCGCTTCTGGAGGCGCTCGCTCACGTCGTGCGGGAGCTTGGCGAAGACGCCGTTGGCCTGGACCGGGTGGAGGATCTCGACGCCGTGGACGGCCCGCACGCCCTCGGCCAGGCGCTGGGCCATCTCGTTGGCGTGGCGGGCGTTGCGCAGCCACAGGTCCTTGGCGAGCAGCGCCTCCAACTGCACCGACACGAAACGCATCTTGGAGGCGAGCTGCATGGACAGCTTGCGCAGGTGCTTCATGTGGGAGACGGCGTCCTGGTTGATCACCACGACCGCCTCGCCGAACAGTGCGCCGTTCTTCGTCCCGCCGAGCGAGAGGATGTCGACGCCGACCGCGTTGGTGAACGTGCGCATGGGGACGTCGAGGGAGGCGGCCGCGTTGGCTATGCGGGAGCCGTCCAGGTGGACCTTCATCCCGTGCGCGTGGGCGTGGTCGCAGATCGCGCGGATCTCCTCGGGCGTGTAGAGCGTGCCGAGTTCCGTGGACTGGGTGATCGAGACGACCTGGGGCATCGCGCGGTGCTCGTCGTCCCAGCCGTAGGCCTGCCGGTCGATCAGCTCGGGGGTGAGCTTGCCGTCGGGGGTGGGCACGGTGAGCAGCTTGAGGCCGCCCATCCGCTCGGGGGCGCCGCCCTCGTCCACGTTGATGTGCGCGCTCTCGGCGCAGATCACCGCGCCCCAGCGGTCGGTGACCGCCTGGAGCGCGACGACGTTGGCGCCGGTGCCGTTGAAGACCGGGAACGCCTCGGCCGTGGCCCCGAAGTGGCTGCGGACGATTCTCTGGAGGTTCTCGGTGTAGTCGTCCTCGCCGTACGCGACCTGGTGCCCGCCGTTGGCCAGCGCCAGGGCGGCGAGCACCTCCGGGTGGGCCCCGGCGTAGTTGTCGCTGGCGAAACCGCGGACCTCCGGGTCGTGATGGCGACGCGCGTCGGTCTTCGGGGGGTTCACGGCTTCTCGGTGAGCCACAGACGGTTTCCGTTCACTTCGGCGGCGGGCTTGTCCCAGACACCGGCGATCGCCTCGGCCAGGTCCTTGACGTCCGTGAAGCCCGCGAACTTCGCGTTGGGCCGCTCGGCGCGCATGGCCTCGTGCACCAGTGCCTTCACCACCAGGATGGCAGCCGCGGACTTCGGCCCGTCGGCGCCCCCGGCCTTGCGGAAGGCGTCGGCGAGAGCGAGCGTCCAGGCCTCGGCGGCGGCCTTGGCGGCGGCGTACGAGGCGTTGCCCGCGGTCGGCTTCGTCGCACCGGCGGCGCTGATCAGGACGTAGCGGCCGCGGTCGCTGCGCTGGAGCCCCTCGTAGAACGCGAGGGAGGTGTGCTGCACGGTGCGGATGAGCAGGAGTTCCAGGAAGTCCCAGTCGTCCAGGCTCGACTTGATGAAGGTCTCGCTGCCGCGCCAGCCGCCGACGAGGTGGACCAGGCCGTCGACCCGGCCGAAGTCCTTCTCGATGTGCGTGGCCCAGTCGCGGGTGGAGTCCAGGTCGAGCAGGTCGACCGGTTCGCCGGTCACGGTGGCGCCGCCGGAGGCGTAGCGTGCCGCGTCCACGGCCTCCGCGAGCCGCTCCGGGTCGTTGTCCGCGCCGACGACGGTCGCGCCCGCCTCGGCCAGCCGCAGCAGTGCCGCGCGGCCCGCGGGACCGCCCGCGCCGGCCACCGCGATCACCGCACCGCTGAGAGCTCCGTTCCCCACCATGTTCTTCGCCTCCTGTGCAGCCGCCGCGACGGCCTGTGCAGTGTTCCCGGTGCCGCGCTCGCTCACGCGGCGACCCGCTCTGCGTTCTCCGCCGTGATGCCCCGGGTCGAGGCGATCACATGGCGGAGCTTCTTGGAGAGGGCCTCATAGAACATGCTCAGCGGAAACTCGTCCGGAAGCACGTCATCCACGAGTTTCCGGGGCGGCTGGGACAGGTCGAGGGCGTCGGGACCCTTGGCCCACTTGGAGCCGGGGTGCGGGGCGAGGTAGGTGGAGACGAGCTCGTAGCCGGCGAACCAGTGGACGAGCTTCGGACGGTCGATGCCGTCGCGGTAGAGCTGCTCGATGTCGGCGCAGAGCTGGTTGGTGACCTGCGGGGCGCGCTGCCAGTCGATGAACAGCTTGTTGTCGGTCCAGCGGACGACGTCGTGCTTGTGCAGGTAGGCGAAGAGGAGCTGACCGCCGAGGCCGTCGTAGTTGCGCACGCGCTCGCCGGTGACCGGGAAGCGGAACATGCGGTCGAAGAGGACCGCGTACTGCACGTCACGGGCCTGCGGGACGCCGTCCGCCTGGAGCTTCACGGCCTCCTTGAAGGCGGTGAGGTCGCAGCGCAGCTCCTCGAGGCCGTACATCCAGAACGGCTGGCGCTGCTTGATCATGAACGGGTCGAAGGGCAGGTCGCCGTGGCTGTGGGTGCGGTCGTGGACCATGTCCCACAGGACGAAGGCCTCCTCGCAGCGCTTCTGGTCGTGGACCATCGCGGCGATGTCCTCGGGCAGCTCCAGGCCCAGGATGTCGACGGCGGCGTCGGTGACCCGGCGGAAGCGCGCGGCCTCGCGGTCGCAGAAGATGCCGCCCCAGGAGAAGCGTTCCGGCGCCTCGCGCACGGCGATGGTCTCCGGGAAGAGAACGGCGGAGTTGGTGTCGTAGCCGGCCGTGAAGTCCTCGAACTTGATGCCGCAGAACAGCGGGTTGTCGTAGCGGGTGCGCTCCAGTTCGGCCAGCCAGTCGGGCCAGACCATGCGCAGCACGACCGCCTCCAGGTTGCGGTCGGGGTTGCCGTTCTGCGTGTACATGGGGAAGACGACCAGGTGCTGGAGGCCGTCCGCGCGGTTCGCGGCGGGCTGGAAGGCCAGCAGGGAGTCGAGGAAGTCGGGCACCTCGAAGCCGCCCTCGGACCAGCGCGTGAGGTCCTTGGCCAGGGCGGCGTGGTAGTCGGCGTCGTGCGGCAGCAGCGGCGACAGCTCCTGCACGGCCTCGACGACACGGCGTACGGCGGCCTCGGCGTCGGCACGCTCGGGGGCGCCCTCGGCCTCGAAGTCGATCGACCCGTCCTTGGACTGCCACGGCCGGATCTGCTCCACGGCATCCTTGAGCACCGGCCATGCCGGGTGCTCCACCACCCTGGTCACGGGAGGAACCTGGTCCCCCGAAGCCGCCTGCACAAGAATTTCCGTCATGTCCCATCCTCCACGGGAGAACCTCGCGTATGGAGACCGTATACATACGGGCTTCCGTCCAGCAAGAGCGGTCACGGGAAGTTATCCTGCTCACCCCAATGGTCACCGAACTTTTTCCTGTCGCGTGCCTTGAACACCGCGATTCCGGGTATCAGTTCTCGCTCCCCCGCACGTCACCGCGATCCCTCGCGTACGCACGGGTCCCTCACACGGCGTAGCCATTAGGCTGCGGCTCTGCACCGAGCCGCCGTCGACGGAAGCGAGTTGAACCTTGAACTTCCTTACCATCGGTCATCGCGGAGTCATGGGTACCGAACCCGAGAACACCCTCCGTTCCTTCGTCGCCGCCCAGCAGGCCGGCCTCGACGTCATCGAACTCGATCTGCATCTGAGCAAGGACGGCGCCCTCGTCGTCATGCACGACACCGACGTGGACCGCACGACCGACGGAACCGGCCCGATCGCCGAGAAGACCCTTTCCGAACTGCGCGCCCTGGACGCGGGCCGCGGGGAGCGCGTTCCGACCTTCGAGGAGGTCCTGGACGCGGTGCGCTCCCCGCTCCAGGCCGAGATCAAGGACATCGCGGCGGCCCGGGCGCTGGCCGAGGTCATGCACCGGCGGGACCTGGTCTCCCGGGTCGAGGTGTCCTCGTTCCACGACGAGGCGATCGCCGAGATCGGCCGCCTGGTGCCCGGCGTACGGACCGCGCTGATCGGCAGCAGGTTCGGCCCCGACATCGTGGAGCGCGCCGTCGAGGCCGGTGCCGGGACGGTGTGTCTCAACATCCGCCGGCTGACCCTGGAGGTCGTCGAGGCGGCCCGCAAGGCGGACCTGAAGATCATCGGCTGGGTGGTGAACACGCAGGACCATCTGCGGCTGGTGCGCGCCCTGGAACTGGACGGCGCGACGACCGACTACCCGGAGATCAAGCGCACCGGCCGCTTCACGGCGTGAGCCGCGTCCATCACGCAAGGCGCGGCAGGAACGTCACACCAGCGGCTTGACCAGCAGCTCGAACTGAAGGTCGTCGCGCTGCGGCACACCGAAGCGCTCGTCGCCGTACGGGAAGGGCGTCATCCGTCCCGTACGGCGGTAGCCGCGCCGTTCGTACCAGGCGATGAGGTCGTCGCGCACCGAGATCACGGTCATGTGCATCTCCGTGACGCCCCAGGTCTCCCGGGCGATCCGCTCCGCCTCGGCGATGATCACCTTGCCGAGGCCGCCGCCCTGGAGGGTGGGGCTGACCGCGAACATCCCGAAGTAGGCGTGGGTGCCCCGGTGTTCGAGCTGGCAGCAGGCGACGACGCGCCCCTCGCGCTCCACCGTCAGCAGCCTGCTGTCGGGCGCCTTGATGACGGCGAGCACGCCCTCCGGGTCCGTCCGCTGTCCCTCCAGGATGTCCGCCTCGGTCGTCCACCCGGCCCGGCTGTCGTCCCCGCGGTACGCCGACTCGACCAGCGCGACCAGCGTGTCCACGTCGGCGTCGGTGGCGTCACGGAAGGTGAGGCCGGCGGTGGTCTCCATGGGGCGCATCTCCACTTCAGGGGCACGACTCGGGCAGGGTCGAGAGTAACGCCCCCGATAGGCTCGCCCGCATGGTGCACGTACTGAGCAGCCGCGTCCTGCTGCGGCCCACGGACCCGGAGCGTTCCCGGGTCTTCTACGGCGATCAGCTGGGCCTCGCCGTGTACCGCGAGTTCGGCACGGGGCCGGAGCGGGGCACCGTCTACTTCCTCGGCGGCGGGTTCCTGGAGCTGTCGGGGCGCTCCGAGGCTCCCCCGGCCGCGGACGTACGGCTGTGGCTCCAGGTCCCCGACGTGAGCGCGGCACACGAGGAACTGCTCGCCAAGGGGGTCGAGATCGTGCGGCCGCCGGTGAAGGAGCCGTGGGGGCTGGTCGAGATGTGGGTGGCGGACCCGGACGGCACACCGATCGTGCTGGTGGAGGTGCCGGCCGACCATCCGATCCGCTACCGGCCCGGCATCTGACGGCACCCCGCACGACGCCGCACGGTACCGGTCCGGAATCGGGCCGCACCCAGCGCAACACCACACGTACCGGCCCGGCATCCGACCGCACCCCGCACGGCACCGCACGGTACCGGCCCCGAATCAGGCCGCACCCAGCCCGACGCCATCCGTCTCGGTGCCTCGGATATGCTCCGCCGACCGCCGTGGCCCCAGGGGGGTCGAGCAGTGGAGGAGCACATGAGCGTGGACCTGAACGGCCCGGGCCGGCGCGGGCAGCGATGGGCCGCCAGGACCTCCCTCGCCGCGGCCGCCCTCGCCGTCCTGCTCCCCCTCGCCCACGGCGGTCTCGGCGGCGTCCTGCTGCTGGCCGCCGGGCTCGCCGGCGCCGCCGTCACCGCGGCCGCGGTGTGGTGGACGCTGACCCGGCGCGGACCGGAGCGCTGGCTGGCGGCCGGGCTCGCGGTCGGCACCCCCGCGCTCGTCCTCGTCCTCTTCGTGCTCACCCTGGGCTGGGTGCTCCTGCTGTCGCCGGTGCTGTGGAGCGTGGCCGTGTGGAGCGGGCGGCACGCGCTGCGCAGCACCGGCGCCCGCCCGAAGCGGATGAAGGAGCACCGGGCGCGGTCGGTGCGGCGCCCCTTCCTGATCATGAACCCCCGCTCCGGGGGCGGGAAGGTCGAGCGGTTCCAGCTGCGGGAGAAGGCCGAACGCCTGGGCGCGCGGGTCGTACTGCTCGACCCCGAGGAGCACCAGGACGTGACCGCGCTGGCCCAAGCGGCCGTGGCGGAGGGCGCGGACCTGCTCGGCGTCGCGGGCGGCGACGGCACCCAGGCGCTGGTCGCCGCCGTCGCCGCGGAGCACGACCTGCCGTTCCTGGTGATCTCCGCCGGCACCCGCAACCACTTCGCCATGGACCTCGGCCTCGACCGCACCGACCCCGCGGCCTGCCTCGACGCGCTCACCGACGGGGTGGAGCTGCGGGTGGACCTCGGGTTCGTGGCGGACCATCCGTTCGTCAACAACGCCTCTTTCGGGGCGTACGCGGCGGTCGTCCAGGATCCCGCCTACCGCGACGACAAGATCGGCACCAGTCTGGAGCTGCTGCCCGATCTGCTCACCCGGCAGCGCGGCCCGCACCTGACCGCGCGCGTCGGGACGACCACGATCGACCGGCCGCAGGCCGTGCTGGTCAGCAACAACGCCTACCGCACCGGTGACCCCGTGGGACTCGGCCGCCGTGAGCGGCTGGACTCCGGGATGCTCGGCGTCCTCGGCGTCCGGGTGGACAGCGCGGCCGAGGCGGCGGCGCTGCTGCTCGACCCCGATCCGGCGGGGCTCGCGGTGCTGGCCGCGCGGGAGGTGGTCGTCGACGCGGACCATCCGGAGATCGAGGTCGGCGTCGACGGCGAGGCCCTGGTCCTGCCCACCCCGGTCCACTGCCGTATCGCGCCAGGAGCGCTGCGCGTCCGTGTCCCGCGGAAACGCCCCGGCGTGCCCACGCCCCAACCCCGCCTGAACTGGCGCCGGTTGCGCAAGCTGGCGGCACCGGACGGGCGGGGCTGAGTCACCGCAGCGTGTTCGTTCGGACCACGGTGACGCCTCGCACCACGGCCGAACCAACCGCGTGGGCGCACGGCTCGGTGGCTCTAGAGGGGATGCGCGTCGGCCTCCGCTGGAGCGAGCGGGGTCACCGTGACCTGGTCGATGACGGGGGCGTAGGCGGAGCGCTGGCCGAACGCGTTCCTGGTGTGGCCGTCGAAGTCGGGGAGTTCGTCGGCGGTGAAGGTGAGGGTGTTGAGGCCCGGGCGCAGCGTGACCGGGAGGGACAGGTTCCAGAAGTTGTCGAAGTGGAAGGTGGTGGGGAACAGGACGCGGTGCGCGGGGGCGCCGTTGACGGAGATGTCGGCGTGGCGGCACACCGGGTCCGGGTTGTAGTGGGTGGACGGGGGCTGCTCGCCGTTGGAGTAGCGGATCGTCAGCGCGTGGCGTCCGGCGCGGTGGGCGGTGACCGTGAGGGTGAGCGCGTTCTCGGGGCCCGCGCCGACACCGTCGACCGCCTTGCCGCCCGTGGCGTACGGGTGTCCGGTGACCCTCGCCGTGCCGGTGAGGACGCCTTCCTCGGCGGCGTGCACGGTGGTGGGCAGCAGGCCGCGTGAGGGGGCGATCCGCAGCCGGTCGACGATCAGCCGGTCCGAGGTCCCGGTGACCGTGATCTTGTTGACGCCCCCGGCGAGGAAGAGCGGTACGGCGCCGCGCTCGACCCGTCCGATCTCCTCCCCGTTGACGCTCAACTCGCCTTCTCCGGGCCCGAGCACGTCGACGGTCACCGAGGCCTCGCCGTCGTCGTCCGCGTACGCCCAGAAGGTGACGGTGCCGCCGCGCGGGAGCACCGCGACTCCGGGTCCCGAGGCACCGCGGTGGGCGTGGCTGACCCGCGCCCCGCCGCGAAGGTCCGCGAACTCGGCGTCGTACAGGGCTGTTTCGTCCTCCTCTCGCAGCACGATGTCCAGCTTGTCGACGGCCGCGTCGCCCTTGGTGACCCCGAGGTCGCGGTCCTGGGCCGCGAGGGTGATCCGGTGCCGGCCCGCGGTCAGCTCCACCCGGGTGTCGGTGTGGCCCCACACCGCCGGCTTGTAGCCGAGCGGCAGCCGCAGTTCGCGCGGGTCCTCGCCGTCCACGCGCAGGAAGACGTTGGTGGGACCCTGTTCGCGCACCAGCTCGGCGAGGTTGTGGGAGCCCGCGAACACCATGAGGTCGTACGTTCCGTCCTGCGGCACCTCCACGTCGAAGGCGAGCACACCGTCGGAGCCGGTGCGCAGCCCGCTCACGTGGTAGCCACCGGAGGTGGCGAACCGGTCGACGGCGGACGGGGACCCCTCTGGTCCGTTCTTCGAGTAGCCGCCGCCCGTGTAGGTGGCGTCCTCGGCCTCGTACGTCCGCTTCCAGCGCACGGCGGGCGGCAGTGCGGAGGCTGCGTTGCCGCCCGGGGAGAGGATCACCTGGTAGGCGGACATCGCGTCGAGCCCGGTCTGAGTCAGCGTCACCGTGCCGTCGACGACCGGTATCTCCTCGTCCCGGAGCCGCAAGGGTGGTGCGCAGGAGCCCACTTGGCCGGTCCAGGGGATCTCCGTGAGTCGGACGTGGACCACCGTGCCGAACACCTCCGCGTCCACGTCCTCGAACACGAGGTCCGCCGCCCCGCCCGCGCCCCCGAACAGCACCCTGGCCTGGCGCTTGTCGCGGTCGAGGGTGGCCACGCCCTGGAGGGTGTACTGCACGTTGGGGTGCGGGGCGACGACCCGGACGGTGTTCCCGGTCAACTGCCCGTAGGCGTTGTACAGCCACCACTGGCCGTTGGCCTTGTTCGCCTCCACCGCCGAGTCGTTGAGGTTGCCGGCGATGTTCCAGTAGGCGAGGTCGGCGTCGACCTTCGACTCCTCGATCGCGGCGATCCACTGGATCATCTGGCCCGGGACGGAGACGTGGTAGTTGTGCGCGTACTCGTTGATGTTGACGGGCAGCGGCCCGATGCCCAACTCCCTCTCCAGTTCCCGGTACCTGGCGATGTTGGTGCGGACCTCGGCGGGCGAGGACAGCTCGTGCCAGGTGACGATGTCGGGCAGCACGTCGTGCGACTTCGCGAACTCCAGGAAGTCCCTGACCTCGGGGTACAGCGCGCAGGTGTTGGGGCCGGCCACGCGGGCGTCCGGGTCGAGGTCCTTGATGAGGCGGTGCGCGGCTTCCCAGGCCGCGAACCAGGGGCCGGGCTCGGTCCGCCAGGAGACGCCGTCGTGGCTCCACTCCCCCTCGCCGAACATGTTGCCCTCGGGCTCGTTGAACGGCACGTACACGACGTGCGCCTTCAACTCCCCCATGGTCAGGACGTGTTCGACCTGGCGGCGGATCACGTCCAGATGCCCGGCGAGCCGCTCCTCACCGGTGGCACCCGGCCACTCGTACGGGAATCCCCGGTAGAAGTCGGGCAGGTAGACGTAGACGTCCCTGCCGCCCGCCGCGACGAACGCGGGCAGGATCTCCAGGGCGTCGCCGCCGGGGTGCTGGGTGCCGTCCTGGGCCTTGGTCGTCACCGTCCGCGGGTACATGCCCTCGACCACGGCTCGGCTGGGCACTCCGTCGCCGTAGAGGCCGTAGAGCGTGCCGCTCGCTCCTCCGTGGAAGGGACCGGTCTCGGTGCCGAGGTCGATGGTGAGCTTCTCGCGGGCGGGGCCTTCGGCTGCCACGGCATCCATCCTTCGTCCGACATTCCGTACGACCGTCGATGATCCGCACCGACCTGGACGAACGTAGGAAGCGCGAGGGGACCGCGTCAACAGGCCGCGGGCTTCGAAACTTGCGAAACCGCAGGTCGGAGGGGTCAGGCGCGGAGCACGCCCAGGGTGCCCTCCAGCCGGGCGAGCAGTTCCCCCAGCCGGGCGGCGAGTTCGTCCCGTGCCTCGGGGGTCAGGACGGACAGCACGGCCGTCTCGTACGCCAGTTGTTCGGGCAGGATGCCGTCGACGAGCTCACGGCCGGCCTCGGTGAGCCGGACGTGGGCGACACGCCGGTCGCGGGTGTCGCCCCGGCGCTCCACCAGGCCCCGTTCGGTGAGCTGCTTGAGGCGCTTGGTGACGGCGGCCCCGGAGGAGAACGTCTCGCGGGCGAGGTCGCCCGGGGTGAGTTCGTGACCGGTGCGGCGCAACGCGCCCAGCAGGTCGAACTCGGGGCGGCTGAGCCCGGCCCGGCGCAGCGGTGCGTCCTCGGCCTGCTGGAGGAGGGCGGCACAGCGGTTGACGCGGCCGATGATCTCCATGGGGCCGGTGTCGAGGCCCGGGTGGACGGTCTGCCACTGCCGGACGACGGTGGCGACGGTGTCGTGCGTCGCCGGGTCCGCGGGTCGTCCGTTCGGTGCCGTCATGCGCGTGCGCCCTCCGCTCTGTGGTGCCGGATCGTCGCCGCGAGCGTACGGTGTGCGGCCTGCTCGGCGCGCACGACCCTCTCCTGGGGCAGGGCGCGCTGCCACCATTCGCCGGACGCTGCCTCCACGTCGGCCCGCAGCTCGACCAGGGCGGCGGCGAGGGTGCGGCGGGCGGAGTCCAGGGCGCCGGGGGCGGGATGCGGTTCGGCCAGGAGGCGGGCGGTGTGTTCCCGGGCGCGCTCCACGGCGGCCAGCGACCGCTCGACCCGGTCGCCCGAGCGCCGGTTGGTGACGGCCACGGCGGCGACGAATCCGACGAGCGCCCCGACGAGGGTGTCCAGGACCCGCTCGGTGATCAGCCGGCCGGGCTCCTGGTGGCCGGCGAACTCGGTGATGAGCAGGGCCATCGGGGTCACGCAGACGCTGCCGAGCCAGTAGTTGCGGGCGATGAGCGCCTCGGCGCCGAAGTTGAAGGCGAGGCAGCACAGGACGAGCGCGGCCGGCCCGAGGTGGGCGAGCGGGACGACGGCGGCGAAGACCAGCACCCCGAGGAGGTTGCCGACGACCCGCTGGACGCCCCGGCTCCAGGTGAGCGTGACGTTGGCCTGGTAGAGGGAGGCCGCCGTGACCAGGGCCCAGTAGGGGCGGCCCACGCCGAGCGCGAGGGAGGCGTAGCCCGCGAGGGCGCAGCCCAGGGCGGTGCGTACGGCGATCGGGGCCGGCGTGCGCCACACGGCGTGGGCGGGGGCGGCGAGTTCGGCGTCCACGCCGAGGAGTTCGTCGTCGTACGGCGCCTGTGGGACCGGCGCGGTGCCGCGCAGGTCGCGGGCCCAGGCGCGGAGGCGGTCCGGGTCCGCGTCGGACGGGGCGGCGAGGGCGATCTCGGCGCGGACGACGAGGCGTTCGAGGGCGCGCCGGGTGCGGGAGCGCGCTCCGGCCGACAGGAGGGTCTGCCAGGCGGCCTGGACGGCGGCGTGCGCGGTTCCGCTCGGGCGGGGGCCGGGGTGCTCGGCGTACGCGGCGGCCGCGTCCAGGGCGCGGGCGGTGGCCCGTCGCTCCGGGCCGTGCGGGCGCAGCAGGCCGGGGGCCATGCCCACCAGCCACGCCCAGGCGCCCGTGGCGAGGGCCAGGGCGAGGTGGCCGGGGACCTGGCCGAGGGTCTGCGGGGCGAAGAGGGACGCGGAGCTGATGAAGGTGAGGACCACATGGCCCGGCGGGCCGATCCGGGTCGCGTCGCAGAGCGCCTTCTGCACGGCGGCCACCAGCGCGCCGACGGTGACCAGCAGCACCGCGTCGCCGGTGAGCGAGGCGGCGACCAGACCCGCACCCAGGCCCGCGACCATGCCGAGCACCACCCAGACCAGGGCGCGGGCCCGGGCGGCGTAGGGCCGGTTGTGGGCGTACAGGGCGCACAGGGACCCCGCCATGGTGTACATCGCCAGGTCGAGGCGGCCGAGGGCGAGCAGGGTGAGGTTGGGCGGGGCGACCGCGACCACCACGCTCAGGGCGGGCTTGAACCAGATGTCGGAGGGCCTGCCGAGGCGCAGCACGCCGGCCAGGGGGAGACGGCGTGTGCTCGGGGTGCCGGGGCGGGGGGTCGCACTGCTCATGCTCCACACCTTAACAGGTGTTTTACTCGTAAATGATATGAGGAGCATCTCCCTGACCTGGTGTGCTCCGCCGCACGCTCCCCGCGTACACCCTTGCGCTCGATTGCGCGCCGCATGGCCCGGGCAGGCCTTGACCGACCGTCGAGCGGGGAGGTGGGCGTGCACGGACCGGCTTCGCCCGGCTGGCTGATGGTCGCGCTCTGCGCGGCGACCGGGGCGTACTGCCTGCTGCGGATGCGCAGCAGCGTCGAGGAGCAGCGCCGGGCCGCGGGCGGTGAGGCGCTCATGGGCTTCGGGATGGCCGCGATGGCCGTGCCGGCCGCCGTGTTCACACCACCGGCGTGGGCCTGGCCGCTGTGCGCTGCGGTGTTCGGCGGGGCCGCGCTGCGCGCGCTGTGGGCGGCGCGCACGAGCGTCCACCACCTGCACCACCTGGTGGGGGCGGGGGCCATGGTCTACATGGCGGTGGTGATGGCGGCCTCCCCCGGACACCACGGAGGCGCGGGGGTGCCCGTGGTGACCGGCGTGCTGCTCCTCTACTTCACGGGCTACGTCCTGCTGTCCGGCGCCCGCCTGATACCGGTGACCGCCGGCGGGGGCACCGTCGGCTGGGGCGACCGCCCCGAACTCGCACGGGTGTGCCGGTTGTCGATGGGCATCGCGATGGTGGCCATGCTGCTGACGCTCTGACGTGCGCGGCGGTCGGCGGTCGGCGGTCACAAGGGCACTGACCCCACTCACGGCGGAACTCGCGTTCGGCGCCCCGGCGTTGCCCGGCGAGGAGCCGCGTACGACATTTCGGCATCGCCCGGCCAGGAACCGTGGCATCGCAGCACTGCCCGGCCAGGAGCCACGGGTGGCATCCCGGCGTCGGCATGCATCCCAGGATGACGGGAACCCGGCACCGGACCGCCCGCCCCGCCCGCGTCCCGGGATTCGCCTCACACCACACCGGTCGGCGAGGATCGCAGTATGCACACCCCGTCCGTCGACTCCCCGCCCCGTCCGCCGGAGCACCGGAGCGCCGCCCGCGCGACCGGTGTCCTCGCCCTGTGCTCGGTGCTGCTGCTCGTACTGGTCGCGGCGAAGTGGCACCCACTGCTCGACGTGGACGGCGACATCGCCGGCACCACCCACCGCTGGGCGGTCGACGAACCGGGGCTCACCCACGTCTTCCGCATCCTGACGGACTGGGTCTGGGACCCGTGGGCGATGCGCCTCCTCGCTGCGGTCGTGGCGATCTGGCTGGTGTGGCGGCGCAATGCCCGCTGGCTCGCCGTATGGCTGGTGGCCACATGTGCGCTGGGCACACTGGTCCAGCAGGTCATGAAGGCCGCCGTCGGCCGCGAACGCCCCGTCTGGCCGGACCCCGTCGACACCGCGCACTTCGCCGCCTACCCGTCGGGCCACGCGCTGACGGCCACGGTCGTGTGCGGGCTCCTCCTGTGGCTCCTGCACCACCACGGCGTCGGCCGCGCGCTGTGGCTCACGGCCCTGGCGCTCGCCGTGCTCTCCGTCGTGGGCGTGGGTCTCACCCGCGTCTGGCTGGGCGTCCACTGGCCCACCGACGTCCTCGGCGGCTGGCTTTTGGGCGCGACGCTCGTGTCCGCGGCCGTCCTGGTGCACCAGCGGTACCGGCCCTGACCTGCCGGGACCTCGTGGACCCGCGCGCGATCCCGGTCCGTAGGATCACCGTATGACTGCCGTGCTGTTCGACTTCTCGGGCACCCTCTTCCGTATCGAGTCCACCGACGCCTGGCTGAGGGCCGTCCTCGACGAGGCGGGAATCACCCTTGCCGAGGCCGAGTTGACGCGGGCCGCGCGGGAGCTGGAGAGCGTGGGGGCGCTGCCCGGCGGACTCGCGCCCCAGGTGCCGATGCCCGATGAGCTCGCGGCCGTGTGGAACGTCCGGGACGAGAGCGCGGAGCTGCACCGGGCCGCGTACACCGGCCTGTCACGGCTCGTCACGCTGCCCGATCCCGCCCTGCACGACGCGCTGTACGAGCGGCACATGCTGCCGGCCGCCTGGCAGGCCTATCCCGACGCCGACGAGGTGCTGCGCGCGCTCCGCGAGCGCGGGACCAAGGTGGGCGTGGTCAGCAACATCGGCTGGGACCTGCGCCCCGTCTTCCGCGCGCACGGGCTCGATCCGTACGTCGACGCGTACGTGCTGTCGTACGAGCACGGCATCCAGAAGCCGGACCCCCGGCTGTTCAAAACCGCCTGCACGGCGCTCGGCGTGGCGCCCCGGGACGTCCTGATGGTCGGCGACGACCGGCGGGCGGACGGGGGCGCGGCAGCCCTGGGCTGCGGGGTGCACTTCGTGGACCACCTGCCGGCGGCACAGCGGCCCGACGCGCTGCGGGCCGTTCTCGATCTGGTGAAGTGAGAGCCCTGCCCGACGGCACCGGTCGACGCGCGGGATCGACATCTGCGTGCGACACCGAAAAGTGTCCGAAAACGGGGTGGTCACCCCGTCCTGGTGGTCGCCTGAGGACACCATCGGGGAGTATGCTCGCCCACCCTGGACGATCCCCCGCGTCGCCCAGAGTAGGCGGCAGCCCCGACCAGGCCTTTTACGGTCCGGTCCGGGACGCACTGAGTATAGTTGGCTGGCAGCCAGTCAACGCAGGAGTCACAGCATGTCCCCGCGCAGCGCCTCGGTCAACGAAGAGCTGCGCCGTCGTTCCCGGGAGCGGCTCCTCCAGGCGGCGCTGGAGCTGGTCTCCGAACGCGGCTACGACGCCACGACCCTCGGCGACATCGCGGACCGGGCCGGTTCGGCGCGCGGTCTGGTGTCCTACTACTTCCCCGGCAAGCGCCAGCTCGTGCAGTCCGCCGTGCACCGGCTCATGCACCGCACGCTGGAGGAGGCGCTGGAGCGCGAGCCGCGCACCGAGGACGGCCGGGAGCGGATGGCCCGGGCCATCGACGCGGTCCTGGGCCTGGCCCGGGACCGGACGGTGCTGATGCGCCAGCACATGGCGGGACTGCTGGACACCGAGGGCTTCGTGCAGTGCCCGGAGCAGCAGCGCCTGGCCGAACTGCTGCGGGACACGATGGAACGGCACGGTTCGCAGACGGTCGAGACCGACTACCCGATGCTGCGCTCGCAGCTCATGGGGGCGGTCTACGCGATGGTCCTGCCGAACGTCCCGATGCCGATCACGACCCTGCGGGCCGAGCTGTTCACGCGCTACCGGCTCGACTGGGAGCAGGGCGTCCCGCCGGGCACCGAGGCGCCCGGCGGGACGTACGACACGGATCTGTCGCGGTTCTTCGAGACCGGCCCGGAGGCCGGGGGTCAGTCGAAGTAGTCGGGCTGCGTCTGGACGTTGAGCTCGCCGAGCCGCACCTTCCTGGCCGGATCCGTCCGCTTGTCGCTGAGCTTCAGCACGTCGAAGCCCTTGGCGATGTCGTTGGAGTAGATGTAGCCGTTGTAGTAGTACGCCGACCAGGAGCCGGCGGTCGTCAGCCGCTCGGTGGTGACCGGGCCGCGCTCGAAGTAGCCGATCTCCTTCGGGCGCGCGGAGTTCGTGAAGTCCCAGACGGAGACGCCGCCCTGGTACCAGGCCTGGACCATGATGTCCCTGCCCTTGACCGGGATCAGCGAGCCGTTGTGGGCCACGCACACCTCGACGTCCGCCTGGTGGCGGGGGATCTTGAAGTAGCTGCGGAAGACGAGCTTGCGCTTGTCGCCCTTGCCGACGATGTCGTAGATGCCGTCGGCGCCGCGGTTCGGGCCGATCTCCGCGTTGCAGGTGGCCGCGCCGCCGCCGCCCAGCTCGTCGGTGAAGACCACCTTGTTCGCCCGCTGGTTGAAGGTCGCCGAGTGCCAGAACGCGAAGTTCACGTTGTCCTGCACCCGGTCGATGACCTTCGGGTTCTCGGGGTCCTTGATGGAGAACAGGATGCCGTCACCCATGCAGGCGCCCGCCGCCAGGTCCTCGTCCGGGAGCACCGTGATGTCGTGGCAGCCGGTGGTCTTGGAGACGCCCGGGTTGGTGGGTGAGCCGGGGTTGCCGCCGCCGTCGGGCCCTTCGCCCGGGAAGAGCACCGGGAAGCTCACCACGGCTGCCTTCTCGGGCGCGTTCCGCGGGACCTTGATGACCGAGATGCCGTCGTGCGGCGGCTGGCAGTCGGGGTAGGCGGCGTTCGGCGAGTACGAGGAGACGTAGATGTAGACGTTCCTGCGCTCGGGCACCAGCGTGTGGGTGTGCGAGCCGCAGGCGGTCTCCACGGCGGCGACGTACTTCGGGTTCCGCTTGTCGCTGATGTCGAAGACCTTCATGCCCTCCCACGACGACTTCTCGGTCGCGGGCTGGGTGGTGCTGTTGCAACTGCTGTCACTGCGCGAGGAGTCGGTGGAAAGGAACAGCAGGTTCCCGGAGACGGAGATGTCGTTCTGCGATCCGGGGCACAGCACCTGGGCGACGGTCTTCGGCGCCCTCGGGTTGCTGATGTCGAAGATCCGGAAGCCGTCGTAGTTCCCGGAGAAGGCGTACCTGCCCTGGAAGGCCAGGTCCGAATTGGTGCCGGGCAGCGCGTCCTTGGGGATGTTGACGAGGTGCTCGATGTTGCCGGAGTGGACGATCTCGTCCTGGCCGGGTATCTCGCCGTCGGCGATCGCGGCCTTCACCTCGGCCTCGGTGCTCTTGGACACGCCCTTGCCGGTCGCCGGGCCGTCCCCGGGGTCGGGGGTCGCGACGGCGGGACCGGCGGTGAGCAGCGCGGCCAGGAGACCCGCGGCGGCCGCGGCAACTCCCAGGCGTCTGTGCCGGGTTCGGGACTCTCTCAACAGGATCACTGTTTTCCTCCCTGTGCCGTTCATGTGGAACGGTTCACGCGTCACCGCAGTATCGTCTTCACCATGCACAGATCAACAGGGGGCAACAAACTCGTCATGAAAGGACCACGGGTGACCACTGTGCTTTTCCGCCGCGCGCCCTACGTGACGGCCGCCCTGGCCGCGCTGGCAGCCCTGGCCCTCGGGGGCTGCGATTCCGGCGGGGACTCCAAGTCCGCCCCGGCGAGCGGGCCTTCGGTGCTGGCGCCCGGCAAGCCCGGTGAGGCGAACCGCACACTGTCCGCCCAGGACGCCGAGGAGCAGCGGGCCGACGACGACACCCCCAACTCGGCCGACGTCTCGTACGCCCGGATGATGATCGCGCACCACGCCCAGGCCCTGGAACTGACCGAACTGGCGCCGCGGCGCGCCGAGTCGGCGAGGCTCAAGGCCCTCGCCGAACGGATCTCGGCCGCGCAGGGGCCGGAGATCGAGGCGATGCGGGCCTGGCTGAAGGAGCACGGCCAGTCCGAGAAGGGCGACGGCCACGCGCACGCGACGATGCCCGGCATGGCGACCGAGGCGCAGCTGAAGAAGTTGCGCGCGGCGAAGGGGAAGGCCTTCGACGAGCTCTTCCTCACCCTGATGATCACCCATCACGAGGGGGCGATCACCATGGCGACGGACGTGAAGGGCCAGGGCAACAACATCCGGATCGAGGAGATGGCGGACGACGTGGTGGCCCAGCAGACCAGCGAGATCAACCGCATGCGGAACATGCTCTGAGCGGACCGGCCCATCCAACGGGCCTGTTCACCGCCGTGCATGACGCGGCGTCAGGAAACCCGCGTCGCGCGCCTGGGAGATGAGCCTGAGCGACTTGCGGCGGCTGTGCCCGGTCGCGCACATCACGGCGAGGACCGGGTCGACGCCGTCCTCCTGGGCGGCCCGGTACTCCTGCGCGATCAGCCACCGTCCTTCGAGCCCCCGGGGCCAGGCCGGGCGGGCTCGACGCGCCGGGCCCACCTCCGCGTCGGCCTCCACCTCGGGCCTGCGGCCGCACGCCTCGAAGAGGGGCTGCTCGATCCAGTCCGCGAGCGCGCCCAGGTCGTCGAGCGAGAGCGCCGGCTGCGCCCGCACGTCCTCCAGCAAGACACCGTCCTCGCTCACCACGGCGAGGGCGTCCACCCGGGCACCGTCGGGGAAGACCAGCCGGACCTGGAACCACGCCGTCGCGCCCCCGTCCTCCCGCACTTCCCACGCGGGCCACACGGACACGCTGCCGTCCGTCGGACAACGATCAGAAAGATTAAGAAAGGATGCTTCTAGCACACACGCAACGTAACCGCATGATCACACTCCCCGTGGGCGGACACGCATGCCCAGGTCCCTCCGGCACCCTGTCAGAGCAGCACGGGCGGTGCGATCCTGGGAGTGTCAGCGACTCCTGTCGTAAGGAGTTCCGCCGTGCTGCGTGTCGCCGTCGTCGGCTCCGGGCCCAGCGGGTGCTACACCGCCCAGAGCCTCGTCCAGCAGGACCCCGACGTGCTCGTGGACGTCCTCGACCGGCTGCCGTGCCCGTACGGTCTGGTGCGCTACGGCGTGGCACCGGACCACGAGAAGATCAAATCGCTCCAGAACACCCTGCGGACGATCCTGGAGCACGAGCGGGTGCGGTTCGCCGGAGGTGTCGAGATCGGCCCCGGCGGGGTGCCGGCCGCGCGGTTGCGCGAGCTGTACCACGCCGTCGTGTACTGCGTGGGCGCCGCCGGCGACCGGCATCTCGGGATCCCGGGCGAGGAGCTGCCGGGGAGCTGGTCGGCGACGGAGTTCGTGTCCTGGTACAGCGCGCATCCCGACTCGAGGGCCTTCGGTTTCGTGGCGGGAGCCCGGTCGGCGGTGGTCATCGGCGTGGGCAACGTCGCCGTCGACGTGACGCGGATGCTGGCGCGCGGGACGACCGAGCTCAGCCCGACCGACATTCCTCATCCGGCGCTCACCGCGTTGGCGGCCGGCCGGGTGAGGGAGGTCCACATGGTGGGTCGCAGAGGCCCCTCCCAGGCCAGCTTCACCACCAAGGAGCTGCGCGAGCTGGGGTCCCTCCCGGACACCGAAGTGACGGTCATGGCGGAGGAGTTGGCGCTGGATCCGGCATACCTCGACCCCTCGCCCCTGGCCGCTCCGCAGCGCCGGAACGTGGAGGTGCTGCGGGGCTGGGCGGCGGCGGAGGCACAACCGTCGTCCCGCAGGATCTCGTTGCGCTTCTTCCTGCGTCCCGTCGAAGTCCTCGCCGACGGCGGCCGCGTGGGAGCGGTCCGCTTCGAGAGGACGCTGCCGGACGGACACGGCGGTGTGCGTGGCACCGGTGAGTTCGAGGAGATCGAGGCCCAGTTGGTGCTGCGGTCGGTGGGCTACCGGGGCCTGCCGGTGCCGGGGTTGCCGTTCGACGCGGAGAGCGGCACGGTGCCCAACGTCGAGGGCCGTGTGGTGCGCGGCGGTTCCGCCGTCCCGGGAGTGTACGTGGCCGGTTGGATCAAGCGCGGTCCTACCGGCGTGATCGGCACCAACCGCCCGGACGCCAAGGAGACGGTGGCCTCGCTCCTCGAGGACGCACCCGCGCTCGTACGCGGAGAACGGCGCGATGATCCGCTCGACGTCCTGCGCGCGGCGGGACTCCAGCCGGTGGAGTGGGCGGGCTGGTGCGCCATCGAACGGGCGGAGGCGGAGCTCGGGGCGTCCCTGGGCCGGGGCGTGGTCAAACTCCCCGACTGGCAGTCCCTCCTGGACGCCGCCCAGGGCGTCCAGGGGCGCGAGACCGCGTCCAGCGGCGGCCGGCCCCGCGCGGACGCGGCCCGTCGCCACGAGCCCGCACCGGGCAACTGACCGGCAACACCCCCGAAATCAACAGAATGTGCAAGGAGCTTACGGTCCCCCCATGACCAAGCACCCCGTCGACCAAGTCCCCCCGGTACGCCAACTCACCGCCCTCGGCCTCCAGCACGTCCTCGCGATGTACGCCGGCGCTGTGGCCGTCCCCCTGATCGTCGGCAGCGCGATGAAGCTGTCGCCCGCGGACCTGGCGTATCTGATCACCGCCGACCTTCTCGTGTGCGGCGTCGCCACCCTCGTCCAGTGCGTCGGCTTCTGGCGTTTCGGGGTCCGGCTCCCGATCATGCAGGGCTGCACCTTCGCGGCCGTGTCCCCGATGGTCCTGATCGGCACGACGGGCGGCGGACTCCCGGCGATCTACGGCTCGGTGATCGTCGCGGGCCTCGCGATCATGCTGCTGGCCCCGGTCTTCGGCAGACTCCTGCGCTTCTTCCCGCCACTGGTCACGGGCACGGTGATCCTGGTCATCGGCGTCTCGCTGCTGCCGGTGGCCGGCAACTGGGCGGCGGGCGGCGCCGGTTCGGCCGACTTCGGCGCACCGAGGAACATCGCGCTGGCCGCCTTCGTCCTGGTCGTGGTCCTGGGCGTGCAGAGGTTCGCGCCGGCCTTCCTGAGCCGGATCGCCGTACTGGTCGGCATCCTCGTGGGCCTGGCGGTGGCCGTCCCCTTCGGGTTCACGGACTTCGGCGGGGTCGGGGACGCGGACTGGGCCGGGATCAGCACGCCGTTCCACTTCGGGGCGCCCGTCTTCGAGTTCTCGGCGATCGTGTCGATGCTGGTGGTCGCTCTGGTGACGATGACCGAGACGACCGGTGACCTGATCGCCGTCGGGGAGATGACGGACCGCCGGGTCGAGCCGCGCTCCCTGTCGGACGGCCTGCGCGCCGACGGTCTGTCCACCGTGCTCGGCGGCGTCTTCAACACCTTCCCGTACACGGCGTACGCCCAGAACGTGGGCCTCGTCGGCATGACCCGGGTGCGCAGCCGCTGGGTCGTCGCGGCGGCCGGCGGCATCCTGGTCCTGCTGGGCCTGCTGCCCAAGCTGGGCGCGGTGGTCGCGGCGATACCCGCGCCGGTGCTGGGCGGAGCGGGCCTGGTGATGTTCGGGACGGTCGCGGCGAGCGGGGTGAGGACCCTCGCCCAGGTGGACTTCAGGGGCAACAACAACCTGACGGTGGTGGCCGTCTCGGTGGCCGTGGGTGTGCTGCCGGTCGGCGTGCCGACGATCTACGGGAAGTTCCCCGACTGGTTCCAGACGGTGATGAACAGTGGCATCAGCGCGGGCTGTCTGACGGCGATCGTGTTGAACCTGCTCTTCAACCACCTGCCCGCGAAGGGGGGTTCAGTCGCTCCCGATCCGGACGGACTGGCGGGCGGCGGCGTCGAGGAGGGCGTCGAGGAGCCCCGGGAAGAGCCCGTCTAGGTCGTCCCGGCGCAGGCCGTTCATCTTGGCCGTGCCCCGGTAGACCTGCCGGATCACCCCGCTCTCGCGCAGCACCCGGAAGTGGTGGGTGGTCGTCGACTTGGTGACGGGCAGGTCGAAGTGCGAACAGGAGAGCTCGTCGCGGACCGCGGCGAGCTCTCGCACGATCCGCAGGCGCATCGGGTCGGAGAGGGCGTGCAGGATGCCCTCCAGCCGGATCTCGCCACGCTCCGGGTGCGGAAGGGCACGACTGCTGACGGCGGGGGAGGTCACGGCGGCTCCACTTCTCCAGGCATCCCGGGGCCGTAGGGACTCGGGGACCGGCTCGTACGGCCTCGGGCAGTCCATTGTACGAGACCTCTCGTAGTTTGACATCCAACGTACTACGATGCCTATCGTACGAGTCGACCCCACCGGTCCCGTGACGAAATGGAGCCCGCCGTGAGCGCACTCTTCGAGCCCTTCACCCTGCGCGACGTGACGATCCCGAACCGGGTGTGGATGCCGCCGATGTGCCAGTACTCGGCGGCTCCGGACGGTGCCGCGGCCGGCGCTCCGAACGACTGGCACTTCGCGCACTACGCGGCGCGCGCGGCCGGCGGCACCGGCCTGGTCATCGTCGAGGCCACCGGGGTCAGCCCGGAGGGCCGCATCACCCCCTACGACCTCGGCATCTGGAACGACACCCAGGTGGAGGCGTTCCGCCGCATCACCCGTTTCCTGGTCTCCCAGGGCACGGTCCCGGGCATCCAGCTCGCCCACGCAGGCCGCAAGGCCTCCACCGACCAGCCGTGGAAGGGCGGCGCGCCGCTCGCCCCGGACGCGCTGGGCTGGCAGCCGCTGGGTCCGAGCGCGCTGCCCTACGACGAGCGCCACCCCGTGCCGGCAGAGCTGACGGCCGATCAGATCGCTGAGGTGGTCGAGCAGTTCGCGGACGCCGCCCGGCGTGCCCTCGCCGCCGGCTTCGAGGTCGCCGAGATCCACGGCGCCCACGGCTATCTGATCGGCAACTTCCTCTCCCCGCACAGCAACCACCGCACCGACGAGTACGGCGGCTCGTACGAGAACCGCACCCGCTTCGCGCTGGAGGTCGTCGACGCGGTCCGCGAGGTGTGGCCCGACGACAAGCCCCTGTTCTTCCGCATCTCGGCGACCGACTGGCTGGAGGAGGGCGGCTGGACCCCGGACGACACGGTCCGCTTCGCCCACGACCTGCGGGCGCACGGCATCGACCTTCTGGACGTGTCCACCGGCGGCAACGCGGCGGGCGTCCGCATCCCGGTCGGTCCCGGCTACCAGGTCCCCTTCGCCGCCCGCGTCAAGGCGGAGACCTCCCTCCCGGTCGCCGCGGTCGGCCTCATCACCGAGGTCGAACAGGCCGAGAAGATCCTCTCCAACGGTGAGGCGGACGCGGTGCTGCTGGGCCGCGAACTGCTCCGGAACCCGTCCTGGGCCCGGCTCGCGGCCCGCGAGCTGGGCGGGGACGTGCACGTACCTGACCAGTACCACCGGTCGGTCTGAGCCTGTTCCCCGAACGGCCTCCGGCGCAGGGGGCGGAACGGCCTCCGGCGCAGGGAGCGGGAAAAGCAGGCTCCCTGCGCACGGTCGGCTCGCCGGCTGCGACGGGAACGGGTCCGGCGTCCCTTCCGGGCGCGTCCGCCGAACGGATCGGCGGCGCGTCAATCGCGACAACTTCACACGCGGCCTGCATGCCGGCAGGGCCTCGGTTGATCACCGTCGGTACCGGGTGGTCGGCCCGAGACACCTGCCGTCCACCTGCGGCTCGCGCCCGGTTCGATCGCCCTCCCTCTCGGAGGAGGCCCCGAGCATGGAGTCGCGGATCGTCCTGGACATCCTGGGCGCATCGAGCGTGGTGTCCGTGTTTCTGTGCCTCCTCACCGGACTGCTCGACCAGGTGCGGGGTCTGCTGCGCTCCCGGCACGCCGTCCGGCGGGGCGCCCGCGCGCTGCGCCGGAACATCCCGCCGGAGGACCGCGCCGGCCGGTGAGCAATCAACTCGCCGTGCATGCCTGCCCGTTGAGTGTGAAGGCACCCGGGGCCGCGCTGTTCCCGCTGTGGTCGGCCTGGTAGCCGATGCTGACGCTCGCGTTCGGCGCGATAGTGCCGTTGTAGGTCGCGTTCGTCGCCGTCACCGCGCCGGAGGCCGGGCTGTACGTGGCGCCCCACCCGTTGGTGATGGTCTGGCCGGCGGGGAGGGTGAAGGCCAGTTGCCAGCCGTTGATCGTGCTCGTGCCGGTGTTGGTGACGGTGACCGAGGCCGTCAGACCGGTGCTCCAGGCGTTGGTCGTGGCCGTCACCTTGCAGGCGCCCGGCTGGGGTTGGGGTGCCGGGCCCGAGCTGTCGAGGCCGAAGAAGGTGAGGGCACGGGCGGCCATGCCGGTGGCGTAGAGGTTGTGGCCGACCCCTTGGAGGCTGATCGCCTCGACGGGGGCCCGGTCACCGGTGGCGCCGTAGCGGGTGCGGGTCCAGCCGGGGGCGGGCGTGTCCGTGGCTGCTGGTGTCTGGCTGACGCCGAGGACGTTCGTCCACTGCTTGATCTCCTCGCCGAAGTTGGGGTAGCGCAGCACGTCGTCCTCGGTGCCGTGCCACACCTGCATGCGCGGCCGGGGGCCGGTGTAGCCGGGGTACGCGGCCCGGACGAGGTCGCCCCACTGCTGCGGGGTGCGGATGACGGTCCCGCCGGAGCAGGCGCTGTTCCACTCGGAGCCGTCGGTCGTGGCGAAGCAGCCGAAGGGGACGCCGGAGAAGGCCGCGCCCGCCGCGAACACGTCCGGGTAGTCGCCGAGCAGGACGTTCGTCATCATCGCGCCGGAGGAGATGCCGGTGGCGTAGATCCTGGCGGTGTCGGCGGAGTAGGTCCGCACCGTCCAGTCGATCATCGACTTGATGCCGACGGGGTCGCTGCCGCCGCCGCGCTTCAGTGCCTGCGGCGAGGACACGTCGAAGCATTTGCTGGACCGGGTGACCGAGGGGTAGATCACCACGAAGCCGTGGGTGTCGGCCAGTCGGGCCCACTCGGTGCCGTTGTACATGGCCGGTCCCGAGCCGGTGCAGTAGTGCACGGCCACGACGACCGCCGGGTGCGCGGTGACGCTGTCCGGCACGTACAGGTACATCTGGAGGTTGCTGGGATTGGTGCCGAAGCCGGTGATCTCGGTGAGGGCCGCCGTGGGGGCGGCCTCCGTGCGGGCTGCCTCCGTGCGGGCCGACGCGGTGGGGACGGCGACGAAGAGCGCCGCCACGAGTAAGGCCAGCAGGGTCGCGGGCACCGAACGCAGTGGTCTCCTGGGGGTGGTGGACACGTCCTTGTCCCTCTCTTTCGGGAGGATCGGCAGGATGGGTGGGCTGGGTCGAAGGGGCCGGTGGGGAAGGGACGGTAGGGAGGGGCCGGCGGGGAGGGGCTGCCGCTCACGGCCGGGCCCGGCCCGGGCTCGGAGAGGGCCCACGCAACCGGCAGGGGATGAGGCGACGGTCCGGCGGCCGTCTCCTCGCGGATCAGCACGCTGCGGCCGAAGTCCTCGGCCCCGTCGAGCCGGCCGTCCTGCGAGGTCTCGCCGCGCGACGGAATGAGGCCGTTCGCCCCGGTGACGGCCTTCGACATCCGCGAGCCGTCCGGCCTGTCGGCGCACGGGCTCGCGACCGTGCGCTCCAGACCCGCGACCAGGCAATGGACGGGCGCGACCAGGCGGTACGCACGCGCCGCCACGGGGCTCCGGCACACGACCACGCGGTACACACGCGCGACCAACCGGCCCCGGCACACGACACTCGTGCGGCCTCGGTCCCACCGGGCCCGCCCGGAGCCCGTGGACGGCGCAGCCCGGCTGCCCCTAAGCCGGCCCCCCGGGGCTCGTGGTCGCCCCGTGGACGCACCGACGGTTACGGCACCGGAGGAACCGCTCGGGCCCGACGGGCGGGCCGGCAGACAACCGACCCCGCGCCCCGGCGAGGTGAGCGCCGGGCCGCCGACGAACGTACCCGTACACGGAGGCGCCACCGCCTCACCCCTCTCGGACGGTCTGGGCGATCCTGCGGAAGGGAAGCGTCCGGCGAGCATGGTGGCATGCACATGGCTGCCATGGAAGCGCTCCCACACATCGAAAGAATTCGCTTGCGCGCCGCACCCTCCCCCGCCCGAGTGGCCGAATGTCTTCTGCGCGAAGCGTTGACCAGAAAGCGCTTACCCTCTACGTTCCGTTCAGCGATGTGACCGAACCGGTGCAGTGCGACCACACATTGCCGCGCTGTGCTGCACGCACCGTCCAACATGGAGATTAACGTTCACGTACATGGCCTATCAGGCGCCGGGCAGGCGCCACGAAGGGACGCACCCCGCATGCGTACTCGCCCCCCACGTACACACACGCAAAGATCCGCACTGGCCGCTGGTGCGGCCGTGCTCGCGACGGCGGCCGCCCTGGCCGTCACGCAGCCCGCCGGGGCCGCCGAGACCTCCCCCGTCGGTTTCGGCGCCGGAACGACCGGTGGCGGCAGCGCCTCCGCGGTCACCGTCTCCACACTGAGCGCCTTCAAGGCGGCCGTGACCGGCAGCACGGCGAAGGTGGTCAAGGTCAACGGCCTGATCCCGCTGAGCGGCACGGTCGACGTCGGCTCCAACACCACGGTGCTGGGCGTCGGTTCGTCGTCCGGGTTCACCGGCGGCGGACTGCGGCTGAAGAAGGTCACGAACGTCGTGGTCCGCAACCTGAACATCAGCAAGCCGCTCGCACCCGCCGACGGCATCGAGGTGCAGGCCTCGACGAAGGTGTGGATCGACCACAACTCCTTCTCGGCGGACCGCGATCACGACAAGGACTACTACGACGGGCTGCTGGACATCAACCACGGCTCGGACAACGTGACGGTGTCCTGGAACACCTTCAAGGACCACTTCAAGGGCTCGCTCGTCGGCCACAGCGACAACAACGCGAGCGAGGACACCGGTCACTTGAAGGTGACGTACCACCACAACTGGTTCAACAACGTCAACTCGCGCATTCCCAGCCTGCGTTTCGGCACTGGGCACTTCTACGACAACTACGTCGTCGGCGCCGAGACCGCGGTGCACTCGCGCATGGGCGCCCAGATGCTCGTGGAGAACAACGTCTTCCGCAGTACCGGAGTCGCTGTCACCACGAACCGGAGCAGCGACGTCGACGGATACGCCAATCTCCGCGGCAACGACCTCGGCGGAGCCGCCACCGAGGTCTCCCGGGTCGGCACCTTCACCAGCGCTCCGTACGGCTACACCGCCGAGCCCGCGTCCTCCGTCGTCACCTCGGTGACCGGCGGCGCGGGCGCCGGAAAGATCTGACCCCCCACACCCGTCCACCCCCGACACGGAAGAAGGATCCGGGACATGACTTCTTCGGCACGTCCACGCGCGCGTACGCGTGCGCTGACCGGCGCCGCGGCCGCCCTCGGCCTCTCGGTTGGCATGATCATGACTATGCAGGCCTCGACGGCGAGCGCGGCCACCTGGCCCACCGCGAACGGCAGCCAGGCGGTCTCCTCGACCATCAACCTGTCCGGCACCAAGGACTACGGCATGAAGCGCCTGTACGGCACGGGCGACCTGGGCAGCGGCAGCCAGGACGAGGACCAGGGGCCGATCCTCAACCTGGCCGCCGGCACCGTCCTGAAGAACGTGATCATCGGCGCCCCGGCCGCCGACGGCATCCACTGCGCGGGCAGCTGCACGCTGCAGAACGTGTGGTGGGAGGACGTCGGCGAGGACGCGGCGACCTTCCGGGGCTCCTCGTCGTCGAACGTGTACACCGTCTCCGGCGGTGGCGCGCGGTCGGCCAGCGACAAGGTGTTCCAGTTCAACGGCGCCGGCACGCTGAACATCTCCAACTTCGCGGTGCAGAACTTCGGCACCTTCGTGCGCTCCTGCGGCAACTGCTCGACGCAGTACAAGCGGACGATCAACCTCAACAGCGTCGAGGCGACCTACTCGGGCAACAAGCTCGTCGGCATCAACACCAACTACGGCGACAGCGCGACCCTGAGGAACATCACGATCGTGGGCGACTCCGGCAAGAAGATCGTCCCGTGCCAGAAGTACATCGGGAACAACACGGGCAAGGAACCGACCACGAACGGCTCCGGTCCCGACGGCACGTACTGCAAGTACGCGACCTCCGACATCACCTACAAGTAGCCGCTCCGCAGGTGAAGGCGGCCGTACGAAGCGTCCCCGCACGGCGCTTCGTACGGCCGCCCCGTCATGTGCGCAGGCGGCCCTGGGGGACCGTGTCCGCCAGCTCCCGCTGGTAGTCCGCGTACGCGGAGCGCAGTTCGTCGCCCGGCCAGTCGGGCGGCAGGAGCTCGGGCGGCAGCACCGGATCGGTCAGCAGGTGGCGTACGACCGCCGCGAACCCGGTGAGTCGGTCCGCGGGCCGGTCCGCGCGGGCGACATGGGCGAGCAGCGCCCTGGAGTCGGCCGCCCAGTCGTCGAGGGGCCACAACACGGCGGCCAGCTCGGGGCCGGAACCGGCCGGGCGGGCCGTGCAGCGCTGGGCGACCCCGTCGAGGTCGTCCGGGAGCGGCCGGGCCAGGTTGGCGGGGCGCAGCCAGACGCCTTCGCGGAGTTCGGCGAGGCGGAGGGCGGTCAGCCGGGCCCGCAGGTCGGCGCGTTCGGCCGGTCCGCGGCCTGTCGCGGTGATCACGACCATCTCCCAGTCGCCGCTCCACGCGCGCGTGCGGGGGTGCACGGAGTCGTCCTGGCGGCGCTGACGGGCGAGCAGCCGGTCACTGAGGCCGTAGACGGAGTCGGCGCGCCGCAGGTCACCGGCGCCCACCATCCGGCTGAGCGCGGCACGCAGCGTGGAACCGCCGACCCCGAACGGCTCCACCGCGCGGACCAGGTCCTTCACCGGCATCTCCGGCGGGTGCGCGCCGAGCAGCAGGCTCAGCACGACCGACCGGGCCGACAGCGGCCGCAGATCGACCTCACCGTGCTGCTCCGACACGTTCCTCCGCATGGTCACGTACTGTACGACCCGCTTCATGTTGCACTATTGCTACGGCCGCAGAGGAAGTGCAACATGTACTCCATGGTCTCCCATCCCGCGTCCGCAGGGTCCTCCGCCACCCACGCCGTCACCAACCAGCCCCCTCCCCTGGCCCCGTACGACGCCTCCGACGACCCCGTCCTGCTGGAAGGGCTGCGCCGTGAAGGCGCCGGCTGGGCCGAGGAGGGGCTCCGGCGGCTCGGGCTGCGGGCCGGCAGTGCCGAGGCCCAGGAGTGGGCGGATCTGGCCAACCGCCACGAGCCGGTGCTGCGCACGCACGACCGGTACGGCAACCGGGTCGACGAGGTCGACTTCCATCCGAGCTGGCACCACCTGATGCGGACGGCCGTCGCGGAGGGCCTGGCCGGCGCACCGTGGGCGCAGGACCGTACCGGCGCCCATGTCGCCCGTACGGCGGGCGGGTTGGTGTGGGGTCACACGGACGCGGGCCACGGCTGCCCCACGTCGATGACGTACGCGGCGATCCCGGCGCTGCGCAAGGAGCCGGAGCTGGCGAAGGTCTATGAGCCCCTGCTGACCGGCCGCGAGTACGAGCCGGAGCTCAGGGTCCCGACCGAGAAGCGCGGGCTGCTGGCGGGCATGGGGATGACCGAGAAGCAGGGAGGTTCCGACGTCCGGACGAACACCACGGCGGCCACGCCCACCGCGGAGTCCGGGGTGTACACGCTGCGCGGGCACAAGTGGTTCACGTCGGCGCCGATGTGCGACGTGTTCCTGGTGCTGGCGCAGGCGCCCGGCGGGCTGTCGTGCTTCCTGGTGCCCAGGATCCTGCCCGACGGCAGCCGCAACACGTTCCGCATCCAGCGACTCAAGGCCAAGCTCGGCAACCGGTCGAACGCCTCCTCCGAGCCCGAGTTCGACGCGACCGTGGCCTGGCTGGTCGGCCCCGAGGGGCAGGGCGTCAAGACGATCATCGAGATGGTCAACTGCACGCGGCTGGACTGCGTGATGATGTCGGCGACCCTGATGCGGAGGACGCTGGTGGAGGCGGGTCACCATGCCCGGCACCGCAGCGCGTTCGGTGCCCGGCTGATCGACCAGCCGCTGATGCGCAACGTCCTGGCCGACCTCGCGCTGGAGTCCGAGGCCGCCACCGCGCTCACACTCCGGCTGGCGGGCGCCGCCGACCGGGCGGTGCGCGGGGACGCCGGTGAGCAGGCGTTCCGTCGCATCGCCACCGCGGTCGGCAAGTACTGGGTCACCAAACGAGGTCCGGCCTTCACCGCGGAGGCCCTGGAGTGCCTCGGTGGAAACGGGTACGTGGAGGACTCGGGCATGCCCCGGCACTACCGGGAGGCTCCCCTGCTGTCGATCTGGGAGGGCTCCGGGAACGTCAACGCCCTCGACGTCCTGCGGGCGTTGCGTCGTGATCCGGACACCGCGCAGGCGCTGTTCGGCGAACTCGCCCTGGCCCGGGGGGCGGACGCCCGCCTGGACTCTGCCGTGGCCCGTCTGAAGGACCTGTTGGCCACGGCGTCCGAGCCGGGCGCGCGCCGCCTGGTGGAGCACATGGCCCTGACCCTCCAGGCCGGCCTCCTCGTCCGGTACGCCCCGCCCGCGGTCGCCGACGCGTTCTGCGCGACCCGGCTCGGCGGCGACTGGGGGCACGCCTTCGGCACGCTGCCCGACGCCGCGGACGTGGACGCGGTCCTCGCACGGGCCCTGCCCGGGGGCGACTGAGGCCGCTGCGGGCCCATGTGGCGAGAACCGGGCCACCTCCCTGTCCGGATCGCTCAGCGTCACACCCTGATTCCGCTTCGTTGTCGGTCCCGTGGTGCAGACTCCGATCAGTTGGCACTTCGCCTGGGGAGGACAACGTGTTCACGGGGATCGACGAGGTCGACTGGGCCTCGCTGCGGCATGCGTACGGCAGCGCGGCGGACCTGCCCGGACTGCTGCGGGGGCTCGCCTCCGCGGACCCGGCCGAGCGGGAGGCCGCCCTCGACGGGATGTACGGCGCGGTGCACCACCAGGGGGACGTGCACGACGCGGCCTCGGCCTGCGTTCCCTTCCTGCTCGCGCTCGTGGCGAGCGGGGAGGTCGCGGACCGGGCCGGCGTCGTCGAACTCCTCGTCAGCATCGGGGCGCAGAGCACGAGAAGGGAGGACGGCGGCAAGGGCGGTCCGGGCACGCGCGCCCGTGCGGGGGTGTGCGCCGGCGCCGAGGTGTTCGTCGAGCTGGCGGGGGACGCCGACCCCTCCGTCCGCCGGGCGGTCCCCGAGGCCCTCGTGCGGTTCCTGGACGAACCGGACCGGGTGCTGGGCCTGTTGCGGGAGCGCTGTGCGCTGGAGCGGGACCATCGGGTCCTGCTCGCCCTCACGGAGAGCCTGTGCCTCTTCGTGCGGCTGCATCCCGAACACGCGGCGCCAGCCGTCGAGTTGCTGACGGTGCAGAGCTCACCGCCCCACGACCCCGGACTGCGGCTGGCCGCCCTCGGCCGGCTCGCCGAGTGCGCCCCCGACCGGCTTCCGGCCGATCTGGTGACGGTCGCCGTCGGGCTGCTCAGATCCCGGTCCGCGCTGCGGTCCGCCGGACGCGAGGCTGACGGCTGCCCGCACACCGACACCCTCGCCCGTCGGTTACGACGGCTGCGCCCCTCGGACGAGGAGGGTTCGCAGTTGCTGCGAACCCTGCACCGCGCGCTCGGTGACCGGCTCGACGAGCGCACGGCGCTGCTGCGGGGGCAGTTGACCGGTCCGGACGCCGTCGACCGGTGCAACGCCGTGTGGATCTCGGCGGAACTGTTCCGCGAGTGGCGCGGCGACTGGTCCGGGCCCGTCGGCCTGATCGGCGCCCAACTGGCCGCCGACGAGGACAGGTTGCGCGATGCCGCGGTGTCCGTCCTGGAGGAGCTGTACGGCCTGGCCGCGCCCGCCGCCGACGATCTGGCAGCTCTGGTCGGCTCCCGGCCCGACCTGTGGGTACGGGCCCGGGCGCGCGGGGCATCGGCCCTGGGCGGCCCGCTCAGGGCCCTGGCCAGGAGCGGGGACCACCGGGCGATCCCGGTGCTGGCGCAGGTGCTGGCCGGTCCGGTCGTACCCGACGACCTGGGCCTGGTGATCTGCCACCTGGGCCCTGGGGCGGCCTCGCTCGCGCCCGCGCTGCGGCGCAGGCTGGGCGAGGTAGCGCCGGACTCCGCCGGGATCTTCGAGCGGGCCGTGCCGTTGTTGTCGGCTCTCGGCGCGCTGGGTGACGCGGAGGCCGTACCGGAGGTGCTGCGACTGCTGCGGGGGCTGCCGTCGGGGCTGCGGTTGCGGGACGCCGTGGTGGAGGCCGCCGTTCGCGCTCTGGAGGCGTTCGGGAGCGCGGCGCCCTCCCTGGTCGTACCCGTGCTGCGGGAGCTGCTGGAGACCGACTGCGCGGCGGTGGCCGCGAGGGCGCTGTGGGCCGTGGAGGGGGACGCGTCGGCTGTACTGCCGGTGCTGACAGGGGAGTTGGCGGACGGTCGGCCCCGGCGGTGCGCGGCCGCGGGGGCGCTGGCGCGGCTCGGGCCGAAGGCCGGCGGTGCGCTGGCGGAGCTGCGGCGGACGATGTCGTCGGAGGATGTGCGGGAGCGGGTGTCCGCCGCGTGCGCGGTGTGGCGGATCTCCGGGGACGGGGAGCTCGCCGCACCGGTCCTGCGGACGGCCTGGACGGACGATCCCTCCACCCGCCGGACCATCACCGCCTGCCTCGCCGTCCTCGGGCCTGCCGGGGAGCCCCTCCACGACCTCCTCCGTGCCGAACTGGCGGCTCGGCGACGGCACCTGGCGTCGACGTCCGTCGGCTACGGCGGCCACGACGCGCGGGACGACGAGCGGTTGCTGCGGGCTTGCCGGGAGGCGCTGGGGGCCGGGTAGGGGCGGGCTCCGCACGCGCCGCTGGGCTTACGTGCGGAGGGCGTACGGCGAGTGCGGCGAGGTCCGGGCGCGGTGGGCGAGGGTCGCGCACCGCAGTCGCCGGTGCACTCCCCGCGGCCCGGCCCGCCGGTGCTACCTCCCGTCGGCCCGCCGGCCGCCCCACAGCGGTCCGAAGTGCGCCCAGTCCGTGTCCCACTGGTCGAGGCGGCGGCGTTCCATACGGCCGCGGAGGACACGGCCCCCTACGAAGGGCACGGCCGCCGTGCTCACGCCGACCAGCGCGCCGATCGCGGCGGCGCGGATCCGGGCCTGGCCCTCGGTGGCGGGCTGGGTCATCAGCCGTCCCTGCGCGTCGGTCCAGACGGTGACGGGAGTGCCCTGGGTGCTGCCGGGATCGACACGCACCTGCCCGGTGTGGGCGGAGCCGTCGGCCCCGGTCCAGGCCACCTCGCCCCACACCCGGTCGCCGCTCGACGTGCCCGGGTCGGCCGCGCCGGGCGCCCGGTCGGCGAGGCGGGCCACGACGGGCCGCCACTCGACGCGCTCCAGCGCGAGCTGGTGCTCCACGGCCCGGCTGACCCCGAGGCCGGCGAGCACGCCGGCCACGACGGTGAGCAGCCAGGCACCGAGCACGACCCATGCCTCGACGGTGTCGGTGCGGCGTCTGAGGGGATTGCGTCGCCAGCGCCACAGCCAGACCTCGGGACCACGGAACGCCATCGAAGGCATCCTCCTCATGAGCGACAGGCGCACGAACATGCCGGACCGACCTCCCATACGAAAGATCGCCCCTCGATGCTCACGGCTCGCGGCGAGTTCTCCGTCACCACGGTCGCAGCGGCCTCCCACCGCCGCGGGCATCTTGACCAAATCCGCCCGTCAACCGCCGCAGCCGGTTACCATCCCCGGCCTGACCTGCGGCGAAGGCTGTTCCGGAGGTGACTGTCAGTGGCGGGGTGCAGACTGGCCGGTGTCTGGGACAAAGACGTCACGGAGGTGACCGGTATGGCTGAGAAGCTGCTTGCCGTGGGGACGCGCAAGGGCCTGTTCATCGGGCGCGAGCGAGGCGGCACCTGGGAGTTCGACGAGAGTCCGTATTTCAACGCGCAGGCCGTGTACTCGGTGGCGATCGACACCCGGGGCGAGCGCCCGCGGCTGCTGGCCGGCGGGGACAGCGCGCACTGGGGGCCGTCGGTGTTCCACTCCGACGACCTGGGCCGCACCTGGACGGAGCCGGCCCAGCCCGCCGTGAAGTTCCCGAAGGACACCGGGGCCTCCCTGGAGCGGGTCTGGCAGCTCCACCCGGCGGCGGCCGAGCCGGACGTGGTGTACGCGGGCACGGAACCGGCCGCGCTGTACCGCTCGGAGGACCGCGGGGAGAGCTTCGAGCTGGTCCGGCCCCTGTGGGAGCATCCGACCCGGTCGAAGTGGGTGCCCGGGGGCGGCGGCGAGGGTCTGCACACCGTCCTGACCGACCAGCGGGACCCGCGCGCGGTGACGGTGGCCGTCTCTACGGCGGGGGTGTTCCGCACCCGGGACGGCGGCGCGAGCTGGGAGCCGTCCAACTCCGGTGTCTCCGCGGTGTTCCTGCCGGACCCGGACCCGGAGTTCGGCCAGTGCGTGCACAAGGTCGCCCGGGACGCGGCCGATCCCGACCGGCTGTACCTCCAGAACCACTGGGGTGTGTACAGGAGCGACGACGCGGGCGCGCACTGGACGGACATCGGCGAGGGACTGCCGTCCACCTTCGGCTTCGCGGCGGCCGCCCATCCCCGTCGCGGCGGGACGGCGTACGTCTTCCCCATCAACGCCGACGCGGACCGTGTTCCGGCCGGTCACCGCTGCCGCGTCTTCCGCACGGCGGACGCCGGCAAGAGCTGGGAGCCGCTCACGGCGGGCCTGCCGCAGGAGGACCACTACGGCACGGTGCTGCGGGACGCGATGTGCACGGACGACGGGGACCCGGCCGGCGTCTACTTCGGCAACCGCAACGGCGAGGTGTACGCCTCGGCCGACGACGGCGACAGCTGGCGGCAGTTGGCCTCGCACCTGCCGGACGTGCTGTGTGTGCGGGCGGCGGTGGTCGGGTGACGCGGAGCGCCACCGCCGCCCGCCGTCCTGACCGGGACCGCGGCGGCGTTCACCGGCACCCTGCCGCCGCTGTCGGTCACCGTCCTGGACCGTTCCTGACCTGACCCGGGTCCCGCCCGGGTCGGGCACGGGCTACGGCAGTTGCCAGTTCACCGGCTGCGCCCCCTGGGCGACCAGCAGGTCGTTGGCCCGGCTGAAGGGGCGCGAGCCGAAGAAGCCGCGGTCCGCCGACATGGGCGAGGGGTGGGCCGACTCGATCGCCGGGAGGTCGCCGAGCAGGGGGCGGAGGTTGCGGGCGTCGCGGCCCCACAAAATCGACACCAGTGGCTTCCCGCGCGCCGCCAGCGCCCGGATGGCCTGTTCGGTGACCTCCTCCCAGCCCTGCCCGCGGTGCGCGCCGGGCTTGCGCGGGGCGGTCGTCAGCGCCCTGTTGAGCAGGAGCACGCCCTGCTCGGTCCACGGCGTCAGATCGCCGTTCGAGGGTCTGGGCAGCCCGAGGTCGGAGTGCATCTCCCGGAAGATGTTCTCCAGGCTCCCCGGCAGCGAGCGCACCTCCGGCGCGACCGCGAAACTCAGCCCGATCGCCATGCCCGGCGTGGGATAGGGGTCCTGACCGACGATCAGGACGCGGACGTCGTCGAAGGGCTGCTGGAAGGCCCGCAGGACGTTCGCCCCGGCCGGGAGGTAGGTCCGGCCCGCCGCTATCTCGGCCCGGAGGAAGTCCCCCATGTGCGCGATGCGTTCGGCCACGGGTTCCAGAGCCTTCGCCCAGCCCGCTTCGACAAGTTCGTACAAGGGTCGTGGTGCCACGGCGCGTCACTCTACTGGCACCCACTGACACCCCGCATACCCAGGGAAGTCTCCCGCGCGGGCCGCCCCGCAGGCGCTACCCTTCCTCCGCGTCGGGATCTTCGGGCCGGTCGGGCCGGGCGCGCCGCCGGTCGTCGGGAAGGAGGGGTGCCTCGTGCACTCAGCGGCCGGGGACGGGTTCCTCGCCGTCGACTCCGGCGGCTCCGGCCTGCGGGTCGTCGTCGGCACCCCCGACGGGGGCACGACCGCCCCCCGGGAGTCGCGGGTACCCGTGCGGACCGGGCCGCGCGGCATCGATCCGGGGCATCTGATGGAGCAACTGGTTCCCCTGGTGCGGGGGTTGCTGCCGGAGTCCGGGGTGAGCGGGCTGGGTACCGCCGTGGTGGGGGCGGCCGGTCTCGCGACCCTGGGCGACGCGCTGCGGGCGGAGCTTCCGGGCGCGCTGGAGCGGGAGTTCGGAGTGCGGACCGTCGCGCTCGTCGCGGACGCCGTGACCGCCTACACCGGCGCTCTCGGACCTCGCGCGGGTGCCGTCGTCGCCGCCGGAACCGGTCTCATCGCCGTCGGCACCGATCTCAGGACCTGGCGCCGGGCGGACGGATGGGGTCATCTGCTGGGCGACTGCGGGGGCGGCGCGTGGATCGGGCGGGCCGGTCTGGAGGCCGCACTACGCGCCCACGACGGACGGTCCGAGGGTTCGGCGGCGCTGCTGGCCCGGGCCGAGGAGTCGTTCGGGCCGGTCCGGGAGCTGCCCGGCCGGCTCTATCCGCGGACGGACCGGCCGGCCGTCCTCGCGTCCTTCGCGCCCCAGGTGGCGGCCTGCGCCGGGAGCGACCCGGTGGCCCGGGGAATCCTGCGCGAGGCGGCCCGGCACATGGCCGACTCCGCGGCCGCGGTCTGTCCGGCGGAGGGCGAGGCGCATGTCGGCCTCACCGGTGGCCTGTTCAGGATGGGTGCTCCCCTCCTCGAACCGCTGGAGGAGGAACTGGAGCGACGGCTGCCGGGCGCCCGGGTGGTCCCTGCCGCGGGCGGGCCGTTGGAGGGATCCGTACAGATCGCCACAGAACTGGCGCGGAGTTCGCTCACCCTGCCGCCCGATGCGGCGATGTTGTACGTGGTGACCCCAAAGAGGGGCTGAAGCGGACGTAACTCATCAGACAAAACCGGACGGATACCGCTCACCTGCACCCTCCCCGAACAGGGAAGCCCAGGAAGCCAGTAACATGCGTCGCCATGAGCTCCCCCACTGGGCCCGCGTCCGGCCTGCCAGTACGAATGCCGCGACCTCGCCAGCCCGGGCGGCACCGCCGACCCGAGCCGCTGGCGGCTCCCGAGGGCGCGCCCGCGCTCGTCCTCGCGGTGCCCGGTACGCCCGGCGCCGCCACGCGCGGCCTCGCCGAGGAGGTCGTGAGCATCGCCCGCTCCGAGCTGCCCGGCCTCGACGCGCGGATCGGCTACCTGGACGGGGACGACTCGGAGTTCCCCACGCTCCAAGCCGTGCTGGCCCACACCGCCGACGAGCGCACCGCGCGGTACGAGCAGGCCAAGGCCGCCGGGGTGGACGTCAAGGAGCCCGAGGGCCCCGTCGCCGTCGTGGTGCCGCTGCTCGCCGGGCCGGACAGCTCACTGCTGCGCCGGATCCGCCAGGCGGTGATGGACAGCCGGATCGCGGCCGACCTCACCGATGTGCTGGGCCCGCACCCGCTGCTCGCCGAGGCGCTGCACGTGCGGCTGTCGGAGGCGGGGCTGGCCCGCGCCGACCGCGCTCGCCTGTTCGCCGTGACGACGGCCGCGGACGGCATCATCCTGGGCGCGGTGGGCGGCGAGGAGGCGGTGCAGGCGGCCGGGATCACCGGCATGCTGCTCGCCGCGCGGCTGGCCGTGCCGGTGATGGCGGCGGCGCTCGACCAGGACGGCTCGATCGCGTCCATCGCCGACCAGTTGCGGTCCTCCGGCTCGCAGCAGCTCGCGCTCGCGCCGTACCTGATAGGGCCGGAGATCGACCCCGCCGTGATCGAGGAGGCCGCCAAGGAGGCCGGTTGCGCCGCCGCCGAGCCGCTCGGCCCCTACCCGGCGATCGGCAAGCTCGTCCTCGCCAAGTACACGACCGCGCTGGGCATCGCCCCGCAGCAGGCACAGGGCGCGCCGGTGCGCTGAGCGCCCGCCGCGACCGCGTGACACCGAAAGGGCCCGCTCCGTACGTCGGAGCGGGCCCTTCGGCGTACGGTCGTGGCTCAGCCGAAGATCACGCAGGAGGCGGCCGGTACGTCGACCGAGCCCTCGTAGCGGGGCAGGCCGGTCGCCGGGTCCACGGCGAACCAGGTCACCTCGCCGGAGCGTTCGTTCGCCACGTACAGGAAGCCGCCGGACTCCGCGAGGGCCCGGGGCCACCGGCCGCCGCAGATGACCGTGCCGACCAGGCGCAGGGCGTCGCCCTCGACGGCGAACGTGGACAGCACGTCCTCGCCGCGGGTGGCGGTCCACACGAACCGGCCGTCGGGGGACGTGACGACACCTGACGGGTACGCGTCGCCCGCGGGGGCGCCCGCGAGCACCGGGATCTCGCTCAGGGGCTTCAGGGAGCCTTCCCCGGCGTCCCAGCGGCACACGGTGAGGGTCGGAGTGAGCTCGTTGAGGACGTAGGCGTGGGTGCCGTCGGGGTGGAAGGCCAGGTGGCGGGGGCCCGAGCCGGGGCGCAGAGCGACCTCGCGGTGCAGGTCGAGGGCACCGTCCGTCAGCGTGCACACCCGCACGGAGTCCGTGCCGAGGTCGACGCTGACGATCCATCGCCCGCTCGGGTCGGGCTGCACCTGGTGGGCGTGCGGGCCCTGCTGGCGGGGTGTGTGCGGGCCCGAGCCGGTGTGCCGGAGCACGTCGGAGGGGGCGCCCGCGAGGGAGCCGTCGGCGCGCAGCGGCAGGGTGGTGACGCTGCCGGAGCCGTAGTTGGCGGTGAGGACGTGTCCGGCGTGCACGGCGAGGTGGGTGGGTCCGTTGCCGTCCACCGCCACCGGCGGGCCGGCCGGCTCGGGCCGGTCCCCGGACACCCGGTACGCGGCGACCGCGCCCTCGGCCGTCTCGCTGACCGCGTAGAGCACGTCCCCGTCGGCCGACAGGGCCAGGTACGACGGATCGGGTACGCCGTTCAGGCCGCTCAGCACCTTCAGCGCGCCCGTGGCCGGGGTCACTGCGGCCGTCACGATGCCGGGGCCTCCCGCCGCCGTGAACGACCCGATCCAGGCCCGTCGCCGCCCGCCGCCGTCTGCCACAGTCGTCCCCTCTCGGTCTGTGCCGTCGGGGCGACGGTAGCAGTCGATCACGACCGGTCTAGACCAACCGTGGGAAATTCACGGGGCCGTCACGGACATGGCCGTGTCGGTTCAGGCCCCCACCAGGGGCGAGCCGGTCGGGGTCCGCAAGGGCGCCGCCAGCTCCGCGAGCGCCCGTTCCAGGCCGTGCAGATGGGCCAGTGCGGGCTCCTCGGCGTGGGGGCGGTCCGCCACCGGCAGGTCCCTGCCGTCGGTGAGCGCCTCCACGACGGTCTCCACACGGCGGCACGCGGTGGTCAGGCGGCTGTCGTGCGATGCCTCGGGGTCGGCGGCGACGGCGACCAGGCCCCGGATCTCCCGGGCGCAGTCGTCGAGGAGGGCCAGGACCCGGCGGGCGCGCCGCTTGCGGGCCGGCACGGGACTGAGGGGGTGCACCAGCGGGGCCACCGACAGGCGGACCCGGCCGAGCAGGTGCTCCAGTTCCGCGACGCGGCCTGCCGGGTCGGCGCCCGGCACGCCCGCGAGCCGGGCCGCGGCCTCGGCGGTGCAGGCGTGCACGCAGCGCAGGGCGCGCTGGATCCAGGCGTCGGTGACGCTGTGGGTGGTGATCGGCAGCACGAACAGCACCGCCAGGACCGCCCCGACCGCGCCCACGCCGGTCTCCGCGAGCCGCAGCGCCAGCAGGCCGGGCTCCAGGACGCCGAGGAGGCCGTAGAGGAGCTCGGCGAGCAGGGTAACCCAGAGCATCATCCAGGTGTACGACACGGCGGCCGTGTAGAAGATGCCGAAGACGCAGACCGCGACGAGGACGGCCGTGGGCACCGGTGCGCCGTGCAGCGGCAGGGCGACGAGCAGGCCGAGTCCGATGCCGATCACCGTGCCGAGGACGCGGCGGAAGCCGCGCACCAGGGTCTCGCCGCGCGAGGTCGTGTTCACGAAGATCCACCAGGTGGCGCCGACGGCCCAGTACCAGCGCTGACCGGAGACGAGCTGGCCGACGACCAGGGCGAAGCCCGCGCCCGCCACGGCCTGCACCGCCTGGCGGGTGGTCGCACGGGCGAGGCCGGTGCCTGTGGGCGCGGCCGGCACGGGGGCCGGGGGCAGCCGGCGCTCGTAGCACCACAGGCCGAAGCGGACCACGGCGGCGGTGAGCACGGACAGCAGGACGGCGGCGTGGAGCTCGGGCAGCCGGTCGGCGGTCGCGTGCAGGAACTGCGCCACGAAGAAGGTCATGAACGCGAACACGCCGAGGCTGTGTCCGCGCGGGCCCCAGCGCCGGGCGTACACGCCGGCACCGACCACGACGAGGAACGTGAGGTCGCGGGCGACGGGATGGCCGTGGAGCCAGGCGGCGGCGGTGAGGACGGGGAGGCCGACGGCGGGCAGCAGGGCGGTGGTGAGCGCCTGCCCCCGGACGGTGGTGTCCGTGACGGTGAACAGGGCAAGCAGCGCGGCGAGACCGCCGGTGACGGCACCGGCGAGCGAGTGACCCGCGAGACCGCACACCACGACGGCCAGTCCGATCCCGAGCACCGCCCGCGCGGCGAAGCGCAGCCGGACCCGGCCCGGGTCCGGCGCCATGAACACCCTCTTCAGCACGTACCGCCCCCTGAACCTCTCGTACACCGGCATGGAAAAGGCGCCGCGGAGGTCCGCAGCGCCATCGACAGGCCCATTGCAGCATCCTCGCCGCCGTCGGCTCAAGCGAGGTCGACTACGCTGGTCCATTGGTACAGCGAAGGCGGTCCCGGAGCAGCCGTCGGCGGGCCAAAGGACCAGCACGAGGAGGCCGTACGCCATGGCCGTGGACGAACTCGACACCCGCATCCTGCGGTTGCTGCTGGAGCAGCCGCGGACGAGCGTGCGGGAGTACGCGCGGATCCTCGGGATCGCCCGGGGCACCTTGCAGGCGCGGCTGGACCGGCTGGAGCGGGACGGGGTGATCACCGGCACCGGACCCTCGCTGTCACCGGCCGCGCTCGGGCATCCGGTGCTGGCATTCGTGCACATCGAGGTGACCCAGGGGCGGCTCGACGACGTGGGGGACGCGCTGGCGGCCGTGCCGGAGATCGTGGAGGCGTTCTCGACCGCGGGCGGCGGGGATCTGCTGGCGCGGGTCGTGGCACGGGACAACGCGCACCTGGAGGACGTCATCCAGACGGTGATCAGCATGCCGGGAGTGGTGCGCACGCGGACCGAGGTGGCGCTGCGGGAGCGGGTCCCGTACCGGCTGCTGCCGCTGGTGGAGTCGGTCGGACGCGCCACCCGGAGTTGATCTTTGACATCCTGGGGGCCATGAGCGGGCTCAGCGGGACAGCGGTCATCTTCGATCTCGACGGAACTCTCGTGGACAGCGAGCCGAACTACTTCGAGGCGGGGCGTCTGACCCTGGCCCAGCACGGCGTCCCGGACTTCACCTGGAGCGACCACGAGCGGTACGTCGGGATCAGCACCCGCGAGACGGTGACGCGGTGGAAGTCCCGGTACGGACTGCGGGCGTCCGTGCCGGAACTGCTCGCGGACAAGAACCGGCGCTATCTGGAACTGGCCCGCACCGCCACGCGCGTGTACCCCGAGATGCGCGCGTTCGTGGAGCTGCTCGCCGGTGAGGGCGTCCCGATGGCCGTGGCCTCCGGGTCCTCACCGGCGGCCATCGACGCGATCCTGGCCGGGACGGGCCTCGACACGTATCTGCGGACGACCGTCTCCGCCGACGAGGTCGCCCACGGCAAGCCCGCGCCGGACGTCTTCCTGGAGGCGGCCCGCCGGCTCGGCGTCGCCCCGGCCGACTGCGTGGTCCTGGAGGACGCGGCTCCCGGCGCCGCCGCCGCGCACGCGGCCGGGATGCGCTGCATCGCCGTTCCGTACGTCGCGGCCCAGGCCGACGCACCCGAGTTCGCGCGCGCGGGCCTGCTCCTGCGGGGAGGGCAGGAGGAGTTCACGGCCCGGGCGGCCCTGGACTGGCTGGTGCGGGGCGGGAGTTGAGGGGGCGCACGGTCCCGGCCGCGACGAGCGCCGCGGTCCACGGCCTCGGGGCCGACCGGAGGTTCCGGTTCGGACGGAGCGCGGTGTCCGGGGCACGGCCGGCCCGGACGCGGGCCGGCCGGTCGCAGGCGCCGCGGCAGCCGGTCCGAAGGCGCACCTGACACGGATCACCGCGGCGGCCGCAGTGTCCCGCGGGGACTCGTCCACGACCGGCGCGAGAGCGCGCTCCCCACGCTCGGCCACGAAGATCACTGTCGCGCGCAGGGCCTCGGTGTCCGCGGTCGAGAGCCGGTCCGCGGGGCATGTTCGCTCCCTTCCGGTCCTCTCACCTGCACTCCCCCGGCCCGCGGGCGCCTCACACCGCGCTCGTCACCTTGGCGACGAAGGCGGCGAGGTTCGTCACCGTCCGCCGGATCTTCTCGTCCACGGTGAGCGTCTCGTGCAGACGCGCACCGGCGCCCGCGTCCTTCTTGCCGCGCACGTACAGCGAACAGGCGAGGTCGTCGCACATGTACGCCCCCACGGAGTTGCCCTGCTGCCCCGCCTTGCCCGCTTTCGGAGCGACCATCAGGCTGACGCCGCCGGAGTGGGTGGTCAGGCACAACGAGCACATGCTGCGCCGGGTCTGCCAGGAGCCGGCGGCCGAGCCGCGCAGCGCGAGGGCGGTCGGACGGCCGTCCAGGACGGTCACCAGGTAGGCGCGGTCGGGGGCCTGCGGATCGCGCCAGCCGAGGTAGTCCAGGTCCTCCCAGGGGCGGTCGGCCAGGTCACGCGGCACCGACAGCCGCTTCGCCTCACCCTTGGTGCAGTTCACGAAGGCGGCACGGATCTCTCGCTCGGTCATCGGTTCCATAAGCTCAAGCTAGTTTGCCTAAAAGCTTTAGGCAAATGCATAATCAACTACGGCGAACGAGAGGACCGCTATGGCACGGGCAGGGCTGACCACGGAGCGACTGGTACGGGCGGGCGCGGAACTCGCCGACGAGGTGGGCTTCGACCAGGTGACCGTCTCGGAGCTCGCCCGCCGGTTCGACGTCAAGGTGGCGAGCCTGTACTCGCACGTGAAGAACTCGCAGGACCTCAAGACCCGGATCGCCCTGTTCGCCCTGGAGGAACTCGCCGACCTCTCCGCCGACGCGGTCGCCGGACGGGCCGGCAAGGACGCCCTGACCGCCTTCGCGAACGTCTACCGCGACTACGCCCACGCCCATCCCGGCCGTGCCGCGGCGGCCCGGACCAGGCTCGACCCCGAGACCGCGGCCGCCAGCGCGGGCGTCCGGCAGGCCCAGATGATGCGCGCCATCCTGCGCGGCTACGACCTGTCCGAACCCGACCAGACCCACGCCGTACGACTGCTGGGCAGCACCTTCCACGGCTACGCGAGCCTGGAGGGGGCAGGCGGGTTCAGCCACAGTTCCCCCGACTCGGAGGAGTCCTGGAAACGGATCCTGGACGCCCTCGACTCGCTGTTGCGCAACTGGCCCACCCGCTGACCGACAGGCTGAGGAACATGCACGACTGGATCACCACCCCCGTCACGGCCGAGATGCTGCGCGGCGCACTCGACGTGGAGCGCACCGAGCACGGGGTCCTGCCGCACCGGCTGCCCGCCCGGGCCCGCGCCCAGAACACCGACGGCCAGCTCGCCATGGCCGAGTCCCAGCCGTCCGGCGTCCGGCTGGCCCTGCGCACCCGGGCCACCGCGCTGGAGCTGGACACCCTGCCGACCAAGCAGTCCTACGTCGGTGCGCCGCCCCGACCGCACGGCCTGTACGACCTGGTCGTCGACGGGCGTCCGGCCGGGCAGGGCAGTGTGCGCGGCGGCAACGTCATCATCGTCGACATGACCGAGGGGACGTCCGAGGTCCGGCCGGGAGCGCCCGGCACCGTCCGGTTCGACGGACTGTCCGGCGAGCTCAAGGACATCGAGATCTGGCTGCCGCACAACGAGACCACCGAGCTGATCGCCCTGCGCACCGACGCGCCCGTCGAACCCGCGCCCCGCGGGGACCGCAGGGTGTGGCTGCACCACGGCAGCTCCATCAGCCACGGGTCCGACGCGGCGAGCCCCACGGGCGTCTGGCCCGCGGTCGCCGCGGCACTGGGCGGCGTGGAGCTGATCAACCTGGGCCTCGCGGGGAGCGCGCTGCTCGACCCGTTCACCGCGCGGGCCGTGCGGGACACCCCGGCGGACCTCATCAGCCTCAAGATCGGCATCAACATCGTCAACCACGACCTGATGCGGCTGCGCGCCTTCGGCCCGGCGGTCCACGGTTTCCTCGACACGGTCCGCGAGGGGCACCCGGACACGCCCCTGCTGGTCGTCTCCCCCATCCTGTGCCCGATCCACGAGGACACACCGGGTCCCAGCTTCCCTGACGTCAGCGAGCTCGGCGAGGGCCGGCTGCGCTTCAGGACCCTGGGCGACCCGGCGGAACGCGCGAGCGGGAAGCTGACCCTCCAGGTCATCCGCGAGGAACTGGCCCGGATCGTGAAACAGCGCGCCGCCGACGACCCCCACCTGCACTACCTCGACGGCCGCGAGCTGTACGGCGAGGCCGACTCGGCGGAGCTGCCCCTCCCGGACGACCTGCACCCGGACGCGACGACGCACCGGCGCATGGGGGAGCGCTTCGCGGGGATCGCCTTCGGGGCCGACGGCGTGTTCGCCGGGGGCGGTGGAGACTCCGGCGGCTCCAGCGACTGAGGCGGGGCACCGCCTGGGCCGCTGCCGTGCGGGCTACCCCCTGCGCTTGGGCTTGCCCCGCCGGGCGCCCGCACCCTTGGACCCGCCGGCCCCACCGGACCGGCCGGACCCCGCGCGCGTGCCCTTCGCCGCGCCGGAGGTCCCCCGTGCGGCGCTCTTGCCGGCGCCCGCCGGCTTGCGGCCGGCGCCCTTCTCGGGGCGTTGCCCGCGCTCCGGCTCCGGCTGGGTGCGGCCCCGGGAGCTGTTGGGGGTACGGCCCCGGACGATGCCGACGAAGTCCTCGACCATGTCCGTCGTCGCGTCCTCCCGCCAGGACAGGGCGACGCCGGACTGCGGGGCGTCGACGAGCGGACGGTAGGTGAGGTCGCGGCGGTGGTGCAGGCGGGCCAGGGACTGGGGCACGACCAGGACGCCGAGGTTCGCCGCCACGAGCTCGATCGCGTCCGCCGTGGTGGCCGGGCGTTCGAAGGCCGGCTCGCCGGGCGGCTGCTCCCAGCCGATGACGTCGTCGAGGGGATGGAGGACGACCTCGTCGGCGAGGTCCTCCAGGGTGACCTCCTCGGCCGCCGTCACCACGTGGTCCTTGGGGACCACGACGACCGTGGTCTCGGTGTAGAGGGGGATCGCGCTGAACACCGTACGGTCGACCGGCAGTCGTACGAACCCCGCGTCCGCGGTCCCGTCGCGCAACACGTCGGAGGCCTCGGCGGCGGTCACCTGGAGGAGCTCCAGGGGGATGTCCGGCAGGCGCTCGTTCCAGATCCGCACCCACTTGGCGGGCGTCACCCCGGGGACGTACGCGAGCCGGAAGGAGGGGGAAGCTGGCGAGTCTGTCACGCGGCAAGGTTACCCACTGTGGTCGGAGGTCTCGTGCGCGGCCGATAGTCTGGACTCCATGAAGTCGCACCAGAGCACCCAGACGATGAAGCCCGCCACCGCGGCGAAGAAGCTGGGTGTGTACCTCCCTGCCACCCCCGCCGAGTTCCAGGAGGGTGTCGTCTCGCGCGCCGAGTTCAACGAACTCCAGGCGAACCCGCCCCAGTGGTTGCAGGAGCTGCGACGCAACGGCCCGCACCCCCGCCCGGTCGTCGCCGCCCGGCTGGGAGTCTCGATCGCCGGCCTCGCGCGCGGCGGGGTCACCGAGCCGCTCACCACCGAGCAGATCGAGGCGCTGCGGGACGAGAAGCCCGAGTGGCTGGAGAAGGAGCGCGCCACGCAGGCGGAGGTCCGCAAGGAGGCGGCGCGCCTCAAGGAGAGGAAGCAGGACCAGGAGTCCTGACCCCGGGGGCCGCACGCGTCCGGGCCCCCGAAAACTCCCGTGCGCCGGATCGAACACCTCTGCGACCATTCCGGCATGGTCCACCGTCTCGAATCCCTGGTCGTCCGGCATGGCCTCCGGCTGCCCGCCCCCGCGGGCCCCGCCGGTGCGGGCGACGTCGCGGCGCGGCAGTTCGACGCCGCGCTGATGTCCGTCGGCTTCAAGCTGTCGGCCGACGCGCTGAGGACGTTGTCGGGACTGTCCGGGAGCACGGTCGTCGACACCGCCGTGTCCACGCTCGCCGGCGTCCGTGAGATGACCGGCGACCATGTGCGGCACAACGTCTACTTCAAGGACTTCCCGGCGAACGTCCCGGACACCTTCGACTTCTGGATGCGCTGCGTGCGCGAGGCCCTGGAGGACGGCAAGGCCCGCTCCGGCGTCCTCGCCCAGCTCCGCAACGGCGTGATCAACCTGCTGACGCTGCCGTCGTACGGCAACTACCGGCACACCTACGACGAGATGCTCGCCGCGCACGACGAGCTGACGGCCGCGGTCGGCGACCGGCTGACCGTCCTGCACCTGGGCGGCCCCCTGGAGGACGAGCTCACCGCCCTGTACCTGGCGCTGGCCGGCAGCACCACTCCGCTCGGGGACGCGCACCTGGCCGATCTCAGGGTGCTCGCCGAGCACTGCGCGGACGGCCCCCAGCCGGCGGCGATCCCGGTGCGGGAGAACCGTGCCGTCGTCAACGAGGCCCGGCTGAGGGCGGGTTCGGGCCTGCTCCTGGACAACGTGACCGATGTGCTGCGGCTGGCCTGCGCGGTGTCGGGCGGCGATGTGTCCCTCCAGGAGCCGACCCGGTTCCGGGCGCTGTCGCGACCGGTCCGCAGGGCGTTGCTCGCGGGGCTCGACGCGGTTGTGGCGGCGGCCCCGGCCAAGCTCGCCGACGTGCTCACGCACCGTGAGGCCTTCAAGCGGCTCGGCGAGCGGCTGCACCCGCACGAGTACCCGCAGTGGCCGCGTGCCGCCGAGGTGTTCGCCGTCGCCCGGGGCGAGATGAAGGCGTACACCCTCGACGCCCGTGTCGAGGCGCTGTTCGGCGCGGGCGACGTCACGGGGGCGGTGGAGCTGCTCAGGTCCGCGCCGGGCAAGCTCTTCCGTTCGCTGGACCGGCTGCTGCGCGCCGCGCGCACGCCGGAGGAGCGGGACGCCGTGCTGGCCGCCGTCGAGGAGGTCGCCCCGGAGGTCTCCGGACGAGTCGTGCTGTCGGTGCGCGAGCATCTGCAGAACCGGGCCGCGGAGTCGGGCCGCAAGCGGGTGTTCGTCAACCGTCTCGGCCGCGCGCACGTCGCCGACGACACGCGTTCGGCCGCGCCGGAGAGGGAGATCGGGCGTCTGATCGCCGTGCTGGACGCGGAGACCGCTCGCCGACTCCCTTCCCCGGAGCGGCTGTTGGTCGGCCCCGACGTCCTCGACGTGGCGCTTCCGCTCAGCGGGCGGGCGACCTCGGGCGGGCTCGGTGTGCTGCCCCGTGGGTCCCTCTCGCCGGTGGACGGGGAGCTGCTGCGGTTCTTCGTGTACTGGAAGCAGGCGCAGCGGGTCACCGACTACGACCTGTCGGCGCTGCTGCTGGACGCCGACTACCAGACGGTGTCGTGGCTGTCCTACACCAATCTCCGCGAGGTGGAGGGCGAGCACTCGGGTGACATCACCGACGCCCCCGACGGCGCTTCGGAGTTCATCAACCTGCGGCTCGGGGCGGTGCGGGGCACGTACATCGTGCCGCAGGTCAACATCTACTCCGGGGAGAGGTTCGAGGAGGCCGAGGAGTCGTTCTTCGGGTTCATGCTGCGGGACGGCGAGCAGCGGGGGCGGCCCTTCGAGGCGCGTACCGTGCGGATGAAGTCGGAGCTGCGCGGGCCCGGCCGGGTGGCGCTGCCGCTGGCGTTCCGCCGTGGCCAGGACGGGAGTTGGCACGCCAAGTGGCTGCACCTGTACCTGAAGGGGCATCCGGAGTACAACCGGGTCGAGGGCAACCGGGTGTCGGTGGCGACACTGTTGCGGGCCGTCGTCGAGCGGGAGCAGCTCACGGTCGGGTACCTGACCGCGCTCATGGCGAACGGCGGTACGGACGTGGCGGCTTGGGACCCCGAGTCGGTGCCGGAGGGGCCCGTGACGTACATCGGACTGGAGCGCCCCGAGGGGCTGCACCCGGACTCGGTCGTCATCACCCCGGAAAACCTGCGCGACTTGATCCCGGAGTGACTGCTAGCGTTCGTCCCGGCGAGGCCATGGAAGGGCTTCCTTCTCCACTTCGATGAGCCCCCATGGGGCTTGGATCTCCAGTCCTTCCGCTCTCCTCGCCCCCGACGTCCTCGCACGAGGCCATGAAGGGGCTTCCTTCTCACCGGTTGCAAACCGGCTTTCTCCAAGCCCCAGTCCCTTCGCCCTCCTCGTCGACGACGTCGGGCGCGCAGGCGGCCCGGACCGGTCATCTCACCGTTCCAGGGCCGCCTTCGCCGTGCTGAGCGCCTGTTCCGCGTAGCCCCGCCCGAACAGCACGGCGTGCACCAGCAGCGGGAACATCTGGTGCAGGCCGATGCGGTCGGCCCAGCCGTCGGCGAGCGGCGCCACGCTCTCGTAGCCTCGCAGCACCTCGTCCAGGTGGGGGCAGCCGAACAGGTGGAGCATCGCGAGGTCGGTCTCGCGGTGGCCGCCGTGCGCGGCCGGGTCGATCAGCCAGGCGTGGCCGTCGGCGCCCCACAGCACGTTGCCGTTCCACAGGTCGCCGTGCAGCCGGGCCGGGGACTCGGCGGGGCCCGCGAGACCGGGCAGCCGGGTGCAGAGCCGCTCGATCACCTCGGCCTCCGGAAGCGTGATCGTGCCGTCGTCCACCGCGCGCCGCAGAAACGGCAGCACCCGGTGCTCGGCGTACCACGCGGGCCAGTCGGTGCCTTCGCCGTTCCGCATCGGCGCGCGCCCGATGTACGCCTGACGGGGTCCGCCGGGGGGTGCCGAGCCGAAGGCGGGCGCCCCCGCGAGGTGCAGCCCGGCCAGCCCCCGGCCCAGTTCGAGCGCCGCCTCCCGGCTCGGCCGCCCTCGTGCGACCAGGTCGGTCACCAGCAGGGGGCCGTCCTGCCCGTACACGGTCGGCACCCGGACCGTGCCGGCCTCGGCCAGCCAGCGGAGCCCCGCCGCCTCGGCGCGGGCCTCCTCGAGGCCGTCGGTGCGTTTGACCATCACCGTCCGGCCGTCGTCGAGGTCCACCTCGGCCTGCGTGCCGGACAGCGAACGCTCGTCCGTCACCGCGCGGCCGGTGAGCCGCCCCGCCGCGGCACCCGGGCTCATGTCACCCGGGCTCACGTCTCGGTCGTACACCCGCGCCTCCCCGGTCATTCGGTCCTCGCTCGGCAGCAGTGTGCCCGACGGACCCGTGCACAGCCTCCGGGAAGACTCCCAGGCATGTGCTTCGGGCGGGTGCTGAGGGCGGGGCTCCTCGCTCCCCCCGCTCAGCCTCCCTTCCGGCAGCGGTCCACGGGCAGGTCCGTCATGAGCTGCTGTCAGCGGGGCCGGCCAGGGCGCGGGGCAGTTTGCACACCTCGGCCGCGCGGTGCAGGGGGGTTGTCAGGGGCAGGCGACCGCACGGCTCGCGGGTGACCGGCCGCTGGGAAACGACCGACTGGCCGGCGAGATCAACGTCGTCAGCTACCAGAAGTCGCAGGCGGATCCCCCGTCAAGGCGGTCTTCCGCGCGTGGTCGGCCTGTATGCGCGAACACGGCTACTCCTGCGCCGCGCCCACCGACGCCCCCGGCAAGGACCCCCGGTTCACCGGACCGGCGCCCACCCGGCAGGAGATCGCCCTGGCCGAGGCGGACCGCGTCCTGAGCGGCGGCCGCTGACGGCACCGGCGGCCGTCGGCAGGCCCTGTCCCGGCCGTCGGGTCGGACCGGTGCTTCAATGTCACCCCCTGGGCGGAGGAGCGGTGGGATGGGTGCGGAGTCGGGCGTGGTCCTGGTGACCGGTGGCAGCGGTTTCGTCGGCAGTCATCTGGTGCGGCGGCTGCTGGAGCGGGGCTACGAGGTGCACGCCACCGTGCGCAGTCTCGCGAACCCGGCGAAGGTGCGCCCGCTGCGGGACATGCAGGACGAGTTCCCCGGCGCACTCACGCTGTTCGAGGCGGACCTCCTCAAGGAGCGCTCCTTCGACGAGGCCATGACGGGCTGCCGTGTGGTCTTCCACGTGGCCTCGCCGTTCCGCATGCCCGAGAAGATCAAGGACGGCCGGCGGGACATGGTCGATCCGGCCCTGACCGGCACCCGCAACGTCCTGGCCGGCATCGAGCGGACGCCGTCCGTGGAACGGCTGGTCCTCACCTCCACGGTCGGCGCGATCTTCGGCGACTACGCGGACGTGCGGCACATGGACGGGCACACCCTGTCGGAGAAGTACTTCAACACCAGCAGCACGGTGGAGAACAACCCGTACCACTACGCGAAGACGCTCGCCGAGCGCGCGGCCTGGGACGCGGAGGCCGCGCAGGACCGCTGGCGCATGGTGTCCCTCAACCCCGGCCTCGTCCTGGGCCCTTCGCTCACCCCCGCCTCCGAGTCCGGCAGCCTCTTCCTCCTGGAGGAGCTCTTCAAGGGCTACTTCTTCTACGGCGCCCCGGACTTCAGCTTCACCACGGTCGACGTCCGTGACGTGGCCGACGCGCACATCGCGGCGGCGGAGCGGCCGGACGCGAAGGGCCGTTACATCCTGGCCGCGGAGACGATGACGTCGTTCCACGAGATGTCCCGCATCATCCGCACCCGCCACCCCCGCGACCCGCGCATCCCGCGCACCGCGCTCCCCCACTGGCCCGTGCGCGTCCTGGGCCCCGCGTTCGGACTCACCCAGGACTACATCCGCAAGCACCTCGGCATCCGGTTCCGCGTGGACAACAGCCGCAGTGTGCGCGAACTGGGCATCTCCTACCGGCCGATCGAGGAGACGGTCCTCGACCACTACGAGGCGTGGCGCGCGCAGCGGGGTCGGGGCTGACCGGCACCGGCGGCTGCCTGTACGCGACGAAGGTCACAGTTACATCTCACGCTTTTCACACTTCAATCTTCACGCGAGCCTCACAAGTTGGCTAAGTTGACGGCCAGCAGCACGACGGAAGGGGCATGACTTTCATGGCGCCGGATCGAACATCGCGCGATGGAGGGTTCAGCCTCCCCGCCAAGCGCAACTCCGCCCTCGCGACGGCCGCCATGGCCTCCGCGGCCCTCCTCTCGCAGGCCGGCAACGCGGCGGCGGACGAAGGTCCGAGCCCTGACGAGGTGAGCCGACGGGTCACCAACCTCTACGACCGGGCCGAGAACGACTCCGGCACCTACAACGCCACGCGCAAGGCCGGAACGGCGTCGAGCACCCGCGGCCGCGGCGGTTCCCCGGTCGGCGGCGGGAGCAGGCAGGGCGGCGATCCCGCCCTCGACGACCTCGCCAGGCAGTGGTACGGCACGGCCCGCGCGAAGCTGGGGCCCACGGTCGAGGCGTCCCTGCCCGCCGACCGCGTCGCCAACCGCCGCGCCGAGCCGAAGCGCCGAGGCCCGGCGGACACCCCCACGGCACGCGCCCCGAAGCCCGCCGAACGGCCCCTGCCGGCCGCGAGACCCGTGCTCGCCCTCCCGAGCGCCCCCGCACCCGCACCGGCCGCCGCCCTCACCGCCGCTCCGGCCCAGTCGCCCTCATGGGCACCGGAACCGACCCCGCAGAGCCTCACCGGCACCGGCGAGATCCCCGCCCTGGGCACCTCGCGGGTCGTCACCGGGGTGCCGGAGTACACCGCGCAGCCCGTCGCCGCCGCCGTCGACCACGGACCGCAACTCGTCAGCGGTGCAGCCGAGTTCACCCCGTTGTCCGGCACCGCGATGCCGACGTACCCCGAGACCGGTTTCCCGGAGTACACCGCGCCCGCGAGCACCGCATTCCCCGAGTACGGCCCGCAGACCGGCACGGGACTCCTCGGCGACACGGGCCAGTTCAGCACCGTCCCGGCTCAGTACACCGCGTCGACCACCACCGGCTTCGCGGACTACGGCGGTCAACTCGGCACCGGGCAGCCGGAGTACGCCACACCCGCCGCCACGGGTTTCCCCGAGTACCCCGCGCAGACCACCGCGGATCTCCCCGAGTACCTCGCGCGAACGCCCGCGGAACAGCCGGAGTACCCGGAGTACTCCGCCCTCACCGCCCCCCTCGCAGCGATCGCGCCGCCGCCGTTCGACACCACCCAGGGCATCCCGGCGATACCCGCCCCCCGCACCGCGGAACCGTCCTCCTGGCAGTCGCCCCAGCCCACCCCGGCCCCCGCGGTTGCTCCGCTGACCGCGGCCCCGGCCCTCCCCACCCCCGACTCCGGTTACGACTCGAAGGTCATCCAGGTGCTCGCCTTCGCCCGTTCCCAGATCGGCAAGCCCTGCGTCTGGGGCGCGGCGGGCCCGGGGTCGTACGACAACTCCGGTCTCACCCAGGCCGCCTGGAGAGTCGCCGGTGTGTCCCTCCCCCGCACCTCGCTCGGTCAGGCGAGCGCCGGCACGGCCGTACCGCTGTACGCGATGCAACCCGGCGACCTGGTCTTCTTCCACGACGACTTCAGCCATGTGGGCCTGTGCACCGGCAACGGCATGATGATCCACGCCCCGGGCCCGGGGGCGTCCATCCGCGAGGAGTCGATCTACCCGACCGGCGAGTCGATCATCCGCGGCGCGATTCGGCCCGCCTGACCCGTCACGCGATCGCGGTGCGACGGGTGGGCCGTCAGGCTCGACGGCCGACCGGTGACCGTCGGCGCGCCGCAGCCGGCGGCCGGGGGTGAGAGAAGCCTGGGCCCGCCACTGTCCCGCGCGCCGGAGGGCCACCACCCGGTGTTCAACCCGGCACCGGACCCGGGCCTGGAGGTGTCCGACCGGTGGGGCAGGGCCCGTGCGGGCCGCCGGTCCCCCGCGCCGGCGGCCCGCACGAGTCGCGGCCGGCGCGGCCGTCCCCGCGAGGACGGGCGTATCCGGCGGACCGCCCTCCCCCACTGCGGCCCGCCGGAGCTTCGATGTGCTGGAGTACATGCGAGAACGTCGATGTTGCTCGGATGAAGTGTGGGTCAGCGAGGTACTGGGCCGGTATGGGTACAACTGCGTATGAGCGGATGCTGTCGGTCGCCGTGGCCGCGCTCCACGAACGCGACCCTGAGCGGCTGTGGCCGCTGCTGGCGGCCGAACTACCGGCCGTGTGCGGCGGTGACGCCCTGATCTACAAGCTGGACGACTGGAACGAGAACGAGGGCACGCTCGGGCTCTCCCCCGGGGCGGACGCCGAGTTCACCTCGCTCGGCGACGAGGAGACGGGACTGCTGCGTGCGGGTTACCCGTTGGCCGGGCACTACGCGGGCGGACCGGACCGGGCGCCGGTCACCGCGCGCCGGGTGGCGGGCCGTTCCTGGTGCGCAAGCCCGACCGCGCGACTGCTCGACGACCTCCTGGACGTCGACCACGTCCTGGGGATCCCGCTGCCGCAGTCGACCACCCCCGTCACCGGGTGCATGGTGTACCGCTCCGGGCGGGACTTCACCGACGACGAGCTGCGGCTGGCCGAGCAGGTGCAGCCGCTGCTGGCCGCGGTCGAGCAGCAGCGCCAGCTCCTGCGGCGGCTGAACGTTCCTTCCGAGGAGGCGGCCGACCTGGCGCTCACCCCCCGGGAGACGACGGTGCTGCTCCTGCTCGGCGACGCACTGACGGCCGTCTCGATCGGCCGCAGGCTCGGGATATCCGAGCGCACGGTCCACAAGCACATCGCGAACATCTACCGCAAGCTCGGCACGCACGACCGCGTCAGCACGGTGCTGCACGCCCAGCGGCTCGGCCTGGTCCCTACGGCACCGGGGGCCCGCCCTTGAGGCGTTCCAGGTCGGAGGGGCGGACCTGGATGACGACGACGGCGATGAGGGCGGCGAGCACCGTGAAGATCGCGGCGACGACGAAGGCGGCCGAGACACCCGCGGTCAGGACCTCGTCGCCCCAGGAGCCCGGGAGTTCGCCGGTGCGGGCGAAGAGCCTGCGCTCGGCCGGGGTCGCCTGGGCGAGGAAGCGCGGGACCTGCTTCTCCGCCTCGTTGGCGCTGGCCGTGCCGAACATGGTGACCAGGATGGACAGTCCGAGCGAACCGCCCACCTGCTGGGTGGCGTTGAGGAGCCCGGAGGCCGCGCCGGTCTCCTGGGTGGGCACGTTGGACAGCGCCATCAGGGTCAGCGACACGAACTCCATGCCCATGCCGAGGCTGAACACGAGCATCGGCCCGAGCACACTGCCCGCGTAGGTGGAGTGCACGTCGGTCAGGGTCAGCCAGGCGAGGCCGGCCGCCGCGAGGATCGCGCCGCCCACCATGAAGGGCTTGGGCCCGTAGACGGGCAGGAACCGCGAGGCGAGGCCCGCACCGATCGCGATGACGGCGCTGACCGGGAGGAACGCGAACCCGGTCGCCAAGGGGCTGAAGTCCAGGACGTTCTGCACGAAGAGCGTCAGGAAGAAGAACATGCCGAAGATGGCGGCCGCCAGGCAGAGCATGATGCCGTAGGTGCCCGCGCGGTTGCGGTCGGCGAACATGTGCAGCGGGGTGATCGGCTGCCGGGACCGCTTCTCGACCAGCACGAACACCACGAGGAAGACCACCGCGGCGGCGAACGAGGCCAGGGTGAGGGCGTCCCGCCAGCCTTCCTGGGCGGCCCGGATGAAGCCGTACACCAGCAGCACCATGCCCGCGGTGGCGGTCAGCGCCCCGGTGATGTCGAAGTGTCCGGGGTGCCGCTCCGACTCGCGGATGAAGCGGGGCGTGGCGAGCGCGATGAGCAGTCCGATGGGGACGTTGACGAACAGCACCCACCGCCAGTTCAGCCACTCGACGAGGACTCCGCCGGCCAGCAGTCCGATCGCGCCGCCGCCGGCCGACACCGCGGCGAAGACACCGAAGGCCCGGTTGCGTTCGGGGCCTTCGCGGAAGGTCGTGCTGACCAGGGAGAGCGCGGTCGGGGAGGCGATGGCGCCGCCGACGCCCTGGAGGGCGCGCGCGGCGAGGAGTTGGCCCTCGTTCTGGGCGAGCCCGCCGAGCAGGGAGGCGAGCACGAACAGCAGCACGCCCACGACGAACATACGGCGTCTGCCGAGGATGTCTCCGGTCCGGCCGCCGAGCAGCAGCAGCCCCCCGAAGGTGAGGGTGTACGCGTTGACCACCCAGGCCAGGCTGGTGGTGGAGAAGTCCAGGGAGCGCTGGATGTCCGGGAGCGCGATGTTCACGATGGTGATGTCGAGCACCACCATGAGCTGGCAGGACGCGATGACCAGCAGAGCCATGGCGTTTCCGCCCCCGCCGGAGTCCGGTGGAGTGGTCCGTGGTGCAGAACTCGCCTGCGGGTCGGTGCTCATAATCTCCGTTCGACGGTACGCCTTCGCCGCGTCCGTCACCACCGGAGGAGGTGGCACCCCCAGGGCGCCAGGGCCACGAACAGACCGGAGCCGGTCAGTTCGTCTCCGTCACGGTCGTACACCGCCCCGGTGAGCAGGTCGGTGGCCCGGCACGCACGGCCCCCGAGGTCCTCCCACGGCAGGGGCAGCCGCGCCCGGGCCGGACGGCCGGAGTCGTTGACGACGACGAGGTGGCGGGCGTCGGCGTGCGTCCAGGTCCAGGCGAGCAGGTGGTGGTGGGTGTCGTCGTCCGGGAGGCCCCGCGGGGTCAGGAACCGCCACTCGCCCCGGCGTACGGAGGCCGCGGCGGGCAGCAGCCGGGCGTAGAAGTCGCGCAGGGGCTCGTCGACGGGTTCCTGCGGCCTGCGCCTCAGGAACACCGGGGGCCGTACCCGGCGGCCGTCGAACTGGCCCTCGTGCCAGAGCGTGGCGCCGGGCAGGGTCGCGACGGCCACGGCAGCCGCCCGTCCCCGGTCGCCGGGCAGGACGGCGGCGGCCCGGGGTTCGTCGTGGTTCTCCAGGAAGCGGACGAGGCCGTGCTGGTGGGCGAGGTCCGCTTCGAGGTGGGCGCGGACGGAGCCGGCGTCCTCGTGCAGGAGGCGGTCGTAGAGACGCTTGTCGTAGCAGTGGTCGAAGCCCTGCTGCCGGAGGGCGTGTTCGAGGTCCCAGTAGGCCTCGGCGACGAAGAGGAGGCCGGGGTGGCGGGCCCGGACGCGTGGGATGACGTACGGCCAGAAGTCCTCGGCGGGGGCCCTGCCCGCGCGGTCTCCCCAGGTCCTTCCGAAGACGTCGTTCATCATCAGCATGGCCATGTCGCAGCGCACGCCGTCGGCCTGGTCGCCGATGGCGACGAGGGTCGCGACGGTCGCCTCCCGCAGGGCGTCGCTGAAGGCGTCGAGCTGCACGACGTCGGGCCAGGGCGGGAAGTAGGGGTCGCGGCCGCGGGCGTAGACCCCTGCCCCGGTCTCGATGAAGTCGGCAGGCGCCCGGGCCAGGTCGTCGGTGGTGCCCCGGACCAGGCGGTCGGGGTCCGAGGTGAGCCAGGGGTGGTCGGGGGCCACGTGGTTGGGGACGTGGTCGAGGAGCAACCGCACTTCCCGGGCCGCCAGTTGGGCGCGGGCGGCGGCCAGTCCGTCGGGGCCGCCGAGGGAGGCGTCCACGACGTAGTCGCGCACGCAGTACGGCGATCCGGCGATGTCCGCCTCGGTCAGGTCGGGCAGGGCCGCACGGAAGGAGTCCATGAGGCCCCGGTCGCGCAGGGCGATCTCACGTCCGGCCGGGCTGCGTTCCCACACGCCCATCAGCCACACGGTGTCGACGCCGGGCGGTGCGACGCGGTCCCAGACCTCGCCGGGCACGTCACCCAGGGTGACGGGGCGGTCGTAGCTGCGGCTCAACCCGTCCAACCAGACAAGGGTGTTGATCTCGTGGATCACTGTCACGGCTGGGCTCCTCCCCGTCACCGCCAGGTCGACGGCTCAGGCGATCTCGACCAGCAGGTCACCGCCCTCCACCTGCTGGATCCTGTTGATGGCGAGGTGGGAGACCCGGCCGGCCCTCGCGGCGGTGATGGAGGCCTCCATCTTCATGGCCTCGATGGTGGCGACGGTGGCCCCGGCCGCCACCTCGTCGCCCTCGGAGACCGCGAGCGTGACCACTCCGGCGAACGGGGCGGCGACGTGGCCGGTGTTGGAACGGTCGGCCTTCTCGGTGGCCGGGATGGCCGAGGAGACGGCGGCATCGCGGATCTGGATGGGCCGCAGCTGGCCGTTGAGCGTGGACATCACCGTGCGCATGCCCCGCTCGTCGGCCTCGCCGATGGCCTCCAGGGCGATGAGGAGCCGCACGCCGGGTTCCAGGTCGACGGCGTACTCCTTGCCCGGGCGCAGGCCGTAGAAGAAGTCCTTGCTGTCGAGGAGGCTGGTGTCGCCGTAGGACTGGCGGTGGGCCTCGAACTCGCGGGTCGGGCCGGGGAACAGGAGCCGGTTGAGAGTCGAGCGGCGGTCCTTCTCCAGTCCGGTGCGGTCCTCGGCGTCCAGTTCCTGGACCGGCTTGGCGTCGGCGCGGCCCTGGAGCGCCTTGCTGCGGAAGGGCTCGGGCCAGCCGCCGGGCGGGGTGCCGAGTTCGCCGCGCAGGAAGCCGATCACCGAGTCGGGGATGTCGAAGCGGTCCGGGGTCTCCTCGAACTCCTTCGGCGTCACCCCGGCCCCGACCAGGTGCAGGGCCAGGTCGCCGACCACCTTGGACGACGGGGTGACCTTGACCAGGTGGCCGAGGATGCGGTCGGCGGCCGCGTACATCGCCTCGATGTCCTCGAACCGGTCGCCGAGGCCGAGCGCGACGGCCTGGGTGCGCAGGTTGGAGAGCTGGCCGCCGGGGATCTCGTGGTCGTAGACGCGCCCGGTCGGGGAGGCGAGGCCCGCCTCGAAGGGGGCGTACACGCGGCGGACGCTCTCCCAGTAGGGCTCCAGGTCGCCGACCGCCCGCAGGTCGAGACCGGTGGGCCGGTCGGAGTGGTCGGTCGCGGCGACGATCGCCGAGAGGGAGGGCTGCGAGGTGGTGCCGGCCATGGAGGCCACGGCACCGTCGACCGCGTCGGCGCCCGCCTGGATCGCGGCCAGGTAGGTGGCGAGCTGGCCGCCCGCGGTGTCGTGGGTGTGGATGTGCACCGGCAGGTCGAACTCCCGGCGCAGCGCCGAGACGAGCTTGGCCGCGGCGGGGGCCCGGAGCAGGCCCGCCATGTCTTTGACGGCCAGGACGTGGGCGCCCGCGTCGACGATCTGCTCGGCGAGGCGCAGGTAGTAGTCGAGCGTGTACAGGCGTTCGTTCGGGTCCGACAGGTCGGAGGTGTAGCAGAGGGCGACCTCGGCGATCGAGGTGCCGGTGGCGCGTACGGCGTCGATGGCGGGGCGCATCTGGCTGACGTCGTTGAGGGCGTCGAAGATACGGAAGATGTCGATGCCGGTCTCGGCGGCCTCCTGCACGAAGGCATCGGTCACCTCGGTCGGGTACGGGGTGTAGCCGACGGTGTTGCGGCCGCGCAGCAGCATCTGGAGGCAGATGTTGGGCACGGCCTCGCGCAGGGCGGCCAGCCGCTCCCAGGGGTCCTCGGCGAGGAAGCGCAGGGCCACGTCGTAGGTGGCGCCGCCCCAGCACTCCAGGGAGAGCAGTTCGGGCAGGGTGCGGGCGACCGCGGGGGCCACGGCGAGCATGTCCTTGGTGCGGACCCGGGTGGCCAGCAGGGACTGGTGGGCGTCGCGGAAGGTGGTGTCGGTGACGCCGATGGTCGGCGACTCGCGCAGCCACCGGGCGAAGCCCTCGGGGCCCAGCTCGGTGAGCTTCTGCCTGGAGCCCGCGGCCGGCTCCAGGGTCGTGTCGACGCGCGGCAGCTTGGAGACCGGGTCGATCAGCTCGGGCCGCTCGCCGTGCGGCTTGTTGACCGTCACGTCGGCCAGGTAGGTGAGCAGCTTCGTGCCGCGGTCGGCGGACTGACGGGCCGTCAGCAGGTGGGGGCGCTGCTCGATGAACGACGTGGTGACGTTGCCCGCCTGGAAGTCCGGGTCGTCCAGCACCGCCTGGAGGAACGGGATGTTGGTGGCCACCCCGCGGATGCGGAACTCGGCGACGGCACGCCGGGCCCGGTTGACCGCGGTGGTGAAGTCCCGTCCCCGGCAGGACAGTTTGACGAGCATCGAGTCGAAGTGGGCGCTGATCTCGGTACCGGCGTGGGTGGTGCCGCCGTCGAGGCGGATGCCGGAGCCGCCGGGTGAGCGGTACGCGCTGATGCGGCCGGTGTCCGGGCGGAAGCCGTTGGCGGGGTCCTCGGTGGTGATGCGGCACTGGAGGGCGGCGCCGTGGAGCCGGACCGTCTCCTGGGAGAGTCCGAGGTCGGCGAGGGTGGCGCCGGCGGCGATGCGCAACTGGGCCTGGACGAGGTCGACGTCGGTGACCTCCTCGGTGACCGTGTGCTCGACCTGGATGCGCGGGTTCATCTCGATGAAGACGTGGTTGCCGTCCCGGTCGAGGAGGAACTCGACGGTGCCCGCGTTGCGGTAGCCGATCTCGCGGGCGAAGCGCACGGCGTCGGCGCAGATCCGGTCGCGCAGCTCCGGGTCGAGGTTGGGCGCGGGGGCGAGCTCGATGACCTTCTGATGGCGGCGCTGCACCGAGCAGTCCCGCTCGTAGAGGTGGATGACGTTGCCCTCGCCGTCGGCGAGGATCTGCACCTCGATGTGGCGGGGCTCGACGACGGCCTTCTCCAGGAAGACGGTCGAGTCGCCGAACGCGGAGGCCGCCTCACGTGCCGCGGCCTCGATGGACTCGCGGAGCTGGACGGGGTCCTCGACCCGGCGCATGCCGCGCCCGCCGCCACCGGCGACGGCCTTCACGAACACAGGGAAGCCGATGTCACCGGCGGCCCTGACCAGCTCGTCCACGTCGTCGGAGGGCGCCGAGGAGCCGAGGACCGGTACGCCGGCGGCGCGGGCGGCGGCGACCGCGCGGGCCTTGTTGCCGGTCAGTTCGAGGATGTCGGCGCTGGGGCCGACGAAGGTGATGCCCGCCTCCTCGCAGGCCCGCGCCAGCTCGGGGTTCTCGGAGAGGAAGCCGTAGCCGGGGTAGACGGCGTCGGCGCCGGCCTGGCGGGCGGCGCGGATGATCTCGTCGACGGAGAGGTAGGCCCGCACGGGATGGCCCGGTTCGCCGATCTCGTAGGCCTCGTCGGCTTTGAGTCGGTGCAGTGAGTTGCGGTCCTCGTGGGGGAAGACGGCGACCGTCCGCGCGCCCACCTCATAACCGGCGCGAAACGCCCGGATCGCGATCTCACCACGGTTGGCGACCAGTACCTTGCGGAGCATTCCCGTTCCCTTCGGCCTGCCGGTGACGCCCCCATGGTCTCGGCAAAGGCGGCCGGTGGCCATGAGAGTCAGGTCACGTGTCGCGGACGGTTTGGGGATGATTCACGCAGGTACGGCGGTTTTCGCCGAGGACAGGACGCCGCCGTACCCGGGAGTGGACATGGGCTTCGTTCAGGAGTGGGAGGAGTGGCACCGGCAGAGGGAGGCGGCGCTCTCCGGACCGCACGGATTCCTCGCGATCACCGGCCTGCACTGGCTGACCCCGGAGCCGAGCCGCTTCGAGGACGCCCCCGGCGCCTGGTCGGCCGGCGCCGAAGGGGTGGTGGTCGAGCTGGACGAGGGTGCGGAGCTGACCGTCGACGGGCAGGTCGTGCGGGGCCGGTACTCCTTCGGAGTGATCGCCGAGCGGGACAGCGTGTACGCCGACTGGGGCGAGGCACGCCGGGAGATCGCCAAGCGGGGCGGCAACGACATCCTGCGCCCCCGCCACCCCGACAGCGCCCTGCGTACGGCCTTCACGTACACGCCCGCCTACGCGCCGGACCCGCGCTGGGTGGTCGAGGGCCGTCTCCTGCCGTACGAGGAGCCCCGCCCGGTGACCGTGAGGGCCGCCGTGGAGGGGCTGGAGCACGTCTACGACTCGCCCGGGCAGGTCGAGTTCGAGCTGGAGGGCGCACGGCACCGGCTCACCGCGTTCAACGGGCGGGGCCCCGGCGCCCTGATGGTGCTGCGGCCGGGTCAGGATCGACTTCAACCGCGCGGGGAACCTGCCCTGCGCCTTGGCGGCCCTGATCACCGCACGGTTCCGGTGAACGGGGTCACCGGACGGTCCAGGCGCTCCCCGTCCACGGTGATGTCGACGGCCTCGTTGTAGAAGGCGAGGAGTCCCTTGACGGCGCCCACGGCGGGGAGCGGGTCGGGGTAGCTCCAGACGATGTCCTTGTGGGCACCCACCGACCAGTACTCTGCGGTGCCCTTGTAGGGGCAGCCGGTGTGGTGGTCGGTGGCGTCGAGGAGGTCGCGGCGGACGTCCTCGCGCGGGATGTAGTAGCGGGTGGGCAGGCCGGTCTCGAAGAGCAGGACGGGCCGGCGGGTGTCGGCGACGAGCGTCCCGTCGATCTCGACCTGGACGTGGCGGCTGCTGGGCATGGCGTCGACGCGTTTGTGCGGGTCACGGGGGTGGATGAAGATCTCTTCCTCCTCCTCGTACCAGTGGTCGAGGCCGGTCCCCCGGCGCCGGAACCACGCGAAGGCGATGTGGTCGGCGAGATCGGCGGCCGGGAAGGTCCAGGCGGCGTTCTCGACGAGCTCGCCGTCGGCCTCCAGGTCGTAGAAGACCTGTGATCCGGTGTGGGTGCCGGTCGCCGGGTTCCTCGCGGGGCGCAGCAGGTCCTCGCGGACGTCGGTGCGCGGGAAGGCGTACAGCGGGACGGGGACGTCCGGCTCCCAGACGAGGACGGGGTGCCGGCTGTCGACGACCGTGACGTTCCCCTTGCGGCCGCGCACCCAGCGCTCGCTGGGCTCCCACAGCAGCCCTTCCGGGGTGGTCCGTACCTCGCGTGCGGTGGGGAACGTGCTCATGAGCGTCTCTCCCTTCACCTCTTGGGGCGGTTCATCTCTTCGGGGAGTTCACCCCTTGAGGAAGTCGGTCAGTCCCGTCAGGAGCCGGTCGACGTCGTCCAGGTCGTTGTAGGGGGCGAGCCCGACGCGCAGGCCGCCGCTGTCGCCGAGGCCGAGCCGGCGGGAGGCCTCGACGGCGTAGAAGGAGCCCGCCGGGGCCTGGACACCGCGTTCGGCGAGGAAGCCGTACGCGTCGGCCGTGCTGTGGTGCTCGAAGGTGAGCAGGACGGTCGGGGTGCGGTCGGCGGCCCGGGAGTGGACGGTGACGCCGTCGAGCGCGGCCAGCCCCTCGTCGATGCGGGTGCGCAGGACGTGCTCGTGGGCTTCGAGGGCGGCGAACCCGGCGGCCAGCCGCTCCCGCCGGCTGCCGGTGGCGTCCGGGTCGAGCCGTTCGGCGAGGAAGTCGACCGCCGCCGCCGTGCCGGCGAGGAACTCGTAAGGCAGTGTGCCCAGTTCGAAGCGCTCGGGGACGGCGTCGGTGGAGGGCAGGAGCTTGTCCGGGTGCAGGGTCTCCAGCAACTCCGGGCGAGCGGCGAGGACTCCGTGGTGCGGGCCGAGGAACTTGTACGGGGAGCACACGAAGAAGTCCGCACCCAGCGCCTCCAGGTCGACCGGGGCGTGGGCGGCGAAGTGGACACCGTCGACGTACAGGAGTGCTCCGGCCTCGTGCACCGCCCGCGCGATCGCGGGGATGTCGGGTCGGGTGCCGATCAGGTTGGAGGCGGCCGTGACGGCGACCAGCCTGGTGCGACCGGACAGGACGGACCGGATGGCGTCGACCGTCAACTCCCCCGTCTTCGGGTCGAATTCGGCCCAGCGCACGGTGACCCCCGACTGGACCCAGGGGCGGATGTTGGCGTCGTGGTCGAGGCTCGTGACGACCACCTCGTCGCCGGGCGACCACGTCCTGGCGAGGGTGCGGGAGAAGTCGTAGGTGAGCTGGGTGGCGCTGCGGCCGAAGACGATGCCCGCCGGGTCGGCCCCGAGCAGGTCGGCCATGGCCCGGCGGGCCCCGGTGACGATCCGTTCGGCGTTGCGCTCCCCCACGGTGGTCCGCCCCCGGTTGGACAGGGGCTGCGCCAGGGCGTCGGCGATGGCCCGGATGACCGGTTCGGGGGTCTGGGTGCCGCCGGGGCCGTCGAAGTGGGCGGTGCCGGCCGACAGGGCCGGGAAGTGGGAGCGGAGGGCGTCGATGTCGTACGTCACGGGGGCTCCTCGGTCCGGCCGGTTGTGGTCGTCTCAGCCTGTCACGCCGTGCGCAGGCTCTCGCGGTGGGCCCGGTTGGTGGCCATCAGCCGGTCGAGGGCGTCCCGGGTGCGGATCAGGTCCGCGATGTGCTCGGAGAGCCGGTCGCGCTCCTCGGCCATCCGCACCAGCGCGGCGTCGGACGTCTCCTCGCTGGGTGACTCGACGCACGGCAGGAGTTCGGCGATCGTACGGCTGGACAGCCCGGCCGCGTACATCCGCTGGAGGAAGAGCACGCGCTCGACCGCGGACTCCCTGTAGTGCCGCTGCCCGCTCGCGCTGCGCGTGCTGGCGAGCAGGCCCTGCTCCTCGTAGTAGCGCAGGGCCCGGACGCTGACCCCGGCCCGTGCCGACAGCTCACCGATGCGCATGTGTTCCTCCCTGACGGGCTTGACCCTCACGTCGACGTCAGGTTTTAGCGTAACCGCGTGCCCGGGACACGGGTACGACGGATCACGAAGGAGACATGACGTGACGACGCTCTTCACCGGTTTCCGGCTCGGCGGACTGCGGCTGCCCAACCGGGTGGTCATGGCCCCGATGACCAGGGTGCGGGCCGCCGAGGGCGGTCTGGCCACACCGTCGATGGCGCGCTACTACGCCCAGCGGGCCACGGCCGGCCTGATCGTCACCGAGGGGGTGCAGCCGAGCCTGATCGGACAGTCCAATCCCGGTACGCCGGGGCTGTACACCGACGAGCAGGTGGCCTCGTGGCGCCAGGTGACCGAGGCCGTGCACACCAACGGGGGCCGGATCTTCGCGCAGATCATGCACGGCGGCCGGGTCTCGCACCCGGACACCAACGGTCTGCGGCCCGTCGGCCCCTCGGCCGTCCCGGCCGTCGGCGAGGTGTTCACGCCCACGGGACCACAGCCCGCGCCCGTGCCGCGGGCGCTGGAGACGGCGGAGGTCCCCGAGCACGCCGCCTCGTACGCCGAGGCCGCGCGCCGCGCGGTCGACGCCGGCTTCGACGGGGTGGAACTCCACGGCGCCAACGGCTACTTGATCTCGCAGTTCCTCTCCTCCAACGCCAACCTGCGCACGGACCGCTACGGCGGCTCGGTGGCCGGCCGGATCCGGTTCGCCGTCGAGGCGGCCGCCGCGACCGTGGACGCGGTGGGCGCGGAGCGGACCGGTATCCGGCTCTCACCGGGCGGCACGTTCTGGGGGGTCGAGGAGTCGGACGTCCCCGAGCTGTACACCGCGCTGCTGACCGAGCTGTCCCGGCTCGGACTGGCCTACGTCCATCTGGAGGCCACCGCCCCGGAGGAGACCCTCGTCGCCCTGCGCCGGGCCTGGCCGGGCGCGCTCGTCATGAACCCGGTCCAGCCGATGGGCGCCAAGCAGACCGGCCGCTCCGAGGCCGACCACTGGCTGGATCTCGGCGCCGATCTCATCAGCTTCGGCCGCGCCTTCATCGCCAACCCGGACCTGGTCGAGCGACTGCGCACCGGACTGCCGATCGCCCCCGCCGACGAGGCCACCTACTTCCAGGGCGGCGACAACGGCTACCTCACTTATCCCGCATACCAGTACACGGCGTGACGCCTGGGCGGCGAGGACACCACGAAAAGGTAACGAAGGTCAACCGAAGGCAATTGCGGGTGGTCTAGCCCGGCATGAAGATCTCTTTCCTGCTCCACAACGCCTACGGGATCGGAGGGACCATCACCACCACGTTCAACCTGGCCCAGGCCCTGGCCGAACGGCACGAGGTGGAGATCGTCTCCGTTCTCCGGCACCGGGAGCTGCCCAACTTCGTGCTGGATCCCCGGGTTTCGCTGCGGCCGCTGGTGGATCTCAGACAGGAGAAGGAGCACCCCGCGCACCTGAGACCGGCGCGGGTGTTCCCGCGGTCCGAGTACCGGTACGGGCAGTACAGCGAACTGACGGACCAGCGGATAGCGGAGGCCCTCGCCGGGACCGACGCGGACGTGGTGATCGGCACCCGGCCCGGGCTCAACGTGCATCTCGCGGTCCAGGCGCCGCCGCACGTCGCCCGGATGGGGCAGGAACACCTCACACTGGACAACCACTCGCCACGGTTGCGCACCGCGCTGCGCCGGGCCTACCGCGGCCTCGACGTGCTCACCACGGTCACCGAGGCCGACGCGGCCGCGTACCGGCGCCGGATGCGGCTGCCCGGCGTACGCGTGGAGGCACTGCCCAACAGCGTGCCGGATCCGGTGCTGCCGGCCGCGGACGCCTCCGCCAAGGTGGTGGTCGCGGCCGGCCGGCTGGTCCGGGTGAAGCGGTACGACCTGCTCGTCGAGGCCTTCGCCGCGGTCGCCGCCGCGCATCCGGACTGGCAGCTGCGCATCTACGGCAAGGGCGAGGAACACGACCGGCTGCGGCGGCTCATCACCGACCTGCGGCTGTGGAACAACGTCTTCCTGATGGGGCCCGCGGCCCCGATGGAGGCGGAGTGGGTCAAGGGCTCGATCGGGGTGGCCGCCTCCGACTTCGAACCCTTCGGCATGACCATCGTCGAGGCGATGCGCTGCGGGCTGCCCGTGGTGAGCACCGACTGCCCCCACGGGCCCCGCGAGATCATCGCGGACCGGGTCGACGGCCGGCTGGTGCCGGTAGGGGACCGGGACGCGATGGCGGCGGCCCTGCTGGAACTGGTCGGGAACGACGAACTGCGCCGCCGGATGAGCCGGGCGGCCCTGGAGAACGCCCGCCGGTTCGCCCCCGGTCCGGTCGTGGAACAGGCCGAGCGGCTCATCGCGGAGGCCGTCGCGGCGCGGCGGGCGGGCCGGCCGGTCGTGCGGGAGCGTCAGCGCGGAACGCTGACCGCCCGGGGCTCCGCCGCCAGGGACACCGCGCTGGTCGCGGCGAGCGGCGCGCTGCGCCTCGTACGGAAGGGACGGTCATGACCACACCACGCACCGGTTGCGCTGTCGACGCGGAGGGCCGGATCACCTTCGAGCTGCCGGCGGCACCCGGGCACCGGCTGCTGCTGCGGCTGCGCCCGAAGAAGGGACAGCCCGAGGACACCCTGCACGTCCTCGACCTCGACCCCGCGGGCGAGGGGCGCGCCCGGGCCGTCCTGGGCACGGACCCCGTGCTCGCGGAGGGCCGGTGGGACGTGTACCTGCTGGACGGCACCGAGCGCACGCGTCTGCGGCCCGGCCCCCGCGACCTGCGGGCCCTGGTCGACGGGCACCTGCGGGAGCGGCGGGGACCGCTGGCCGTGCGGGTCCCCTATGTCACCAAGGACGGCTACCTCGCGCTGCGGACCTGGCTGCGGCCCGCGCACGCGGAGGCCGGCCGCGTGGACGTCACGGGCGGGACGCTGCGGTTCGCGGCCCGGCTGCACGGGGCCGCGCTGTCGGACGGCGCCGAGGTGCGGCTGCGGCTGCGCCGCGGCGAAGGAGTCGTCCGCGCTCTTGAGCCGGTGGCCGCGGAGGACGGCCGGAGCTTCTCCTTCACGGTCGACGACTCGACCCTGGACCCCGGCATCTGGGACCTGTTCGTCCGTCCCGCTGCGGGCGCCCCGATGATCCGGCTCGCGCGTCTCCTGGACGACGTGGCGGACCGCAAGCACGTCTTCGTCTACCCCGGCGCCCATGCCGGAGGCGTCGAGGTGCGGCCGTACTACACGGTCGACAACGACCTGTCCCTGGAGGTGACCCGGGCCGGCTGAGACACGGCGCGCGTCCGTGCCGTCAGCCCCAGAGCACATGCAGGGTGGGCGGCTTGCGGAAGACCAGGCCGTGCGGGGCGGCCGGGCGGTCGGGGTCGAGGCGGAGGCCGGGGAGCCGGTCGAGCAGGTGCCGCAGGGCGACACGGGTCTCCAGGCGGGCCAGATGGGCGGCGAGGCAGTAGTGGCGTCCGTGCGCGAAGGCCAGGTGGAGGCGGGCGTTCGCGCGGCGGACGTCGAAGCGGTCGGGGTCGGGGAAGACGGCGGGGTCACGGTTGGCGCCGGCCAGGGAGACCGTGACGAGGTCGCCCCGGCGGATCGTGGCCGGCCCGAGAGCGGTGTCACGGGTGGCGTAGCGGTCGACGACGGCCGCGCCCGGTTCCAGACGCAGCGACTCCTCGATCGCATTGTCGAGCAGCCCGGAGTCGGCCTGGACGAGCGCGAGTTGGTCGGGATGGCCGAGGAGGTGCAGCAGTGCGTTGGTGATCATCCCCTCGGTGGTCTCGATGCCGCCGAACATCAGCACCGCGGCGTTGGAGGCCACTTCCGGCAGTGCCAGCCGGTCGGCTGCGCGGGTCAGGAGCGAGGAGTCGGCTCCTTCGGCGACCGTGGCCTCGACCGCCCGCCGCAGTTGTGCGTAGGCCTCCGGACCTGCGGGCCCCGCCGCCAGGCCCGCCGTGAGGTCCGAGACGGACCGCACGATGGCGTCGTACCAGGAGAGCACCGTGTCGGTGCCGGCGCCCACCAGCCCGAGCGCCTCGGTGACGACGGCGACGGCGAGCGGGCCGGCGAAGGCGCGGCGCAGCTCGGCGGCGCCCGTCGGTTCCAGCGCGGTGACGAGCCGGTCGGTCTCCCGCTCGACGAACTCGGCGAAACCGTCGTGCACTTCACGTGGCCGGAAGGGTGCGGTGAACGGCTCGCGGTGGCGGGTGTGCTCAGCGCCGTCCAGGGAGAGCATGCTCGGGCCGACGATCCGGGCGGTCGAGAAGCGGGGGTCGTCGACGGTGAAGGTCTCGGGGTCCCGCATCACCTCGAGCGCGAGATCGCGGCGGGTCACCAGCCAGCCGTTCAGTCCGGGCAGCCACGACACCGGTTCGCACGCGCGGAGTTGGGCCAGACGCGGGTGCGGATCACTGGTGAGCCGGGCCGTCGTGGTGGCGGCGCCGAGCGGAAATCCGATCACGCCCCAGGCTAACCCGGCACAAACCACGTGACGGATCCGCGGGGAGGGGCTTACGCTGCTCCACGATGACGACTCACACTCCTGAACGATTGGGGGTCCCGTCCGCGCAAGGTGAGCGCTGATGCTCCCTTCGACCACGGACGAGGACATCCGTACCTCCTTCTGGCCGCGCGTGCGCGAGTTCGCCGTGCCGGCCTCCATGATCGAGACCGCGACCGCCCGTCGCCTCGCCGGGGACTGGGCGGGGGCGTGCGCCGCCGCCGGTTTCGACGTCGATCTCCATCTCCGTGCCGTGGCGCGCGGCCACGGCCGGGACCTGGCGTCCAGGGTCCGGTCCGATCTGCGCGCCCTCGCACCCGACCTGCTGCGCTGGCACATGCCGAGGGTCGCCCCGGACGGGCTGCTGCGGCCCGGGGTGACCCTGACGCTGGCGCGGTACGACACCGCCGAGGGCCCCGTGCACCTGGTGGCCCGGACCGCGCCCGCCTGGGCGGACGCCGGGCAGCGCGTCAGCCTCGCACTGTGGTCCCGGTCCGCGGCGGACGCCGTGGGGCATCCGCACCCGCGCCCGAACCGACGCTTCCGGCTGGACCTGCACCGGCATCTGTGGGACGCGTCGAGAGCCGGGGAGCTGCGGGGACGGTCGGGGGCCGACGGTCCCCCGCCCCGGTCGGCCGACCGGCAACGACCCCTATGGGCAACGGAGTTGGCGGTGCCGGCCGCCTGTGCCGTGGACCGTTGGGCGTCCGAGGCCCGGACACTGCTCGCGGCCGAAGGGCGGTCCGGCGGCCGCCTGTCGGTGCGCTGGGGCGGGCGGCACCGGCTGGTGCTGGAACTCGCCGCGGACGAGGACCTGGTACGACCCGTACCGAGGCCCTCGGCCGGCAGCGTCTCCGCGCTCCCCGTCCTGCCGGACGCGGCGACCTGGGTGCCGCCCGACCTCCGACTGCTGCGCGCCGGTGCGATCGAGGCCGGCCGGCTGCACCCCCTGGTCGCCGCCGCGCTGGCACCGGGCCGCACGGCCACCGGACCGCCCCGCACCTCCACCGGGCCCGGACGGCCGCGGCTCGTCGAGTGCCGGGGAGCCCTCCACCGGATCGGCCTGGTCGACGGGGTGCTGGCCCCGCTCGACCACGACCCCGACGAGATCCGGCGGGAGGAACTGCTGGTCGCCCTGACCGGCACCCCGCTCCCCTGCCTCCATGCGATCGACGAGGCACATCGTCGTCCGCACTGCCTGGACGGTGTCCGCGAACGCCTCGTGCACGGCGACACCGCCGGCGCGCTGGCCGTCGTGGAAGGACTGCTGGGCCCCGAGGCGCTGCTGCGCGCCGGCCCCCTCCGGGACGAACTGGAGGCGGCCGCGTTGCGACGCGTCACCTACGGCCTGTTCAGGGCCGGCCTGACGGGACCCGGACCCACCTGGTTCCGGCCGCGTCCGACCGGCCGCGACTCCCGCACCCGGCGCGCCCGTCCACGGCACACGCCCTGACCCCGCCACCGCCACTCCCGAGACCCGCGCGCCCGTCCACGGCACACGCCCTGACCCCACCACCACGACACCCGACCTCCGCGCACCCGGCCCCGGCACACGCACTGACCCCGCCACCACGACTCCCGGGTTCGACGCGCCCGTCCAGAGCTGCGCGCTGATCCCGCCACCGGGGACACCGTCCCCCTTCCCGGCCCACTCCTGGCCTACAGGTGATCACACATGCCCAAGACCGTCCCTGCTCCCGCCTCCCAACTCGACATCGCCGCCGACCTGTTGGCCCTCCTGCGTGACTCCACCACCGAACCGCGCCCCGACTCCCAACTGGAGGCCCTCACCCTGGCCGTGGCCGCCGACCTGCCGGTCCTGCTGTGGGGCGAGCCCGGTATCGGCAAGACGGCCGCCCTCACCCAGCTCGCCGCGGCCCTGGACCTGCCGCTGACCACGGTGATCGCCAGCGTGCACGAGCCGTCCGACTTCTCGGGGCTGCCCGTGGTCGGGGACGATCCCGCGACCCAGGGCGTGCCGATGGCCCCGCCGGACTGGGCGGTACGGCTGGTGCGTGCCGGGCGGGGGCTGCTGTTCCTGGACGAGTTGTCCACCGCGCCGCCCGCCGTCGAGGCCGCGCTGCTCAGGCTCGTCCTGGAGCGGCGGATCGGCGCGCTGCAACTGCCGCCCGGGGTGCGGATCGTGGCCGCCGCCAACCCCCGGTCCTCGGCGGCCGACGGCTGGGAACTCAGCCCGCCGCTGGCCAACCGGTTCGTCCATCTCCAGTGGACCCACGACCACGAGGTCGTCGTACGGGGGCTCGGCGGGACCTGGCCGCGGGCCACCCTGCCGCGGCTCGACCCGGGCAGGCTTCCGGAGGCCGTGGCGTTCGCCCGCCGTGCGGTGTGCGGGCTGCTCGCCGCGCGGCCCACCCTCGTGCACCGGCTGCCCACCGACGAGACCCGGCGGGGCGGTCCCTGGCCGTCCCCGCGGAGCTGGGACATGACACTGTCCCTGGTCGCCTTCGCGACCGCGGCCGGTTCCGCGCGGGACGTTCTCTCCCTGCTGGTCCGGGGCACGGTGGGTGACGGCCCGGGCCTCGAACTGCTGGCGAGCCTGGACCGGCTGGACCTCCCGGACCCGGAGGACGTGCTCGCCGACCCCGAGGGTGCCGTCCTGCCCGAGCGGGGAGACCTGCGGCAGGCCGTGCTCGACGGTGTCGTGGCGGCCGTACGCGCCCGTCCCGACCGGGACCGCTGGGACGCGGCGTGGGCGGTGCTGGCGCGGGCGCTGGAGACCGGGGCGCCGGACCTGGTGGTCGTGCCCGCGACCACGCTGGCCTCGCTGCGGCAGCAGGACTGGGACGTGCCGGCCGGCATCGAGAGGCTGGCCGGCACGGTCGCGCTGTCGCGGCGGGCGGACCGGGCGGCGGTCGCCTCCAAGGGCCGCCGGTGAGCGCGACCACCCCCGAGGCGGGGGGCCGACTGGACCGCGACAAGCTCTTCGCCGCCCGTCTGCACGCGGCCCGGGCCCGCCCCTACCTCGCCACCGCGCTGTTCGCGCTGCACACCGTCGAGTCGGAGCGGGTGCCCACGATGGCCGTCGACCGGCACTGGCGGTGCTACGTCTCCCCGGCCTTCGTGGACCGGACGCCGGTGGCGGAGCTGGCGGGCGTGTGGGTGCACGAGGTGTCCCATCTGCTGCGCGACCACCACGGGCGCGGTGACCGGGTCGCGCGGGAGCACGGGCTGACCGGGGTCGGGGACCGGTTGCGGATGAACATCGCCGCGGACTGCGAGATCAACGACGACGTGTACGGCGACGGGCTGCTCCAGCCCGAAGGGGCCGTGCAGCCCTGGCGGTTGCGACTGCCCGAGGGCGAGCTCATGGAGGAGTACCTCGGCCGGATCGGCCTCGGTGCGCTCACCCTCGACCTGTCCTGGCTGGACTGCGGAAGCGGGGCCGACGGTCTGGAGCGCGCGTGGGACCTGGGCCCCGACGGGGCGGACGGGCTGAGCGAGCAGGAACGGGACGCCGTCCGCTTCCGGGTGGCGGAGGGCATCAGGGCGCGGCCGGGGAGCGCCCCGCGGGGCTGGCGGCGGTGGGCGGAGGAGGCGTTCCATCCTCCGCAGCCGTGGCGGGACCTGCTGGGCGCGGCGCTCCGGTCGGCGGTCTGCGGGTCCGGGGCGGGCGACGACTACAGCTACGGCCGTCCGTCGCGCCGCTCGGCCGGGGTGCCGGGCGCGGTGCTGCCGAGTCTGCGGCGCCGGCCGCCGCGGGTCTGCGTGATCATCGACACCTCCGGCTCGGTCGGCGACGACGAACTGGGCAGCGCCCTGCTGGAGGTGGCCGCGATCTCCCGTGCCGTGGGCGGCCGCCGTGACCTGGTCGGCGTGCTCTCGTGCGACGCGGCGGCCGGTGCCGTGCGCCCGTTGTGCCGGGCCGAGGGGATCCCGCTGGTCGGCGGCGGGGGCACCGACCTGCGCACGGGCTTCGAGAAGGCGCTGCGCTCGCGTCCCCGCCCGGACGTGATCGTGGCCCTGACCGACGGTCAGACGCCCTGGCCGAGCGCGCGGCCCTCGTGCCGTACGGTGGTCGGCCTGTTCCCCCGGCCGGGCAGGAGTCAGGCGCGACGCGAGAACGACCCCGAGTACGTGCCGGACGCGCCGCCCGCCTGGGCCCGCGTGGTGGAGATCGGCTAGGCGCCCGGCGGGTAGCGGCCCGGCCGCAGAACGCCCGCGGGGTGGACGGGGAGGTGGTGGGCCGCGAGATCATGGGAGCAGGCGGAGTCCGGGAGCATCTCGCGGGCCTGGGTGGGAGGAGCGGCATGACCAATGTCGACGTGCACCAGCATCTGTGGAGCCCGGCGCTGGTGACGGCCTTGAGGGCGCGCCGGGAGCCGCCGTACCTGGACGGCTGGACGCTGTATCTGGACGGTGAGCCGCCGTACGACCTCCCGCCCGCCGACCACGACGTGGGCCTGCGCGCGGACCTCGCCGCGTCCGACGGGCTCGGCCTCGCACTCGTCTCCCTGTCGGCGCCGATCGGCGTGGAGTGGCTGCCGGCGGCCGAGGCGCGGCCGCTGCTCGACGCCTACCACGAGGGCGCGGCCGCGCTGCCCCGGCCCTTCGGGGCGTGGGCCGCCGCCTGTGTGCGGGACATCGACGCGCAGGCCACGGCCGCCCGACTCGACCAGGGGTTCGTCGGCCTCCAGTTGCCCGCCGACGCCCTCCTCGACGCGGCCGGTTACGCCCGCTGCGCCCCCCTGCTCGACCTGCTCGAGGAACGCGACCTGCCGCTGTTCGTGCATCCGGGGCCCGCGGCCGGCGGCTGCGAGGGGCCCGGCTGGTGGCCCGCGATGGTCCCCTACGTCCAGCAGATGCACGCCGCCTGGTTCGGCTTCCACGCCTTCGGCCGCCCCCGCCACCCTCGGCTGCGGGTCTGTTTCGCGCTGCTGGCCGGGCTCGCCCCGCTGCACGGGGAGCGGTTCGCCGCGCGCGGGGGCGGCGGGACGCGGCCCGACCCGTCGGTCTTCGTCGAGACGTCCTCGTACGGGCCGCGCGCGGTCGAGTCCGTGGTGCGGGCGCTGGGCGTGGACGCCGTGGTCCAGGGTTCGGACCGGCCGTACGCGGAGCCGCCGCAGCACCCCGGCCACGGGCTCGGCGGAGCGGCCGCTTACGCCTTCCGGATCGCCAACCCGCGCAGACTGCTCACCGGGAAGGAGTGACGGCGCGGCGCGGGGGCGCCTCCTCGACGGGAGAGCGCAGTTCCACCCGGGAGACGCCGCGCTCCCGGAACCAGGTGAGCAGGCCTCTGACGAGCGTGCCGCTGTGGTCGTGCCGCCGGTGGTCCGGATCGGTGACGACTGAGACGACGTGCCCGGTCCGGGCCCCGCGCGACCCCGGTCCGGGCGGACGCCGGTCGAGGGCGCCGATGCCGCATGCGGCGAGTTTCCCGTCCCCGGCGTCTACGACCAGGACGCGCACGTCGTCGTCGGCGAGCTGCTCCCACAGCGTCGCGGCCAGCGAGTCCAGCGCGTGGCCGTCGGCGTCGCCGGACCGCGGGGCCCGCAGACGCACCAGCTCCACGAGGTCGTACTCCACCGCCCGCCGTACGGGCCCTGAGCCTGTGCCGCCTTGTCCCATGCCGACCAGGTTGGTGTAATGCCCTTGTGCACCTCAACCCTTACGGCGAGGACCCCGTGAACCTGGCCGCGGATCTGGCCAACCGGCGTCCGGCCGACGCCGAGGACCTCGCGGACCGCTGCCGCGCCGCCGGGGTGGTACTGGACGGCCCGGTCACCGCGCGGGACCTGGCCCGCACGGGCGAGGTGCTGGACGCGTGGGAGAAGGTCGTCGACGCCCCGGACGAGGACGAGCGCGCCGCACTGCTCAACCGCATGCTGGCGACGGCCGCCGCGTACCCGAGGATGACCAACCACGTGGGCACCGGCTGGCATCTGCACTACCGCGACGAGGGGCAGTCGCTCGGCGACGTCCTGTACTCCCTGATCTCCGTGGGCACCGCCCTGCACCTGGCGGGGCGCGGCATGCACCGGCTGCGGCGCTGCGAGGTGACGGAGTGCGCCACGATCTTCGCCGACACGACCCGCACCGGCCGCCGCCGGTACTGCTCCCACCGCTGCGCCAACCGTGACGCGGTGCGCCGCCACCGGGCCCGCACCGCACCGCAGGCCTAGCCCCGGCGAGCTCTGACCAGGAACGGGTCAATTGTTGCCAACGGTCTTCACATAGCTGCGGCCGAAGCTGTTTCCGACAATCATTTCCATCTAACGTGACGGACCGTCAGAACCGCGGTGGCATCCTCCTGGCCCTCGGCAGCAGCATCCCGATCAGCCCGGCGCGGGGTTCCGGCGCCCGCGTGATCCCTGGCCGTGCCGCTCCCGTACCGCCCGCGGCGAGGCGCCCAGTTCCTTGCGGCAGGTCTTGTTGAAGGCCTGGAGGTCGGGGATGCCGACCGTCGCCGCGATCGCCGGGATGGCCAGCGTCGAGGCGATCAGCAGGTGCCGGGCGCGCTCCATGCGGCGGCGCCGGATGTAGGCGACGACCGTCTGCCCGGTGTCCTCGCGGAACAGCCGGGTCAGGTGGGTGTGCGAGACCCCGGCGGCACGGGCGATGCCGGGGACGGTCAGGGGGCCGGCCAGATGCTCCTCGATGTGGGCGACCGCCGTCCGCAGCGCAGGGTGCCGGGCCCGGTCCTCGCCGGTGCCGGCCAGGCCGGTCGTGCGCCACAGCACGGTCCACAGTTCGGCGGAGGCGCGGGCCGGGGAGTGTGCGCTCGCCGCGACCGTCTGCCGCAGCAGCCCGGTCAGCACCGCCGCGTCCGCGCCGGCGTCCTGCATCACCGGGACCCGGTGCCGCTCGCCGTCGCCGGGCAGCCGGAAGTGCGCGTACAGGTGCTCGCAGCGCGTGGCGTCGTAGTGGAAGTGCACCTCGGTGTCGGGCGGCACGAAACTGACGTGTCCGGGGCGGATCGGGTGCCGGGAGCCGCCGAACTCCAGGGTGCCCGAGTAGCCGTAGAGATGGAGCTGCCACAGATGGGGGAGGCGGAACACGTCGTGCGGGCCCGCGGAGCCGTGCACGCCGACGCCCGCGTTCTCCACCTGGGGCGGCAGGTCGAGGGCCAGGTCGACGTGACGGGTCATGGTGGGAAATTACCAGTGGTCGTCGATTACAGCCCACGACCGCCGGGCCGGTTGTTCCTACGGTTGCCGTATGTCAACCACACGACAGCTACTGAACTCCGTCCAGGTGGCGCGGTTCGTGGCCCACGGTTTCCTGCGCCTGGACGGCATCGTGCCCCGGGAGATGAACGAGGAGGCGCTCGCGGTCTTCGCCGCCGGGCTGCCCTCGGTGCCGTACGGCACCCCTGTGCCGAAGGCGTTCCCGCAGGGTTCCTTCGCCCGGCGGCTGGTCGAACTGCCCGCCATCGCGGGGGCGTTGGAGAGCCTGGTGGGGCCGGAGCCGACCGTCGACCACCACTTCGTGCACATCCGGGAGCCTCGTGAGGGCAGCGCGCAGCCCTTGCACGCCGACGCCCTGATCGATCCGCGGCCCGACGCGTTCGACGTCCAGCTCATGTACTACCCGCGGGAGGTCACCGCGGAGATGGGCGGCACCCTCATCGTGCCCGGCAGCCATCTGCGCCGCACCAACGAGTCCGACACCGGCCGCTACCAGAACCTGCGCGGCCAGACCCGGCTGACCTGCCCGGCCGGCACGATCGTGCTGCTGCACCACGGGATCTGGCACGGCGGGCGGCGCAACGACAGTGACACCGTCCGCCACATGTACAAGATCCGCTTCAACCCGACGGTGCCGCAGGTGCGGCTGTGGGACACGGCGGACCTGGACGCACCCGCCGTCCGGGAGGAGCTGGGGCGCGGATTCCCCTGGTACGAGCAGGCCACCGGCCGGCTCGAGCTCCTCAACCGGGTCAGGCTGTGGCGCCTCCTGTCCGACGACCCCGCCTTCGACATCGAGTACTGGGCCGGCCGCATCGAGAACCGGCCCGCCGCACAGAGGAGCCAGGCGTGACCATGTCCACCACCGTGCGCCAGCAGGTCCTGGTCCTGTACCTGGACACCTCCGCGCTCGACTCGCGCGTCGTCGGCTGGGCCCGCTACGACGGCACGGGCACCACCCGTCCCACCACCGGGGACAGCGACGAGCCCCCCTACGGGACGGGCGTGGCCGCACTGGAGGACGGCTGGCGGCTCTTCCAGGCCGCGCAGCTGATCCCGCCGTACCCAGGGGCCGAGCACGACACGTCCTTCCTCAAGCACGAGTTCTTCTTCGAGAAGCTGGTCGGCGGCGGATGAGACCAGGGGCGGCGGGGACGGGAGAGGCGCCGGCCGAGCCCGACGGGCTGCCCGTCGAGGAGCACCTCGGCCGCCCCGTGGAGGTGGCCCCCCGAGCGCGTGCGTGGTGCGGTCCGCCTCGGTGAGCAGGCGGCCGGGGCCGGCCCCTGCGGGGCAGTACGCGCGGCGGCGAACGGCTCGCTCAGGGCCACCTCCGCCGAGAGCCCGGACCGGCCTGGACCGGCCTGGACCGTGTCGCCACCTGCGTGTCCGGCCCTCCTGCACCCGGCCGCCGGAGAAGCGGTCCTGGCCACCGCCTGCCATGTGCCGCCGCTGCGGAGACGAGACCCGGCGCTGTTCCGTGCCGCCGGCGCCGGCGCAGTCGGAGGACGACGAGACGCTGCCGGCGGCCCGCACCAACTGAGCACGGCGGGCCCGCCCGTCGTCATCTTCGGCCTCCTGAAGGCCAGTTGTGGCTTCGCAGACGGTCCCGTCGGTATGGCGTTCGGTCAACGGGAGGCAGTCCCGAAGACCCCCGCGCCCGGCCCCCGCTCCGCGCATACGTTCCAGACATCCGGCGGACGGACCCGACCACGGGCCCGCCGCGATCCACTGGAACTCAGGGAGGCACCGTGGCGAGTGTGGAAGTGTCGCTGAAGGAGATGATGGCCGGCACGGAAGGGGCGGTGGCGGCCGCGGTGGTCGACTACACCAGCGGGATGGCGCTGGGCACCCTGGGCGGCGGCAAGGACCTGGACACGACGGTCGCGGCGGCCGGCAACACCGACGTCATCCGGGCCAAGGTGCGCACCATGGAGCAGCTGGGCGTCAAGAGCGACATCGAGGACATCCTGATCACGCTCGAGAACCAGTACCACCTCATCCGCCTGGTGACCGGCCGCACCGGCAACGGACTGTTCCTCTACCTCGTGCTCGACAAGGCCCGCTCGAACCTGGCCATGGCCCGGCACCAACTCAAGCGCGTGGAGGAGCAGTTGGAGATCTAGCACCGCTGCCGGTCGGGGCGCCGCACGCCCGTGATGTGAAGACTTCTTCAAGTCGCCACATCCACATGAGTCCAATCCGTGGCCGCCCGGCGTCCCCGACCAGCAGGATCGGCACCGACCCCGTACCGTCCGGCAGGGAGCGAGCAACCGTGCACGTCCCCCTCTACCAGGCCAAGGCGGACTTCTTCCGCATGCTCGGCCACCCCGTGCGCATCCGTGTGCTGGAACTGCTCCAGAACGGGCCCGTGCCGGTCCGCGACCTGCTCGCCGACATCGACATCGAGCCCTCCAGCCTCTCCCAGCAGTTGGCCGTGCTGCGGCGCTCGGGCATCGTCGTGTCCATCCGCGAGGGCTCCACGGTGAGTTACGCCCTCGCCGGCGGAGACGTCGCCGAACTCCTGCGCGCCGCCCGCCGCATCCTCACGGAGCTCCTGGCGGGCCAGAACCAGCTCCTGACGCAGCTCCAGCAGGCGGACACGGCAGCGCCGAGGGCCCCTTCCGGCGCGGGCGGGCTCCTCACCGATCGGGGCAGCCCTCGTCCGACCCCCTGACCCGCCGTCCGCTGCCGTCGGCCACCTCGACGGTGAGCGCGCCTGCCGACGGGCGGTTGAGGCGGTACGCGAAAGCGGCCGTACAGACCACCTGCCGCACCCCGATGTCCGTCAACCTGCCCACTCCCGACGGGAGTCGAACGGTCATCGTGCCTCCCTCCACCCGCACCCTCGGCGCGTCGAAGGCGGGTTCGCCGGGCACCTCGGCGCTCGCCGTGGGGAGGGCCGCGGAGGTCGGCAGACCCGGCACCTCGGTGGAGAGGGCGCCCAGGCGTCTGTCCTCGGCGAGCGGACCCTCCAACAGCAGTTCGAGGGCCGCCTCGGGTTCTCCGGGCTCGTCGGTCGTGCGGGGCGTCGCGACGAGAGCGCCGTTCTCGACGAAGTAGACCTGCGTCATCGGGAGGGTCCCGCTCGCGGGGCCGCCGGCCTCCACCACCCCGGTCGCGGGGATGCCGCAGGAGGTGACGGCGAGCAGCGTCAGCAGCGGGACGCGGCGCGGCAGCTTCATGGCGGGTACTCCTCGGACGACTCGTCCCGCCGCAGCGGGATCTCCACGGTGAAGACGGCGCCGCCGGCCGGGTGGTTGGCCGCGCGGACCGTACCGCCGTGGACACGGACGTTCTCGGCGGTGATGGCGAGGCCCAGACCGCTGCCCTCGGAGCGGATCCGGGCGGTGTCCGACTTGTAGAACCGCTCGAAGACATGGGGCAGGACCTCGGAGGGGATGCCGGGCCCGCTGTCCCGCACCTCGATGACGGCCACCGCGTCGGCGGCGGTCAGACGCACCCGTACCGGACGGGCGCCGTGTCTGAGGGCGTTGCCGACCAGGTTGGCGACGACCACGTCGAGGCGGCGCGGGTCGACGCGTGCGCGGACCGCGTCCGGGGGCGGCAGTTCGGTCGTCACCGTGTCCGTCCAGTTGCGGGCGGCGAGGGTGCGCCGGATCGACTCGGCGAGGTCGATCTCGTCCAGGTGCAGCACCGCGGCGCCCGCGTCGAAACGCGAGATCTCCATCAAGTCGTCGACGAGGCGGGCCAGTTTGACGGTCTCCTCGCTGATCAGCCGGACCGCGGTGGCGGTGTCCGGGTCCAGACGGGCGGCGTCCTCGTCGAGGACGTCGGTGACCGCGGACATGGCGGCGAGCGGGGTGCGCAGTTCGTGCGAGACGTCGGCCGCGAAGCGACGGGCGCGGGCCTCCATCTCGCGCAACTCGGCGACCGACGATTCCAGGGCGGCGGCCGTCTCGTTGAACGTGTGGGACAGGTCCGCGAGTTCGTCCGAGCCGTTGACGGCGAGCCGGGTGTCCAGGCGCCCTTCGGCGATCCTGCGGGTGGCGAGCCGCAGTCGGCGCACCGGCACCAGCACCCCGCGGGCGGCGAGGAGCGCTAGGACGACGGCGAGCGCTAGGGCGGCCACCATGGCCCGCTCGACGGCGGTGACCAGAGCGTCGACGTACGCCTGTTCCGTGGTCTGCGGAACGACGAGGAACACCTGGACCCCGGTGACCGTGGCGACGGTGTCGCGGCCGCCGAAGAGGATCGACATGCCGACGACCAGGGAGGTGCGTCCCCCTTCGCGCACCCGCTGGAAGACGGTGGCCCGGTTGGAGGCGACGGCCTCGCGCAGGGCGGGCGTCACCTCGGTGAAGGGGTCGCCCGGGGCGGAGGAGCCGCTGCGGTCCCCGTAGGTCACCAGTACCCGCCAACTCCCCTGCGACTCGGTGGCCGCCGTGTCGCGCGCGAACTCCCGCAGCGCCGGTTCGTCGGGGGGCAGGGGGAGTTCGGCGGCGTGCTGGTTGAGCTGGGCCCGCAGCTGTCTGATGGTGGCGTCCTGGCTCTGCTGGAGCACTCCGGTGCGCGCCTCCCGGAAGGTCAGGGCCCCGGTCGTGATGGCCGCGACGGTGGCGACCAGCCCGAAGGCCACCACCAGTCGGGCCCGCAGGCCCCGCAGCCGGCGCCTCCTCACGGCGCCGCGAAGCGGTAGCCGAAACCGCGCACGGTGTGGATGTAGCGAGGGGCGCGGGGCGGCTCGGACATCTTGGTGCGCAGTCGTTTGACGCAGGCGTCCACGAGGCGGGCGTCGCCGTGGTAGTCGTGCTCCCAGACCGCCTCCAGGAGCTGCTGGCGGCTGAACACCTGGCCGGGTGAGGCGGAGAGGGTGAGCAGGAGCCGCAGTTCGGAGGGGGCGAGGGCGATCGGCTCGCCGTTCAGCGCGACGGTCAGGCCGGCCCGGTCCACGGCGAGGCCGCCGTAGGTGTCGATCTTCGGCAGTCCTTCGGTGCCGGCCGGGGCCCCCGCCGTCCGGCGCAGCACGGCGCGTATGCGTGCGTCGAGCACCCGGGCCAGTACGGGTTTGACGACGTAGTCGTCGGCGCCCGCCTCCAGGCCGACAACGATGTCCACCTCGTCGCCCCGTGCCGTCGCCATGATGATCGGCAGGGTCTGGTCGACGGCCCGGATGCTCCGGCACACCTCCAGGCCGGTCATGCCGGGCAGCATCAGATCGAGGACGACGATGTCCGGCCGGAAGGCCCGCAGCCGGTCCATCCCCTCCTCGCCGGTCGCGGTGGCGGAGACGTCGTGGTTCTGGCGCCGCAGGGCCAGGGCGACGCCCTCCCGCACGGCGGGGTCGTCCTCGATCAGCAGTACACGTGACATGCGCACAGTATCCACACGGTCGCGGCCACGAGGAGGGTTATCGGTTCGTTATCTTCCGGGCCAGCTCCGATCACATGGCGATCACATCGTGAACCACCGTGACAGCGCAGAGACGAAAGCCCACCGGCCGCGGTCGCCGGAAGCGCCCCGTGCGGAGCGCGAAACGTCAACTGATGTGCGGCGTGGCCGCGTTGACGGTCTTCGCGGCCGTCGGCGGCGCGGTGGTGGCGTGGCTGCCGTCCGACGCGGGACGCACGTCGCCGGCGCCGGGGACCGCCCACGGCCCGGCGCCGCAGAGGACCACCGGGCCGCCGCAGCCGGAGGAAGATGCCGAGGAGTCCGGCACGACGCCCAGCCCTTCCTCGACTCCCCTCCCTCGAAGCGGCCCCGGGACCTTCGTCGTCGCGCCCGGAGGCAGCGGACCGGTCGGCAAGGGCACGCCCCTGCGCTACCGGGTCGAGGTGGAGAAGGGCATCACGATCTCCCCCGAGGACGTCGCCGCCCAGGTGGAGCGGACCCTGGCGGACCCGCGCGGCTGGACGGCCGACGGCCACTCGGCGTTCCAGCGGGTGTCCAGCGGCCCCACGGACTTCCGGATCCGCCTCGCCACCCCGGCCACCGTGGACCGGATCTGCGCCGAGGGCGGCCTCGACACCGGCGGCACGGTCAACTGCAGCGTGAACCGGGACGTGATGGTCAACCTCAGGCGCTGGGTCCTGGCCACCGAGTTCTACCGCGAGGACGTCGTCGGGTACCGCTCGCTGATCGTCAACCACGAGGTGGGCCATTTCCTCGGCCACGGCCATGTCACCTGCCCCGGTGCGGGACGGCCCGCCCCGGTGATGATGCAGCAGATCAAGGGCCTGCACGGCTGCGTCCCCAATGTCTGGCCGTACGACAGCGACGGCCGCCTTGTCACGGGCCCCTCGGTCCCGTGACCCACCGATCCCCGACTGTCAGGAGTGCAGATGGAGTTACGCGTACGCCACAGACATGCGGCCACGGCTGCGGGGTTGGCCTCCGCGACCCTGGTCCTCGCCGGGCTCCCGTCCGGCGCCGGAGCCGTCGACGACGTCCCGGCCGGAAGGGCCCGTACGGCCTCCGCGGTGCGGACGGTCACGCTCGTCACCGGCGACCGGGTGCTGCTGGACGGCACCGGCCGGGTCTTCGGAGTGGAGCGGGCCCGGGGCCGGACGAGCATGCCGTTCTCGGTCCGGGTCGTCGCCGGCCACACCCGGGTCGTCCCCGGTGACGCCGAACTGCTGCTGGCGCAGGGCAGGTTGGACCCGCGGCTGTTCGACGTCACCCAGCTCGTCAAGGACGGTTACGACGACGCGGGCCGCTCCGACCTCCCGCTGATCGCCACGTTCCGCGGTACGAAGGCCCCCTCGACGAGCCCGTTCACCGAGGCCGGGGCGCGGATGGGACGCGCGCTGCCCGTCGTCAACGGCCGGGCGATGCGTTCCGTGAAGAAGCGCGGCGCCGGGTTCTGGAAGGCCGTCACGCACAACTCCGCAGCGGGAAAGGCGGAGTTCACCGCCTCGTCCGGCGTGGAGAAGCTCTGGCTCGACGGAAGGCGCAAGGCCTCCCTCGACAGGAGCGTCCCGCAGATCGGCGCACCGACCGCCTGGGCCGCGGGCTTCGACGGCACCGGCACCAAGGTCGCCGTCCTGGACACCGGGATCGACACAGGCCACCCCGACCTGGCCGGCAAGGTGGTCGCCGAGCAGGACTTCAGCGGCACTGGCACCACCACCGACAAGTTCGGCCACGGCACTCATGTCGCCTCGACCGTGGCGGGCAGCGGGGCGAGGTCGGACAGGAAGTACAAGGGCGTCGCGCCGGGTGCGCGGCTGCTCAACGGCAAGGTCCTCGACGACCAGGGCGGCGGCACCGACTCCGGGATCATCGCCGGCATGGAGTGGGCGGTGGCCCAGGGCGCGGACGTCGTCAACCTCAGCCTCGGCGGCCCCGACTCCCCCGGCACCGACCCGATGGAGGAGGCCGTCGACCGGCTCTCCGCCGAGTCCGGCGCCCTCTTCGTCATCGCGGCCGGCAACGACGGAGAATCCGGGGAGGGGACCGTCGGTTCGCCCGGCAGCGCCGCGTCCGCGCTCACCGTCGGCGCGGTCGACGAGTCCGACGCGCCGGCCGCCTTCTCCAGCCGCGGGCCACGGGTCGGCGACGGCGGGGTCAAGCCCGACCTGACCGCGCCGGGCGTCGCCATCACGGCCGCGGCGGCCGCGGGCAGCGTCCTGTCGGAGTGGTACCCCTCCGACATCCCCGGGTACCTCACGATCGAGGGCACCTCCATGGCCACCCCGCACGTCGCGGGCGCGGCCGCGCTCCTCGCCCAGCAGCACCCCGACTGGAGCGGTGAGCGCCTCAAGGCGGTGCTGACCGGTTCCGCGAAGCCGGGCGCGTACAGCTCCTACCAGCAGGGCACCGGCCGGGTCGACGTGGTCCGGGCACTGGACGAGGGCGTCGTCACGGAGCAGGGGCCGCTCGACTTCGGCGTCCAGCAGTGGCCGCACGACGACGACAGGGCGCGCACCGAGCGGCTCACCTATCGCAACCTCGGCACCGAACCGGTCACCCTCGACCTGTCCGTGGACGCCCGCACGGCGGACGGACAACCCGCCCCCGAGGGCATGTTCGCCGTCTCCCCGCGGCGCCTCACCGTCCCGGCGGGCGGCGAGGCGAGCGCCGAGGTCACCGCGGACACCCGCGTCGGCACCGTGGACGGCAGCTTCGGCGGCTCGGTGACGGCCGCCTCCGCCGACGGCGAGGTGCGGGTGCGGTCCGCGGTCGGCGTGGTCCGCGAGGTGGAGTCGTACGACCTGACGCTCAAGCACATCGACGAGCAGGGCGCGGCCACCGGCGACGCCGTGACCTCCGTGGCGGGTCTCGTGGGCTCCTTCCACGCCGACTACGCGGACGAGCGGGACGGTGAGCTGACGGTACGGCTGCCCAAGGCCGACTACCTCCTGACCGGGGTGATCCACCCGGCGCTGTCCGCCCCGAGGCACGCCGTGCTGGTCCAGCCCAGGCTGCGGCTGGACCGGGACACGACGGTCACGGTGGACGCCCGGCAGGCGAAGCCGGTGGACATCACGGTGCCGGACCCGACGGCCGTCAACGACGACGCGGCGGTCGCTGTCGGATACGGGCGGGGCGAGGGCCGGGACGACGCCTCCCTCCAGTTCCTGCTGCCCACCTTCGAGGGCTCCCGCTTCGGGCGGCTCGGCTCGGACGAGCCCGTGGCGGGGCTCGACTCCCTGTACTCCGGGGGCTGGACCGGCAAGGACAAGCAGGGCAGGCCGGTCCACTACCACATGGGCTGGTACCGGGAGGGGACCCTCACCGGCTTCACCGCGAACGTCCGGCGCGGGCAACTGGCCAAGGTGGACCTCCGGGTCGGTGCGGCGGTCGAGGGCCGGCGCGTCCAGGCCGAGGTGACCGCGCACCTGCCGGACGGCCGACTGGTGAGCGGCTACACCGACATGCGCGGGGACCTGCCGTACCGGAGCACCGAGTACGTCCTCGACAACGGCGTGAAGTGGTCGGTGCGCACCTGGCAGCGCCGGGGCGAGGGCCCGGACGCGCCCTTCGAGGGCTTCCTGATGCGGATGCCCAGGACCTGGCGGGCCGGCCACACCTACCAGGAGCGCTTCGGCGTGGGCGTCTTCGGGCCGGTCCTGAACGGCCCCGACGACCTCGGACCGGCCAGGGGCCACCCCGGCGCCGAGCGGGACGGGAACACCCTCAGGGCCTTCCTGCCGCTGTTCGGCGACGGCTCCGGGCACTGGGGCCTCAGCGAGACGACGACCGTGACGACCAGGCTGGAGGCGAACGGCGCGGAGATCGCCGACGACTACGGCATCCCGCCGACCCTCGGTGCCACCGAGTACACGCTTCCCGCCGAGGACACCGCGTACCGGCTGACGGTCGACAGCTCCCGTGACCCGGCCGTGTACCCGGTCAGTACACGCGTCCACGCCGAGTGGACCTTCCGCTCGGCGAGGACCGCCGCGGGCAAGGTCACCCCGGTACCGCTGTCGACGGTCCGCTTCAGCCCCGAGCTGGCCCTGGACAGCACGGCGAAGGCGGGCACTCGCTTCGAGGTGCCGTTCACCGTCGAGGGCGCGGCGGCGGGGCAGCGCCCGGCCAAGCTCGCCTTCCAGGTGTCGTACGACGACGGAAGGAGCTGGCAGCCGGCCAGGGCCGTCGGCGGCACGCACCTGTCGCTGCGGCACCCGGCGACCGCGGGTTCCGTCTCGCTGCGCGCCGAACTGACCGACCGGGCGGGCAACACGCTGACCCAGACGATCGAAAGGGCCTACCTGACCACCCCGTAGCCCTTCTCCCACCCGCTCCTGCCCGGGACGGCGTCCGCACTCGCCGTCCCGGGCACCGACGTGCGCCGGGCGTCCGTCCGGCTCCCGCGGACGCACCCCGCGTCAGTCGGCCGACAACGCTGCACCGGCAAAGCAGGAGCCACAACTGCCCCGGTGCGCACACCGGTCCATCGGCCGAAGGCCGTCTACCCGCACCGGCCGTGGGCGGGCACACTGAAGCGTCGGCCATGGACGCGCGGCCCGGCGCACCCTTCGCACCCGCACAGCGCAGCACAGCAGCACCGCACGCCCCGCGACCGCGGTGGCGTGCTCCGGACCCGACCTACCGCTCCGGGGGGCCTCAGTGACCAGAACACGCCGTACCGGCACCAGACGTCCGCGGCTGATCGCCCCGGTGCTGGGCCTGCTGGTGGGGACCGCTCTCGCCGTGTCCGGCACCGGCGCGGCCGCGGCGCCCGCGGTCCGCTCCACGCCCTCCGCCGGATCGGTGTCCGACGCGGCCGCGGCCGTCGACTCCCTGCGCATCGGCGGGACTTCCTGGACCGTCGACGAGCGCTCCGGAAGGCTGCGGGTCTCCGCGGACTCCACGGTCACGGAATCGGACCTGTCACGCATCCGGCGGGCCGCCGGACGCTTCCCGGGCGCCGTGACCGTCGAGCGGCTCGACGGCCGGCTGCGCCCCCTCGTGTCCGGCGGCGACGGCATCCACGCGTCCGGCCGGCGCTGCTCGGCGGGCGTCAACGTGCGCGCCGGCTCCGCGTACTACTTCGTCACGGCCGGCCACTGCACCGACGGCATGCCCACCTGGTACACCAGCGCGGCCATGACCACGACGGTCGGCCCGACGACCGCGACCAGCTTCCCCGGCGACGACTTCGGCGTGGTGCGGTACGCCAACCCGGACGTACCGCACCCCGGCACCATAGGAACCGTCGACGTCACCGGGACCGCCACCGCCTACGTCGGCCAGAGCGTCTGCCGCCGGGGGGCCACCACCGGTGTCCGCTGCGGTGCGGTCACCGGCCTGAACGCCACCGTCAACTACGGGGGCGGCAGCACCGTCTCCGGGCTGATCCGGACCAACATCTGCGCCGAGCCGGGTGACAGCGGAGGCCCGCTCTACGCCGGGGACAAGGTCATCGGCATCCTCTCCGGCGGCTCCGGCAACTGCACCACGGGAGGGACCACCTACTACCAGCCGATCCAGGAAGTGCTGAACACGTACGGGCTGTCCGTCTACTGACGGCTCAACGGGACGCGCTGTGACGTGACGTGGCGCTCACCGGCGTCCGGTCCCGTCCCGGCCGTCCAGCGGGCAGTCGTTCGCCGACGCCGTGGTGTCCGCGCCCGCGGGCAGGGGCACGGTCCGGGAGGCCGGCGGCCGTGGGCCCGTGCCGAGCCAGCGCTCCAGTGCCGTGAACGCCGTGCGGTAGCAGGGCGCGAGGGGGCGCAGCCGGTCCGGGAACAGGTCCACCAGGGCGTCGGTGTGCGTGCCGCCCTCGATGCGGTAGTAGCGGTGCAGCCCGCCTCGTCCGGCCTCGCGCACCATACGGGCGTAGACGTCGGAGTCCTGACTGATCGGCAGCAGCACGTCCAGGGTGCCGTGCAGGGTGATCAGCGGCCTGCCGATCCGCCCGGTCAGGGCGATCCTCGCCACGGCCCGTCTGACCTCCTCCGGACGCGCGGAGTAGTCGTAGTCGGCGTCACAGGCCGGGGTGCCCGTCGCGCAGTACGGCGTCCCGGCCTCCGTGGCCCCGTCGAAACCGGGGTCGAGCTCCTCGCGGTAGATGCGCTGGGTCAGGTCCCAGTAGACCTGGTGGTGGTAGGGCCACAGGAACTCCGAGCCGGGCGGGAAGCCGGCGGCGTGCAGGGCCTCCCGCGCCTGCGGGGCGCCCTCGCCCCCGGCGGCGTACACCGGGTAGTGGCGCAGCGCCCGGGGCAGGAAGTCCAGCAGGGTGGGACCGTCGGCCCGCCACAGCGTGCCCTCCCAGTCGACTCCGCCGTCGTAGAGCTCCGGGTGGTTCTCCAGTTGCCAGCGCACCAGGTATCCGCCGTTGGACATGCCGGTCACGAGGGTGCGCGACGGGGGGCGGTGGTAGCGCCGGGCGACCGTGGTCCGGGCGGCCCGGGTGAGCTGGGTGAGCCGGTCGTTCCACTCGGCGACGGCGTCGCCGGGCGCCGTGCCGTCCCGGTGGAAGGCGAGACCGGTGTTGCCCTTGTCCGTGGCGGCGTAGGCGTAGCCGCGGGAGAGCACCGAGTCGGCGATGGCCCGGTCGTTGGCGTACTGCTCCCGGTTGCCGGGGGTGCCGGCGACCACCAGGCCGCCGTTCCACCGGTCGGGCAGCCGGATGACGAACTGGGAGTCGTGTCTCCAGCCGTGGTTGGTGTTGGTGGTGGAGGTGTCGGGGAAGTACCCGTCGATCTGGACGCCGGGCACACCGCTGGGCGCGGTCAGGTCCTTCGCCGTCAGTCCGGCCCAGTCCGCCGGGTCGGTGTGGCCCGTCCCGACCGTGCCGGTGGTCGTCAAGTCGGCGAGACACGCCGCTTGTTGGTACTCGGCGCCCGGCACGCGCAGCTCCGTGCGGTGCGCACAGTGGGCGCCGGGACGCTCCTCGGCGGCGGTGGCGGCGGGCAGAGGGGTGAGCGCGAGGGCCGCCACGGCGAGGACCGTGGGCACTCGGTGCGGCCGGGAGCCGGACGGGGAGCGGGGGGACAGACGCATCGATGTGCCTCCGAGGACGCGTACGGGATGCGCGGGAGACTAGGGCGCCGCACCCGCCCGCAGACATGGGGCCGTCAACCACCGTCCGCCCGGCGGTGATGGTGCCCGACACCATCCCGAGGGGAGAGACATGTGCCGACCGGGCCCGGCGCGACCGCACCTATGGGCTGCCCTCACACAGCCCCTTCCGCGGTCCTGGCTGCCCAACCCATGCCGAGGCCCAGCAGTGCGCCCCGATGATGCACGCCACACCAGTCCAACGGGCCCCGCCCGGGCATCGGGAGGCAGTCGTCATGGGACAGTCGCATCCTCCGTTCGACCGTACGAAGGGCCGCCGCACGACAGGCAGCCGCGTGCAGGGCCGGCACCTCGTCAGAGGCATCCGCCGCTGGGTGACCGCCGCGGCGGGCGCCCTGGCGCTCACGGGCGGTCTGATCGCCGTGGGCCCCCAGGCGTCCGCCGCGGGCCTGACCCAGGTCACCGGCTTCGGCAGCAACCCCGGCAACCTGTCCATGTACACCTACGCGCCGGACGTCCTGCCGCCCGGTGCCCCGCTCGTCGTCGCCCTGCACGGCTGCACGCAGAGCGCGAGCGACTACTACGCCCACTCCGGCTGGCCGAAGTTCGCCGACCGCTACGGCTTCGCGCTGGTCCTCCCGCAGACGAGCAGCGCCAACAACGCCAACTCCTGCTTCAACTGGTTCGAGCCGACGGACAGTTCGCGCGGCCAGGGCGAGGCTCTGTCGATCCGGCAGATGGTCGACAACGCCGTCGCACGGTACGGCAGCGACACTCGGCGGATCTACGTCACCGGCCTGTCGGCCGGCGGTGGCATGACCGCGAACCTGCTCGCCGCCTACCCCGACGTCTTCGCGGGCGGAGCCGTCGACTCGGGCCTGCCCGCGTCCTGCGCGACCACCGTGTCCGCGGCCTACACCTGCATGTACGGTCCGCCGGACCGGACCCCCGACCAGTGGGGCGACCTGGTACGCGCAGCGGCGCCCGCCGGCACCACCTCCTGGCCGCGCGTCGCGATCTGGCAGGGCTCGGCCGACACCACGGTCCGGCCCGCCAACGCCACCGAACTCCGCGACCAGTGGACCGACGTGTGGGGGATCGGCCAGACCCCCTCGCACACCGAGAACCTGAGCGGGGGCACCACGCTGGCCGTCTACGACGACGCCTCCGGCCGGGCCGCCGTCGAGGTCTACTCCGTGTCCGGCATGGCGCACGGGCTCGCGGTGGACCCGGGCAGCGGCGCCGAGCAGTGCGGCACCACCGGCACGTACTACCTGGACACCATCTGCTCCACCTACCACACCGCCCGCTTCTGGGGACTCGACGGCGGCGGCCCGGACACCGGTGCCCTGCCCGCGCCCACGGGACTGACGGTCACCGGGACCACCGACACCACCGTGGCGCTGAGGTGGGACGCGGTGCCCGGCGCGGCCTCGTACACCGTCCGCCGGGGCGGCACGAAGGTGGGCACCACCACGTCCACCGCGTACACCGACACCGGCCTGGCCACCGGGACCGCCTATCGCTACACGGTGACGGCCGCCGACCCGGCGGGGACCGAGGGCACGGTCTCCGCGGCGGTGACCGCGACCACGACCGGGTTCACGCCCACCTGTCACACGGCGAGCAACTACGACCACACGGCCGCCGGACGCGCCCACCAGAGCGGTGGCCGCACCTATGCCAACGGTTCCGACGAGCCGATGGGCCTGTGGAACACGTTCACCGTGCACACCCTGGAGCAGACCGCTCCCGGCTACTACGTCGTGGCGGACTCCGGCTGCCCGGCCTAGGTCCTGGGCGGCTCAGGAGCCGCCCAGGAAGGTGAGGCGCACCTTCCGCTGCGGGTTGTCCTTGTTGGTGTCCACCAGGCACACCGACTGCCAGGTCCCCAGCTCCAGGCCCCCGTTCACGACCGGCAGCGTGGCGTGCGGGGGCACGATCGCCGGGAGGACGTGGTCGCGGCCGTGGCCGGGGCTGCCGTGGCGGTGCTGCCAGCGGTCGTCGGCGGGGAGCAGGGTGTGGAGGGCGGACAGGAGGTCGTCGTCGCTGCCGGCGCCCGTCTCGATGATCGCGACGCCTGCCGTGGCGTGCGGCACGAAGATGTTGAGGAGGCCGTCGCGACCCGCGGCGGCCTCCCTCAGGAAGGCCTCGCAGTCGCCGGTGAGGTCGACGATCCGCTCCGACGAACCGGAGGCGACGTTCAGGACTCGGGTGGTGAAAGCGTCTGACATGCCCCCATCCTCACCCCTCTCGCCGGATTCACTCGTCATCCGGGGTCCGTCCCGCGATACGGCGGGTCCAGTCCGCGAGACACCGTTGACCGTGGACACGCCGACTGGCTAGCTTCGGCCGTATGTTGCGTTCAGCCCTGCTCACCACGCGCGGTCACATCGACCTGCTGCGGGTGGCCTCCGCCGCGTGTCGCCGCGGCCGCTGACGACCTTTTCTCCTTCCTTTCCCCACCCTCGCTCCGCCGACCGGCGCGCGCACTGATCCGTGCCGTCCGGCGCGGTGGCGTCGCGGTGTGCCTTTCACCGGCCGCTCTCCCCCTCCGTGGAGCATCATGAGCATCAGCCATGCCCCGCCCGGCTCTCCCGTGCCCGACATATCGGAAACATCCCGTCAGGATGCCGCCGGGCACACCACCCCCGACCTCGAACCCGTCGTCCCCGTCTCCTCCCGCCGCACCCGCGTACCCCGCTGGCTGCGCCGCACCACAGGCCCGGTCCTGCTGCTGGCGCTGTGGCAACTGCTCAGCGGCACAGGCGTGTTGGCCCCCGACGTCCTCGCCTCTCCCGGCCGTATCGCCCAGGTCGCCGGTGATCTGATCGCCGACGGCTCGCTGACCTCGGCCATGACGACCTCGCTCCGGCGGGTCGCGGGCGGGCTGCTCCTCGGCACGCTCCTCGGCACCGGACTCGCCCTGGTCTCGGGCCTGTTCAGGGTCGGCGAGGACCTCGTGGACGCGCCGGTGCAGATGCTGCGGACCGTGCCGTTCGTCGGTCTGATCCCGCTGTTCATCATCTGGTTCGGCATCGGCGAGGCCCCGAAGATCGCCATCATCACTCTGGGCGTGACCTTTCCGCTCTACCTCAACGTCTACGCGGGCATCCGCGGCGTGGACGCGCAGTTGATCGAGGCCGGGGAGTCCCTCGGTCTGTCGCGGTGGGGTCTCGTACGGCATGTCGTGCTGCCGGGCGCGCTGCCCGGTGCCATGACGGGTCTGCGCTACTCGCTCGGCATCGCCTGGCTCGCGCTGGTCTTCGCCGAGCAGGTCAACGCGGACTCCGGCATCGGCTTCCTGATGGTGCAGGCACGGGACTTCCTGCGCACCGACGTCATCGTGGTCTGCCTGATCGTCTACGCCTTCCTCGGCCTGCTGGCCGACTTCGTCGTCCGTTCTCTGGAAAGGCTGCTGCTGCAATGGCGACCGACGTTCACCGGCCGGTGAGCCCCCTGGTGTCCGACCCGTCCGGGCAGCCGCCGGCACCCGACGCCCCCCGCCCGGCGCAGGCCGTGCGCGTCGAGGGGCTGACCCGCTCCTTCGACGGCCGTGCCGTCATCGACGACCTCCGACTCGACGTCCGGCCGGGCGAGTTCGTGGCCCTGCTGGGCCGCAGCGGCTGCGGAAAGTCCACCCTGCTGCGCATCCTCGCCGGACTCGACCGGGACATCGAGGGCACCGTCCTGGTCCCGCGCCGCAAGGCGGTCGCCTTCCAGGCGCCCCGGCTGATGCCGTGGAAGAAGGTGTGGCGCAACGTCCTGCTCGGCCTGCCCGGCAAACCGGCGCGCGCGGTCGCCGACCGGGCGCTGGAGGAGGTCGGCCTGAGCCACCGTACGGACGCCTGGCCCAGGACGCTCTCCGGCGGCGAGGCCCAGCGTGCCTCCCTGGCAAGGGCGTTGGTGCGCGAGCCGGATCTCCTGTTGCTGGACGAGCCGTTCGGGGCGCTCGACGCGCTCACCCGGATCAAGGCCCAGCGCCTGGTGGGCGAGTTGTGGCAGCGCCGCGGCTGTGCGGTGCTGCTGGTGACGCACGACGTGGAGGAGGCCGTCCTGCTCGCCGACCGGGTCCTCGTGATGGACGGGGGTGTCCTCGCGCACGAGCAGGAGATCGACCTCGCCCGGCCGCGCGACATCACCGACCCCCGGTTCGCGGAGATCCGCGGGCGACTCCTTCAGCGCCTCGGCGTCGGCACGGCCACCGAAGCCGCCTGAACCCCCTCCCCCCGAAGCCGAGTTTCCACAGAACGGATCTCCCATGCGACGCCATCTCGCCCCCGCCGCACTGCTCCTCCCCTTCGCCCTCCTGCTCACCGCCTGCGGCGGGAACGCGTCCGCCGGCACGGGCACCGACACCGACGGCAAGGGCTCGCTCACGCTCGACGTCGGTGACCAGAAGGGCGGTTCGGAGGCGATCCTGCGGGCCGCCGGGGAACTCGACCACCTCGACTACAAGATCAAGTGGTCGACCTTCACGTCCGGCCCGCCCCTGCTGGAGGCCGTCAACGCCGAGGCCGTCGACATCGGCGGTGTCGGCAACACCCCGCCGGTGTTCGCGGCCGGCGCCGGCTCGAGGATCAAGGTGGTGGCGGCCTGGCACGGCACGTCCAAGGGCGACACCGTCCTCGTGCCGAACGGTTCCGGGCTGACCGCTCCCGCGCAGCTCAAGGGCAGATCCGTCGCCGTCGCGCAGGGGTCGTCCGCCCACTACCAGCTGGTCGCCTCCCTCAAGAAGGCCGGGCTCGGACTGGGCGACGTGAAGGTCAAGTACCTCCAGCCGGCCGACGCCCTCGCCGCGTTCACCTCCGGCAAGGTCGACGCGTGGGCGGTGTGGGACCCGTACACCTCGCAGATCCTCCGGGCGAAGCAGGGCCGCGTGCTGACGACCGGGGACGGCGTCACCAACGGTCTGACCTTCCAGGTGGCGGCGCCGAGCGCCTTGAAGGACAGGAAGAAGGCCGCCGCGATCGCCGACTACCTGGAGCGGCTCCGGCGCGCCTACAAGTGGGTCTACTCCCATGAGCAGGAGTGGGCGAAGGTCTGGGCCGAGGAGACGGGGCTGCCCGAGGACGTGGCGCTGGCCGCGGTGCGGCGGACGTACACCACTCGGGTCGCGGTCGCCGTGGACCGGCAGCTCATCGCCTCGGAGCAGGAGATCGCCGACACGTTCACCTCGCTGAAGCTGATCCCGCGGAAGGTGGACTTCGGGGACTTCGTGGACACACGGTTCAACGGTGATCTGCCGGCCTCGACGTCCGCGCCCCGCCCGTCCGAGGGCTGACCGGGAAGATCCACGGCCTCGCCACGGTTAGTAGAAAGGTGAACAACACGCGCGAGGTCGAGGTCGTCGTCGTAGGCGCTGGTCAGGCGGGTCTGTCCAGCGCCTACCATCTGCGCCGCACCGGTTTCGAGCCGGGTCGCGACTTCGTGGTGCTGGACCACTCCCCCGCCCCCGGCGGCGCCTGGCAGTTCCGGTGGCCGTCGCTGACGTACGGCAAGGTCCACGGCATGCACGCGCTGCCGGGGATGGAGCTCGAGGGCGCCGATCCGGAGCGACCCTCGTCGCAGGTGATCGCCGAGTACTTCGCGGCGTACGAGCGGGCCTTCGACCTGCGCGTACGCCGTCCGGTGGACGTCCGCGCGGTGCGGGAGGGCGACGACCGGAGGCTGCTGGTGGAGACCTCGGACGGCGTCTGGTCGGCACGGGCGCTGATCAACGCGACCGGCACCTGGGACCGGCCGTTCTGGCCGCGCTACCCCGGGCAGGAGACCTTCCGGGGGCGGCAGTTGCACACCGCCCAGTACCCGGGGCCCGAGGCGTTCGCCGGGCTGCGGGTGGTCGTGGTGGGCGGGGGCGCCTCCGGCACCCAGCACCTCATGGAGCTCGCCCCGTACGCGGCCGCCACCACCTGGGTGACCCGGCGCGAACCGGTGTTCCGTGAGGGTCCCTTCACCGAGGACGTCGGCCGGGAGGCCGTGGCGCTCGTCGAGGAGCGGGTCCGCCAGGGTCTGCCGCCCAAGAGCGTGGTGTCGGTGACCGGACTGCCCCTGAACGACGCGGTCCGGCAGGCCATCGCGGACGGCGTCCTCGACCGGCAGCCGATGTTCGACCGGATCACTCCGGACGGCGTGGAGTGGAACGACGGGCGGCACGTGGAGGCCGATGTGATCCTGTGGGCGACCGGTTTCCGGGCCGCCGTCGACCACCTGGCCCCGCTGCGGCTGCGCGAGCCGGGCGGCGGGATCCGGGTCGAGGGCACGCGCGCGGTCGCCGACCCACGGGTCCACCTCGTCGGCTACGGCCCGTCGGCGAGCACCATCGGCGCCAACCGCGCGGGCCGTGCGGCCGTGCGGGACATCAGGCGGCTGCTGACGGCGGAGCCCGCCGCCGCCTGACGGCCCCGTCACATCACCCTGGCGCGGCGGAGTTCTTCTGGTTCTTGTTGAACTCGGCCACGTTGCGCCGGTGTTCGTCGAAGCTGTTGGTGAAGCGGGTGTCCCCCGGCTTCACCGTCACGAAGTACAGCCAGTCCCCCGGGGTCGGGTTGATCGCCGCCCGCATCGCGTCCTCGCCCGGGTTGTCGATCGGCGTCGGCGGCAGGCCCATGCGCTGGTACGAGTTGTAGGGGCTGTCGATCCGCAGGTCGGCACCGGTCGTCCGGAGGGTGGAACGGTTCAGCGCGTAGTTGATGGTGGAGTCCATCTGCAACGGCATCCCGCGCTCCAGCCGGTTGAAGATGACCCGGGCCACCTTCCCCATGTCCGCCTTGTTCGCCGCCTCCGCCTGGACGATGCTCGCGATGGTGACGGCCTGATAGACGTTCAGCGCGTTCCGCTGGGCGCCCGCCGCGATGGGAGCGCCGTTGAACTTCTTGTTCGCGGTGTCGACCATGAACGCGAGCAGCGCCTCGGGCGTCGTCTTCCTCCCGCTGCGCTCCAGGGGATAGGTCGCCGGGAAGAGATAGCCCTCCGGGTTGCCCTCCGCGTCGTTGGGCAGCTTGAGGTGCGCCTTGGCCAGGGATTTCTTCGCGGTGCCCGGTGGCCGGGCGAGTGCCTTGTCGACGGCGTCGTAGATCTGCCCGGCCCGCCAGCCCTCCGGGATCACCAGGGTCGCGGGCTCCCTTTCCCCCTCGGCCCGCAGGCTGAGCAGCGGCACCGCCACGGCGGTGCCGGCCACGACGGCCCCGGTCGCGATGAGGACGAGTCGGCCCCTGCGCGTCAGTCGAATCGTGCTCCGTGGCGGAGTGTTCCTGTGCATGCGGGCACGGTAACCCGCATATCGTCACAAACCAGGCATATCTTCGGCTTGTCGGTGTGGGTTCAGCTCGTCGGTTCCAGTTGCGCGGACCCCTGGGCGGTGTCCAGCCGGGCGTCCCGGCGCACGAGCTCCGCGTACCGCCCCTGCCGCTCCAGCAGCTCCTCGTGCGTACCGCGCTCGGCCACCCGGCCCGAGTCCAGGACCACGATCTGGTCGGCACCGCGGACGGTGGACAACCGGTGCGCGATGGTGAGCGTCGTGCGGTTGGCCGACAGCGCGTCGATGGCCTCCTGCACGGCGTGCTCGGTACGGGTGTCCAGCGCACTGGTCGCCTCGTCCAGGATGAGGACCGGCGGATCCCGCAGAATGGTCCGCGCGATGGCCAGACGCTGCTTCTCACCACCGGAGAAGCGGTGGCCACGCTCGCCGACGACCGTGTCGTAACCGTCCGGCAGCGAGGCGATGTGGTCGTGGATCTGGGCCGCCCGCGCCGCCTGCTCGATCTCCTCGTCGGTCGCGTCCGGCTTGGCGAAGCGCAGGTTGTCGGCGACCGAGGCGTGGAAGAGGTACGTCTCCTGCGAGACGACCCCGATGCCCCGCGCGAGGGTGTCGAAGTCCAGGTCGCGCACGTCGACCCCGTCGAGGGTGACCCGGCCGCCCGTCACGTCGTAGAGCCGCGGGACCAGGTAGCCGAGCGTGGACTTGCCGGCGCCGGTCGGGCCGACGACCGCGAGACTGCTGCCCGCGGGGACGTCGATGTCGATGCCGTCGAGGACGGGGCCCCGCCCGTCGTCGTCGCCGTCGTAGCGGAACTCCACGTTCTCCAGGCGGACCTCGCCCTTGACGCGGTCGAGGTGGACCGGGTCCTCCCGCTCGGTGATGTCGATGGGCAGGTCGAGGTACTCGAAGATGCGCTGGAAGAGCGCGAGCGAGGTCTGGATCTGGACGCCGGTCGACAGGAGACTCACAGCCGGGCGGAACAGGCCCTGCTGGAGCGAGACGAAGGCCACGATGGTGCCGATGGAGATGTCCGGGCCGCCGGTCCGCAGGGCGAGGCCCGCGGTCCAGTAGATGAAGGCGGGCATCGCGGACATGACGATCCCGATCACGGCCATGCGCCAGCGTCCGGCCATGTTCGACCGCACCTCGAGATCGACCAGGCTCTCGGACTCGTCGGCGAAGGACCGGGTCAGCGAGTCGGAGCGGCCCATGGTGCGGCCGAGCAGGATGCCGCTGACGGAGAGCGACTCGGTGACGGTCGCGGCCATCGCGGCCATCTGCTTCTGGCGCTGGGTGGTGATCTTCTTGCGTTCGTTGCCGACCCGGCGGCTGATCCACACGAACACCGGGAGCAGCAGCAGCGAGACGACGGTCAGGCGCCAGTCGAGGGCGATCATCGCGACGATCGTGGCGACGACGCTGGTCAGGTTGGAGACCAGGGAGGTGGCCGTCGAGGTGACGGTGGCCTGCATGCCGCCGATGTCGTTGGCGATGCGGGACTGCACCTCGCCGGTGCGGGTGCGGGTGAAGAAGGCGAGCGACATGCGCTGGAGGCGGCCGTAGACCGCGGTGCGCAGGTCGTGCATGACGCGCTGGCCGACCGTCGTGGAGATCAGGGTCTGCAGGACGCCGAAGATGCCGGTGAGGACGGCACTGAGGATCATGCCCAGCGCGAGCAGGCTGAGCAGTCCGGTGCGGCCCTCGGGGATGGCCACGTCCAGCGTCTCCTTCAGCAGGAACGGGGTGGCCACGGTGACGAGGGAGGAGGCGCCGACCAGCAGGCCGACGACGGCGAGCTTGGCGCGGTAGGGCTTGAAGAGCCGGAGGATGCGGCGCACCTGACGCGGTTGGTCGGTCTCGGTGCCGGGGGTGGGGGTCCAGTCGATGTGATCGCGGGGCATGGTCTCCTACGGAGGGTGAGGTGAAGAGGACTGTCGGAGCCTAGCTCATTGTTACCTATGCTCACAATGAAATAGGTCCTGATATTGTTCCCGTATGACCACGCCGGATTCCGACAGCCTGCTCGCCGAGCAGTTGCTCAGGCTCACGCGCCGGGTGCACCGCATCCAGAAGCGTCAACTCCACGAGCGCGGTCTCGGCGTGACGCCGGCCCAGTCCCGGCTGCTGCGCACCCTCGCGCACTGGGAGACACCGCCGCGCATGGCCGATCTGGCGGAGCGGCTGGAGGTGGTGCCGCGCGCGGTGACCACGCTCGTCGACGGGCTGGAGGCGAGCGGCAAGGTGCGCCGGGTGCCCGACCCGGCCAACCGCCGGGTGATACGCATCGAGCTGACCGAGGACGGCCTCAAGACCCTCCAGGGCCTGAGGGACGTGCGCCGGGCCGCCGCGGAGGAGATCCTCGCACCGCTCACGGACGAGCAGCGGGACGTCCTCGGCGGCCTGCTGGACACGCTGGTGGACGGCCAGTAACTCCTGCGAGGAGACCTCGGCCGCCGGGCCTGTGGGGCGGGAGGGGGCTGCGGTTTGCTCCGGGCGCGGCGGGGACGGGGGCTGTTCCGCGTGCGCTGGGTGCCGGGCGCCGGGAGCGGGGCTGACCGGGGCCTGTTCCGGGCACGACGGGAGCGAGGGCCGCGGCCTGTTCCGGGCACGAACGGGGCCGGGGCTGACCGGTTACACCGGGGGCGGGGGCCCAGGGCCTGTCCGCGTGCGCCGAGCGCCGAGAACGGTGGCCGGTTGGTGTCTGTTCCGGGTGCGACGGGGACGAAAGCCGCAGCCTGTTGCAGGTGCGCCGGGAGCCGGCAGACCGGGGCCTGTTCCGGGTGCGCCGGGAGCGAGGGCCGCGGCCTGTTCCGGGCACGAACGGGGCGGGGCCCGCCCGGGACCTGCTCCAAGTGCAGCGGGAGCAGGTCGCGGCCTGTTCCGGTGGGCGGGTCAACCGGCCTCGGGGGCGGGTTCCTTGACGAGCGGTGCCGGTACCGGCTCCTCCGCGGCGGTGGGCGCGGTGTCGCCGCCCAGCACCTTCTTCGCCCGGTCGAGGTCCAGCGCGCCCTCCCACCGGGAGACCGCGAAGACCGCGACGCAGTTGCCGAGCAGGTTGGTCACCACGCGCATCGAGTCCATGATGCGGTCCACCCCGAGGAGCAGGGCGACGGCACCGGCGGGGATGGCGCCGAGCGAGGAGGCGGTCGCCGACAGGGCGAGGAAGGCCGAGCCGGGGATGCCCGCCATGCCCTTGCTGGTGAGCATGAGCACCAGGACCACGGTGATCTGCTGGCCGAGACTCAGATCGACGCCCACCGCCTGGGCGATGAAGAGGGTGCCGATGGAGAGGTAGAGCGAGGCGCCGTCGAGGTTGAAGGAGTAACCGGTCGGCAGGACCAGCCCCACCGCGTCGTCACGGGCGCCGGCCCTGCGCAGCTTCTGCATCACGCGCGGCATGACGGACTCGGTGGACGCGGTGCCGAGCGCGAGCAGCATCTCCTCGCGGATGTAGCGCAGGAACTTCCAGAGGCTGAGCCCGGTGAGCGCCTTGAGCGCCACGGCCAGTAGCACGACGAAGAGGGCGGCGGCCGCGTAGCACAGGACGATCAGCTTGGCGTAGGTCTCGATGACGCCGAGGCCGTACTGACCGATCAGCACGGCCATCGCGCCGAACACCGCGATCGGCGCGAGGCGCATCACGAAGCCGACGACGGCGAAGATGATCTCCTGGGCCTGCTCGATGGCGGGCAGCACCTGCGGGACCCTGGTGTGGCCGAGGTGCAGCAGGGCGGCACCCACCAGACAGGCCAGGACCAGCACCTGGAGCAGCGAGTTCTCGGCGAAGGCGCCGATGAAACTGGTGGGCAGCGCGTTGACGACGAACTCGGTCGTCGAGGGCAGGTGCCCGCCGCCGGTCTTGGCGTCGACGGCCGTGGAGTCGAGCGTGGCCGGGTCGACGTGCATCCCCGAGCCGGGCCGGACGAGGTTGGCGGCGAGCAGACCGATGACCAGCGCGAGGGTGCTCGCGACCTCGAACCAGATCAGCGCCTTGAGCCCGATCCGGCCGAACGCCTTCAGGTCACCGGCCTTGGCGATGCCGACGACGACCACACAGAACACGAGCGGCGAGATGATCGTCTTGATGAGCCGGGTGAAGCCGTCGCCGAGCGGCTGGAGGTCCGAGGCGAAACCGGGCCACAGCTTCCCGACGAGGACACCGAGCACGAGCGCGCAGGCGACCTGCGCGAAGAGAGAGGTACGCAGTATGTGTGCGACGCGTCGCGGCAGGGACGGGACGGACGGCGGCACGGGCACTCCTTGAGCGAGGGGGGACGCACAGAAGCCGAGCGGAGACTTCTGCGATACGGAAAGCTGCTTCCGTCTTGATCACTCTGGAGGGCCCGTCGATCACGCGGGAGACCGTCGCGTTTCGGCCAGGTAAATCACCGCACCTGTGACGCATCGCACACAACTCGCTTCAGCAGCGGTCGGTCTCCTCGGTCACCACCCCCTGGGCGGTGGCGAGGTAGCGGTCGTAGCAGCCGGACGAACCACGGATGCGGTAACGCTCACTGCTCGTCCCCACCGCGTGCCGCTGGTCGCGCGGGACGTTGATCGCGTACGTGGCGTCGCCGGTGTAGGTGTCGTCGAGCCCGTACCACCCGGTGCGGTGACCGGCCCGGGTCACCGTGACGTCGGCGCGGTCACCGAGGGTCAGCACGGTGCGCAGCCGGTCGCCCGTGCCGATCGTGGTGGTGCCGTCCATCGTGTACGTGCGGTGGGTGCGGGTGGTCCTGGCCGGGCCGCGGCCGTCGACGGTGACCGACTCGTCGTCCGTCCAGGTCGCCCGGAGCGCGTCGGGGTTCTCGCCGTCGGCCCAGCGGTGGGTGGAGGTGTTCGCGAGCGAGCGCCGGACGGTGGTCGTGACGCGGCCGTGCGAGGTGTCCACGTACCCGGCGACGGTGAGCCGGTGGTCACCCCGGGTGTCCACACGGTGTTCCGAACCGGGCGTGTACGTCGAGGAGTCGGCGAGATCGCCGCTCGTGTGCGCGGTGAGCTTGCCGGTGACGTGGGCCCGCTCGGCGTCCTGCCAGACGAGGACGTTCACGGGGGCGCTCCAGCCCGGCTGCCCCTCGGGGACGCCGACGACCGCGACCTCCACGCGGTGCGGGCCCCCGTCGTTGAGGATGCCGGCGAAGGGGGTCAGGTCGTATTCGATCGGCTTGACGTCGAGGGCGCGGGGGCCCGGCACGACGTACCAGAGGAAGGGGTTCGACCAGCCACCGGTCCACACGGTCGGGAACGGGGCGGCGATTCCCGCCAGTCGACCGTCCACCTTGATCTGCACCTCGCGGTAGGGGCCGTCGTCGGCCTGGCAGGAGTACGGCGCGTTCGAGGGCACCGCCAGGTACCAGTACTCCTCGCAGCCGCCGCCCGAGCCGGTGGCGTAGACCTCGGCCACGACGCGTTCGCTGTTGCGGGGGGTGGTGAGGGTGTTGCCGTCGGGCGTCAGCACCCGGTCCGGCACCGAGGCGGCCTCGCGGCCCGGGTAGAAGGTGAGCGTGACCTTCACGTCGATGATCCCGGTGTACGTGTCGTCGACGACGTTCCCGATGAGCATCTCCACGTCGTGGGTGCCGCGGAAGGTGTCGCTGTACCGCGTGACGTCCTTCTCGACGGACCACTCGATGCCGTCGGGCGAGGGCTGCGGGGTGGACGTACGGAAGATCTCGACCCCGCCGACGTGCAGGTACCCGAGCCGGTCGAACTGCCGTCCCTTGACCTTGCCGTCCATGCGCAGCACGACCTTGGCCCAACGGTCGCCGCATCCCTCGGGCGGGGCGTAACTCCCGGTGTACGGGGTGAAGTCCCTGAACTGCGCCTCGGCGACCGTGACTTGGCACGACCGGCCCGAGGGCCTGGTGACGGGCGGCGCGGCGGTGACCGGGTCGTGCCAGTCGGTGCCGAACTCGGCCGGGACGGCGGCCTGTCGGGCTGCCGTGGGTCTGGCCTGCGCGGACTGGGCGGGTGCCGCTCCGAACAGGGTGCCCGCCAGGAGGGTCGCTCCGGCGAGCATGGACATGGCGATCCGTCTCTTCATGGCCGTGTTCTACGGCGAGTCGGGCACGTCCCGCAATGACGCCTCCCCCCGGCGGTGCGCGGCGAGGCGGACACGCGCGGGTGTGCTCCTCGCTCCATGGCCGCAGCCGGGACGGGCGGGCCGGTTCCCGCGAGCTCAGCCGGATCTGTACGGCACGGCGGAAAACCTGTTGCCTCCGACCACGCTCTGCGGCGAACCTTTCACGGTTTGCAGCCGCCGTGTGCGGCTCCCTCCCACCCCCCTGACACGAGCCACTGGGACGTCACACGTCATGCAGATCCAAGACCTTCCGTATCCCGACCCGGGAGTGCCGGACGCCCGCTCGGGCTCCCGGTTCCTGTGGTGGCTCTTCAGGAACCAGTTGGGCGGACAGCTCAAGTCACTGGCCTGGGGACTGCTGCACTTCCTCTCCGTCTCCGCGCTGCCCCTCTGCGTCGGGGTGGCCGTCCAGGCGGTCGTCGACCACTCCGGCCGCCGGCTCGCCCTCGCCGGCGGCCTGCTGGCCCTGTGCTGCCTCGGCAGCGCGCTCGGCGACACCTTCCTGCACCGCACCGCCGTCACCAACTGGATCACGGCCGCCGCGCGCGTCCAGCAGTTGCTGGCGCACAAGGCCGCCAACCTGGGCTCTGCGCTGACCCGGCGGGTCGCGGCCGGCGAGGTCGTGGCCGTCTCCACCGGCGACGTCGAGAAGATCGGCTGGTTCGTGGAGGCCTGGTCACGGTTCACCGCGGCGGCGGTCACCGTCGTCGTGGTCTGCGCCGGACTGGTCGTCTACCAGCCGGCGCTCGGCGTGGTGGTCGCCGTGGGCCTGCCGGTCCTGGCCCTCGCCGCCCTGCCGCTGCTGCCCCGCGCGACCCGACGCGCCGACTTCCAGCGGGAGAAGGCCGGCCGCGCCACCGAACTGGCCTCCGACACCGTCGCCGGTCTGCGGGTACTGCGCGGCATCGGCGGCGAGGAACTCTTCCTCGACCGCTACCGCAGGGCCTCCCAGGAGGTCCGCCACGCGGCCGTGCGCAGCGCCCGCATGTGGTCGCTGATCGCCGCCATCCAGGTGCTGCTGCCGGGGCTGCTGCTCATCGCGGTCGTCTGGTACGGCGTCCACCTGGCCCGGCAGGGTCGCGTCGAGATCGGCGAACTGGTCGCCGTCTACAGCTCGGTCATGATCCTGACCTATCCGCTGCGGCACTTCGAGGAGATCGCCATGGCGTACTCCTTCTCCCGGCCGTCGGCCACGCGGGCCGCCCGGGTGCTGTCGCTGGAGCGGGCCACCTCCGCCGAGGGTTCCGGGGACCGGGGCCGCGACGGGGACGGACCGCCCGGCGGGGACCTGTACGACCCGGCCACCGGTCTGCTCGCCCCCTCCGGCCGGCTCACCGCGGTGGTGTGCGGCGACCCGGACGCGGCGGGGCTGCTCGCGGAACGCCTCGGCGGGCACCCCGCGGACCAGGGCACGTCGGTGCTGCTGGGCGGGGTGCCGCTGGACGAGCTGCCGCTCGACGCGGCGCGCACGGCGGTCCTCGTCCAGGACAAGGACCCGGTCCTGCTCTCCGGAACCCTGCGCGAACTGCTCGACGTGCCCGCCTCGGGTGACGTCGGCGCCGAGGAGGCGCTCGCGGCCGCGCAGTGCGCGGACGTGCTGGCGGCTCTCGTCCAGGGCTCCCTGGACGCCGAGGACCCGATGGACGCGCGCATCACCGAACGCGGACGGTCCCTGTCCGGCGGCCAGCGCCAGCGGCTGGCCCTGGCCCGGTCCCTGTTCACCGACCCGGAGGTGCTCGTCCTGGACGAACCGACCTCCGCCGTCGACTCGCACACCGAGGCGCGGATCGCCCAGGGCATCCGTGACCTGCGGGCCGGGCGCACCACCGTGGTGTTCACCTCCTCGCCGCTGCTCCTGGACCACGCCGACCGCGTGGTGCTCGTGCACGAGGGCGAGGTCGTGGCCGTCGGCGTGCACCGCGAACTGGTGCGCAAGGAACCCCGGTACCGCGCGGTCGTCACCCGCGAGACGGACGAGGAGGCCGCGTCGGACGGCGTGCCGATCGACCGGCAGGTGCCCGGCAAGGAAGACGCGCTGCACAAGCGGGACGTGGTGCGCGAACAAGGCGCGCTGAACGAGCGGGACCTGTTGCACGAACTGGAAGAGATCGAGGAGAGCGCATGATCGGCGTGGCGCCACCGGCGTACGACCCGGCGGCACCGACGACGGCGACCACCCTGCCCGTCGGGGCCACCGCGACCGTACGCGCCTACGTGGCCGAACTGTTCCACCGGCACCGCCGCGCCTTCGCGCTCCTGGTCGGCGTCAACACCGTCGCGGTGGTGGCCTCCATGGTCGGACCCTGGCTCCTCGGCGACCTCGTCGAGCGGGTGTCGGACGGGGCCCGGGAACTCCGTCTGGAGCTGACGGCCGGGCTGTTCCTGATCGCACTGGTCGTCCAGGCCGTCTTCGTACGGCAGGTGCGGCTGCGCGGTTCGATGCTCGGCGAGCGCATGCTGGCGGACCTGCGCGAGGACTTCCTCGTACGGGCGGTCGGCCTGCCGCCGGGCGTCCTGGAACGGGCCGGCACCGGTGACCTGCTGTCCCGGATCACGACGGACATCGACCGGCTCGGCAACGCGATGCGGGAGGCCGTGCCGCAGCTCGCGATCGGCGTGGTGTGGGCGGCCCTGCTCCTCGGCGGGCTGGTGATCACCGCGCCGCCCCTGGCCGCCGCCGTGCTCCTCGCCCTGCCGGTACTGGTGATCGGCTGCCGCTGGTACTTCAAGCGGGCGCCCTCGGCGTACCGCTCGGAGGCCGCCGGCTACGCCGCCGTGGCCGCCGCGCTCGCCGAGACCGTGGACGCCGGGCGCACCGTCGAGGCGCACCGGCTGAGCGCGCGCCGCATCGAGCTGTCGGAGCGGCGGATCAAGGAGTGGACGGCCTGGGAGCGGTACACGCTGTGGCTGCGGTCGGTGCTCTTCCCGTGCGTCAACGTCAGCCACGTGATGATCCTCTCGTCGGTGCTGATGGTGGGCGGGGTGTTCGTCCTCCAGGGCTGGATCGGGGTCGGCCAGTTGACGACGGGCGCCCTGATCGCGCAGATGCTGGTCGATCCGGTCGGGCTGATCCTGCGCTGGTACGACGAGCTCCAGGTGGCCCAGGTGTCGCTGGCCCGGCTGGTCGGGGTCCGGGACATCGAGCCGGCCGCCGGCGACGCCGGGCTCGCTCCCGAGGGGCGGGACGTCCACGCCGACCGGGTGCACTTCGGCTACCTGGAGGGCGTCGACGTCCTGCGCAAGGTGTCCCTGGAGGTCGCGCCCGGCACCAGGCTGGCGCTGGTCGGCCCCTCGGGCGCCGGCAAGTCCACCCTGGGCAGGCTGCTGGCCGGCATCTACGCGCCCCGGGACGGCCGGATCACCCTCGGCGGGGCCGAGCTGTCCCGGATGCCCGCCGAACGGGTCCGCGAGCACGTGGCCCTCGTCAACCAGGAGCACCACGTCTTCGTGGGCTCCCTGCGCGACAACCTCCTGCTCGCCCGGACGGACGCCACGGACGCCGAGCTGTGGGCGGCCCTCGGCGCGGTCGACGCGGACGGGTGGGCGCGGGCCCTCGACGACGGCCTCGACACCGAGGTCGGCTCCGGCGGGCTGACCGTCACTCCGGCCCAGGCCCAGCAGGTCGCGCTGGCCCGCCTGGTGCTGGCCGACCCGCACACGCTGGTCCTGGACGAGGCGACCTCGCTGCTGGATCCCCGGGCGGCGCGTCACCTGGAGCGCTCCCTGGCCCGCGTCCTCGACGGCCGCACCGTGGTCGCCATCGCCCACCGCCTGCACACCGCCCACGACGCCGACGTCATCGCCGTCGTCGAGAACGGCCGCATCAGCGAACTGGGCAGCCACGACGAGCTCGTCGCGGCGGAGGGGGCGTATGCGGCGCTGTGGAGGTCCTGGCACGGGTGAGGACGGGCGGGTTCGGCGGTACCGGGGCACCCGCCCCGGCATCGCCGAGCCTGGCGCACCCCGTCGCCCTCCCCACCCGCTCCGGCCGCCACGGCGTCCGCGCTGGCGTTGCGCAGTCCCGAGCGGGGGTGGAAGGCTGGACAGCAGCACCGGCTCAGGGAGCGCCCGCGGACGGCAGGGTTCGACGGTGGGCGCGGCGAGTGCCCCGTGAGTCCGCGGTCCGCCCCGGGCCGCGGCAGGACCGGGTCCGTCCCCTTCACCTGGAGGTATCCGTGGACAGCTCCGACGGATGGGGAGACGACGTCTACCAGCCCGACGGCTCCGAGATCCAGGACGACGCGGGTCTGCTCGACGCGGAGGACACCCTGGAGGACGACGGAGTCGGCGATCCGCTCGACCGCGGCTGGTCCCCGCCGGAGAAACCGTGGGCGGTGGAGCACAGCGGTGTGACGGCCGCCGAGCGCCGCCGGGGCGAGACGCTGGACCAGCGGCTCGCGGAGGAGACGCCCGACCTCGCGCCCGTCGACGGCGACGGCATCGGTGACTGCGACGGCACCGACGGCGAACTGCTGGACAACGAGGTCGGCGCGATGCGCTCGGGCCGTCTCGTGGCCCCCGACGAAGGGGTCCACGAGGACGAGGAGAGCGCGCTGGTCGCCACGGACGTGGGCATCGACGGAGCCGCCGCGTCCGCGGAGGAGGCCGCGATGCACATCGTCGACGAGGAGTCCCTGCCCGGCTGACCCGCGCTGCCGCCCCGCCGTTCCCGCACCTGCCCCCACCGCCGTACCGCCCACGCCGTACGCCACGTCCCCCGAGGAGCATCCATGCAGCAGGACAAGCACCCCGACTACCACGAGGTCGTCTTCCGCGACCGCTCCGCCGGCTACGCCTTCCTGACCCGGTCGACCGCCACCAGCGAGCAGACCATCGAGTGGGACGACGGCGAGACGTACCCGGTGGTGGACGTGGAGATCTCCTCCGAGAGCCACCCCTTCTACACCGGCAAGGCGCGGACGGTGGACTCCGAGGGACGCGTGGCCGCCTTCGAACGGCGCTACGGAGGCGGGACCGGGACCGGTCAGGGCTGACGGGAAGCCCTCAGGCCCCGGCCGGCGCCCCGGCCCGTGTCCCCGCCTCAGATGAAGTTGAGGGCCGCCGCGCAGCCCACTCCCCCGAGCAGCATGAACGCCGGCATGAGCACCTTCAGCTCCACCCAGCTCCCGGCCCGGAAGCGCATCACCTTCGGCGGGCCGATCGGGTACCAGCGCTTGCGGCCCACCGGGATCGGCCACAGGATCGGGCAGCCGGAGACGGTCAGCGCGTCCCCGATGTCGTGCACGAGCGCACCCAGCACGACCGGCAGCCCCAGCCACAGGTACTCCTGGCCCGGCTGCGTGAACAGCCAGTCCGAGCCGTTGCCCGGCTTGTCCAGGACGCCCGCGATGATCCACGCGCTGGTCGCGGCCAGCAGCCACACCAGGACGTCCGCGCTGGAGCCCCGGGTCGCCCGCCACAGCAGGCCCTCGATGGCCAGCACCATGTGCACGAACAGGATCGCCAGCACGGCCCAGCGGCCACCGGTGATCGCCGCCACCGAGCATCCCGCGCCGATCAGTACCGCCCACAGCCAGGTGTGGGTGAGCGTGCGGTGCCCGCCGGAGCGGCGCGGGTCGCCCTGCTTCTTGGTGGCCTTGTAGACGGCGTACGAGAGCTTGTCGACGATCTCGCACAGGGCCCTTGAGATCGGCCCGAAGGCCCGCGAGATCGTGGCCGCCTTGTGGTCGAGGTCGGGAGCGAGCGCGGCACCCGCGCAGATCAGGGCCCCGGCCAGCAGGACGGGCCAGGGCATGGTGTGCCCGGATGCGGCGGCAGCCGCTCCTACGCCCAGCCAGGCCGCGGCGCCCGACAGTGAGTGTGCTGGTCCCATCATCGGCGTCGCCCGCCCCATTCCTCGTGTGCCACTGTCCAGTTGACCGGCGCCGCTGACGCTCCGTCGGCGTCACAGCGTACTGGTCGTGATCTTCGGACCCGCATCCGATTCCCCCCTCGGGCATCCGGGCAGGCAAGATGGGTGGGTGACCCTCATCGATCAGCTCCCGCCGACCGCCGATCCCGACGCCCTCTACGAAGCCTTCGAGTCGTGGACGGAGGAGCGGGGTCTGACGCTCTACCCCCACCAGGAGGAGGCGCTGATCGAGGTGGTGTCCGGCGCGAACGTGATCGTGTCGACGCCCACCGGCTCCGGCAAGAGCATGATCGCGGCGGGTGCGCACTTCGCCGCCCTCGCCCGTGACGAGGTCACCTTCTACACAGCGCCCATCAAGGCCCTCGTGTCGGAGAAGTTCTTCGAGCTGTGCAAGATGTTCGGCACGGAGAACGTCGGCATGCTGACCGGAGACGCCTCCGTCAACGCCGACGCCCCCGTCATCTGCTGCACCGCCGAGGTGCTGGCGTCGATCGCGCTGCGCGACGGCAGGAACGCGGACGTCGGCCAGGTCGTCATGGACGAGTTCCACTTCTACGCCGAGGCGGACCGCGGCTGGGCCTGGCAGATCCCGATCCTGGAGCTGCCCCAGGCGCAGTTCGTCCTCATGTCGGCCACGCTCGGCGACGTCTCGATGTTCGAGAAGGACCTCACCCGGCGCACCGGCCGGCCGACGTCGGTGGTCCGCTCGGCGACCCGTCCGGTCCCGCTCTCCTACGAGTACAAGTTCACCCCGCTCACCGAGACCCTGACGGAGCTCCTGGAGACCAAGCAGGCGCCGGTGTACATCGTGCACTTCACGCAGGCGCAGGCCGTGGAGCGGGCGCAGGCGCTGATGAGCATCAACATGTGCACGCGCGAGGAGAAGGACCAGATCGCCGACCTGATCGGCAACTTCCGCTTCACCACCAAGTTCGGCCGCAACCTCTCCCGCTACGTGCGGCACGGCATCGGTGTCCACCACGCCGGCATGCTGCCCAAGTACCGCCGCCTGGTGGAGAAGCTCGCCCAGGCCGGCCTGCTGAAGGTCATCTGCGGCACGGACACCCTCGGCGTCGGTGTCAACGTGCCCATCCGCACGGTCCTGTTCACGGCGCTGACCAAGTACGACGGCAGCCGCGTCCGCACCCTGCGCGCCCGCGAGTTCCACCAGATCGCCGGCCGCGCGGGCCGGGCCGGCTACGACACGGCCGGCTTCGTCGTCGCCCAGGCTCCCGAGCACGTCATCGAGAACGAGAAGGCGCTCGCCAAGGCGGGCGACGACCCGAAGAAGCGCCGCAAGGTCGTCCGCAAGAAGGCGCCCGAGGGGTTCGTCGCCTGGTCGGAGAACACCTTCGAGAAGCTGATCGCCTCCGAGCCGGAGCCGCTGACGTCCCGGTTCCGGGTCACCCACACCATGCTGCTGTCGGTGATCGCCCGCCCCGGCAACGCCTTCGCGGCGATGCGGCACCTCCTGGAGGACAACCACGAGCCGCGCAAGCAGCAGCTCAAGCACATCCGGCGGGCGATCGCCATCTACCGCTCGCTGCTGGACGGCGGCATCGTCGAGAAGCTCGACGAGCCCGACGCCACCGGACGGATCGTCCGCCTCACCGTGGACCTCCAGCAGGACTTCGCGCTCAACCAGCCGCTGTCCACGTTCGCGCTCGCCGCGTTCGAGCTGCTCGACCCGGAATCGCCGTCCTACGCCCTGGACATGGTGTCCGTCGTGGAGTCCACGCTGGACGACCCCCGGCAGATCCTCGTGGCCCAGCTCAACAAGGCGAGGGGCGAGGCGGTGGCCGCGATGAAGGCGGACGGCGTCGAGTACGAGGAGCGCATGGAGCGTCTCCAGGACATCAGCTACCCGAAGCCGCTGGAGGAGCTCCTCTTCCACGCGTACGACACCTACCGCAAGAGCCACCCCTGGGTCGGCGACCATCCCCTCTCCCCGAAGTCCGTCATCCGCGACATGTACGAGCGGGCGCTGACCTTCACGGAGTTGGTGTCCTTCTACGACCTCGCCCGCACCGAGGGCATCGTCCTGCGCTACCTCGCGAGTGCCTACAAGGCGCTCGACCACAACATCCCGGACGACCTGAAGTCCGAGGATCTTCAGGACCTGATCGAGTGGCTCGGCGAGACGGTCCGCCAGGTCGACTCCAGCCTCCTCGACGAGTGGGAGCAGCTCGCCAACCCGGAGGAGATGACCGCCGAGGAGGCCCAGGAGAAGGCCGACGAGGTCAAGCCGGTCACCGCCAACGCGCGCGCCTTCCGCGTCCTGGTCCGCAACGCCCTGTTCCGCCGCGTCGAACTCGCCGCCCTGGACCAGGTCGAGGAGCTCGGCGAGATGGACGGCGAGTCCGGCTGGGACGCCGACGCGTGGGGCGAGGCGATGGACAGATACTGGGACGAGTACGACGACCTCGGCACCGGCCCCGACGCCCGCGGCCCCAAGCTGCTGCGGATCGAGGAGGAGCCGCAGAACCGGCTGTGGCGTGTCCGGCAGACCTTCGCCGACCCGAACGGCGACCACGACTGGGGCATCAGCGCCGAGATCGACCTCACCGCCTCCGACGCCGAGGGCCGCGCGGTCGTCCGGGTCACCGACGTCGGCCAGCTGTGAGCCACGGGCCGGCCGCGCGCCGCAGGCCAGTTGTGAGCCGCAGGCCAGTTGTGAGCCAAGGAGAATCCCACCCATGACGAACCCGGCCGAGAGGCTCGTCGACCTGCTCGACCTGGAGCAGATCGAGGTCAACATCTTCCGCGGCCGAAGCCCGCACGAGTCCCTCCAGCGGGTCTTCGGCGGCCAGGTGGCGGGACAGGCGCTGGTCGCCGCCGCCCGGACCACGGACGGCGAGCGTCCGGTGCACTCGCTGCACGCGTACTTCCTGCGCCCGGGCCGGCCCGGCGTACCGATCGTGTACCAGGTCGAGCGGGTGCGGGACGGACGGTCGTTCACGACGCGCCGGGTCACCGCCGTGCAGCAGGGCCGCACGATCTTCAATCTCACCGCCTCCTTCCACAAGCCCGAGGAAGGTCCCTTCGAGCACCAGCTCCCTCCCGCCCGCAAGGTCCCGGACCCGGAGTCCCTGCCGAGGGTGAGCGACGAGATCCGGGAGCATCTGGGCGAGCTGCCGGAGCAGTTGGAGCGGATGGCGCGCCGCCAGCCCTTCGACATCCGCTACGTGGACCGGCTGCGCTGGACCGCCGAGGAGGTCAAGGACGCCGAGCCGCGCAGCGCGGTGTGGATGCGCGCGGTCGGGCCGCTCGGGGACGACCCGGTCGTGCACACCTGCGCGCTGACCTATGCGAGCGACATGACGCTCCTGGACGCCGTCCGCCTCCCGGTCCAGCCCCTGTGGGGCCCGCGGAGCTTCGACATCGCGTCGTTGGACCACGCCATGTGGTTCCACCGGCCGTTCCGCACGGACGAGTGGTTCCTGTACGACCAGGAGTCGCCCATCGCGACGGGTGGCCGCGGGCTCGCCCGTGGCCGGATCTACGACCGGGAGGGACGGCTGCTGGTGTCCGTCGTCCAGGAGGGGCTGTTCCGCCCGCTGTAGGTCAGGCGCTTCTGCGGCGGAGCCAGCCCAGCAGTCCGCGGGACGGTTCCCGCGGTGCCGGCTCCTCCGCCGGAGGGACGGACGGTGCCTGCCGGCCCGCCGGCCGGGGCGCCGGCCGGAAGCGCCGCGCGTCCTCGAGGGCGCGGGCCAGTTCGGTCCTCAGCCAGGCGGTCTCGGCCGGGTCGTCCGCCGTCATGATCTTCTCGACGAGCTGCCCGGCGGGGGTGGCCGGCACCCCGTGCGCGGGTGGTGCCGGCCGGAAGCGGCTCAGGCGGGACCGCTCGTAGGGGTCCGGGACGAGCTCCGCGAGCCGGACGGGATCGAGGAACGCGGCAAGGACTCCGGCGCTCTCCCAGGGGTCCTGGGCCAGCCGCAGGAGGAACCCGCGGTGGCGTCCGCGCCAGTTGCGGGCGCGGAGGTCCACGCCCTCGTCCAGCAGGTCGCGCAGGCTCTCGGGCATACGCCGTGCGGTCAGCAGCGGCCTGTTCTCCGCCACGGTCGCGAACTCCGCGAGTTCGTCCGCCAGATACAGCCAGACGACGGCCCGGTAGCGGTTCAGATAGAAGCGCACCGGCGAGAACAGGCCGAGGCGTGCGAGGCGCGTGAACCTGCCGACGGGGATGTCCATGACCTTCGCGCCCTCGGTGGTGCCCACGAGCCGTACCCGTTCGCGCAGTGAGTCGGGAAAGCCGTCCGTGGCCCGCAGCCGGTCGACCTCCGACCGCGCGATGCGTCGGCCCCCTCCCCCTTCGTCGGGGACCGTCCGGATCCGGCCGAGGTGGACCGCGAGGTCGAACTCACTGCGCTTGAGGCCCAGTTCCCGTGCGGCGCGGCTGGAGGTGTAGGCGGTTCGCTGGAGTCGGGTGATGGTGCTGCTCGTCATGCTCGCTCCCCCGTGTAGTCGTCGCTCACGCTGAGTGCGCTCGCCGTGACAGAAACCGTAGCCGGTGGGACGAGGAGCGCGGGGAGCCTGTGGATAACCCCGAGGAGCTGGAGAACTTGCAGGTCAGAGCTCTGTCTCAGGGCTCCGCTCGGGGTGGCGGGCGTCCACGTCGAGATGCTCGCCGACCCGGTTGACGAGCCGCGTCATCTCGTAGGCGATCCGGCCGATGTCGGCCTCGGAGCCGCTCAGCACGCACAGACAGCTACCGGTGCCCGCCGCGGTGACGAACAGCACCGCGTCGTCGAACTCGATCATCGTCTGCCGTACCTGGCCCGCGCCGAAGTGGCGTCCCGAGCCCTTGGCCAGGCTGTGCAGCCCCGACGAGACGGCGGCGAGATGGTCCGCGTCCTCGCGGCGCAGTCCGGTACTGGCGCCGGTCACCAGCCCGTCGTTGGACAGCACGAGTGCGTGCCGCACGTGCTCGACGCGCTCGGTCAGATCGTCCAGCAGCCAGCCGAGCCCCTGCTTCTGCGGCATGTGTCCCGTCTCCCCGTGTGACGTCCCCTCCTGCCCGGAGGATCCCTCAGCAAGCCTTCCCCACGACCGTCAACGGGGCAAGGAGAATGGGGACATGGCACAGAAGATGACCGATGAGGAATGGCGGGAGTTCGTCTCGCACGGCACCCGCACCGGCAAGTTGTCGACCGTCCGGGCCGACGGAAGTCCGCATGTGGCGCCGATCTGGTTCGTGCTCGACGGTGACGACCTGGTGTTCAACACCGGGAAGGAGACCGTGAAGGGGCGCAACCTGGCGCGGGACGGCCGTGTCGCCCTGTGCGTGGACGACGACCGGCCGCCCTTCGACTACGTGGTGCTGCGTGGCCGGGCCCTGCTGTCCGAGGACCTCGACGAGGTCCGGCACTGGGCCGGCCGGATCGGGGCGCGGTACATGGGCGAGGAACGGGCCGAGGAGTTCGGCGCCCGCAACGGAGTCCCGGGCGAACTCCTCGTCCGCGTGAAGATCGACAAGGTGCTGGCGGAGAAGGCCGTCGCGGAGTGACGTGCCGGTGGGCCGGCCCCTCGCCCGCGGTCAGCCCACCGAGTCGAGCAGCCGGGCGGTGTGCATCCGCCCGGCGTACTCGACCAGCCTGATCAGCACCTCCTTGCCCGAGTCGCGGTCCCGTGCGTCGCACAGCACCACGGGGGTGCCCTGGTCGAGATCGAGGGCGCGCGAGACGTCGTGGGCGCCGTAGGTCCGGGCGCCGGCGAAGCAGTTGACGGCCACCACGAACGGGATGTGCCGGTGCTCGAAGTAGTCCACGGCCGGGAAGCAGTCCTCCAGGCGCCGGGTGTCCGCGAGGACCACGGCACCCAGGGCCCCCTGTGACAACTCGTCCCACAGGAACCAGAAGCGGTCCTGGCCGGGGGTGCCGAAGAGATAGAGGGACAGGCCCGAGCGGATGGTGATCCGCCCGAAGTCCATGGCTACGGTGGTGGTGACCTTCTGGTCCACACCGTCGGTGTCGTCCACCGACTGGCCCGCCTCGCTGAGCAGTTCCTCCGTGCGCAGCGGCCTGATCTCGCTGACCGCGCCGACCAGGGTGGTCTTGCCCACGCCGAACCCGCCGGCGACCAGTATCTTCAGCGCGAGGGCGGTCGTCTCGCCGCCCTGGGCGTCGGAGTTCTCGGAGACCATCGATCACTTCTCTCGGGAGGGCCGGCGAAGGGCGGCGACGCCGGTACGGGGGCGCGAAGGCAGCATCATGACAACTGGAGTCCCCCTTCGGGGGGTTGGACCGCTTGTTGCCCGGTTCTGAACGTTCATCTACAGCGCCCGCAGCCCTTCGATCACCTCGCGCAGAATCCGTTCGTCGGGCAACTGCGCGGGAGGCACCGGACGGCTGACGCTGACACAGCCGAGTTCCAGGAGGTCCCCCAGCAGCACCCTGACCACGCCCACGGGCAGGTCGGCGCCCGCGGACAGCTCCGCCACCGACTGCGTCTCGGTGCGGCAGAGGTCGATGAGGGCCCGGTGTTCCGGCCCGAGCGCCGTGTCGTCGCCGGCTCCGGGCGCGCCGACGTCGAGGGTGACGAGGGCGATCAGGTCGAAACGCACCCCGGTGGGGCCGGGTCTGGTGCGGCCTCCCGTCATCGCGTAGGGGCGGACGAGGGGGCCGGCCTCGCCGTCGTACCACTGGCTTCCCTGTCCGTACGGGACGCCCGCCATGTCCTCGGTCATCTCAGCCGACCGCCCTTCCCTCTCATCCGGCGGCGGGTGGCCGCGCGCCCACGCGCGGCGGCGTGTAGAGGTGCTCGCCGACCCGCTTGACCAGCCGTGCCATCTCGTAGGCGACCAGGCCTATGTCCGCGGTCACCGCGGTGAGGACGGCGAGACAGGAGCCGTCCCCCGCGGCGGCCACGAACAGGAAGCCGTCGTCCATCTCGACCATGGTCTGGCGCACTCCTCCGGCACCGAAGTGGCGGCCCGCGCCCTTCGCCAGGCTGTGGAAACCGGAGGAGACCGCGGCAAGATGTTCCGCGTCCTCACGCCGCAGATCCGTCGAGGCGCCCACGGCGAGGCCGTCGTTGGAGAGCACCACCGCATGCCGGACCTCGCTGACGCGCAGCACCAGGTCGTCCAGCAGCCAGTCGAGTTCGCCGGACCTCCCCCATTCCCGGCCGCGCTCGCGCGGGGGGACCCCCATGTCGGCCCTCGTGCTCGGGTCCTGGATCATCCTCGGTCTCCTTCGCTGCTGTATCTGCCCGCCGGGGAATCTGGGGTGGCACCGCGGCCGGGCCGCCTGCCCCCGCCGCGCGCCCAGCCGTCCCGGTACGCCGCCATCCGGTCCCGGACGACCTCGGGAGTACGGCCGTCGTCGTCCCGGGCGGCGGCCGCCGGGGCCGGCTCCTGGGAGCGCTGCGTGCGCAACTGGGGAGCGAGGCTCGCCTGCCGGACACGGCGGGGGAGGTCGTCGGCCTCCTCCGGTTCCTCGGGCGGTCGGTGCAGCCGCAGGGCGGTGACTCCGGAGGGCGGGGTGTCGGACCGTTCCCGGTCGGCCGCGGCGGTCAGGGGGGCCACGAGAGCGGGCCGCTCGGACGGGGCGGGCACGGACTCCTGCTCCCGTTCGGTGGCGGCCACGCGCGCGTACTCGCGTTCCGTGCGCCGTTCGCGGTCCGCCGCCTGGGCGGGGGAACGTTCCGCCGCCTTGATGTGCAGCAGCGCCGTGGGCAGCAGGACGACCGCGGTGGTTCCGCCGTAGGGCGAGGTGCGCAGGTGCACCTTGATGCCGTGCCGGGCGGCGAGCCTGCTGACCACGAACAGGCCGAGCCGGTCGCTGTCGAACAGGTCGAGTGCCTCGGACTGCTCGATACGGCGGTTGGCCTCCGCGAGGGTCTCCTTGCCCATGCCCAGACCGCGGTCCTCGACCTCGACGGCGTAGCCGTTGCCGACGGGTTCGCCGGTGACACGCACGCGCGTGTGGGGCGGCGAGAACTGGGCCGCGTTCTCGATGATCTCGGCCAGCAAGTGGGTGAGGTCGGCGACCGCCGCGCCGATCACGGACGCGTCGGGCAGTTGGCGCACCTCCACGCGGGCGTAGTCCTCGACCTCGGAGACGGCCGCGCGGACCACGTTGGTCAGCGGGACCGGCATGCGCCAGGCGCGGCCGGGTGCCGCTCCGGAGAGGATGATCAGGCTCTCCGCGTGGCGGCGCATGCGGGTGGTGAGGTGGTCGAGCCGGAAGAGGTCGCTCAGTTCGTTCGGGTCGTCGGAGCGGCGTTCCATGCTGTCGAGCAGGCTGAGCTGACGGTGGACGAGGATCTGGCTGCGGCGGGCCAGGTTGACGAAGACCCCGGAGATGCCGCTGGCCAGTTCGGCGCGCTCCACCGCGGCCCGTAGTGCGGCCCGGTGCACGGTGGCCAGGGCCTCGGCGACCTGACCGGTCTCGTCCTCGGCCGGCGGCCCGGGCGGGGCCTCGGACCGGATGTCGATCTCGTCGCCCGCGCGCAGCCGGTCCATGGCCTCCGGGAGTTTGCGGCGGGCGATCTCCAGGGCGCTGTTGCGCAGGCTGACGAGCTCGACGACGAGGCCGCGTCCGATGCGCACGGAGATGACGAGCGACGCGGCGACGGCGATCAGGCCGAGCAGGACGGCGGCCCCGGCCGGGGTGAGCAGTCCCCGCGTGAACGGGTCGGCGCGGTGGGAGACGCCGCTTCCCGCGGTCCGTTCGACGGCCCGCATGCCGTCCTGCACGCGTGTGTGTGCCGTCTGCCAGGTGTGCTCCGGCGTCGACCGGACGGCGCGGGCGCCGGGGCCGGCGGCAAGTGCCCGGTCCTCGGCGGCAGTCAGCGTGGCGTAGGCGGCGCTGCCCGCGACCTTCCGCCAGGCGTCCCGGTCGGAGCCGCGCAGGTCGGCCACGGCGCTCTGCGTGAGGGCCCGGCGGGTGTCGACGGCCCCGGTGAACAGCCGCAGCCGCTCCCCGGCGAGGACACCTGCCGACCGCGCGCTCGCCAGTACGGCGTCCTCCTGGGCCAGCGACTCGCCCGCGCGGGAGAACTCGAGCAGCACGCGCGCGTCGGAGCCGAGTTCGGCGTCCTGGATGCCGGTGAGGGCTCCGCCCACCGCGAAGGCGCCCGCGATGGTGCTGGTGTAGCGGCCGTACGTCTCGTCCCATCCGGCGCTGCGGTCGAGCACGGCGGCGCGCACGGAGCGCAGTTGTTCCGCGCCGGTCACGAAGTCCTGGAGCCGGCGGGCGACTCCGGCGGGCAGTTCCTCGCTGTCGGCGACCGTGTTGTCGTCGCCGAGCCGCAGCCGTGCCACGGCCTCGTCGGTACGCCCGGCGAGCCTGCGGAGGTCGTCGCTGCGCGCGGTGGACGGGTCCGTCGCGTAACGGACGGCGGCGGCACGTTCCGCCTGGAGCGCGGTCACGGCGGCGGCGACGGGTGAGCGGACGGTGTCGTCCACGCGCTGCAACTGCCGCAGCCGGGACACGTCCTGGGCGGTGCTGACGGTGGCGTACGCCCACAGTGCGAGCAGGGAGACGACGGGCACCATGAGCAGGCAGACGATCTTGGCGCGGACCGTGCGGGGGCGTATCCGCCAGTGTCCCGCGCGCGCGGGTATGTCCTCGGCCGGGGGCCCGGCGGTGTCGTCCGGGCTTTCGTCGGCGGGTGGTCCGGCATGGGCGCGACGCCCGCGTGCGGGTGTCTGCCGCGGCGTCTCGGCGCCGGATGTGGGGGTCCTACGCGGTGTACGCATGGCCTCCTCGCTCGGGAGTGGTTCGGGGGCGTGTCGTCGGGCCGGCCGGGCCCGGATCCGCCGCTAGGAGGGGACGCCCTGGACCGTGCGCTGCGCGGAGGCGGATGCCTCGCGCTCTCCTGAGGTGGGCGACAGCGCGACGAAGGCCGAGGTGAGGAACAGGTAGGAGCCGAGGCCGACGGCGAGCGGGAAGATGAACTGCATCGCCGTGGCCCCGGGCAGGACGGCCCCGGAGGGCGAGACCCGCACGCTCACCGCGAACATGCCGGTGTAGTGCATGCTGCTGACCGCGGCGCCCATGATGAGCGAGGCGATGGTGACGGCCACGGGCGACTTGATGTTGAGCGCCGCCCACAGGGCCGCCGTCGCCGCGACGACGGCGATGAGGACGGAGAGTCCGACGAGCAGCGGGTCGTAGTGGACGCCGCCGTGCAGCCGTACGGCGGCCATGCCCAGGTAGTGCATGCTCGCCACGCCCAGGCCGGTGGTGAGTCCGCCCAGGAGGAGCGCGCGGACCCGGTCGCGGCCGTAGCCGACCGCGAAGACGCCCGCGGAGACGACGACCATGGCGACCAGGAGACTCGCGATGGTCAGCGGGACGTCGTAGCGGATGTCGGTACCGCTGACGCTGAAGCCGAGCATGGCCACGAAGTGCATGGTCCAGATGCCGGTCCCGATGGCCGAGGCCGCGGTGATCAGCCAGTTGCGGCGCGACCGTCCGGTGGCCGCGAGGGCACGCACGGTGCAGCGCAGGCCGAGCGCGGCGCCGATGCAGGCCATGACGTACGAGAGTGCGGGCGTCAGCCAGCCCAGGGCTGCGTGGTCCAGGTGTCCCATGGCCAGGGGACGCTAGTCGGCGCAGGGGCGCACAAAGAGGGCGCATTTCGAAAGGTGTTGCAATGTGGCACAGAGATGCGTCGGAACGATCGCGTCACGCCCGAACGTGTGCGCCCGGTCGTCATCCGTGTCGGTGAGGGATCATGCGGAGCATGAGCGACGACCACACACACGTCCAGGAATTCTTCTCGGCCCGTGCCGCCGACTGGGACAGCCGGTTCCCGGACGACGGCCCCGCCTACGCCGCCGCGGTCGCGGAGCTCGGGCTGCGTGCGGGCGACCGCGTGCTCGACGCTGGCTGCGGCACCGGACGTGCCCTGCCGCCCCTGCGGGCGGCCGTGGGGCCCTCGGGAGTGGTCGTGGGGGCGGATCTGACCCCGGCCATGCTCCAGGCGGCGGTACGGGCCGGCAGGGACCGCGACGGACGGCTGCTGCTCGCCGACGTGGCGGCGCTGCCGCTCCGTTCCCGGTCGCTCGACGCCGTCTTCGGAGCGGGCCTGATCTCCCATCTGCCCAGTCCGTCCGAGAACCTGCGCGAGTTGGCCCGGGTGGTGCGGCCCGGCGGCGTCCTGGCCCTGTTCCATCCGATCGGCAGGGCCGCGCTCGCCGCGCGCCAGGGACGGCAGGTCACGCCGGAGGACCTGCGCGCCGAGCCCAACCTCCGTCCGCTGCTGTCCGGTTCGGGGTGGCGCATGCGCTCGTACGTCGACGAGGACGACCGCTTCCTGGCCCTGGCCGTCCGCGCGGACTGAACTTGGTCACTCCTTCCCGGCGACCGCCGCGGCGAAGGCGTCGGGGTTGTCGAACATGACGTTGTGTCCGGCGCCGGGGACGGTCACCACGCGCACTCCTGCCGCCTCCAGTGCTTCTCGCCCCTCCACCTCGCCGCTGAGTTCGCCCTGGAGGTACACGCGCTCGATCGGCAGGCCTTCGAGGATCGCTCGCATCGTGGGCGCCGATCCCCGCCTGAGTCCGGCCGCGCTGCGGTGCAGGGCGCGCGGGTCGGCCAGCCGCATGGTCGCCGCCCACAGGGGGCCGGCCTTCGCGAGCACGCGCGCGTGGCCGCCTGCCACGAAGTCGTCCTCCTCGTAGGCGTCGATCCAGGTGCTGCCCGCCGTGGCCGGGGGCGCGGCGTCGAGGTTGGCCTCGGTGAGGACCAGCCGGGAGACGAGCTCGGGCCTCCGGTGGGCGAGCACGAGCGCGACCGACCCGCCCATGCTGTGCGCGATCAGTTCGGCACCGGTCAGGTGCGCGGCGTCCAGGACGGCCGCCAGGGCGTCCGCGTGGTCCTCCAGCGTGTATCCGAAGTCCTCGGGGCGATCGCTCGTGCCGTGTCCGGGCAGATCGACGAACAGGCTGCGGCGGCCCGCGAGTTCGGGTCGGGCCGCGATGTGCGCGTGATAGACGGCCGAGACCGCTCCCAGCCCGTGCACGTACACGCGTGCCGGTTCCTCACCGGGCGTCTCGGTCCAGCGGATGCGGCTTCCCCTGCCGTCGAACTCGGCCTGCCTCATGTGCCCCTCCTCGGTTGTCCACCCAGGACAATACATCGGTACCGATGTATTACGTAGCCGCAGTATGACGGCAGGGAGGTACAGCGTCGGTGCGGCAGAATGCGTGCATGCTGGAGCTCGCCATCCTCGGATTCCTCTACGACACCCCGCTGCACGGCTATGAGCTGCGCAAACGCATCACGGCGCTGGCGGGTCACGTGCGTCCCGTGGCCGAGAGCACGCTCTATCCGGCCATCAAGCGGCTGGAGAAGGCGGGGTTGCTGGCGCGGGCGACGGAGCCCGGTGCCGTGGCCGCGCCCCGCCACGTCCTGACGCTCACCGCCGAGGGCCGCCAGGAGCTGCGCCGCCGGCTCGCCGAACCGGCCACGCGTGACATCACCGACGAGAACCGGTGGTTCACGGTTCTCGCCTTCCTGCGGCACCTGGACGACTCCGGCGCGCAGGCGGCCGTGCTGCGGCGCCGGCTCGCCTTCCTGGAGGAGCCCGCGAGCTTCTTCTACGAGGGCGACCGTCCGTTGCGCGCCGAGGAGTTGGACGATCCGTTCCGGCGCGGAGTGCTGACCATCGCCCGCGCCACGTCCCAGGCCGAGCTCGGCTGGCTGCGCGAGACGATCACGTCGCTCTCCGGGTGATCAGGACACCGGGGACCCGGGCTTCTCCGGTGCCGCCGGCGGCTCGGTCGGCGTCGGCGCGGGCGGGCCGAAGAGGACGGCCCTGGCCACGGGCGGGGCGAACAGGGCGGTGACCGGCTCGGAGAGCGTCAGGACGGCCCGGAAGGCCCGCCCCACGACGGGGTCGCCCGGGGCGCGCTCCTGCACGCGGCTCAGGTACCACCCGGCGAACCGGTCCGCGGACCCGCCGTCGGTCGCCGTGCCGACCGCGCCCGGCATCTTGCGGTCCGCCCCGGCGGAGATGTCCCACGCGAGCCGGGACGCCGCGAGGAGCGCCCGCTGCACCCGCCGTGTCGTGGGCGTGCGGCGCCGGTCGGCCAGCGCTTCCCGCAGGGCGACCGCGCTCATCGCGGCGACGGCCATGCCCTGTCCGTAGATCGGGTTGAAGGTGCACAGGGCGTCGCCGGTGGCGAGGAAGCCTGCCGGACGGCCGAGCAGGTCGTAACGTCGGCGGACGTTCGCGGTCCTCCGGTAGCCGAACGCCGGGGACAGCGGTTCGGCCCCGTCCAGCCACCGGTGCAGCAGCGGGTGCGGCAGCCTCTTGGCGTACGTCACGAACTGGTCGTCCCCGGTGGGGGGTTCGTCGCCGCGCAGACCCGAGACGATCACCAGGTGGGTGCCGTCCTCCAGGGGCAGCGCACCTCCGGCGTGCACCTGCTCGGGGTCCGGATAGGCGTAGTAGCCGCGGGTCTCGCCGTCGAGGGCGCCGTCCGTGCCGCGGTAGACGCGGGAGGCGTAGGCGAGGCCGGTGTCGATGGTCTCCTCGTGCGGCGGCTCGGCGCCGATCGCCGTGAGCCACTGCGCGGCCTTCGTACCGCTGCCGGAGGCGTCGACGACCAGATCGGCCTCCAAGGGGCGGGGCTTCGCGCGGGCCTCTCCGGAACGGTCCCGCACCAGCACACCACGCACGCGTGTGGCGTCACCGAGCAGTCCGACGACGTCGGTCGCCTCCAGCACGCTGATCACCGGGTCGGCGAGGACGCGCCGCCGCACCAGTTCCTCGAGCTGCGCGCGGGAGCCGGTGTAGATGTGCGTCGTCGCGGACACCCGCCGGAACCAGCGTCCGCTCTGCCACAGCACCATGTCCTCCGGCATGCCCACGCGAGGGGCGCCCGCCTCCCTCAGCTCCGTCAGGAACCCCGGCAGCAACGACTCCAGGGCCGTCTGGCCGCCCTTGAGCAGGACGTGCGGGTGGCGCCCCTGCGGCACGCCGGGCCGTGGCTGCGCGCCCTGCGGGTAGCGGTCGCGCTCGACGACGGTCACCCGGTCGACGTGCCCGGCCAGGACGTGGGCCGCGAGCAGCCCCGCGAGACTTCCGCCCACGACGACGGCATGCCGTCCGCTCCGGCCGCCGCCCGCTCCCCGACTGCCCTTGTCCGCGGCAGCGTTCACCGATCCACTCCCTTGGTCGCCATGTCGCGAGAAGACACAAGTATCCCGTCCCGCCGAACAGGTTGACCGTTTTCCGGCCCTTCTTCCGGCCCTTCCGAACGCGGCCGGACGGCGGCCTTCGCGCCGACCTCGACCGCACGGTGACGCTCCGGCCCTCTTCTGCCGTCGGCGTCGCGACCTTACGTTGAGGAGCGGAAGACGAAGGTGCGACGGGATCACATCACGCTGGGGGAAGGTGGTCGGCATGTGGGACAGGATCCGCAGGTCCGGTACCAGGATCGTCGATTCGTTGCGCACCGAGCCGCCCGCCGGCGGCCGGGAGACCCGCCCGCACAACCTGTTCGAGGCCGCCGCCGCGTACGTCTCGGCCTGCGCGGAGGACGACCAGGACAGGATCGACGAGGCCTCGGCGTGGGTCTCGCCGGAGGCGCTGTCGTTCGGGGTCAACGAACTCGCGTGCCGGGCTGTGATCGCCCTCGCGCGGGAGCGCGACGAGTCCCCGCGTACGGTGGCACGGGCGCTCCTCGGACTGCCGGCGGCCTGAGCGGCCGGGAAGGGATGGTCGATTCGCCCCGTCCAGCCGGAAAACTGCAGCTCCGGGTGTTCTTGGAGGTCGTGACAAGCGCCTTCCTCGCACACTAGGGTGCGCGCCGTTGGACGAACCGATGGGGAGGCTGGGATGGCCGGGACGGACGAGGACGCCGTCGCCGCCGCGGACGACGCGCTCTATGTGCTGACGGCGGTGCTGCTGACGCCGGCGAAGTTCCCGAGCGTGCTGGGCGACGACTATCCGGAGGCCTGCGCGGCGCTCGGTCTGGCTCCGCTGGCGGACGGGTACGGCCTGGTGCTCGGCCAGGACGGGAGCGGCGCCAGGTGGACCGTCGTCATCGACGACGTCTCGCTGGTCGCCGTCGCCATCGCGTCCTGGGACTGCGGCATGGAGTACGACCTCTCGCCTGACGAGCGCACGGTCGTGGCCGCCCTGCCCGGCTGGCCGCTCGCGGTCGCCGTCGCCGCGCCCGGTGTGCCTGCTCCGCACGACCCCGATCCCGGGATCGTCGACGGGCCGCTGCTGGCGCCGCCGGACACCTCGACGTGGGGATCCGCCCAGCGACGCCTGGGTGCCGACGAGATCGCGCTGCAATGGGCGATGTGGCGGGAACAGATCGACGACGCGGCCTTCTCGAGCCCGGACGGCGGGTCCGCGGCGGGTGCCGAGCCGGTGAACGGCGGGACCGCGAAGGGCGCGACCGCGGATGGCGTGACGGCGGAAGGCGTGACGGCGGACGGCGTGACGGATGGCGCGCTCTCGGGCCGCGACGCTCCGGACCGCGATGCCCGCGACGCCTCCGCCCCGGGTGCCTCGGCCGGCGATGCAGCGCAGAACGGGCGCACGGGCGGCGATGCCGCGCAGGACGGGCGCACAGGCGGTGAGGCCGGGGAAGACGGTGCGGCCGTGGACGGGGGGCCGGGAGACATGGCCTCGGGCAGCCGTACCGCAAGTGGCGGTGGCGTCGCGGGATCCACGGCTTCCGGCGCGACCGGGAGGTCTGCCTTCAAGGGGCACAGCGGTGTGCGGCGGGTCCTCGCGGAGGCCCGCGCCTACGTGGACTCGCCGCCGCCGCTCGGGCGGGTCCGGTCGTCCTTCGCGTCGGGCGACGCGCGGACGCTGCGCGCCGACGGTCCCGGCTGGTCACTGGTGGCCAGGACCGACGACATCGCGTTCGTGCTGCTCGACGACGAGCCCGGGGAGGTCCTGCCGGTGGGCCGGGGCCCGGAGCTGCCGGGGCTGCTGGAAGCGCTCGACAAGATGGCCGTGCGTCCCAGCTGAGCCGCCGTGCCGCACCGTCCGGGTCCGCCGTCCCCCGGCCGGTGCGGGTGCGTCAGCGGCCGAGTTCCTTGCGGGTGACGCGGCGCAGCCGGCGCCGCTGTGAGGGGTCCAGGGTGAGGTAGGCGGCGGCCGGGACTCCCAGGACGATCAGGAGTGCGGCCCACCAGGGCAGCCAGATCAGCAGGAGCAGTCCGACCGCCACTCCCCCCACGGCGATCTTCGCGTTCTTCGACATGTGCGTCGCCTCCTTCGCGGCGGTTGCCGCTCTCTGTCCGAGAGACGGGTCCGCTCTCTGTCCAGAGAAACGGGTCCGCGCTTCCCGCAGTTCCGTACCGCGACCCTGAGACATCCCTGAGACCTCGCCCCGAGACGCCCCGGACGCGCGGCCCGCTAGTGGTCCGCCCGCAACGGCTCGCCGACCTCGTGCATGTGGCTCAGTGCCTGTCGGTAGGAGTCGACGAGCCCTGTCTCCGTGTAGGGGATACCCAGTTCCCGGCAGTGGGCGCGCACCAGCGGCCGGGCGAGGCGCAGATGGGGCCGGGGCATGCTGGGGAACAGGTGGTGCTCGATCTGGTAGTTGAGGCCGCCGAGGAACCAGTCCGTGAGGGTGCCGCCGCGGATGTTGCGGGAGGTGAGCACCTGGCGGCGCAGGTGGCCCCAGGACTCGCCGTCCGGGTCCGGCATCTCCATGCCCTTGTGGTTCGGGGCGAAGGCCATCCCGAGGTGCAGGCCGAACAGCGCCTGGTGGAGCGCGGCGAAGGCCAGCGCCTTCCCGGGGGACAGGGTGGTCAGCAGCAGGGTGGCGTAGGCGGCGACGTGGGCCACCAGGAGAGCGCCCTCGACGGCACGCTCCCCCGGTGCCTGTCGGCGCAGGTCCCGGAAGCCCTGGATCTTCAGGGCGATGCCCTCCAGGAGAGTGAGCGGGAAGAACAGCCAGGCCTGGTGGCGGGTGAGCCAGCGCCTGAAGCCGGTGCGCCCCGTGGCCTGTTCGCCGGTGAAGACGAGGATGTCGGCGGCGACGTCGGGGTCCTTGTCGATGTGGTTGGGGTTGGCGTGGTGGCGGTTGTGCTTGTGGTTCCACCACGAGTAGCTCATCCCGAGCAGCAGGTTGCCGTGGAGGAGGCCGATGAGGCGGCCGGTCGCCCTGTCGCCGGTGATCTGCGCGTGGCCGGCGTCGTGCCCTATGAAGGCGGTGCGGGCGCAGAACACGGCGAGGAGCGGGGCCAGCAGCAGGGTTCGCCAGGAGTCGCCGGACAGGGCGACGGCCGTGACGAGTCCGGCGAGGGCGAGCGTGTTGACGGCGACGGTCCGGGCGTACCAGCCGTGGCGGCGCTCCAGGAGTCCCTGCTCCTTCACCGTGCGCAGCAGGGGTGCGAACTCGCTTCCGCCGGGCGGGGATCCGGACGTACCGCGCGGGCGGGGTACGACAGTTGCGGCACTCAGGGGCATGTCCGGACTCCGGCTCTCTCAGGAAAACGTGCTGACCTGAGGAAACGTACGGACCGGTGACCTGCCGCGACCATGCGGCGGCCCCCCGTGTACGTGCGGGGGCCAGCACCGGGCGCGCAGGGGGGCTGACAACACCCTCCGCGCGGATGTGACGCAGAGCACGGCCTCAAGGGTCGAGCGGTCAGGTACCCTCGACCACTCCGACCAAGTAGTCAAGTTTGAGGAGTCCCGCGATCCCTGTTCAGCGGTTCCCCGCGGCATCACCGTCCGACATCTCCGAACTGGCTTCTTGCTGTGCCGTGTTCGTGCCCGGCGACCCGGCCCGGACCGGCAGGGTGGCCTTCTGGCGGCTCGACGGCGCTCGTCCCCCCTCGGTCGCGCCGGGGACCGTCGAGGACCTGGCGCTCGTGCGGCCCGACGAGGGCGGTGTCGGGCTGGTGAGCCTGCCCGCGCTGCTGCTCCCGGTCCGTGCCGCCCTGCCGGTCCTCACGCGTGCGCGTACCTCCCCGCACGGGCACCGGGCGACGGTGTTCTGGGGTGCCGCGAGCTTGCTGGCCCTGCAGTGCGTGGCGCGGGGGCTGCTGCTGCCCGGCCTGTCCCCCGCCGACCACGACGCCTGGCGCGTGGGTCCCCTGGTCGCCGCGGACGTCGAGCGGGTCCGCAGGCTCGCCGCGGCGATGCCGCCCGAGGCGCACGCCGTCCCGTTGAGCACCAACGAGTCGCTGAGCACCGCCGAACCGCTGAGCACCGCGCCATCGTCGAGCACCGCTGTACCGCTGAGCACCGCCGAACCGCTGCGGCTGCCCGATCCCGAACAGTTGCTGCGCGCCTTCCTCGACGCGGTCGCCGACGCCCTGCCCCGTTCCCCCGCGGCGCCCCTCGTGACGGGCGGGCCCGCCTACGCGGCCCGGGAACCGCAGCACATGCCCGAGCAGCGGGCGTGGGCGGCCGATGTCGCCGCGGGCCACGACGCGGGCGTCCGCGTCTCGTTGCGGATCGAGGCGCACGGACCGGACGGAGGTGGGGAGCCGGCCTTCCGGGCCGTTCTCCAGGTGCACAGCGTGAGCGATCCGACGCTGGTGGCGGACGCCGCCGACGTGTGGGGCGGCGCCACCGCCTTCGGCCCCCACGCGCGGATGGACGGGCTGCTGGCGCTCCGACGGGCGGCACGCGCGTGGCCCCCGCTCACCCCGCTGCTCTCGGCGGCCGTGCCGGACGCGGTCGAACTCGCCGACGAGGAGATCGCCGATCTGCTCTCGGCGGGCGCACGGGCGCTGTCCGAGCTGGGCGTCGAGGTGCACTGGCCGAAGGGCATGGCCAGAAGGCTCACCACGCGCGCGACGGTCGGTCCCCCGGACGGCCACGACCGGGTCCCGTCGGACACTCCGTCGTTTCTGTCCGCCGACGCCCTGCTCTCGTTCGACTGGTCGTTCGCGCTGGGCGACCAGCAGCTCACGCACGGGGAACTGGACAGGCTGGCGGAGGCGGACCGGCCGGTGGTGAGGCTGCGGGACCAGTGGGTGCTGGTCGACCCGCAGGAGGTGCGCCGGGCCCGTGCGCGGCAGGACCGCAAGGTGACGCCCGTGGACGCCCTGAGGGCCGCCTTGACGGGCTCCGCCGAGGTCGACGGCAGCCGGGTCGACGTGCGGCCCACCGGGTGGCTGACGGCCCTGCGGGACCGGCTCGCGGACCCGGAGGGCCAGGAGCCGGTCCCGCAACCCGCCGCGCTCGCCGCGACCTTGCGGGACTACCAGCGCCGCGGCCTGAACTGGCTGGCCCGTATGACGTCGTCGGGCCTCGGCTGCTGTCTGGCCGATGACATGGGACTCGGCAAGACGATCACCTTGATCGCGCTGCACCTGCACCGGCAGACCGACCCGGAGACCGCCGGTCCCACCCTCGTGGTGTGCCCGACGTCCCTGATGGGCAACTGGCAGCGCGAGATCGAGAAGTTCGCACCGGGTACGCCCGTGCGCCGCTTCCACGGTCCGCGGCGCGAGCTCGACGGCCTGGCCGACGGGGAGTTCGTGCTCACCACGTACGGCACCATGCGGCTGGACGCGTCCCGGCTCGCCGAGGCCGCGTGGGGGATGGTCGTGGCGGACGAGGCGCAGCACGTGAAGAACCCGTACTCGGCGACCGCACGGGAGCTGCGCTCGATCGGGGCACGCGCACGCGTGGCGCTCACCGGAACCCCGGTGGAGAACAACCTGTCGGAGCTGTGGGCGATCCTCGACTGGACCACGCCGGGGCTGCTGGGACGGCTCGGCGCTTTCCGCGCCCGGTACGCGCAGGCCGTCGAGAGCGGTCAGGACCCGGCGGCCGCGGAGCGTCTGAACCGGCTCGTGCGCCCCTTCCTGCTGCGGCGCCGCAAGTCGGATCCCGGCATCGCCCCGGAGCTGCCGCCGAAGACGGAGACCGACCGTGCCGTGTCGCTGACCCCGGAACAGGCCGGTCTGTACGAGGCCGTGGTGCGCGAGACCCTGGAGGAGATCGCGGGGGCGGACAGCATGGCGCGGCGCGGTCTGATCGTGAAGCTGCTGACCGGGCTCAAGCAGATCTGCAACCATCCCGCGCAGTTCCTGAAGGAGGAGGAGCCGGTCATCGCCGGCCGTTCCGGGAAGCTGGAACTGCTGGACGAACTCCTCGACACCATGGTCGCCGAGGGGGCGGGCGTCCTGGTGTTCACGCAGTACGTGCGCATGGCCCGGCTGATCGAGCGGCATCTCGCGGCGCGCGGTCTGCCGTCGCAGTTCCTGCACGGCGGGACACCGGTCGCCCGGCGTGAGGCGATGGTGCGGCGCTTCCAGGGCGGTGAAGTGCCGGTGTTCCTGCTGTCGTTGAAGGCGGCGGGCACCGGCCTGAACCTCACCCGCGCCGAGCACGTCGTGCACTACGACCGGTGGTGGAACCCGGCCGTCGAGGCGCAGGCCACCGACCGCGCGTACCGCATCGGCCAGACGCGTCCGGTGCAGGTGCACCGGCTGATCGCCGAGGGCACGGTCGAGGACCGCATCGCCGACATGCTGCTCCGCAAGAGGGAGTTGGCCGACGCGGTGCTCGGCTCCGGCGAGGCGGCGCTGACCGAGCTGACGGACGCGGAGCTGGCCGATCTGGTGGAACTGCGAGGGGGCGCACGATGACGGGGCACGAGGGTGACACGGAACGCACGTTCACGGCGCTGCCGCCCGCGCACGGGCGGGGCTTCGCCCGGACGTGGTGGGGCCAGGCCTGGCTGCGGGCCCTGGAGGACACCGCGCTGGACTCGGGGCAGGTGAAGACGGGCCGCGGCCTCGCACGCGCGGGGGCGGTGGGTGCCGTGTCGGTGCGTCCCGGGCGCATCACGGCCGTCGTGCAGGACCGGGACGGCACCGCGCACCGCGCCGACGTCCTGCTGGCCGAACTGTCGGACGGCCAGTGGGACCGTCTCCTCGACATGGCCGTGGAGCGAGCCGGGCACGTCGCGGCGCTGCTGGACCGCGAGATGCCGCCGCACCTGGTGGAGGACGCGGCGTCCGAGGGCATCGAACTCCTGCCGGGGCTGGGCGATCTGGAGCCGGAGTGCGACTGCGGCGCCTGGGACCACTGCGGGCACACGGCGGCACTCTGCTACCAGATGGCCCGTCTGCTGGACCAGGACCCCTTCGTGCTGCTGCTGATGCGCGGCCGGGGCGAGCAGGCCCTCCTGGACGACCTCCAGACCCGCAGCAGTGCCGTGCCGGCAACAGAGGCTCCCGAACCGGAAGGAGTGGATGCCGCCGAGGCGTACGCGGCCGGCGACATCCTGCCGCCCCTGCCCGAGCCCGCCGAACCGCCCGAGGAGCCCGGCCTGCCGCCCGCACTGGACACCGAGGCGCCACCGGGACCGGGAGTCGACCCGGTCGCCGTCCGCCACCTGGCCGCCCGGACCGCCGTGGAGGCACACCGGCTCCTCGCGGAGGCCCTCCGGCAACCGTCCGAAGGCCACGCGTGCATGCCCGAGTTGCCTCTCGGTGCGGACGCCGTACGCCTCGCCGTCGCCGCACCCGACCGGGTGCTGACGGAACGTCTCGCCGCCGGATCGGGGCGCACTCCGGAGTCGCTGGCGGACGCCACGCACGCGTGGGGGCTCGGAGGCGCGGACGCGCTGTCCGTACTGGAGGAGGAATGGGAGCCCTCGGGCGGTGCGCTCGCACGCGCGCGTGCCGCTCTGGACGCGGCCTGGGACGAGGACGAACGGCCGGAGCTCACGACGGACGGCAACCGGTGGACGGTCGTCGGCGCGCCGGCCCAGGTGCGCCTGGGGCGGGACGGCCGGTGGTGGCCGTACCGGGAGGAGCGCGGACGCTGGAGGCCCGCGGGCCCGGCCGCGCTGGACCCGGCGACGGCCCTGGCCTCGGCGGAACTCGCCGCGGCCGAAGGCACGGGATAGTCCAGGGGGTCCCGCAGGAGCCGGGCCAGGTGGAGGGACCGGGCAGGTGGAGGGGGCCGGGCAGGGTGGAGGGACCGGGCAGGTGGAGGGGGCCAGTCGCACCGGGCACCCCACGTCGCCCCCGGCGAGCACCCGGCACGCGCGTGCGTGTCACGGCGCGCGCCGGGTCGACGCGCGCCGGACGCCACCCGTTCACCCGCCGGTCGTACGGCGTTCCGGGCGGCGCCCAAATCTGGCCGCTGTCAGCGAACTCGGTTCCCCAGGAGGACCCATGTCCCCGCGCTCCACCGGCCGACGGCCCGTCAGACGCACCGCCGCGGCGGGCGTACCCCTCGCTCTGGTCGCCGCCCTGGGCGCGGCGGGCCCGGCCACGGGTGCCCCGGCCGACGAGGCGAGGGTCGTCCGTACGGCGACGCTCGGCGACATCCCGCTCGGCGCGTTCAGCAACGGGCTGCTGCCGGGCACGGTGGACGACGACCGCGGGGTGGACCTCGGCGGCATCGGCAGCGACATCTTCCCGACGGGCCGCAAGGGCGAGTTCTGGACCGTCACCGACCGCGGCCCCAACGGCCAGATCAAGGTGGCCGGCACGAAGCGCCGCACCTTCCCCGTACCGGGCTTCGATCCGGCGATCGTGAGGATCCGCGTGTGCGGCGGCACCGTGAAGGTGCTCGACGCGATCCCGATCACCACCTCCTCCGGCAGAGCCGTCACGGGGCTGTCCAACCAGCGGGGGCGTGACGAGGCCCCGTACGACTACGACGCGCTTACGGCGCTGCCGTACGACCCGAACGGTCTGGACACCGAGGGCATCGTGCGGGCGAAGGACGGAACGTTCTGGCTCGTCGACGAGTACGGGCCGAGCCTGGTGCACGTCTCCGCGCGCGGGAAGGTCCTCACGCGCTATGTCCCCGAGGGGCTGAACCTCACCGGGGCCGGCTACCCGGTGGTGGAGGCGTTGCCGTCGGTGCTGCTGCACCGGAAGACCAACCGCGGCTTCGAGGGGCTCGCCCAACTGCCCGGCGGTGACCTGGTGCTGGCCCTGCAGAGCCCGCTCTCCCTGCCCGACACGGACGCCGGAGAGGCCTCGCGGAACACCCGGCTGCTGCGCTTCTCACCGGGCAAGAAGGCGGTCACCGCGGAGTACGCGTACCGCTTCGACCCCGTGGACGTCGTGGACCCGGGCGAGGACGACACGTCCGAGCTCAAGATCTCCTCCGTCGTCGCGGTGGGCGGCGACCGGCTGCTGGTCGAGGAACGCACCGACAAGGCCGCGCGCCTCCATCTGGTGCGCCTGAACCGGTCCTCGGACATCCTCGGCGGCTCATGGGACGACGCCACCACGTCTCCCTCGCTGGAGCAGCTCGACGATCCGGCAGCCTCGGGTGTGCCTGTGCTCGCCAAGAAGCTCGTCGTCGACCTGGGCACGGTCGCCGGCGTGCCCGGGAAGATCGAGGGCGTCGCGCGCGTGGATCACGACACGCTCGCCCTGATCAACGACAACGACTTCGGGATGACGGACGGAACCGGGGCGTTCGACGCCGACGGCAGGCTGGTGGACAGCGGGGTGGAGACGACGGTGACGTACGTCAGGCTGCCGCACCGACTCTGACCCGTCCCGGTCGCCCGGCCGCCCGATCACCCGATCAGGGACGGGAGCAACGACTCCAGATCGCTCGGGAACTCGCTGGGCAGGTCGCTCGGCAACTGCGACGGGAGCTCGCTCGGCAACTCGCTGGGGAGCTGGGTGGGCAGACTGAACGACGGCTCGGGAGAACCGCTCGTACTGTTCGACGGGGGCGGACTCTCGTCCGGCGAGTCGTCGTTGCCCGACGCCATGAACACCACGACGACGACGGCCAGCGCCGCCACGATCACGGCGAGGAGCGCGAACAACGGGCCACGGCGGCGTCGTGGGGCGCCGGGACCGGGTCCGTCCGGGCCGTGACCGACGGACGGTATCGGCTGGGTCGACGGCATACCGCCGTACTGGTGCGGGCCGTTGCGCCCGAAGTCGTCAGGAGGCGGTCCGAAGCCCCCGCCCGGAGGCGGGGTGTCACCCGGCGGTCCGGGCGGCTGGGGCGGTACCGGCGGCATGGCCATACCGTCCACGGTCGCCTCGAACCGGTCGGCGGGCGAGGCCCGCGCGGACGTTGATACGGCCTCATACCGTGGACCGCACGATTCCGGCACATTCCGCGCGGGAAGCGCAGCGGCGGGCGGCGGGCGGCGGGCGGCGGGCGGCGGGTGATGCGAACAGGTACCACGGCCACGGTCCCGGTGAGTGGATCACGGCAGGCGCACGGCCCACGCCGACCGGCCCACGGGCCACGGCACCCGCACAGCCCACGGCGACCGGCCCGCGGGCCGTGGCACCCGCACCCGGGAAGACCGACCACCGGCCGTGGCACCCGCACCCGCGGAGACCGGCGCACCGACCTTGGCAGGACAGCCGCGAAAACCCCCACGCGCGCGTGCCGTCGGCCGTGAGTGACCTCCGCCGACGGCACGCGCGCGTGGGCTCCGTTCAGCCGCGCGCACCCAGCAGGTGGTCCATGGCGAGCTGGTCGAGCTGCTCGAAGGCCATGCCGCGGGCGGCGGCCGCCTCCACGTCGAACTCCTCGAAGGCGCTGCGGTCCGCGAGCAGCCCCTTGAGGCCGTCCGCGGCCGTCTGCTGCGCCAGCTCGTCCAAACGCGACGCGCGCAGCGCCTCCTGGACCTGCGGGTCGGCGCGGAAGGCGGCAGCGCGCTCCTTGAGGATGAGGTAGTTGCGCATGCAGCCCGCGGCCGACGCCCACACACCGTCGAGGTCCTCGGTCCGCGGCGGCTTGAAGTCGAAGTGCTTCGGGCCGGCGTAACCGGCGCTCTCCAGCAGGTCGACGAGCCAGAAGGCGGCCCGCAGGTCGCCGGCGCCGAAGCGGAGGTCCTGGTCGTACTTGATGCCGGACTGGCCGTTGAGGTCGATGTGGAAGAGCTTGCCCGCCCACAGGGCCTGCGCGATGCCGTGCGGGAAGTTCAGCCCGGCCATCTGCTCGTGGCCGACCTCGGGGTTCACGCCGTACAGCTCGGGGCGCTCCAGGCGCTCGATGAACGCGAGCGCGTGGCCGACGGTGGGCAGGAGGATGTCGCCGCGCGGCTCGTTCGGCTTGGGCTCGATGGCGAACTTCAGGTCGTAGCCCTGCTCGGTGACGTACTCGCCGAGGAGGTCGAAGGCCTCCTTCATGCGGTCCAGGGCGACGCGTACGTCCTTGGCCCCGCCGGACTCGGCGCCCTCGCGGCCGCCCCAGGCGACGTAGGTCTCCGCGCCGAGCTCGACCGCCAGGTCGATGTTGCGGATCGTCTTGCGCAGCGCGTAACGGCGCACGTCGCGGTCGTTGGCGGTGAACCCGCCGTCCTTGAAGACGGGGTGCGTGAAGAGGTTGGTGGTCGCCATCGGCACCTTCATGCCGGTCGCGTCCAGGGCCTCACGGAAGCGCTTGATGTGGCCTTCGCGCTCGCTGTCGGACGACCCGAAGGGGATCAGGTCGTCGTCGTGGAAGGTCACGCCGTGGGCGCCGAGCTCGGCCAGGCGCTGCACCGTCTCGACCGGGTCGAGGGCACGTCGGGTGGCGTCGCCGAACGGGTCCCTTCCCTGCCAGCCGACGGTCCACAGGCCGAAGGTGAACCTGTCCTCGGGGGTGGGCTGGTAGTTCATGACGCGGCTCCTTGCTGCTCCGGACTATTTCGTCATGGCGGTTTACAAATTAGTATGCACACACGTCTCCGGGAAGAGACAAGGTGTCTTCAGGGTGAGACATCAGCCGCATCAAGATCATGAGCCGCGCAAAAAGGGAGAGCCCGATGTCAGCAGCCGAGGGTCCGCTCGTCGTCGGCGTGGACACGTCCACCCAGTCCACCAAGGCGCTGGTGGTCGACGCGGCCACCGGCCGGGTCGTCGCGCGCGGCCAGGCGCCGCACACCGTGTCCTCCGGGGCCGGCCGGGAGAGCGACCCCCGACAGTGGTGGGACGCGCTGTCCGAGGCCCTGCGCCAGTGCGGGGACGCCGCTCGCGAGGCCGCCGCGGTGTCGATCGGCGGCCAGCAGCACGGTTTGGTCACTCTGGACGCCCAGGGCGAGCCGGTGCGCCCGGCCATGCTCTGGAACGACGTCCGGTCCGCGCCGCAGGCCCTGCGTCTCATCGAGGAGCTGGGCGGACCGAAGGCCTGGGCGGAGCGGACCGGAAGCGTGCCGGGCGCCTCCTTCACGGTGACGAAGTGGGCGTGGCTCGCCGAGCACGAGCCGGAGGCCCTGCGCGCCACGAAGGCCGTCCGCCTGCCCCACGACTACCTCACCGAGCGGCTCACCGGCGAGGGCACCACCGATCGCGGCGACGCCTCCGGCACCGGCTGGTGGGCGTCCGCGACGGAGTCGTACGACAGCGAGATCCTCGCGCACGTGGGCCTCGACCCCGCCCTGCTCCCCCGCGTGGTCCGGCCCGGCGAGGTGGCCGGAACCGTGCGCGACGGCCACGACCTGCCGTTCTCCAAGGGCACCCTGGTCGCCCCCGGCACCGGCGACAACGCGGCAGCCGCCCTGGGCCTCGGTCTGCGCCCCGGGACGCCGGTGATGAGCCTGGGCACCTCCGGCACGGTCTACGCCGTGTCCAAGCGCCGCCCCGCCGACCCGACCGGCACCGTGGCGGGCTTCGCCGACGCCCACGGCGACTGGCTGCCGCTCGCCTGCACCCTGAACTGCACGCTCGCCGTCGACCGGGTCGCGGCCCTGCTGAACCTGGACCGTGAGGCCGTCGAGCCGGTCTCCGGCGTCACCCTGCTGCCCTACCTGGACGGCGAGCGCACCCCGAACCTGCCGCACGCCTCCGGACTGCTGCACGGCCTGCGCCACGACACCACCGGCGGCCAGCTCCTCCAGGCCGCCTACGACGGTGCCGTGCAGGCGCTGCTCGGGGCGCTGGACCTGGTGCTGGACGAGGACGCGGACCGTTCGACGCCGCTGCTGCTGATCGGCGGCGGCGCCCAGGGCACCGCCTGGCAGCAGACCGTACGACGGCTCTCGGGGCGCCCCGTGCAGGTGCCCGAGGCCAAGGAACTGGTCGCTCTCGGCGCCGCCGCCCAGGCCGCGGGGCTGCTGACCGGCGAGGACCCGGGCGCGGTCGCCCGGCGCTGGAACACCGCGGCCGGGCCGGTGCTGGAGGCCGTCGAGCGGGACGACGAGACGCTGGCCAGGATCGCCGGGGTACTCTCCGACGCGGCGCCGCTGCTGGAGCGGGGTACCTCTGGGGAGTGAGGGAGGCATGACCGCACCGCTGCACGACGCCCACCCGGCGGGACCGGGGCGCGGCCTGCCCGACACCCAGCAGGGCATGCGCCGCCGCAACCTGGCCCGCGTGATGCACGCCGTGAGTGCCGAGGGACCGCTCTCGCGTGCCGCGGTCGCCTCACGCATCGGCCTGACCCGGGCCGCCGTGTCGACCCTCGTCGACGAACTCATACGCTCGGGGCTGCTGGAGGAGCTCGGCCCCGAGCGTCCCGGCCGGGTCGGCAGGCCGGGCTCCGCACTCGCCGTCAGCGGACGCGGACCCGCCGGCATAGGCGCCGAGATCGGCGTCGACCACCTCGCGGTCTGCGCGGTCGATCTGCGCGGCCGGGTGCGGTCGCGGGCCGTGCGGTACGCCGCGAACCGGGACCGCTCCCCCGGACCGGTGATCGCCGAACTGACCTCGCTGGTGCGCCGGGTGGTGGCGGAGGCGGAGGGCGAGGGTCTGTGGCCCGCGGGTCTCGCGGTGGCCGTGCCCGGCCTGGTCGCGCGTGACGCCCGGACCGTCGTCCGCGCCCCGAACCTCGACTGGCACGACACGGACCTGAGCACCCTGCTGCCCGACGACCTTCCGCTGACCGTGGGCAACGAGGCCAACTTCGGCGCGCTGGCCGAACTCTGGCTCGGCGACGGCACCCCCCATGACTTCCTGCACGTCTCGGCGGAGATCGGCATCGGCGCGGCGCTGGTCGTGGACGGGCAACTGCTGCGCGGCACACGCGGTTTCGCGGGCGAGCTCGGCCATGTCCCGGTGCGCCCGGACGGGCCCGGATGCCCGTGCGGCGGACGCGGCTGCCTGGAGCAGTACGCCGGTGAGGAGGCCGTGCTGCGGGCGGCCGGCCTGGAGCCGGGCGAGGACCGGGTCGGACTGCTCGCCCGGCACGCGGCCGACGGCGACGAGGCCGTACGGGGCGCCCTGCGCGAGGCCGGACAGGCGCTCGGGATCGCGCTGACCGGAGCGGTCAATCTGCTGGACCCGCAAGCCGTGGTGCTCGGCGGTGCGCTGGCCGGGCTCGCGCCGTGGCTGCTGCCCTCCCTGCGGGACGAGCTGGCCCGGCGCACGGCCGGTCCCGCCTGCCCGGTGTCGGTGTCCGACCTGGGTTCCGAAGGGCCGCTGCTGGGGGCCGCGCACTCGGTGGTGCGGGCCGTCCTGGACGACCCGGCGGCTGTGGGCGAACGGGCCTGAGCCCCCGTCACTCACCCGTTCGGGTGAGCGAGTTGTCCACATGCACGGCGTCGTCCACCGGAACGCCGGCACCGTCCCGCCCGGCCGGCTTCGGCCGTAGCGTGATGCACACGAGGCACGCCCGCTGCCGCGGACGGACGAGCGGTCTTCGCGAGACCCGGTCCGTCCGCGACACCAACCGCACCCACGTCACGGAGATCCGCCAGTTACGGTCGTCGGCGCGCGAGACTCACCGCGGAGCGAACGACGGGCTCCGTGCGACCCCGGAGCACCCGACCGGCTCCGAGAGACCGCGGTGACCCCGCTCGGCCGAACGCCGCTGAGACGAAAGGCACTTGACCATGGAACGCGCCAGACCGCCACTCGACCGCCGGCGGCTGCTGAAGGGGGCCGTCCTGGCCGCCGTCCCGTACGCGCTGCTGCCCGAGACGCGGGCCGGGGCCGCCCCCCAGCCCGTCGACCACCCGTTCGCCGAGTGGCAGCCGGCCACCTCGGACAACTTCACGGCCTCCGACCGCCCCTGGTCCTACCAGGTGGACCGGGTGATCATCCATGTCACCCAGACCACCTACGGCGACGCCCTGGACATCTTCCGCAACCCGGCGAAGAAGGTGTCCGCCCACTACGTCGTGCGCTCCGCGGACGGTCATGTCGCCCAGTGCGTACGGGAGGCGGACGTCGCCTGGCACGCCGGGAACTGGGACTACAACACCCACAGCGTCGGCATCGAGCACGAGGGATGGGTGGACCGGCCCGCCTACTTCACCGACGCCCTCTACCAGGAGTCCGCGAAGCTCACGGCGGGGATCTGCGGGAGACACGGCATCCCCAGGGACCGCGCGCACATCATCGGCCACTACGAGGTGCCGGGCACGGACCACACCGACCCGGGTCCGCTCTGGGACTGGGACCGCTACCTGCGCATGGTCCAAGCCGTGTGAGCCGCCCATCGTTCGGGTGATGCCGGTCGAAGAGGTTGTTTGCGCGCGTACCGGGAGTGACGATGTCCTCAGCCGCGTCGCGTTCCGGGAGGCCGAGTTGACCGATCCGTGGGTGGCCCTGGAGCCGGGCGCCGACCCCGCCGAGCGGGTCCGGCTGCTGCGGCGCGCACACGAGACGTTCACCGAGGCGGGCACGGTGCAGCGGCCGGTGCGGCCGGTGGTGGCCGACTCCTGGCGGCGTTCCGCGCGGGCCGGCGTGGGGCCCGACGGGACGGCGAGCGTCGAACTCAGCGACGGTGACCTGGGTTCGTACCGGGCCGAGCATCCGCTGGCACGGGTCATGCCGCTGTTCCGTGAGCTGATGGGGACCTTCGCCTCCGACGGGGAGCACCTGCTCGCGGTGTGCGACGAGCACGGCAGGCTGCTGTGGGTGGAGGGTCACGCGCGCACCCGCCGGCAGGCGGAGTGGATGAACTTCGTGCCGGGCGCGCGGTGGGCGGAGACCGCGGTGGGGACCAACGCGCCGGGTACGGCGGTCGCGGTGGACCGGCCGGTGCAGGTGTTCGCGGCGGAGCACTTCATTCGCCGGGTGCAGCCGTGGACCTGCGCGGCGGCGCCGGTGCACGATCCGCGGACCGGGCGGGTGCTCGGGGCCGTGGACATCACCGGCGGGGACGGGCTCGCCCATCCGCACAGCCTGGGCTTCGTCCAGGCGGTCGCGCGGGCCGCCGAGTCCCAGCTCGCGCTGCTCCTGCCGCAGCAGCCGGCCACGGACAGGCCCGAGCTGAGCGCGCTGGGCCGGGACGAGGCGCTGCTGGCCGCGGGCGGCCGCAGGATCAGGCTCAGCCGCAGGCACAGCGAGATCCTGGTGCTGCTGTCCCGGCACCCGGAGGGCCTGACCGGGGACGAGCTGCTGTGCGCGCTGTACGAGGACGAGTCGGTGACGCCGGTGACGCTGCGGGCCGAACTGGCCAGGCTGCGCAGGGTCCTGGGGCCCGGGCTGCTGGCCTCGCGGCCGTACCGGCTGACCGTGCCGGTGGAGTCGGACGTGGCGGTCGTGGAGCGGCGGCTGGAGAGCGGGGCGGTGACGGCGGCGGCGCGCGGGTACGGCGGCCCGCTGCTGCCGGCCTCGCAGGCCCCGGCGGTGGTACGGCTCAGGCGCCGGGTCGCCGACGGGCTGCGCACGGCGCTGGTGGCCCGCCGGGACCCCGACCTGCTGGCGGACTGGGCACACGCGCCGTGGGGCGAGGACGACATCGAGGTGTGGCGGGCACTCGCGGCGGTACGGCCCACGCCGAGCGTGCGGGCCCGGCTGGCCGCGCTGGAGTCGGAGCTGGCCGCGCCGGCGGCAACGTGGTTGCAACGTCCGCGCTCCTAGCCTCACGCGCAGAGCCGCCCAACGGCGGGCGGCGCTGCTGAAGGAGGCTGGCCAGCATGACCCGTTACGCGGCACCCGGCACCGAGGGCGCGATCGTCTCCTACCAGGCGCGCTACGACCACTTCATCGGTGGCGAGTACGTGCCTCCCGCGCGCGGGCAGTACTTCGAGAACCCGTCCCCGGTGAACGGCCAGTCCTTCACCGAGGTCGCGCGGGGCACCGCCGAGGACGTGGAACGGGCTCTGGACGCCGCGCACGCCGCCGCGCCCGCCTGGGGCCGGACCTCGGTGACCGAACGCTCCGACCTCCTCCTCAGGATCGCCGACCGCATGGAGGCGAACCTGGAGAAGCTCGCCGTGGCGGAGAGCTGGGAGAACGGCAAGCCGGTGCGCGAGACGCTGGCGGCCGACATCCCCCTCGCCATCGACCACTTCCGGTACTTCGCGGGAGCCATCCGCGCGCAGGAGGGCTCGCTCGGCGAGCTCGACGACGACACGGTGGCGTACCACTTCCATGAGCCGCTCGGCGTCGTCGCACAGATCATCCCGTGGAACTTCCCGATCCTGATGGCGGTGTGGAAGCTGGCCCCGGCCCTCGCGGCGGGCAACGCGGTCGTCATCAAGCCGGCCGAGCAGACCCCGGCGTCCATCCACTACTGGATGAGCCTGATCGCGGACCTGCTGCCGCCGGGCGTGGTGAACATCGTCAACGGCTTCGGGGTGGAGGCGGGCAAGCCGCTCGCGTCGAGTCCGCGGGTGGCGAAGGTGGCGTTCACCGGCGAGACCACCACGGGGCGGCTGATCATGCAGTACGCCTCGGAGAACATCAAGCCGGTCACCCTGGAACTCGGCGGCAAGTCGCCGAACATCTTCTTCGACGACGTCTGGGCCCGGGACGACGACTTCCGGGACAAGGCCCTCGAAGGGTTCACGATGTTCGCCCTGAACCAGGGCGAGGTCTGCACCTGCCCGTCCCGGGCGCTGATCCAGCGCGGCAACTACGCCGAGTTCCTCCAGGCGGCCGTCGCCCGCACCGAGCTCATCAGGCCGGGCCACCCCCTCGACACCGACACGATGATCGGCGCCCAGGCCTCCAACGACCAGCTGGAGAAGATCCTCTCCTATCTGGACGTCGGCCGGCAGGAGGGCGCGAAGGTTCTCACCGGCGGTGAACGCATCGAGTACGACGGCGAGTTGAAGGGCGGCTACTACGTCCAGCCGACGATCTTCGAGGGCGACAACCGCATGCGGATCTTCCAGGAGGAGATCTTCGGCCCGGTCGTCTCGGTGACGTCCTTCGACGACTTCGACGACGCCCTGAAGATCGCCAACGACACGCTGTACGGCCTCGGTGCGGGTGTGTGGACCCGGGACATGAACACCGCGTACCGGGCCGGGCGGGCGATCCAGGCGGGCCGCGTCTGGACGAACTGCTACCACGCGTACCCGGCGCACGCCGCGTTCGGCGGGTACAAGCAGTCGGGGATCGGGCGGGAGACGCACAAGATGATGCTGGAGCACTACCAGCAGACGAAGAACCTGCTCGTGTCGTACTCGCCGAAGAAGCTCGGGTTCTTCTAGGCCGGCCCCGGTCGTCCCCTACGCCGGGTTCACGTCGGCGTACAGGACATGGTGGTCCGACACCGGGTTCGGGTCGACCCGGTGTCGGACGGGGGCGTAGCCGCGCAGGAAGACGTAGTCGAACTTGCTCTGCCAGTCGGTGGTCGGTTCGCAGGAGCCGTCGCCGCCGGGGCGGCACTCGGGGTCGGCGTCCGTGGCGAGTTTCCACAGGGGGGTCAGTTCGTAGGCGTCCGGCACGGCGTTGAAGTCGCCGATGACGATGGTGCGCTCGTGCCGGGCGATCTCCTTGGCGAGCACCCCGGCCTGTTCCGCCCGGACCGGCTCCTGTCGCCGTTCGGCGAGGTGGGTGTTGAAGACGCGGACGGGCCGGCCGGCCACCGTGGTGGTGACCGCCATGTACCCGCGGTCCTCGGAGCCGCCGTCGGGATACTCCTCGGTGACGACGTCGCTCATCGGGGCCACGGAGAGGATGGCCTCGCCGTAGCCGCCCGGGTTCCATGGTGCTCCCCCGCACCGGCCCCAGCTCTTCAGAACCGCCCCGTACTCGACGTGGTAGACGAGACCGTGGAGGTTCTCCAGGTAGTCGCGGATCTTCTCGACGTCGCCCACGCACGCCTCCTGCACGCCGACGACCTGGGGCGCGAAGCGGGCGATCTCGGCGGCCCGGTCGTCGTTGCCCGTCTCGCAGGGGTTGCAGAGGTTCCACGTCATGACCCGGTTCGGCACCACGTCCTGGACCGGTTCGGGGGGCAGCGATCCGGCGTCGAGGGCGCCGCTCGGGGCACTGGGACCGGAGAGCACCATCCAGGCCACGATCATGGCCCCCACGATCAACCACGTGCCCTTTCCGAGCACCATCGCCTCCTCAGCGTGGACGGATGCACCGGGCCACCGATGTCTGCCTCCCGAGGTTATGACACCCGGCCCGGCCCGCGGAACGGGAACCCGTGCCCGCGGACCGGTCGCGGTGTCACTCCTCGTCGCGCAGCCGGGCCGCCAGGGAGGTCAGCGACTCGGTCTCCTCGGTGTGGCCGGCGGCGGTCAGGAGGGCGATCGCCGCGTCGAGGCGGGTGAGGGCGGGGGCGGGGCGTTCCAGGTAGATGCCCTCCACGGCGCCCGCGAGGCGGACGCACTCGGCCCACTCGCCGGCCCGGTCGTCCCCCGGTCCCGGCTCGCCGAGCAGGGCCAGGGCCTTCTCCAGGGCGGCCAGCGCGTCCTCGTACGCGCCGGCGTAGGCGTTGACCCGTCCGTGCTCGTAGGCCAGGGCGGTGTCCAGGGACCGGCCGGCCGCCTCGTAGCCGGCGGCGCGGGCCTCGTCGGCGACCCGGCCGGCGTCGGCGAGGTAGGCGAGGGCGTCGGCCAGGCCGTCGGCGCCCCGCTGCTGTGCCTGGAGCCGGCCGAGTTCGCGCAGGCAGTTGCTGAGCAGTTCGTAGCGGGGCGCCTTGGCGTGGGCGGCGATCGCCCGGTTCGCGGCCTCGCGGGCGGAGTCGAACTCACCGGACTCGCCGAGGAGTACGGCCGTCTCGGCGGCGATCATGGCGTGGCTGCCGGGGTCGTCGTCCCAGCCTGCCGACTCGGCGGCGAGCGCGACGAACTCGGCCGTGGCGGCCTTGGTGTCCTCCCCCGCGCGCAGTGCGCGGGCGCGGGTCAGGCGGAGCTGGGCGGCGAGCCGGTCGTCCAGTTCTCCGGCGGCGACGTCCGGTTCGGTAAGCAGGGAGTCCAGCAGGGCGATGCAGTCCTCGACGCGGCCCAGGTCGAGGCTGAGCTGTGCGGCGTTGCTGTAGGTGCAGAACGCGTCGATGCGGTCGCCGTCGCGGAGGCTGGTCTCCGCCGAACGCGTCAGGTGCCGCAGGGCCTCGTCGGGGCGGCCCAGATGCATGCAGGCCTCGGCGAGATCGCCGTGGAGGCGGGTGAGGTCGACCGTGTCGGCGGGCCATTCGGCGGCCCGGCGCAGGGCTTCGGTGAGGTCGGCGTACGCGGCCTGCGGGTCCTGGAGCGCGAGCTGAAGGCGGGCGCGCAGTCCGAGGGTGCGGGGCAGGTGCCAGGCCGGGCCGTGCGCCTTGAGCCGGTCGAGGAGGGCGTCGATCTCGGTGACCGCGGCGGGCAGGTCGCCGGAGATGGCGTGCGTGCTGGCCCGCAGCAGCAGGGCGCCGGAGATCTGCCCGTCGAGGTCGTGCCGGGTGGCGAAGGCGTGCAGCAGGTCCGCCTCGGCGAAGACCGGCGCCACGTGCTCCTTGCTTCCCGTGGTCTGGAGGCGCAGTCCGAGCGCGGTCGCCCGCAGCCGCAGGAGGCGGGCCTCCTGGTAGGGGGCGAGACCGGGCGTCTCCTCGTGCAGGCGGACGAGGGACGCGTGGGCGGCGGTCAGCGTGGCCGCCCGGGCCTCGTCGTCCTCCTCCCCGGGGATCTGGGCGGTGGCGAACAGGGCGCAGGCACGGGAGACCGCCGCGTGGCCGGGCTCGGCGGCGTCGTCGTAGAGGGCTGCGGCCTCCTCGTGGAGGGCCGCGGCCTCGGCGAACCGGTCCTTGTTGCCGGCTTCGCTCGCCTCGTCGGCCAGCAGGTCCGCGCGCAGCAGGACCAGCGGGCCGACGGCGGGGTCGTCGGGGTGGGTGTAGTCGCGGGCGGCGACGAGCGTGCGCAGCCGGGCGAAGCAGGCCCGGGCGTCCGGGTGGCCCTGCTGCTCCGACTGCCGTGCCTGGACGATGAGTTCGGTCAGGTCCTCGGGGAGGGCGGCCGTGGTGCGGAGGACCGGCGCGGCGACCGGGGCGGCCGGGGCGACGTCGTCGAGGCTGCGGGTGCGCAGGGTCAGTTCCAGCGCGTCGAGGAGGGGAGCCCGGTCGAGGCGGGCCCTGCGGCGGTCGGTGTGGGTGGAGGTGCCGTTGCGGGCGTCGAAACGGGCGGCGAGGTCGTCGGCGCGGCCCCGGACCTCGGCGTGCAGCCCGGCCACCGTCCAGGTGCGGCCCGGGTATCCGGCGGCGGGCAGGTCGCCGTGGCCGAGGTGCTCGACGCGCCGCAGGAGGACCTCGACGCCGGTGAGGAAGTCGAGCTGGTCCAGGGGCGAGTCGACCTCGTCGAACAGGTTCCGGTTCTCGGCGAGCAGTTCCAGACCGCGGGCCTCGTTGCCGGTCAGGGCGCAGAACTCCAGGTGCCGGCCGACCTCTCCGGACATGGCGGGGTTGCGGCGGCAGCCCCGGTAGCCGGCGAGGTGCAGTTCGCGGGCCCGCTCGGCGCCACCGGTGCGCAGCAGGGGCAGCAGCGCGTACGAGAAGGAGCGGGCCGGCTCCTCCTGGCAGGACTCCTTCCCGTTCAGGACGGGCTCCCAGGTGCGCAGGGCCCGTTCGTCGTCGCCCGCCGCCAGGTGGAACAGGGCGCGCTCGCAGATCTCGCAGGCCTCGCAGTCGCTGAGCCGGGTCCGGGTGCGGCTCGCCCACAGCTCGTAGGCGAGGGCGGTGTCCTCCCCCACGTGGGCGGCGAGCTGGTACGCCTGTCCGTAGTAGGGCTGGAGGCCGAGGCCGGCCTTCTCGTAGCGGTCGCGCATCTCGGCCAGCCACTGGCGGAGGCTGGTCAGCGGTATCTCGGGCACCTGGCGCAGGGCGTGGCCCACCCACTTGAAGCGCCAGAAGATCATGTGGCGCAGGCGCTCGTCGAAGACGTCGGGCTGCTCGTCGAAGAGGGTGAGCAGACGGGCGAAGACGACGGGTGACTTCCGCGGCTCGGAGCCGTAGGTGTACGCCTCCTGGAGTTCGAGGAGGGCGTGGACGAGCGGGACGGGCTCGCCGAACTGCTCGGCGGCGTCGACGAGTTCCTCGGCGGTGACGGTGCGGGTGCGGCCGTAGGGGCGCTCGTCGTTCTCCTGGAGCGCCTGGTACAGCTCGTCGGTGGTCTGGATCAGGGTGGGCATCGTCAGCGGTCCTTGCGGAGGGCGTGGGCGAGGAGGTCGAGGAAGGAGCGGTTGATGAGGCTCGACTCGGCGGGCCTGAGCGGGCGGCGGGACAGCATCGCGGCCTGCCCGTAGAGGGCTTCGGCGCTGGTGCGGGCCAGTTCGGGCTCGTCGATGGTGACGGCGGTGCGCACCAGCGGGTTGAGCTGGTTGAGGATGAGCTGGGCCCGCGGGGCCTCCTGGCGCAGGGCGCCGAGGATGTCGCCCCACACACCGCCCTGCTGCTCGCGGGCGAGCTGGGAGCGGGTGCGTTCGTGCCGGGCCTCGCGGCTGTCGAGGAGGAGGGCGGGGGCGGAGGCGGGCTGGAAGGTGCGCAGCGCGACATCGCAGTCGAAGACGGCGAGGGCGTCGCGGGCCTGGGCGAGATAGGCCGCGGCGGCCAGTTCGGTCTCCCGGTCGACGGGGTCGAGGTGGGCGGTGAGGGTCGCCGGGTCGAGGTCGGCGACGGTGACCTCGGGCCGGACCTCGGGCAGCCGGTGGACCAGGGCGCGGTCGTAGGTGTAGCCGCCGTTGACGACGCCGAGTCCGGCGGCCGAGGCGATCGCCGCGACCTGGCGGAACTCCTCCACGCTCGACGTGACGAGCACGGTGCGGTGGGTGCGCGCGAACTCGTCGAGGGTGGCGTGCCCGTCGGTGGTCTCGAACGGCAGCCAGGGCAGCAGCATCCGCATGATCTCGTCGTCGTGCACGGCGAGCGACTTCACGGCCAGATGGTGCACCTGGAGGAAGCGGCCGAGGAGTTCGGGGTCGCTGGCGGCGGCCCTGGCGATCCAGGCGCGCAGGTGCTCGGCGAGGGCGTCGCGTACGGCGGCGAGGGTGTCGTCCTCGTACAGGGACTCGCGGGACGCGGTCGGGCGCAGGCTCTCGGCGTCGACGACACAGCGGACGAAGAACGCCCAGTCGGGCAGGATCTCCTCGGCCTGCTCGGACAGCAGCATGCCCTTGACGTGCACGCGGTGGCCGTGACGGCGGCCGGCCGGTACCGCCTCGGGCAGCACGCAGGCGATGCCCTTCAGGCCCACGGCCGGCAGGTCCAGCTCGATGGTGTCCAGCGGCTTGAACCCGAAGACCTCCTCGCCGTAGGCGGCCAGGGCGCGGGAACGGGCGCCGGGGGTGGGATGGGTCAGCGCCCAGGGCGCGGGCTCGGGGTTGACGGGGGCGCCCTTGCCGCCGGGTCCTGCCGTGCCGTCGTCGAAGGTCACCGGGTGGCGCAGCAGGGAGCCGAAGTGGCGGGCCAGCGCGTGCACCTGGGCCGGGCGGGTCCACTCGCCGGCGTCGGCGCGGGGCGTCAGGGTGACGGTGGTGCCGGGGCGGGGGCGGGTGGCGGCGGGCAGGGTGCGGACGGTGTAGCTGCCGTCGCCGCGTCCGCGCCACTCCACGGCGGGTGCGTCGGGGGTGCGGGCGGAGCGGCTCACGACGTGGATCTCGTCGGCGACCAGGAAGCAGGAGAGCAGTCCGATGCCGAACTGGCCGATGAAGTCGGCGCGTTGGTCGGCGATCTGCTCCGCGCGCTTGCTGCTGCGGCCGATCGTGGCGAGGAAGGTGTGCACGTCGGCCTCGGTGAGTCCGACGCCGTCGTCCTCGACGCGCACCACGGAGCCGTCGGCGTACAGGCGGATGCCGAACGCGTCGGCGGGGGCGCCCGGTTCGAGGCTGTGCCGGGCGGTCAGCGCGTCCACCGCGTTCTGGAGGAGCTCGCGGAGGTAGACGCGGGGGCTGGAGTAGAGGTGGTGGGAGAGGAGGTCGACGAGGCCGCGGAGGTCGACCTGGAAGGTGCGGTCGGTGGTCGCGTGCTCGGCGGCGTTGTGACGCAGGGGCATGGGGCAGTCCGGGGTGAAGGGAAGGGACGGCGGGGTGGGCGGTGGTCCGCGGGACCGGCCGTGGACGGCCGGGGCGGGGCGGCCGACGGCTCAGAAGGCCTTGCGGAAGCGCGCGTACGCTTTCTGCGGGTCCGCCATGAAGGTCCACGGCCACTCGGTGAACACGCCTTCCAGCTCGCGGAAGACATTGGAGGCGGTGCTGCTGCCCGCCAGCGAGAGGGCCATGGCGAACATGTTGTAGTCGCCCTGCCAGCCCAGCCGGCGCTCGTACGCGTGGTGCAGGATGCTGCGCTCGGCGGCCTCCCGCAACTCGGTCCTGATCCGCGGGTCCTGCAGACAGTCGCGCTCGTCGGACTCCACCCACTCCTCGATGTGTGCCATGGCGATGACACAGCCGAGGCGGTGCCCGTCGGGTGCGCCGGCGAAGGCCTTGCGGGCGAACTCCAGGGCCTGGCCCGGCTCTCCGCCCCAGCGGGGCTGGAGCTGCGACACCCATTCCAGGTGGAGGTCCAGGTTCAGCGGATCACGGCGCAGGCCGGCCGCGAGCCGGGCCTCCTTGACGCTGTCGTCGACGGACATGCCGCGTCCTGAGGTGAGCAGATGGCGCCACGGCGTGACCCAGTCGGGCCGCAGCTCGGCTGCCTCCAGCAGGTGCTCCTCGGCGATGCGCAGCCGCTCGTAGAAGGTCTGCCATTGCTCGCGGCTGACGTCCACGGCACGGGCGGACGTGCGCGCCTCCCAGCCCCAGGCGACATGGCGCGCACCCGAGATGAGCAGGGCGGTCGCCCGGAGCTCCTTGTCGTCCCTGTCCTCCTCGGCGGCCCGGACGATCCACTCCTCCACACCGTCGACGTACGCCAGTTGCCCCAGGACCGCCTGCTCGTGGCCGAGGTCGAAGGGAGCGAGGGCCGCTTTGACCGCCTTCCAGTCACCGGCGTCGGCCGCTTCCACCAGCGCGAGCACCCGCGTGTCCCCGAGGGCGCGCAGCCGGTACGTCCCGTTCTTCTGTCTGCGCGGCACGGGCAGGGCGTACGGATCCGCCTCCGGTCTCTCCCGGCCCCCACCGAACAGCTTGCCGAACATGCCGCGCCCTCCCCTGGTCCCGCGTGATCGTCCGGTGCAGCATAGAGGGCACCACCGACAGCGCTTCCACCGGGTTTTCACGAGGACTGCACGGTTCGGCCCCCGCCGGGCCGACGGGTTCAGCCGGGGCGTTCCACGCGTCGGTGGTGGTATCAGGGGACATCGGTCTTCCCGGCGCCGGTGGCCCGCTCCGGCAGGGTGCCGCGCCGGATCGTGACGGGATGCACGAGGTGCCGGTGGTCGCTGTCCATGTGCTGTTCCAGGGTGCCGCCGAGGACCACGTCCACGGCCTGGAGGCCGCGGCAGATCGCCGGCTGGGGCAGACCCGTCGACGTCACCCCGGTCTGACCCTCACCGGCCGGTGCGCTCGGCGTGCGCCTCGGCGAGGAGGAGGTAGGCGGCTGCCGTCCAGGTGTAGGCGCGGTCGCGCAGGCCGGTCCCGGTCAGCGCGTCGAAGTTCTCCGCGAAGCCGTGCCGTTCGCACAGGGCGCGGAAGCGGGCGCTGATCTCGTCCGCCAGCCGGAGGTGCCCGCCGCGGCGCAGACCGTCCTCGACGAGGACCGTGGCGGGGGCCCAGATCGGGCCGCGCCAGTAGCCGTCGGAGAGGTAGTGCGGCGAGGTGGGCAGCTCGGTGGCCAGACCGTACGGGGTCAGATGGGCCTCGATCCGGCCGGCCAGCACGGCGCCGACGTCGTCCGGCAGATGCTCGCCCAGCACGATCGGCATCAGGTCGAGGAGGCTGGACGTGCCCCAGGTGTCGCCGCTGTCCACGCCCCGGGCGACGAACCAGTCGCCCCTCCAGAGCTCGTCGAGCATCGCCCGCTGTGTCTCCCCGGCGGCACGCGTCCACCGCTCGGCGTCCTCCGGCCGCTCCAAGTGGGCTGCCAGAGCGGCGAGTTCGCGCAGTTGGAGGGTGAGGAAGGCGGCCAGGTCCGCGGTGACGACCACGCGCTCGGGGTCGAAGGTCGTGGCGTTGTCCCAGCCGCTGTCGTTGCCGTGCTGGTAGTGCGGCAGGGCGGCGCCGGGAGCGCGCCGGGCGGTGAGCCAGAACTCCGTCCAGCGTTCCAGCCTGTCGTACGTCGCGGCCAGGTCCGCCCGGTCCGGGGGGCTGGGCAGCCGTCGGCGCAGGTGGCCGAACGCCCAGCCGTGGACGGGCGGTTTGACGAAGTTGCGCAGCACCTCGGAGTGGGTGACCGAGTCGGGCAGCGCCCCGCTGCCGTCCTGGTGGTCGAAGGGCAACTGGAACTGGTCCCAGGCCAGTCCGGGGCGGCCGGGAGCCAGGGCGAGGGCGTTGAAGCAGTGGTCCCAGCTCCACACCTTGTCCATCCAGTGCTTGGACATCAGGACGCCGGGCCGGGTGACCAGACCGGCCGGGCGTACCGTCGCCGACCACAGGACGTACGCGGCGAGTTCGGCGGCCGGGGTGGTGGACGATCGCCACGGGGCCACGCTGTCGGCGAAGTCCGCGAAGGCGTTCCGCGCGGCCTCGACGACCTTCCCGAAGGCGGCCGTAGAGGCGTAGGGAGGGCGGGCGGTGTCGAGTTCCTCGACCGCGATCTCCCAACCGTCCTCCGCGTCCGCGGAGACGGTGACACCGCGGTCCGCGCTGCCCAGGGCCTGGCTGCCGAACACGTCGGCCGCCGTGCCCGACAGCAGGGTGACCCGGTACCGGCGCCCGGTCTCGTAGGACGTGAACACATGGGCGTCGGCTGCCGGTTCGCGGTAGAAGTAGGTGCCGCTGAACGGGGTCAGCGTCCGGGCCACCGCCGAGATCCGCAGAGGCATCCCCGCACCGCGCAGCCGTACGGTGTCCGGTGTCTCGTAGGCGCACTCCACGCGACCGGCCGGGCCGGTCCAGGTGAGCAGGCCCGGGGTGGCCTCGACCAGGGTCTCGGCCCGCTCGCCCGTCGCGGGGTCGAGGGGGACCAGGCGCAGCACGGCGTGCATGCCGTTCTGGTGCGAGACGAGGTGGAGGTCCTCGGAGCGGGTCCGCTCCGCGAGCACCGGGGAGATGCCGAACCAGGAGCCGTGCGTGCTGAACGGGATGTCGTGGACGGAGAAGGCCGGGCCGGGGCGGTCGGCGGTCATGTCGGGGCACTCGTTTCTCGAACAGGGACGGTCGGTGGTCGTCGGGCGGGGGACCGCGGAGGTCAGTCCTTGACCGCGCCGGCGGTGACGCCCGCGGCGACGTAGCGCTGGGCGAGGACGAGGAAGACCGCGGCCGGCAGGGAGGCGACGAAGGTGGTGGCCGTGATGACGTTCCACCGCTGGTTGTTGTTGCCGATGCAGGGGTGGATGCCGAGGGTGATCGGCTCGTGGGCGCCGCCGTTGACGAGCGTGCCGGCCAGGACGAAGTCGGACCAGGACCACAGGAACGCGAACAGCGACACGGCATGGCGGGCTCCTTCGGTGTGCGGCATGCGGGTGCCGTGGCGGTGGGTCGCGCGGTGGGGAGGGCACCGCGGACGACGCCGGTGGTTGTCCCGGCGTGCGGCGGTGTGACGAGTGCCCGGGGGAACCGGTCAGGTCTGCGGGACCCCGGCGGGCCCGGTGCTGGCCCGCAGTGAGATCGGTGGGGTGAGGAGGTGCTGCCGGGGCGGCGCGTCGGCGTGGTCCAGCCGCTCCACGAGCAGGTCGACGGCGAGCCGGCCCATCTGGGCGGCCGGTACGTCGGCCGCGGTGAGCTGCGGGGTCACCGTCTCCGCCCAGCGGTTGGCGACGACCCCGGTGACGGAGAAGTCGCGCGGCACATGGCGGCCCGCCTGGGCGAGCCCCCGGTACAGGCCGCCCAGCGCGGCCTCGTTGAGGGTGACCAGTGCCGTGGTGGCCGGGTCGTCGTGCAGGATCCGTTCCACGCAGGCCTGGCCCGCGGCGGCGTCGTCCCCGCAGCAGTACGTGCGGACCGTCAGCCCGCGTTCGGCCGCGGCCTTGGTGAAGCCGTCCAGGCCGCGGTGCGCCGACTCGTAGCCGGTCCGCAGGAGTTGTTCGGGCCGGTTGACGAAGGCGACCCGGCGGTGGCCGAGGTCGGCGAGATGGTGCACACAGGCCGCCGCCAGCGCGGTGTGGTCCAGGGCGACGTACCAGCCGTCCTGCGGGTGGGCGGTGCGGCCGATGGCGACGGAGGGGAACCCGAGCGCGGCCAGGTGGTCGGCCCGGTCGTCCTCCAGCCGGATCTCCATCAGGATCGCGCCGTCGACCCGGCGCTCCCCCAACAGCCGCTGGAAGGAGCGGTCGCTGTCGACGCCGCTGGGCGACAGCAGCACGTCGTAGTCGTGGGCCGCCGCGGCCTCCACCACGCTGCCGATGAAGTCGAGCTGCATGCCCGTGTAGTGGTTCCCGGCGGGCGGGAAGACCAGGCCGATGGTGCTGGTCCGGCCGTTGGCGAGGGCGCGGGCGCTGGCGCTGGGCCGGTATCCCAGTTCGTCGACGATCCGCTGGATCTTCCGGCGGGTGTCCTCCGACACGGGGCGCTTGCCGCTCAGCGCGTAGGACACGGTGCTGCGCGAGACACCGGCCCGTCGGGCGATCTCACCGATGTTCACGGCGACTCCTTGGGACGGACGACCGGCTGTCGAACCGGTTCGCGTGGAAGTGAACGTAGGAACTGCCCAGACGCCTGTCAATACTCCTGCCGGAGTCCCTGGCGGAGCCCCGGGTGGCGGCGAGGTCACCGTGTCGAAGGGATTGCTGGCCGGATGTCCCGGTGCTAGCTTCGCCGAACCGGTTCGGCGCGGTCGCCCGTGGTGACGTACCCGCGCATGCCGTCGCAGAGCCGCTCCACCCGCCTCTCCCCCGCACGCGTTCCCTGCCTCCGCACCCGCCTGGATCGAATCGGTTCGACGGCGATCGAGACGGGCCGACCCGAATCCGCAACGCGACGATTGAGGACATAGCCATGTCATCCGCTGACAGATCCACGCGCCGCCGGGCGCCCGCCGCCATGGCGCTGGCCCTCGGCGCGGGCCTGCTGGCCGCGCCCGCCGTGCCCGCGCACGCGGCGGAGACGCCCGGGCCCGCCGCCCGCTACACCTTCGACCAGGACGACCTCGAATCCGGAAGGATCACCGACAGTTCCGGCAACGGCCTGACGGCGAGTCTGGTCAACGGCGCGACGGCCCGGTCCGTGGCCGGCGCGGACGGCGGCAGTGCGCTGTCCCTGCCCGGCGGGGCGCCCACCTCCGACGGCGCCTACGTCCGGCTGCCCCGCGAGGTGCTCGGCGACGCGAGCGACCTGACCGTCTCCGCCCGGGTGAAGTGGAGCGGCGACACGTCGTCCTGGCAACGGATCTTCGATCTGGGCACGGACACCACCAGGTACCTCTTCAGCACGCCGTACAACGGCGGCGGGCTGTTCCAGACCTCCGTGACCACCGGCGGGGGCGGCGGCGAGGCCCAGGTCCGCGGGTACGCGCCGCTGCCCGCGGACGCGTGGCGCACGGTCACCGTCACCCTCGACTCCGCCGCCGGCCGGCTCACCACCTACCTCGACGGGGTGGCGGTGTCCTCGACGCCGACCGCCGTCAAGGCCAGGGACCTGCTGGGCAGTTCGGCGACGACGGCCGGCTTCATAGGCAAGTCCTTCTACCCGGACCCGCTGCTCAAGGGTGCCGTCGACGACTTCACGGTGTGGCACGCGGCGCTCAGCGCCGAACAGGTGGCCGGCCTGGTCGGAACCGTGCCGACCGTCCGGGACCTGTCGACGACGTCCTTCGACGTCCGTACGACCGACGGGACCGCCCCGGCCCTCCCGGCCGCCGTCCGCGCCGCCTTCTCCGACGGCTACGACCGCGACACACCTGTCGTCTGGGACGCCGTGCCGCCCGAGAAGTACGCCCGCCCCGGCACCTTCACGGTGGCCGGGACCGCGGCCGGACGGGCGGTGCGGGCGACCGTGACCGTGGTCCGCGAGGGCGAGCTCACCGTCGACCTCGGCTCGGACACCGGCGCCTTCCACGGCGGCGCCTCCGGCACCCTCTACGGCGTGTACGGACCGGACGTCCCCACCGGCAACCTCATCGAGGGCATGGGCCTGCGCACGGTCTCCACCAAGGCCCAGGACGGTCCGCAGCACCCCGGCGCCGACGCGCTGGACGTGGTGAAGCCGCTCGCCGACTCCACCGACGGCGACGTGTACGTCTACATGACCGACATCCACCGCGGCTTCCCCTACGAGTGGCCGGGCGACACCCCCGCGGAGAAGCTCAGGCTCTACGAGGAGAAGATCGCCAAGCAGGTCGACCAGGTCCTGAAGCTGCCGGAGCGGTACCAGGACAACGTGGTCTTCGTGCCGTTCAACGAGCCCGAGGGCAACATGTTCGGCACCGGTCAGTGGAGCTACGACAAGGTGAGCTGGCTCAGCGACCCCGACGACTACTTCGCCGCCTGGGACTCCGCCTACCGGCTCATCAAGGGCAGGATGCCGAACGCACGGATCGCCGGCCCCAACACCAGCGTCCTGTACGACCAGGTGAAGGGTTTCCTGACTCACACCCTGGCCGCCGGGACGCTCCCGGACGTCGTCACCTGGCACGAGCTGAGCCACCCTGAGGCGGTCCGCGCGAGCGTCGCCAAGTACCGGGTCTGGGAGAAGGAGTTGTTCCAGGGCACCGACCGCGAGGGCACCCGGCTCCCCGTCAACATCAACGAGTACGCCTTCAACTACCACACCTCCGTGCCCGGCCAGATGATCCAGTGGGTCTCCGCGATCGAGGAGTCCAAGGTGGACGCCGACATCGCCTACTGGAACATCGACGGCAACCTCTCCGACTCAGCGGTGCAGTCCAACCGCGGCAACGGCCAGTGGTGGCTGCTGAACTCGTACGCCTCGATGAGCGGGCACACGGTGACGGTGACCCCGCCGTTCCCCGGCCAGAACTACACGATGCAGGGCGTGGCCACGCTGGACGAGAAGAAGAAGCAGGCCCGGCTGATCTTCGGCGGCTCCACCGGCAAGGGCCACATCACCTTCGCGGGCGTCCCGAAGAAGCTCTTCGGCAGCCGTGTGCACGCCTGGGTGCGGGAGATCGAGTGGAGCGGACAGGTCGGCGACAGCTCCGGCCCCGAGCTGCTCGCCGAGACGAACCTGAAGGTCGCGGACGACGGGACGGTCACCGTCGACTTCGGTGACGGTGCGCTGCCGGAACTGAAGGAGTCCTCGGCGTACGAGATCGTCCTCACCCCGGCCGGGAAGGCGAGCGACGCCCAGTCCCCGTCCGTGCGTTGGCAGGGTTCCTACGAGGCTGAGGACGCCGCCCACACCAGGTCCGGCTACTCGAGGAACGGCCCGGAGGGCTCCACCTCCGACGTGTCGAAGTTCTACACCTCCGGCGGCTACGACGTGGGCGGACTGCGCACCGGCTCGGACGTCACGCTCGACTTCACCGTGGACGCGCCCGAGGACGGCACCTACGACCTGAGCGTCTTCGCCAACTCCCTCAACACCTTCGACAAGGTGAGGGAGCAGGGCCCCACGAACGTCTTCCTGCGAGTGGACGGCCGGGCCGACAGCGAACAGGAGTTGTACCTCCCGCTCGGCTACAAGTGGGTGGTGTGGGACCACACCGACACCGAGGTGCGGCTCACCAAGGGCAGGCACACCCTGACCCTCGCCGCCCGGAGCCTCGACGGCAAGCGTGTGACGAAGGGTGACGCCGTCGTCGACCGCCTCACCCTGTCCCTGCCGAGTCCCACGGCCGGCACCCGGGTGTACGAGGGCGAGCTGGCCTGGCCGGGCGGCGGGGCGCGGCCCGTCTACGACCTGCCGGGCTCGGGCGCGAGCGGGGTCCGGCTCGCCGAGGACCAGACGGCGTCGTTCTGGGTGTACTCCCCCGCCGACCGCGAAGCGACCCTCGCCGTCGACACCCTCGGCGGCACCGGCGCCCGGCTCTCCGTCAACGGACACGACGTCCTGCGGCCGGCGAAGAACCGGAGCAGCGTCGCCGTCTCCCTCTCCGGCGGCGTCAACAAGGTGACGGTGACGGGCGGTTCGTCCGTCACCGTCGTCGACCGCCTCACGGTCACGCCGAGCGAGGGCGTCCTGAGGACCCGGACGTACGAGGCCCGGGACGCCGTGCTCGCGGGCTCGGCCACGCTCACCCCGCTCTCCCTGGCCACCGACGGCACGGCGATCACGGGCATCGGCGGTGACCCGGGCAACGGCAACACGGCCACGTTCACCGTCACGGCCGACCGGGCCGGCCTGTACGCGCTGCGGATCCGCTACTCCAACCCGGAGCAGTCCGAGGCCACCCACTACAACCCGGACCCGCTGGCCCGCCACGCCGACATCACCGTGAACGGCGGGGAGCCGCACCGGGTCGGCTTCCCGCACAGCTTCCACGAGAACAACTTCTGGGAGCTGACCGTCCCGGTCACCCTGAAGAAGGGACGGAACACGATCGGCTTCCGCTCCGAGGAGCTGCCGAACTTCGACGGCACGACGTACGCCTCGGACACCTTCCCCGGGGTGCTGCTCCGCTCCCGGTACGCGCCGCTGATCGACCGGATCGCCGTGGCGCCCTACGCGCGGGAAGTGAAGTGAGGTGAGCGGTGCCGGCGGCGCCTCCCCGGGGCGCCGCCGGCACCTGTCCCCGAGGTCGCTCCGGTCAAGGGTTCGCGGGGTCGCACCCCGAGAAGTCGCTCACGCCGACACGCCCAGCCCGAGCAGTACGGCCGTGTCGGGGCGCGGCAGACCGACGGTCAGTTCTCCCCCGACCGGGTCCCACTCCGCCGTGGCGTCGGCCGTCGTGGGCTGGAGCACCTGCGGGCGCAGTTCGACGCCCCGCAGATGGGGAAGGGTGAGCGTACGGCTCGCCGGGGCGCCGGGCCGATCGCGCCGCCACACCGTGACGTACGTGGAGCCGTGCCCGCGCAGGCCGTGGGCGATCCAGGCGTCGTCCCAGCCCGGCAGGCCCAGCGGCCAGAAGGGGCGGGCGTCGGCGATCGCCGGCCGGATGTCCTTGTAGACGCGGATCGCCGAGCGGACGAGGTCGAACTGCTCGTCGTCCATGCGGTCGAGGAAGCCGGAGAGATGGACCCGGCCCAGCAGTGCGCCGGTGAGGGTGAAGGCGATCCGGTCGGCGGTGTGGCCGGGCTGCGGGTAGGCCCACACCGCGGCCTGTTCGGGGGTGACGGCGGTGGCGGCGGCCGCGGCGACAGGCGGGTAACGCAGGGGGTCCTGCTGGTCGCTGGTGGACTGGAGCTGGGCGACGGAGAGCTGGGCGTAGTCCATGCGCAGGCCGCCGGAGCCGCAGTTCTCCAGGACCAGGCCGGGGTACCGGTCCAGGAGGCCGGACAGCCAGTCGAGGTGGGCGCGGTGATGGCCGAGCAGTCCGGCGCCGGGGCTCTCCGGGCCGTGCTCCGTGCCGGGTCCGCTGTTGATGTTGTAGTCGAGCTTGAGGTACCCGACGCCCCACTCGCCGACCAGCCGGTCCACCACCGCGTCGAGGTGGGCCCGGGCGGCGGGGTGGCGCAGGTCCAGGTGGTGGCGTCCGTGCTCCGTCACGCGCAGGCCGCCGCGCCGGAAGAAGGCCTCGGGCGGCAGGCTGCGGGCCAACGGGCTGCGCACGCCGACGACTTCGGGCTCCAGCCACAGCCCCGGGACCATGCCGTGGTCCCGGATCGCGTCCAGCACCTCGTGGATGCCGCCGGGGAACCGCCCCCGGGCGGGCTCCCACGCCCCGACGGCGTCCCACCAGCCCTGGGCGTCGTCGTCGTACCATCCCGCGTCGATGACGAAGACCTCGGCGCCCGCCCTGGCCGCCGCCGCGACCAGCGGCAGGAGCTTGCCGGTGGTCGGGTCGCCCATGAGGGTGTTCATGTAGTCGTTGTAGATCACCGGCAGGGCGCGGTGGTCGGGGTGGTCGCGGCGGAACCGCCTGCGATGGTCGGTGAGTTCACCGAAGGCGGCGTCGAGGCCACCGGCCCCGCCGCGGACGAGGACCGCGGGTACGGTGACGAACTCCTCGCCGGGCGCGAGGGTGTGCCACCACTGGTGGTGGGCGTCGTCGGGGCCGAACAGGGCGGCGTAGGCGGCGCCTTCGCGTTCGCCGGTCTCGAAGCGCCAGCCCGCGCTGGACTCGATCTGCCACAGCCAGGTCCGCCCGGAGCGGTCGGTGAGCGCGCCGATCGGCAGGTGGCGGCCGGTGGACCAGCTTCCCTGCGAGTGGCGCTCGAAGCAGCCGCGTCCCTCGTGACCGTGCGCGAACCGGCTCAGCGGGGCGATGTGCTCCCTGAAGGGTGCCTGGCGCCAACGGCATTCGGCGAGCCAGTCGTTGTCCGCCCAGTGCAGCGTCAGTCCGTCGACGCCGCCGTCCGGGTCGGTGATGCCGCCGAGGGCCAGGGTGCTCACGCTCTCCAGCCGCAGCGGCGCCACCCCCTCGTTGACCAGACGCACCCGTGAGCGCAGGGCACCGGCGCCCGCCGCCGTCTCCAGGAGCACCTCGGCCGCCAGGCCCGTCTCCGGGTCCGCCAGCCGGATCGTCGTGCGCTCACGGTCTCCGTCCCGGACCGTCCCGTGGTCGCGGTAGGCCAGTCGGTCGCCGATCGCCGTCTCGATGAAGCGCTCCCCCGACCACAGGCGTCCGTGCCCGGTGGCGGTGACCTCGACCAGGGGCACCAGGGCGGCCCAGTCCTGGCCGGGCGTCCCCAGCCGGACCGATCCGGAGGCACCCAGGACGGCGTGCAGCCCGAGCCCCGGATGCGACCAGAGCGGTGATCCTCCGAGCGGGCCGGCGGCTGCGGTCAACGCGGTTCCCCTTCCGGGACGGCTGGTGTGCCGGACGGGCACGAGGTGACCGTTCATGATCCTCACACGCCCGTGACCGGTCGTACAAGCATCACCCGTTCCGCTGCCGCCGTACCGGGAGCCGGCTCTTGACCGGGGGTGGCCGCAGCCGGGACCATGTTGCGTATCAGTCGCACTGTTGCGTATTGCGCAGCCTTCGGGAGGACTCAGTGTCTCTTCGACCGCACTCCGACCGCGAGTTCGTCCTCACCCTGTCCTGCCCGGACCGCTCGGGCCTCGTGCACGCCGTCACCGGCTTCCTGGTCCGGCACTCGGGGAACATCCAGGAGAGCCAGCAGTTCGACGACCGGCTCCAGGACCGCTTCTTCATGCGCGTCCACTTCGACGTCTCGGACCCGGGCACCGGTCTGGAGGAGCTGCGGTCCGGCTTCGCACCGGTCGCCGAGGCGTACCGGATCACCTGGCAGCTGCGGAACGCGACCACCCCGACCCGCACCCTGATCATGGTGTCGAAGTACGGCCACTGCCTGAACGACCTGCTCTTCCGGCAGCGCACCGGCGCGCTCGGCATCGAGGTGCCGGCGATCGTCTCCAACCACCGGGACTTCGCCCCGCTCGCCGAGAGCTACGGCATCCCCTTCCACCACGTGCCGGTGACCCCGGAGACCAAGGCGGACGCGGAGGCGCGCCTGCTCGACCTGATCGACCGGCTGGACATCGACCTCGTGGTCCTCGCCCGCTACATGCAGATCCTGTCGAACGACCTGGCAAGCAGCTCGAGGGCCGGGCGATCAACATCCACCACTCGTTCCTGCCGAGCTTCAAGGGCGCCCGGCCCTATGTCCAGGCGCACGAGCGGGGCGTGAAGCTCGTCGGCGCCACCGCCCACTACGTCACCCCGGACCTCGACGAGGGGCCCATCATCGAGCAGGACGTGATCCGCGTGAACCATGCCCAGAGCGCCGGGAGTCTGGTCACCCTGGGCCGTGACGTCGAGGCGCAGGTCCTTGCCCGGGCCGTGGAGTGGCACAGTCAGAGCCGGGTGATGATCAACGGCCGTCGCACGGTGGTCTTCCGCTGACCGGCGCCTATCCGTTCGCATAGGGTTCCGCCATGAGCAGCTACGGCACCGAGTCCGGGGGCGTGTCCGGCGGCGGGGTGCAGTCCGTCGACCGGGCCGTCACCGTGCTGGAGATCCTCGCGCAGCGCGGCGAGGCAGGGGTCAGTGAGGTCGCCGAGGCGATCGACGTCCACAAGTCCACCGCGTTCCGTCTGCTCGGCGCGCTGGAGGCGCACGGGATGGTCGAGCAGGAGGGCGAGCGCGGCAAGTACCGCCTCGGCTTCGGCATCGTGCGGCTGGCCGGCGCGGTCACCGGGCGCATCGACGTCACCAGGCACGGCCGCGGGATCTGCGAGCGCCTCGCCGACAAGCTGGGCGAGACGATGAACATCGCGGTCCTGGAGTCCCACCATGTGATCAACCTCGACCAGGTGCGCGGCCGGTCCGCCATCACCGCGCAGAACTGGGTCGGCCGGCTGACGCCGATGCACTGCACGTCGAGCGGCAAGGTCCTGCTGGCCCATCTCCCGGACGGCCGCCGGGAGGAACTCGTCGCGGCGGCCGGACTGGAACGGATGACGGCACGCACGCTGACCTCCCGGCAGGAGCTGGAGACCGAGCTGGCCCGGGTCCGCGAGCAGGGTTGGGCGATGACGGTGGAGGAGTACGAGGAGGGCCTCAACGCCATGGCGGCGCCGGTGCGTTCCCGCGACGGCAAGGTCGTCGCCGCCCTCACCGCCTCGGGCCCCGCCTTCCGGCTCACCGAGGAGCGGATGCACGAACTGGCACCGGTGCTGGTGGAGGGCGCCGACGAACTCAGCCGCCGGCTGGGCCACTTGGGCTGACGCCGCTCGTCCACGGCGCGGCGGACACCGGCCGTCCCGGGCCGCTTGAGGGCCCGCGGAACGCCACAGGCCCCGGGGCCCGCTCGTCAGGCGTCCCGCCGACGCCGTCCGCCGCGCTGCCGCTCAGCCCCGCAGACGGGACATCGCCGGGTCGAACAGCGGCTCCTCGGCCACGACCGCCTCCACCCGCCGGTCGAAGTAACCGATGTGCAGCGCCCGCCCGGTCACCGCGAGCTCCGCCGGCAGCCAGGCGTACGCGATGCCCTTGCCGATCGTGTAACCGAAGGCGGCGCTGGTGACGTAGCCGACCGCACGCCGCCCGTCGTACACCGGCTCCTTGCCCATGACGACGGACCGCGGGTCCTCGATGGTCAGGCAGGTCAACTTCCGCCGTACGTCGGCCCCGCGGCGCTCCAGCGCCGCCTTCCCGACGAAGTCCTCCTTGTCCGCCTTCACCGCGAAGCCGACGCCTGCCTCGTAGGGGTCGTGCTCGTAGGTCATGTCGGTGCCGAAGGAGCGGTAACCCTTCTCCAGGCGGAGGCTGTTGAAGGCGCCCCGGCCGGCGGCGACGCCGCCCAGCGGCCGGGCCGCCCGCCACAGGGTGTCCCACAGCTTCAGGCCCAGGTCGGCCGTGGTGTACAGCTCCCAGCCGAGCTCACCGACGTACGACAGGCGCATGGCGGTCACCGGGACGGACCCGATGTGGGCGCGCCTGGCGCGGAAGTACTTCAGTCCCGTCGCCGAGAAGTCCTCGTCCGCGAGCGGCTGGAGGACGTCCCGGGCCAGCGGCCCCCACAGGCCGATGCAGCAGGTGCCGGGGGTGATGTCACGGACCTGGACGGTTCCGTCGGCGGGGAGGTGGCGGGTGAGCCAGTCCAGGTCGAGGTTGCCGTTGGCGCCGACCTGGAAGACGTCGGGGGCGAGCCGGGCGACGGTGATGTCGCTGCGGATGCCGCCGTCGTGGTCGAGCAGCAGGGTGTACGTCACCGAGCCGACGGACTTGGCGACCTTGCCGGTGCACAGCCGCTCCAGGAAGTCGGCCGCGCCCCGGCCGCTCACCTCCAGGCGCTTGAGGGCCGTCATGTCGTACATCGCGACGGTCTCGCGGGTGGTCTGGGCCTCGGCACCTACGATCGGGGACCAGTACCGGGCGGCCCAGTCGTTGGGGGTGACGATCGAACGGCCTTCCACCAGGCCCGCGTTGGCCTCGTACCAGTGCGGCCGCTCCCAGCCGTTCGCCTCCAGGAAGAAGGCGCCGAGCTCCTGCTGGCGGGCGTGGAAGGGGCTGGTGCGGATCGGGCGCGGGTCCCCGGACGGCTCCAGCGGATGGAGGATGTCGTAGACCTCGACGAAGTTGCGGCAGTCGCGGGCCAGCACGTACTCCGGGGAGAGCTGGTGCGGCTCGAAGCGGTTGACGTCGCACTCGTGGAGGTCGAAGGAGGAGCAGTGGCCGTCGACGAGCCATTCGGCGACGGCCCGGCCGACGCCGGCGGAGTGGGTGACCCAGACGGCCTCGGCGACCCAGAAGCCCTTGACGTCCGGGGACTCGCCGAGCAGGGGCAGGCCGTCGGTGGTGAAGGAGAACAGGCCGTTGATGCCCTCCTCGACCTTGGCGTCCTTCGTTGCGGGCAGCAGTGACTGCGTCTCGGTCCAGGCGTCCGCGAAGTCGTCCTCGGTGAACTTCAGGACGGACGGCATCTCCTCGGCCTCGTCGAAGGAGAGGATGTCGTCGGCCGTGATCGGCATGGGGCGGTGGCCGTAGTAGCCGATGCCGAGGGTGTCGTGGCGGTCGCGGTAGTAGAGGTCGGCGTCCTGGTGGCGCAGGATCGGGCGCACCGCCTCCTCGGTCTGCCCCGCGAGCGCCGGGACCGGGCCGGTCCAGGCGAGCTGGTGGGCGAGCGGGGTGAGCGGGAGGTTCATGCCGACCATGCGGGCGATCCTCGGGCCCCAGATGCCGGCGCAGCACACGACGATGTCGGCTTCCAGGTCGCCCCGGTCGGTGCGGACGCCCGTCACCTCGCCGTCGGCCCGCAGGACGTCGAGGACCTCGTGGCGGGCCAGGAAGGTCACTCCGCGTTCGGTGGCCCGGCGGGTCTGCGCCTCGACGGCGAGGACGGCCTTGGCGAGGCCGTCGGTGGGGATGTGCAGGCCGGCGAGGACTCGTTCGCGGTTGACCAGGGGGTGCTTCTCGACGCACTCGTCGGCGGTCAGGATCCGCGACTCGACGCCCCAGGCGGTGAGCCAGCCGTGCCGGCGGTGGAGTTCGGTGACGCGCTCCGGGGTGGTCGCCACCTCCAGACCGCCGACCTGGAGGAAGCAGGGCTGTCCGTCGACGTCGAGGGAGGAGAGCTTCTCGACGGTGTAGCGGGCCAGCTCGGTCATGGTCTTGGAGGGGTTGGCCTGGAAGACCAGGCCGGGGGCGTGCGACGACGACCCTCCGGTGGCCGGGAGCGGTCCCTGGTCGACCACGGTCACCCGGGTCCAGCCTCGCGCGGAGATCTCGTCGGCGAGGGCCGCTCCGACGACGCCCGCTCCGATGATGACCACTCGGGGTCCCGCCATCGCCGCACCTCCGGTAAGTTGCTTTTTACGCAACACGATTCAGGCTGCGCAACTCAATGTGCCCGCCGTGCCGGTGGGTGTCAAGAGGTCCCGTGACGTCGGGGAACGTCCCGCGACAACCCCGGAAAACGGCGGGGCCCGGTGGGCGGCACGCACGCACGCGCGCACCGCCCACCGGGCCTCTCGGGCGGGGTTACTTGATCCAGGCGTCGACCTTGCCGCGGTTGGCGTCGACCCACTTCTTCGCCGCCGCCTCCGGCGACATCTTGTCCACCGCGATGTACTTGGCCACGGTGTTCTGGTCGTCGTTGGTCCAGTTGAACTTCTTCACCAGGTCGTAGGCGGGGCTGCCGGACTTGGCGAACCTGGCGCTGACGATCTTGTCGAGGTCGTAGACGGGGTAGTCGCAGGCGACCTTGGCCGGGTCGGCGTCGCAGCCCGACTTGTACGCGGGCAGGTCGACCTTGACCAGCGGTACCTCGGAGAGGAACCACTGCGGCTCGTAGAAGTAGCCGATCACCCACTCCTTGTTCTTCTCGGCGTTGCGGTACGCCTGGATCAGCGCGGTCTCGCTGCCCGCGTACACCACCTTGAAGTCCAGCTTCAGGTTCTTCACCAGGGCCTCGTCGTTGGTGACGTACGACGGGTCGCCGTCCAGGAGCTGGCCCTTGCCGCCGGACTCCGAGGTCTTGAACTTCGCGGCGTACTTGTCGAGGTTCTTCCAGTCCGTGATGTCCGGGTGGGCCTTGGCCAGCCACGGCGGCACGTACCAGCCGATGATGCCCTTGTTGCCGGTGGAGCCGGCCTCCACGGCGGTCTTCTGCTGGGTGATGTACTTCTTCTTCAGGTCGTCGTGGCCCCAGTTCTCCAGGACGGCGTCGACCTCGCCGGTGCCGAAGCCCTGCCAGGCGATCTCCTCCTTGAGGTCCTTCTTGGTCACCTTGCACTTCAGGTCGTGCTCGGCGACGTACGCGACGACCGCCGCGTCCGCCTCGTAGCCCACCCAGGGGTTGACCGCGAGGTTGAAGGTGCCGCACTTGCCGGAGTCGCCCGAACCGCCGGCCTCCGAGGAGTCGCCGACCTTCGCGCCGCCGCAGGCCGTGAGGGTGAGGCCGAGGACGGCCAGGCCGGCCGCGCCGGCTCGCCAGTGTCTTGCCATCGTGTGGTGCTCCTTAATCGTGCGCCGATACGGCGTTCATGCGCTGGTGCGGCGAGCCGCTGCCTGAGTGATCCGGTCGAACATGACGCCGAGCAGGACGATGGCGAGTCCGGCCGCCAGGCCCTTGCCGTAGAGCTGTCCCTGCGAGAACCCGGCGACCACGTCGTAGCCGAGGGCGCCCGCACCCACGAGGCCGCCGACGACCACCATCGACAGCACGTAGATCAGGCCCTGGTTGGTCGCGAGCGTCAACGCGCCGCGGGCCATCGGCAGTTGGACCTTGGTGATGATCTGCCAGGTGCTGCACCCGGCGGAGGTGGCCGCCTCGACGGTGGCCGCGGGCACGGTCCGCACCCCGTCTGCGATGATCTTGATGGCGACCGGTGCCGCGTAGACGATCGCGGCGACGATGGCCGTGAACCGGGTCGCGCCGAACAGCGCGAGGAACGGCACGAGATAGACGAACGGCGGCATGACCTGGGCCGCGTCGAGGGTGGGCCGGACCAGCCGGTCCACCAGCGCGCTGCGCCCCATCCACACCCCGACCACCACGCCGAGCAGCATGACCAGCACGGTCGCCACGAGGGTCGAGGCCAGGGTGGTCATGCCGTCCGACCACACACCGGTGGCGACCAGCAGGCCCACGCACACGGCGGTGGTGATCCCGGCCCGCCGTCCGCCGAGGACCACGGCGACGCCGAGCAGGGCCGCCCCGACGAGCCACCACGGGGAGTCGGTGAGCAGCGTCTGGAACGGGTTGAGCAGTCCGTTGGTGATGACGTCACGGAAGCCGTTGGTGAGCCCGGACAGGTTGTCCTGCGCCCAGGTGGTCACGTCGTCGGCGGCCTTGGCGACGGTGCTGCCGGTGCTGCCGTCGCCGGGGAACTCGGCCGCCCACACGTAGGTGTGCGAGAGGTAGACGAGCACCGCCGCCACCGCTCCCCCGGCGACGAGCAGGTGCCGGCGCCACTTGAGCAGCGGACCGCCGGACCGCCGGGCCGCCTCCGCGCGACCGCTCGCCGCGGTGGTGACCCGGTCCAGGACGATCGCCATGACGACGATGGCGAGGCCCGCGTTGAAGGCCGTGCCGACGTCGAGGGACTGGAGGGCCTGGACGACGGTCTTGCCGAGGCCGGGCGCGTCGATCAGGGCCGCGATGGTCACCATGGCCAGGGCGGCCATGATGGTCTGGTTGACGCCCATCACCACGGTCCGCCCGGACATCGGCAGCAGGACCTTGAGCAGCGTCTGCCGTCGGGTGGCGCCCAGGGAGTCGGCCGCCTCGACCGTCGTCGCGGGCACCGAGCGGATGGCGTGCGCGGTGATGCGGATGGCCGGGGGCGCCGCGTAGATGACGGTGGCGATGGTGGCGGAGGCCCCGCCTATGAGGAAGAACAGGGTCAGGGGCGCCAGGTAGACGAAGGTCGGCATCGTCTGCATGAAGTCCAGGAACGGCGTGACGATCCGGCTGACCCGCTCGGACAGGCCCGCCCACACGCCCAGCGGGAGCGCGAACAGCAGCGCCACCAGGACGGCGGACAGGGTCAGGGCCAGGGTGTCCATGCTCTCCTGCCACAGGCCCTGGAGCCCGAGGAAGGTGAAGCCGGCCACGGCCAGCAGCGCGACCCGCCAGTTGGCGACCGCCCAGGAGACGTAGCCGGCCAGCCCGACGACCCCGAGCCAGCCGATCTGCGGGAGCGGGCGGTCGCCGGACGGCTGGGAGATCAGGTCCTGCACGAAGGTCACCAGGTTGTCGATGACCAGCCGGATCTCGTTGAAGAAGTACAGGAACAGCGGGTTGGAGTTGCGGTTGGCGCCGATGGAGTCGTTGACGTCGTTGAGCCGGTGGTGCAGCTCGGTGAGATCGGCCGCGGCGAGCGACAGGGTCTGCTTCCCGCGCAGGACGACGAAGAGGACGAGCCAGACGACCAGGATCGCGCCGACCACCATGGACCGGCTGATCCTGCGGACGGGAGCGGCGGGTGGCGGCGGCGGGGCCTGCCCGGCCTCCCCCGACGTCTCGGGTTTCTCCATGGCGACGGTCATCAGGCGTCGCCTTCCTGCCCGGCGACCACCGCGAGGATCTCCTCGTCGCCGACGATGCCGAGCAGTTCGCCGTTCTCGACGACCCTGACGGGCTTCTCGGCCGCGAGCACCGCGCGGGTGGCCTCCTTCACCACCACGTCCGGGCCCAACTCGGGTCCGTCCAGGGGGTCTTCGGGGGTGGCCGGGCGCATGATCCAGCGCAGGGTCAGCACGTCGCCGCGCGGCACGTCCTTGACGAAATCGCGTACGTAGTCGTCGGCGGGGGCGCCGACCAGTTCGTCGCCGGTGCCGCACTGGACCGTCTTTCCGTCCCGCATGATGAGGATGCGGTCGCCGAGCTTCAGTGCCTCGGAGAGGTCGTGGGTGATGAACACCATGGTCTTGCCGACCTCGTGGTGCAGCCGGATGACCTCGTTCTGCATGTCACGCCGGATCAGCGGGTCGAGCGCCGAGAAGGGCTCGTCGAAGAGGAGGACGTCCGGATCGCCGGCCAACGCCCGTGCCAGGCCCACGCGTTGCTGCATACCGCCGGAGAGCTGGTCGGGGTAGGAGTTCTCGTAGCCGGACAGGCCCACGAGTTCGACGACCTCCAGCGCCCGCCTGGTGCGCTCGGGCCGCCCCATACCGCGGATCTCCAGTCCGAACGCCACGTTGTCGACGACGCGGCGGTGGGGCAGCAGACCGAAGTGCTGGAAGACCATGGAGAACTTGCTGCGCCGCAGTTCGCGCAGCCGCTTCTCGTCGGCGTCCCGGATGTCCTCGCCTTCGAAGACGATCTCGCCGGCGGTGGGCTCGATCAGCCGGGTGAGGCAGCGCACCAGGGTGGACTTGCCGGAGCCGGAGAGTCCCATGACGACGAAGACCTCGCCGGGCGCGACGTCGAAGCTCACGTCGCGCACGGCGGCGGTGCAGCCGGCGCGGTCCATGAGTTCGCGGCGGGTGAGGCCGCGCAGCTCCTCGGAGTCCGGTACCTGGTCCGCCTTCGGCCCGAACACCTTCCACAGCCCGCGTACGGATATGACGGGCGTGGGGGCCGCGTCCTCGGGGGTGCCGCGGCGCGGCGGCACCTCGGTCTGGGTTGGGGTCATGGTCGACCTCTTCTCGGCGTTCAGCCGCGGAACCAGTGCTGCGGCCGGGGTTGGATGTTCTGCCAGATGTGCTTGGGCTCGCGGTACTCGTCGAGGCCGGTCGGTCCCAGTTCCCGGCCCACTCCGGAGTGCCCGAAGCCACCCCACTCGGCCTGCGGCACATAGGGGTGGTAGTCGTTGATCCACACGGTGCCGTGCCGCAGCCGGCGGGCGACCCGCTGGGCCTTCCCGGCGTCCTGCGTCCAGACGGCCCCGGCGAGGCCGTACTCGGTGTCGTTGGCGATGCGCACGGCGTCGTCCTCGTCGGAGAAGCGCTCGACGGTGAGGACGGGACCGAAGGACTCCTCGTGCACCACCCGCATGTCCTGCCGGCACCCGTCGAGCACGGTGGGCGGGTAGTAGTGGCCGTTCGCCAGGGCGGGGTCGTCGGGACGCCGGCCGCCGCAGCGCAGGACGGCGCCCTCGGCCACACCGGCCGCGACATACGCCTCGACCTTCGCCAGGTGCTGCGCCGAGATCAGCGCCCCGGTCTCGGCCTCGGGGTCGAAGGGGCCGCCGAGGCGGATCCGCCGGGCGCGGCGGACCACCTCGTCGACGAAGCGGTCGTGCAGGCGGTCCTCGACGATCAGCCGGGCGCCGGCCGAGCAGACCTGCCCGGAGTGCAGGAAGACGGCCGTGAGCGCGAAGTCCACGGCCGTCTCGAAGTCGGCGTCGGCGAAGACGACGTTGGGGTTCTTGCCGCCGAGTTCCAGGGCGACCTTCTTCACGGTCGCGGCGGCGTTCGCCATGATCCGTTTGCCGGTCTCCACTCCCCCGGTGAAGGAGACCATGTCGACGCGGGGGTCCTCGGCGAGCGGCGCCCCCACCTTTGGACCGGTGCCGAGGACGAGGTTCGCGGCGCCGGCGGGGAGTCCGGCCTCCTCCAGTGCCTTCATCAGCAGGACGGACGTCGAGGGGGTCAGTTCGCTGGGCTTGAGGACGATCGTGTTGCCGGCCAGCAGGGCCGGGGCGACTTTCCAACTCGCTTGCAAAAGAGGGTAGTTCCAGGGTGTGATCAGTGCGCAGACCCCGATCGGCTCGTGGACCACGCGACTGACGGCGTCGTCCCGTCCGGTGTCGATCACGCGGCCGGCGTCGGTGCCGCCGAGCCCGCCGTAGTAGCGGAGACAGGAGACGACGTCGGCGATGTCGTACTCGCTCTCCACCAGCCGCTTGCCGGTGTCCAGCGACTCGGCGCGGGCGAACTCCTTGGCGTCGCGCTCGATCAGGTCGGCGGTGCGCAGCAGCAGGGCGCCCCGCTCACGCTCGGGGGTGTGCGGCCAGGGCCCTTCGTCGAAGGCCCGGCGGGCGGCCGCGACGGCGGCCTCGGTGTCGGGGCGCGTCCCTTCGGACACGGTGGCGGAGAGCGTGCCGTCGGCCGGACATCGGATCTCCCGGCGCCCTCCGGCCACCGGCTCCCGCCATTCACCGTCCACGTACAGGTCTGCCACGTCGGGAGCCCTTCGAGCGATTTCGTTGCGCATGGCGCATCGCATTGCTTGTGGTGGAACACTCTGGAGAATGCGGCAACCCACGTCAAGGGGTTGGGGGATGACGGTTTGGGCACGCGGACGCCTTGTGCGCGACGGGGCCCCGGCGGGTTTCCGGCACAAGCGGCCGCGTGCGAAATCCGTGTTACCCGGCCTCCGTACGGGCGTCCCGGTGCCGGTAGTACACGGCCTCGGAGGGGGCGAGCGGCCGGTTGCCGAGGATGAGGTCGGCCGCCTTCTCCGCGATCATCATGACCGGCGCGTAGATGTTGCCGTTGGTGACGTAGGGCATCACCGACGCGTCGACGACCCGCAGCCCCTCGACTCCGTGCACGCGCATGCTGGCGGGATCGACGACGGCCGTCTCGTCGGTGCCCATCTTGCAGGTGCAGGAGGGGTGCAGGGCGGTCTCGCCGTCCTTGGCGACCCAGGCGAGGATCTCCTCGTCGGTCGCGACGGACGGGCCGGGCGAGATCTCCCCGTCGTTGTAGGGAGCCAGGGCCGGCTGGTTGAGCAGCCTGCGGGCGACGCGGATCGCCTCGACCCACTCGCGGCGGTCCTGCGCGGTGGACAGGTAGTTGAAGCGCAGCGCCGGGTGCTCCCGCGGGTCCCGGCTCCTGATCTTCACGGAACCGCGGGCGTCGGAGTACATGGGCCCCACGTGCACCTGGTAGCCGTGGCCGCCGGCGGGCACGGAGCCGTCGTAGCGGACCGCGACCGGCAGGAAGTGGAACATCAGGTTGGGGTAGTCCACGTCGTCGTTGCTGCGGCAGAACCCGCCCGCCTCGAAGTGGTTGGTGGCGGCCGGGCCCTTGCGGAACAGCCATTGCAGGCCGATGACGGGGGCGCGCCATTTCGCGAGGTACGGCTGCACGGAGACGGGCCGCTTGCAGGCGTACTGGATGTACACCTCCAGGTGGTCCTGGAGGTTCTCGCCGACGCCCGGCAGGTCGTGGACGACGTCGACGCCGAGGGCCCGCAGCTCCTCGGCGTTGCCGATGCCGGACAGCTGGAGCAGTTGCGGGGAGTTGATCGCGCCGCCGCACAGGATCACCTCCGCCGCGCGCACCTGCCGCGGCGCCCCGCGGCCGTGCCGGTACTCGACGCCGACGGCCCGCTTGCCCTCGAACAGGACGCGGGTGACGAGGGCGCGCGTGGTGACCGTGAGGTTGGGCCGCTTCCTGGCCGGCTTCAGATAGGCCTTGGAGGCGGACAGCCTGCGGCCGCGGTGGACGTTGCGGTCGAACTTGGCGAAGCCCTCCTGCCGGTAGCCGTTGACGTCGTCGGTCGGCGCGTACCCCGCCTCCTCGGTGGCCTTGAGGAAGGCGCTGAAGAGCGGGTTGGTGGCCGGGCCCCGCTCCAGGACGAGCGGGCCGTCGTGGCCGCGGAACTCGTCGTCCGGGTCGGCCGCGAGACAGTTCTCCATGCGCTTGAAGTACGGCAGACAGTGCGCGTAGTCCCAGGTCTCCATGCCGGGATCGGCGGCCCAGCGCTCGTAGTCCATGGGGTTGCCGCGCTGGAAGATCATGCCGTTGATGCTGCTGGAGCCGCCCAGCACCTTGCCGCGGGCGTGGTACACGCGCCGGCCGCCCATGTGCGGTTCGGGCTCGGACTCGTACTTCCAGTCGTAGAAGCGGCTGCCGATCGGGTAGGTCAGCGCCGCGGGCATGTGGATGAAGACGTCCCACGGGTAGTCCGGCCGGCCGGCCTCCAGGACCAGCACCCGGTTGCCCGGGTCGGCGGAGAGCCGGTTGGCCAGTGCGCTGCCGGCCGATCCACCACCGACGATGACGAAGTCGTACTGCTGAGGAGCCATGGTGCCTCGTCTCGCTCGCGCCGTCGATACGCGCGGCATGCTAGTACGGGTATCGCGATACGCACCAGGTTGCGAAGCGCGCAACTTGCACGACACATGCACGGGGTCGCCGAAACAGACTCACGTCCTTGTTGTTTACCCGCCGTATAGTTGCGTTGTGAGCAACTACAACCCGGATAACGAAACGACAGGGTCGTCGAGCGGCGGAGTGCAGTCCGTCGACCGGGCCATTCACGTCATGGAGATCCTGGCCCAGCGCGGCGAGGCCGGGGTCAGCGAGGTGGCCGCCGAGATCGACGTCCACAAGTCCACGGCGTTCCGACTCCTCGGTGCCCTGGAAGCGCGCGGCCTGGTGGAGCAGGCGGGAGAGCGCGGCAAGTACCGGCTCGGTTTCGGCATCGTGCGCCTGGCCGGCGCGGTCACCGGACGCATCGACATCACCCAGCAGAGCCGTCCGGTCTGCGAGGACCTCGCCGAGGAGATCGGCGAGACCGTGAACGTCGCCGTGCTCCAGGAGCGGTACGCGGTCAACCTCTACCAGGTGCGCGGCCCGGGTGCCGTCACCGCGCAGAACTGGGTCGGACAGCTCACCCCGCTGCACGCCACGTCGAGCGGCAAGATCCTGCTGGCCCACCTGCCCGCGGAGGAGCGCGCCGCGCTGCTGACCGAGACGAATCTGAAGAAGGTCACCCCGCGCACCATCACCGCGAGGACGAAGCTGGAGAAGAACCTCGCCGAGGCCCGGGAGCGGGGTTACGCCTGGGCCCTGGAGGAGCTGGAGCTCGGTCTGCACGCCATGGCCGCGCCGGTCCGGGACCGGGACGGAGAGGTCATCGCGGCGCTCAGCGCCTCGGGGCCCTCGTACCGGCTCTCCGAGGAGCGCCTGCACGAGCTCGCCCCCGTCCTGGTCAAGGGTGCCGAGGAGATCAGCCACCGGATGGGTTACCTGGGCTGAGCCCCCGGCCTGGGCTGAACCCCCGGCTCCGGCTGAGCCCCCAGCCGTCCCTGGACCCAGTCGTGGAATGCGCCGATGTGGTGCTCGCTGGGGACCAGCACACCGCCCTTGGCGTACAGCCGTGAGCGCATCCCGGGCTGGGTGCGCTCGCAGGCGTCGAAGTCCTGCCGGTTGACCCGGTCGAACAGCTCCACCGACCGGCTGACGTCCTTCCCGCTCCGCACGACATCCGGCAGGTACAGCCAGTCGCACTCCACGACCGTCCGGTCCACCGCCACCGGGTACATCCGGTGGAAGATCACGTGGTCGGGCACGAGGTTGACGAACACCTGCGGTCGCACGGTGATCGCGTAGTACCGGCGGTCCTGGTCCTCGGAGACCCCCGGGATGCGGTCCAGCCCCTCCGACCCGTCGACGGTGAACCCCCGGACGTCCTCGCCGAACTCGGCGCCGTGCCCCACGTAGTACTGGGCCGCGTATCCGTCGGCGAACTCCGGGAGCACCTCGGTGAGTTCGGGATGGATCGTCGCGCAGTGGTAGCACTCCATGAAGTTCTCGACGATCAGCTTCCAGTTGGCCTTGACGTCGTAGACGATCCTGCGGCCGACCTCCAGCCCCGCGATGTCGTAGTGCTCGATCGACTCGGTGTCGCCGAGGCGGGCGACCACGTCCTGGACCACCTCGTCGAAGGGCGGCGGGTCCTCGGCCAGGCACACCCACACATAGCCGAGCCACTCACGCACGGCCACGCTCGCCAGGCCGTACTCGGTACGGCCCACGTCCGGCATCTTCGTCAGGTTGGGCGCGGCCACCAGCTTGCCCGTCAGGTCGTACGTCCAGGCGTGGTACGGGCATTGGAAGGCCCGCTTCACCTCCCCGGACTCATCCGTGCACAGTCTGGCGCCCCGATGGCGGCAGACGTTGAAGTAGGCGCGCACCGAGCCGTCCCGCGCACGCGCGATCAGGATGCTCTCCCGGCCCACCTCCACGGTCCGGAAGGCACCGGGCCCGGGCAGGTCGGAGGCGCGCACGGCGCAGAACCACATCGCTTCGAAGATGCGCTCCTGCTCCTGGGCGAAGATCCCGGGATCGGTGTAGGAGGCGCCGGGAAGGGTGGCGATCAGGCTGTCCGGCAGGCTGGTCGAGGTCACAGTGCCCTCCTCGGGGGAACGTCGTGGGCCGGTGGTGCACGCCGGGAAGAGCGGACGGCGTTCTGTACGGAGCGACAGCGGCGGTGAGCTGCTCGCGGGTGCTGTCAGGCCGCCGCGGCGAGCTGCTTGCGCCAGCGCGTGAACAGCCGCGGCTGGTTCATCCCGAGCACGGCGACCGGATGCCCGGAACGCCGGTAGACGGCGAGGACGTTGCGGTCGCCTCGGGCGCCCTCCTCGATGGTCACGCTGTCGGCGGCGGCCGCGTGACCGGCGAACTGGATCTTCACGCCGTACTGGTCGGACCAGAAGTACGGCGGCCTCGGCGCGCCCGGTTCCACCGCGCCGCCCGCCAGCAGCGCGGTCACGGCCGCGTCGGGCCGCTCCCGGGCGCCGGTCCAGTGCTCGACGCGGCGGTGCCGGGCCGCGCGCGGGTCGTACCAGGAGGCGCAGTCGCCGACCGCGACGACACCGGGCAGTTCGGTGCGGCCGTCGGCACCGCAGATGACGCCGTCGTCGAGCCTCAGGCCCGAGCCCGTGAGCCACTCGACGCACGGGCGGGCGCCGACCCCCACGACCACGGTGTCGGCCGGGAGAGTGCGGCCGTCCGCCAGCAGGACGGCGTCGACACGGCTCCCGCCGCGCAGCCCCTTGACGCCCACCCCGCACAGCAGCCGTACGCCGTGGTCCGCGTGGAGGGCGGAGACGATGCCGCCCATGGTCTCGCCGAGCGGTCCGGCCAGCGGGGTGGGGGCCGCCTCCACGACGGTCACGTCGAGTCCGAGGGCGTACGCGGTGGAGGCGACCTCGGCACCTATGAAGCCACCGCCGATCACCACCAGCCGTCCCCCGAGGGCCAGTTCGTCGCGCAGGGCGCGGGCGTCGTCCAGGGTGCGCAGGGTGTGCACCCCGGCCAGGGCGTCCGCGCCGGGCAGGGTCCGGGCGGCGGCGCCGGTCGCGATGACGACGCCGTCCGCCCGCACCTCGCCGCCGTCGGCGAGTCGTACGACGCGCCGCGGGCCGTCGAGACCGACGGCGCGGACGCCGAGCAGCCACTCGGCCCGCAGGTCCTCGTCGTCCGGCTCCAGCGCGAGTTCGCTCTCGGCCAGGGAGCCGGCCAGGAACTCCTTGGACAACGGGGGCCTGTCGTACGGGCGGTGGAGCTCGTCGCCGATGACCACGAGCCGCCCGTCGTACCCCTGCCTGCGCAGTGAGCGGGCCGCCGACAGGCCGGCGAGCGAGGCGCCGACCACGGCGACCGTCCTCACGCGGGTCCGCCGGCGAGCCGGGCCGCGACGCAGGGCGGCAGGTTGGGGGCGTCCGGGGAGAGCCGGACGTAGATCATGCCGTCCTCGACGTGGACCTCGTGGGTGCGGACCGGACGCTTGGCCGGCGGGGCGTCCACGGCACCGGTCCGCAGGTCGAACTTCGAGGCGTGCAAAGGGCATTCGACCTCGCAGCCCTCCAGCCAGCCGTCGGCGAGCGAGGCGTCCTGATGGGTGCAGGTGTCGTCGATGGCGAAGACCTCGCCGTCGTCGGTGTGGAACACCGAGACCGGCGGATCGATGTCGAGCCGGTAAGCCTCGCCTCGGGGGAGATCCACGAGACGGCACGCGGGAATCATCATGACACCTCGGTGCGTATAGCGAAACGGATTGCGTTGAACGCAACGTCAGTGTGAAGGCGCCCGCAAACCCTTGTCAAGGCGTCCACAGGCCACGGCCGCGCGGACACCAGAGTTCCGAAATACGCAACAGAATGTGCAGTACGCAACCGTACCGCCACCGGCCTCACCGCCGAGGTGAGCGACCGCGGTCCGCACCTGCCCCGGCCCCGTGGGGCGTCCGCCCGACCGACGAGGGCAGGACGACCTGGTTCACGCCGCGGCTGTAGGACGCGGTGCGTCACTCCCCCACGTACGCCGCCAGATGCTCCGCCGTGAGCGTGCCCCCCGTGGCGACGAGCTCCGCCGGAGTCCCCTCGAACACGATCCGCCCGCCGTCGTGGCCCGCGCCCGGACCGAGGTCGATGATCCAGTCGGCGTGGGCCATGACCGCCTGGTGGTGCTCGACGACGATGACGGACTTGCCGGAGTCGACGAGCCGGTCCAGCAGGCCGAGCAACTGCTCGACGTCGGCGAGGTGGAGCCCGGTCGTCGGCTCGTCGAGGATGTACACGCCGCCCTTGTCGCCCATGTGCGTCGCCAGCTTCAGCCGCTGCCGCTCACCGCCGGACAGCGTGGTGAGCGGCTGGCCGAGGGTGAGGTAGCCGAGCCCGACGTCCGCGAGCCGCTCCAGGACCCTGTGCGCGGCCGGCGTACGCGCCTCGCCGGTGTCGAAGAACTCCAACGCCTCCGTCACCGGCATCGCGAGCACCTCGCTGATGTCCCGCCCACCGAGGTGGTACTCGAGGACCGAGGCCTGGAACCGCTTCCCCTCGCACTCCTCACAGGTCGTCGCGACCCCGGCCATCATCGCGAGGTCGGTGTAGACGACCCCGGCCCCGTTGCAGGTCGGGCAGGCCCCCTCGGAGTTCGCGCTGAACAGCGCCGGCTTCACGCCGTTGGCCTTGGCGAACGCCTTGCGGATCGGTTCGAGGAGTCCGGTGTACGTCGCCGGGTTGCTGCGCCGGGAGCCGCGGATGGCGCCCTGGTCGACGGAGACGACTCCCTCGGTGGCCGGGATCGACCCGTGCACCAGCGAGCTCTTGCCGGAGCCCGCGACCCCGGTGATCACGGTCAGCACCCCGAGCGGGATGTCGACGTCGACGTCCTGGAGGTTGTGCGTGCTCGCGCCCCGGATCTCCAGCGCTCCGGTGGCCTTGCGGACCGTGTCCTTGAGCCCGGCCCGGTCGTCGAAGTGGCGGCCGGTGACGGTGCCGCTGGTCCGCAGCCCCTCGACCGTGCCCTCGAAGCAGACCGAGCCGCCGGCCGTACCAGCTCCGGGTCCGAGGTCGACGACATGGTCGGCGATCACGATCGTCTCCGGCTTGTGCTCCACGACGAGGACCGTGTTGCCCTTGTCCCGCAGGCGCAGCAGCAGGTTGTTCATGCGCTGGATGTCATGGGGGTGCAGCCCGATCGTCGGCTCGTCGAAGACGTAGGTGACGTCGGTGAGGGAGGAGCCGAGGTGGCGGATCATCTTGGTGCGCTGTGCCTCGCCGCCGGACAGGGTGCCCGAGGGGCGGTCGAGGGAGAGGTAGCCGAGCCCGATCTCCACGAAGGAGTCGAGGGTCTCCCCCAGCGCCGTGAGCAGCGGTCCCACCGACGGCTCGTCCAGTGCGCGCACCCATGCGGCGAGGTCGCTGATCTGCATCGCGCAGGCGTCGGCGATGCTGATCCCCTTGATCTTCGAGGACCGGGCGCCCTCGTTGAGCCGGGTGCCCTCGCAGTCGGGGCAGACCATGAAGGTGATCGCGCGGTCCACGAACTCGCGGATGTGCGGCTGCATCGACTCGCGGTCCTTGGCGAGCATCGACTTCTGGATGCGCGGGACGAGACCCTCGTAGGTCATGTTGATGCCGGCGATCTTCATCCGGGTGGGTTCCCGGTACAGGAAGTCCTGGAGCTCGCGCTTGGTGAACCTGCGGATCGGCTTGTCCGGGTCGAAGAAGCCGGACTCGCTGTAGAGGCGGTAGTTCCAGCCGCCGGCCTTGTAGCCGGGGATGGTCATCGCGCCCTCGTTCAGCGACTTGGAGTCGTCGTAGAGCTGGGTGAGGTCGATGTCGTTGACCGTGCCCCGGCCCTCGCAGCGCGGGCACATGCCGCCGACGATGCTGAAGCTGCGGCGCTCCTTCACGGTCTGTCCGGCGCGCTCCATCGTCACCGCGCCCGCTCCGCTGATGGAGGCGACGTTGAAGGAGAACGCCTTGGGCGAACCGATGTGCGGGGTGCCGAGTCTGCTGAAGAGGATCCGCAGCATCGCGTTGGTGTCGGTGACGGTGCCGACGGTGGAGCGCGGGTCGCCGCCCAGGCGTTGCTGGTCGACGGTGATGGCGGTGGTCAGGCCGTCGAGGACGTCGACCTCGGGCCGGGCCAGGGTCGGCATGAAGCCCTGCACGAAGGCGCTGTAGGTCTCGTTGATCAGCCGCTGCGACTCGGCGGCGATGGTGTCGAACACCAGCGAGCTCTTGCCGGAGCCGGAGACCCCGGTGAAGACCGTGAGCCGACGCTTCGGGATCTCGATGCTGACGTCCTTGAGGTTGTTCTCGCGCGCCCCGTGCACGCGGATCAGGTCGTGGCTGTCAGCGGCGTGCGGCGCGTCGGTCCGCGTGGCCTTGCTCATGGTGACTGGTCCTCCCGTTTCGACAACTTCGAACACTATGTCGACGCGCACGCCTCAGCGCAGCTCCTGGACGCGGATCGTGTTGCCCGCGGGGTCGAGGAAAGCGCAGTCCCGCATGCCGTACGGCTGCTCGATCGGTTCCTGGATCACCTCGGCGCGGGACTGGAGCCACTCGAAGACGGCGTCGAGGCCGGGGGCGGCGAGCAGGAGCTCGGGGTCACCGCCCGCCGGGCGCAGCACGACCGAGGGGCCGGCCCGGCCGGCGGGGCCGACGGTGATCCGGCGCATCCCGCCGCGGCCCACGTCACCGCGCACCTCGAAACCCAGGACGTCCCGGTAGAAGGCCAGGGAGGCCTCCGGGTCGTCGTGCGGGAGGAAGCTCGCCCGAATCCGGATGTCCATGCCCGTCACGCTAGTCACGGGCCGCGGCCCGCGCTTCTCGAATCCTGACCGTCCCGGCGGGTCTCAGCGCACCAGTCCGGCGATGTGCGCCGTGACCGTGTCCAGGATGTCCTCCCAGGCGGCCGCGTCGCCGAGGACGAGGTAGTTGAGGGTGAGCCCGTCGGTCATGGCCGCGAGATAGCGGGCCAGGACGGAGACGGGCGCCCCCAGCTCCAGGTCCGTGTCGCCGCGCAGCTGCTCGATGAGCTCGGCGTAGGCCTCGCCGTAGAGCTCGTACTGGCGCCTGGCGAGATGCCCGAACCCGGGCTCGCGCAGCGCGTACTGCGTGAGCTCGTAGGTGAGCATGTGCGCTTCGGGGTGGGCGCGGACGTGGTCCCAGTAGGCCCGGAAGCCGGCGGCGACGGTCTCCTCCAGGGTGCCCTTGGGGCGCAGGGCCTCCCGCACCACGCTCACCGAGTGGTCGGTGAGCGTGGTGATCACCGCTTCGACGAGGGCCTGCTTGGAGTCGAAGCAGTAGTGGAAGACGCTGAGGGACACGCCGGCCTCGGCGGCGATGGACCGGGTCGTCGTCCTGGCGACACCGTCCCGGGCCATCGCCCTGATCGCGGCTTCCGTGAGCTGTCTGCGCCGCTCGGCCGACGGCATGCGTGCCATGCGTGTCCCCCGCTGTCGATCCGGTCAGCCGCTGTGGACGCCGACCTCGTGCAGCGAGTATCCCCAGTCGGTGCCGCGGTCGAGGCCGTGGACGCGGACGTAGCGGGCCGGTGTGCCCGCGAACTTCACCGTGTCGAGCCCGCCGTCACCGGAGGTCGTGGCCCAGGCGGTCGTCCAGTTCGTGCCGTCCGTCGACAGCTCGATCCGGTACGACTTCCCGTACGCCCGCTCCCAGTCGAGCGTCACCTCGGAGACCAGGTTGGTGGCGCCCAGGTCGACCTGCCACCACTGGTCGTCGCTCCAGTCGCTCGCCCAGCGGCTGGAGTCGTCGCCGTCCACGGCTCGCCCGGGCTGGTAGCTGGTGAAGGGGTTGGACTCCGACGAACTGGCCGTGGCCGTGCGCCCGTGGGCCAGGTTGACGGACGCCTGGTGCCGCTCGGAGGCGCCCCAGGTGTCGAGGTAGGACTCGGCGCCCCGGAACAGGTCGTCGACCACGCCCTGTCCGCCGACGAGCCGGATGTCCTCGATCCAGTCCGGGATCAGGCCGACATGGGCCGCCCCGTCGGTGTTGAAGTCGAAGGTGCGCTGTCCGGAGGTCTGCTTGTCGACGACCGAGCCGCCGTCGACGCTCCTGAAGGGGTACGTCACCTTGTTCGCCGCGTCCGCGCCACGCGGTGCGGGGTGGTCGCCGATGCCGTTGAAGTCGGTGCCGTAGCCGTAGCCCACGTCGTACTTGGCGCGCAGCGCGTCGGTGCGCTTCGCCTCGGCGGCGAATCCCTCGGAGCCGTGCATGTACTGGGCCACGAAACCGCCCAACGAGTAGACGCGCTCGGTCCAGTTGAGGTCCATCCAGCTGTGCGAGGAGAGCACGCCCGGGTAGTTCGCGGCCTCGAAGATGTCGAGGACCTGGCCGGTGGCCTTGACGCTCATGTGGTCGATCTCGAGCATCATCTTGCGTTTCATCATGCCGCGCACGGCGTACTCGCCGAGTTCGGTGAGCCCGCGCACGTTGCACTGCGCGGCCTTGTCGTACGACGGGACCTCGACGCCGGCCGGCAGGTCCTCCTCGGCCTCGGAGGCCGCCGTGCCGATGGGGTTGTCGTGCTGCGGGCCCTTGCATGCCTCGGTCTTCCAGAAGGTGCCGGTGGACAGGAACTGGCCGACGTTGATGGCGGTGCCGAGGCCGCCCTCGTCGAAGCGGACCCCGCACAGGGCGTTGTCGAACTTGTGGCACAGGAACATCGACCGCACGCCCAGCCCGTACAGCTCGTCGAGGCCCTTGTCGATGTCCGCCCTGCTGCACTGCCCGATGTCGAGGATCTGCTTGCAGCCGAAGGGCTCGGAGGTCTCGACACCGAGGACGACGGCCAACTTGCCCTGCTGGACGACCTGCCGGGCCTGCGCGCTGTCGGTGACGATCCGGAACCAGCCCTTTCCGGTGCCGCCGTACATCCTGTCGATGAAGGCCTGGAGGTCGTAAGTGAGCTTGGCCTGGAGGCGGATGGACGTCATCTCGTCGCAGCCGCGGTCCTTGAAGGGGTAGACCGAGCAGATCATCCCGTTGGTGACAAGGTCGTTGACCAGCACCCGCTGGCCGCCGCGCCAGGCCCGCTCCACCCAGGCGTAGTAGTTCGCCTGATGGGTCATCGAGTCGTACGCCGGCCAGTCCTTGAAGGTGGGCCAGCCGGTCGGGTCGTGCCTGCCGTCGCCGCCGTGGGTGATGTAGTCGAAGATCGCGAGGGTGCCGTCGGGATAGTGCTCGGGGCAGTCCTTGAGCGCGTCGGCGACTCCGGACTCGGAGAACACCTTGCCGCAGATCAGCCGCCCGCCGAAGGCCTCGTTGGAGAAGAGGTGGTTGTGGGCGTCGACGAACCCCTGGACCTCACCGGCCGCGTTGGTGCCGGTGAAGGGGGCTCCGGTGACGTTCACCCCGGCGTCGGGAGCGGGCCTGGCCGTCGGTGTCCACCAGTCGGTGGCCGCCGAGCTCGGCGTGGGGCCGAGGAGCGCGGCCAGCACCAGCAGGAGCACGGAGACGGCGGTGATGTTCTTGCGGCTGCGGCAGGAGCGTCCAGCCATGGCCCACGTCCCTCGGTCGGCGGGAGGCGCCGTCGACCGAGGGCGTTCGACCACCCTTGGACTTGTCATGACCGGCGCAATAGATGCGTCGAGGATCGCGACCGAGCGCGTTCCGAGTCAAGGGTCCGGGACAGTTGACCTGATGGCTGGCGGACGTCAACTGTTCACGCAGGCCGCTCCGTTGAGAGTGAAAGCGGCGGGTGCGCTGTTCATGGCGCCCTTGCCGCCGATGAACCCGAGGGTGACCGCACCTCCGGCCGCGATGGTGTTGGTGTAGGCAGCCGGGGTGACGGTCACCGCACCACCGCTCTGCGCGGCGGTCCCGCCCCACATATGGGCAACCGTCTGCCCGTCGGCGAAGGTGAAGCCGAGTCTCCAGCCGGTGACGGCCGCGGTACCGGTGTTGCGGATGACGATCTCGCCCTGGAAGCCGCCCTGCCACTCGCCGACCACGCGATAGCCGACGGAACAGCTCCCGGCGGGCGTGTTCGAAGTGGTGACGCTCACCGTCGCCGAGCGGGCCGACCGGTTGCCGGCGGCGTCCCGGGCATAGACGGCGAAGGAGTACGCCGTGCCGGCGGACAGGCCGGTCACGGTCACCGAACTCGTCGTCGAGGCCGCCACCTCGGTCTCGGTGCCGCCGCTGACCCGGACGACGTCGTACCCCGTCACGCCAACGTTGTCAGAGGACGCAGTCCAGGACAGGTGGGCGGAGGTCGCCGTGACCGCGGAGGCGGTGGGGGTGCCGGGAGCGGTCGGGGCCTGGGTGTCGGTGGAACCGCCGCCGAAGACCGTGGCCTCCTTGGCCGTCCGGGCGATGCCGTCGGCGCCGTTGAAGATGCGCTGGCCCCACGCCGTCATCTGCGCCGGGTCGAAGTCCAGCACGAGGTCGAGGACCGGGTCGGTGTTGCCGCTCCAGGACCAGGCGAGGTAGCCGAGCCCGAGCTGTTGAGCCGTGGCCATCATGGTGTCCTCGTCGGGATCGCCCCACTGGTCGGCGGGTCCGCCGAACTCCCCGATGACGATGGGCAGTCCGGCGCTGACGAAGGCGTTGAGATAGTCGGTGACCTCCGCGGCGGTGTCGAAGACGCTGTACATGTGGATCGAGAAGAGGAGGTTGCCGGTGGCGTCGGCGGCGTACACGGACTGGGCGTTGGTGCGCATGACCTGCTGCCAGTCCTGGCCCCAGTTGGGCGCGTCCACCATGATCGTGTGTTCGAGGCCGGCGTTCCGCAGCTTCTTGATCGCGGCGATCGTCGGGGCGGTCCAGCCCGCGGGGTCGGTGTTGCCCCAGGGCTCGTTGCCGATGTTGACGACGATGTAGTCCTCCTGGCCGGCCAGGACGTCCTTCAGGCCGATCCAGTAATCGGCCGCCTGGTCGAGGGTGCCGGCGGCGCTGTCCTCGCCGTAGCCGGTGGTGTCGTGGACCTCCAGGACGCAGATGAGCCGGTTGGCCTTGCACTGCGCGATGACGTGGGCCACGTCGGCGGCGCTGTTGGCGGTCCAGCGGTGGCCGTCGGCGAGGACCACGCGGACGGTGTTGGCGCCCTGCGCCTTGATGTCGGCCAGCGAGTCCAGTTCGTTCGGGTACCAGGTGTGGGCGTGGTTGACGCCGCGCATCACGAAGTCGTTGCCGTTGCCCTCGACCAGGCGGCCGTCGCTGATGTGCAGGCCGGCGGCCCGGACGCCGGGCTCCTGGGCGGCCTGGGCGGTGCCGGGGCAGAGGGCGCCGAGCACCACCAGTCCGACGAGGACCGCAAGCCTGGCAAGGAGGGTGGACAAGGGGCTCTTTCGCGTTCTTCTCACTGCGGCTCCAGGGGGTGGGTAAGTCAGTCGGAAGGAGCGTGGGAGCGCTCCCATAGAAGCTAATGGTCAAGTACACGTCAAGATGCGCGACGGCAAAGGGCTGCGGCCGCGCATAGGGTTCCCAGCCTCGACCACCGCACCCGGGAGGCACGTTGACCACACGACCCGCAGGCCCCGACGCCGCCGACGCCGAGGCCTGGCAGGCCTATGGCGACCACCATCTGCGGCACGGCACCGAACCGCCGGAGCTGGAACGGTTCGACTGGGGCCCGCGGGGCACCGGCCCGGGCGCGGAGATCCTCGGCGAGCTCGCCGGACGGCGGGTACTGGACCTCGGGTGCGGCCCGGCCCGGCACGCGGCGCACCTCGTCCGGGCGTACGGCGCCTCGGTGGACGCGGTCGACGTCTCCCCCGCCCAGCACGAACGCGCCCGCGCCCGCTACGGCTCCCTGCCCGGCCTGCGCCTGATCAGGGCCGACGCCGTCGCACACCTCGGCACGGCGGAGCCGTACGACGTCGTCTACGCCGTCGACACGGTGCCGTACATCGACCCGCGCCGCCTGCTGCCCGCCCTGGCCGGAGCGCTGCGCCCGGGCGGAACGCTGTGCTTCACGGTGCCGCACACCCGCGCACGCGGTGACGGCCCCTCCACGGTCGTCGAGGCCCGGTCCGAGACCCTGCGGCTCGCCGGGGGCGGGGAGGTGGCGGTGCGGATGTGGGGGCTGACCGAGGAGCTCTGGACGGACCTGCTCGGCGAGCACGGGCTGCGGGTCGAGGCCGTCGACGTCCTCGACGCGCCGGAGGAGGGCGACCACGCCTCGTACCGCGTCTTCCGGGCGACCCGGCCGGCCCGGGTCTCCTCCCGCCCCCGCGGCAGCCGTCCTCCGGTCCCGCACGCGGCCATCGGGGTCGGCGCCATCCTGCACGGCTCCCGGGGACTGCTTCTCGGCCGGCACCGGCGCGGCACCTGGGAGCTGCCCGGCGGCACGGTGGAGCCCGGGGAGTCCCTGGAGGAGACGGTCGTGCGCGAACTCCGCGAGGAGACCGGGATCGAGGCCCGTCCGTCCGATGTACGGCTGCTGGGCACGCTGCTCGACGACGTCGACGGGGTGGTCCGGATGACCGTGGCCGCCCACGTCACCGCCTGGCACGGCGAGCCGTCCGACCAGCCTGACGAACGCGTCGGCGACTGGCGCTGGTTCGCCCTGGACCGCCTCCCGGAGAACCTCTTCGTGTGCAGCGCCCAGGGCCTCACCGCCTGGCGCCCGGACCTGCCGGTCGATCACACCCCGGCGCACTTCACGCCGTTCGCCGACCCCAGCTGAGGGCGCGGGACGACATGGACTCAAGGACGTCCTGGCCGACTGGCGGGACTACGACGGCGCGGCGTTCCGGCTCGGTCTCGTCCTCGGTGTGTTTCCTCCCGACCAGAGGTTCAACCGGGTGAAGCGGATGTTCGGGCAGGACGTACATGCCCCTGAAGGCGCGGGTGCGGCACCGCGTCGTGCAACCCCCTCGCAACCTTCCCCGTGCTGGACTCGACGGTCATGGACGAGGATTCCGCACGTGACGTGTACGACGAGGTGCCGCGCGTCGAGCTCACGCCCGCGGCCGCCGAGCTGCTGCGCCGACTGCGGGAGGCGCACGGGCCGCTGATGTTCCATCAGTCCGGCGGGTGCTGCGACGGCAGCGCGCCGATGTGCTACCCGGAGGGCGAGTTCCGCACCGGTGGCTCGGACGTGCTGCTCGCCGAGCTGGAGGTGCCGGGGGTCGAAGAGCCGGTGACCTTCTGGATGTCGAGGAGCCAGTACGAGGTGTGGGCCCACACCCGGCTGACCGTCGATGTCGTCGCCGGCCGGGGCAGCGGGTTCTCCCTGGAGGCACCCGAGGGGGTGCGTTTCCTCGTCCGTTCGCGTGTGGTCGGCGCCGAGTAGCCCCCGGGGTCAACGTCGTCTGGTGCACTTCCCCTGAGTTCTGGGACAGTCGACACGACCTCAGGGAGAGCTGTGACGCACCGTCAAAGACGTTCGGTCGCAGGCAGATCGGTATTCACGTTCCTCGCGGCATTCGGCACGCTGGCCGGTGCGGCCCTGGTGGGGGCCGCACCGGCCGGTGCAGCCCCGGCATGGACGCGGCTCGCGACGGGCGTGCACTACGAACAGTTCGACGTCTCCGCCGCCGCGGGGGTGGCCCACGCCCACGTCATCCGCGTGAACCTGAACGAGCCGGGGGTGCGGGTGGAGCTGCTCTATCCGGGGGCGGTGGCCGCGCGGGCCACGGTGTCCCGGCTGGCCGCCGCACAGGGCGCCCTCGCGGGGGTGAACGGCGACTTCTTCAACATCTCGGAGACCCAGCACCCCGGTGTCGAGGCCACCGGCGCGAGCGTGGGCCCGGCGATCGCACAGGGCCGCGCGCTCAAGGCGGCGGTCCCGCGCGGCCAGCGCTTCGGACCCGCGCTGCCGCCCGGCACCGGCACGAAGGACGTGTTCGGTGTGGGCACCGACCGCCGGGCCCGGCTCGACGACCTGGCGCTCGACGGCTCGGTGCGGACACCCGAGGGACAGCTGCCGCTCCGCGGACTCAACCAGTACGCGCTGCCCGTGGGTTCGGTCGGGGCGTTCACCTCGGACTGGGGCAGCGCGTCCCGGGTGCGGGCGACCTGCGGGACGGACGGCGACCGGGCCGCCCCGTGCAGCACGGACACCCACGAGGTGACGGTCCGGGGCGGGAAGGTCGTCGCCACCGCCGACACCCCGGGCCGCGGGACGATCGCCGCCGGCACCACCGTGCTGGTGGGCCGGGAGGCCGGCGCGCAGTACCTGCGCAAGCTCTCAATCGGCTCCGCGGTGACCGTGCAGCACCGCCTGGTCGCGGCCTCCGCGGGCACCCCGTACCGCTTCGCTCTCGGCGGCTACCCGGTGCTCGACGACGGGCGCCCGCTGCCCGGCCTCGACGACACCGTCTCGGCGGTGCGCACGGCCGTGGGCATCGCGGACAGCGGCCGGCGGCTGTACCTCCTCGCGCTGGACGGCTCCCCCGACTACCGGGGCGGACTGACGATCGCCGAAGTCGCCGACACCATGCGGACGTTGGGCTCGGTGGACGCCTTCAGCCTGGACGGCGGCGGCTCCACGACGATGGCCGCCCGTACGTCGGGGGCCGTCACTGCCCTCAACCACCCCTCGGGCGGCGCCGAACGTCCCGTCCCCAACGGCATCGGGGTCTTCGCCACGGGCTGAGGTCAGGGGCGCAGACCGCTCACGATCCCGGCGGTCGCCGTGAGGCCGCTGTGGATCGTGGGCGCGAGGCTGGTACTGGCGAGGTAGAAGCCGAGCAGGGTGCACACCACCGCGTGGGAGACCTTGAGCCCGCCGCTGCGTACGAAGATCACCGCCAGGATCAGCAGCAGCACCAGTACCGAGATGGAAATCGCCATGGACAGCCTCCTCCGCCACGCCGCCGGGTCCGTTTCGCGGCGTTCGGCGGCAAGTGTGGCGTAGCGGAGGGTTCGTCAGGGCGGCTGGAGGGTCCTCCGAACGAGTGGTGTCACACCCGCGTGAAGGCGCCTATCGGTGGCTGTCCAGGAAGGCTTCCAGGCCCGCCAGGTCGTCGGTGTTGAGGTAGTCGACATCGGCGGCGAGGAGTTCGGTCCACAGCGCGTCCCGGGCCGGTCCGGCCACGTCCGGGGTGGCCCAGAAGCGCACTTTCTGTCCCCGCGCGTGTGCCTGCCGGACGATGCTCCGCAACTTGTGCCGTTCCGTGTCGGGGAAGGCGCCCTCGCCGAGCCAGGTGAAGTTGAGCGTCCAGTTGTCGCTGATCAGCGGGATGAGGGAGGCGGGCGCCGCGGTGCCGAGGTCGGCGAGCCGGCCGTCGTAGAAGGCCCGGCGCACGGTCTGGGTCTCCATCGGGACGCGGGCGGCGCGGTCGCCGGAGATCACGGCGGTGACCGGACCGGGGACGACCTTGCCGTGCACGTAGGTCGTGAACAGGTGCCGGTAGCGCCGCAGGTGACGGTCGAGTTCGAGGTAGGTCGAGGAGCCCTCGGTCTTGATGTCGACGAGCAGTTGCAGCGGGCGGCGATACCCCCGGTACACGGACCCGTGGTGGGCCTTGACGATCCTGGCCAGCGGGTCGAGGTAGAGGGACTCCAGGGTGCGCGCCGGGTCGAGGTCGTCCACGGTGTGGCCGACGAGGAGTTGGCCGCCGACGAGGAAGATGTCGGCCTCGACGCTGCCGAAGCGGTGGTCGAGGGCGTCGAGGAGGGGGCGCGGGTGCTCGTAGTCGTTGTGCGCGTGGGCCCGCCACAGCGGACGCGGCCGGTGCTTCCGGCTGTCGGCCCATGCGCTGCCGACGGGTTGGACGAACGTCGCGGTGGCCGCGGCGCCGAGGGTGGTGAGGGCTCTGCGACGGGTGATGAGGGCCATGTGCTGCCTCCCTGCGGGGCGGGTCGGAACCACAGGGAGTATGGGGCCCTTCGGCACTCAAGGGACCTGTACGTGCCAGGAGTTGGCCGGACCGCCGCCACCCGTTCACTCCTTCCGCGCGGGCGCACGGAAAAGCCCGCCCCTGGTGGGGCGGGCTTCACCGGCGTTCACCGGGTGCGGCTCAAGGCGCCTGGAGGTCGACGAGTTCGGCCAGTCGGGCGCGGTGCGCGCCGGCCGTGCCGTAGGCGATCGAGTCGGCCTTGGCCCGCTTGAGGTACAGGTGGACCGGGTGCTCCCACGTCATGCCGATCCCGGCGTGCAACTGGAGCGCCTCCTCGGCGGCGTGCACGGCCACGGACGCCGCGTAGGCCTGGGCGACGGCGACCGCGATGTCGGTGTCCTCACCCGTCGCGAGCGCGTCGGCCGCGTGGCGGGCGGCGGCACGGAGGTTGACGACCTCCAGCCACAGCTGGGCGAGCCGGTGCTTGAGGGCCTGGAAGCCGCCGACCGGCCGGTTGAACTGCTTGCGCTCCTTCAGGTAGCGCACGGTCTCGGTCAACGCCCAGTCGGCGAGGCCGAGTTGCTCGGAGGCGAGCAGTCCGGCCCCGGCCCGCAGGGCGCGGTGCACCGCGGTCTCGGCGTCGCCCAGCAGACGCCCCTGGGCCCCGTCGAGGGTGACGGCCGCGAGCGGCCGGGTCAGGTCGAAGGGGATCTGCGGGGTGACGGTCACGGCTGAGGCGTCCACCGCGTACAGCCCGCCGTCGTCCGCGGGCACCAGCAGCACGTCGGCCGCGGCGACGTCCGCGATCGCCGTCAACTCGCCGTACAGGGCCCCGCCCTCGTGGCGTACGACCGTGTGGGCGCCGCCGGGGGCGATGTTCAGCGCGACCGCGAGGGCGCCGATCCTCCGCCCGGACGCCAGCTCGGCGAGCAGGTCGTCGGCGTCGCAGGCGAGCAGGGCCTCGGTGGCGACGACCGCGCTGGTGAGGTAGGGCACGGGAGCGACCGCGCGGCCCAACTCCTCCAGAACGACGGCGACTTCGCGGTACGAGGCGCCCTGGCCGCCCTTCTCCTCCGGGACCAGGAGGCCCGCGAGGCCCATGCCCTCGGCGAGGGCTTTCCAGGCCGCGAGGTCGTGCGGGGCGTCCGACTCGGTGCGGGCGATCACACCCGGCGCGTCGCAGTGGTCGGTGAGCAGGTCGCGCACGGCGGCCCGCAGCGCCTCTTCCTCCTCGGAGTACAGCAGGTCGCTCATCGGGCCAGGTCCTTCCAGGCGACGTCCTTGTCGGTGCGCGGCTCGGCCGGAAGGCCCAGGACACGCTCGGCGACGATGTTCAGCAGGACCTCGCTGGTCCCGCCCTCGATGCTGTTGCCCTTGGAGCGCAGGTAGCGGTACCCGGCGTCCCGGCCGGTGAAGTCCACCAGTTCGGGCCGGCGCATGGTCCAGTCGTCGTACAACAGGCCCTCCTCGCCGCGCAGTTCGACCTCCAGGCCGCTGATCTCCTGGTTGAGGCGGGCAAAGCCGAGCTTCATGCCGGCGCCCTCGGGGCCGGGCTGTCCGGCGACGAGCTGCTGGCGCAGGCGTTCGGCGGTGAGACGGGCGACCTCGGAGTCGACCCAGAGCTTCAGCAGGCGCTGGTGCAGGTCGTGGGTGCGCAGTTCGGGGCGCTCGCGCCAGGTCCTGGAGACCGGGCCGATCATGCCGCCCTCGCGGGGCAGCCGCATGCCGCCGATGGCGACGCGCTCGTTGTTGAGCGTGGTCTGCGCGACCCGCCAGCCGTCGCCGACCTCGCCCAGGCGCCGGGAGTCGGGGATGCGGACGTCGGTGAGGAAGACCTCGTTGAACTCGGCCTCGCCGGTGATCTGCCGCAGCGGGCGGACGTCGACGCCGGGGTGGGTCATGTCGCAGATGAAGTAGGTGATGCCCGCGTGCTTGGGCACGTCCGGGTCGGTGCGGGCGATGAGGATGGCCCAGCGGGAGTTGTGGGCGCCCGAGGTCCACACCTTCTGCCCGTTGACCACCCAGTCGTCGCCCTCCCGGACCGCCCGCGTACCGAGCGCGGCGAGGTCGGACCCGGCGCCGGGCTCGCTGAAGAGCTGGCACCAGACCTCCTCTCCCACCCACAGGGGCCGCAGATAGCGCTGCTTCTGCTCCTCGGTGCCGTACTTGAGGATCGTCGGCGCGGCCATGCCCAGGCCGATGCCGTTGCGACGCGGGGCGTTGTCGGGGGCTCCCGCGGCCTCCAGCTCGGCGTCCACGACGGCCTGGAGGGAACGGGGGGCGTTGAGTCCGCCGAGGCCCTCCGGGTAGTGCACCCAGGCGAGCCCCGCGTCGAAACGGGCCTTGAGGAAGTCGAGCCGGTCCGTGGTCGCGGGCGGGTGTGCGGCCAGCAACTCCGCGGTGCGGCGCTTGAGTTCGGCGGCGTCGGTCATGCCTGTGCTCCCGTGGGTACGACGGCGATGCGGCCCGTGGTCTCCCCGTCGCCGAGGCGCTGCACGGCGTCCGCGGCTCCGGCGAGCGGCACCCGCTCGCTGATCAAGGGCTTGATCGCGCCCCGCGCGGCCAGTTCGACGAGCTGCTCGTGGCAGTGCTGGACCAGCTTGGGGTTCTTGGTGTTGTACAGGCCCCAGTGCAGGCCGAGGATCGCGTAGTTCTTCACCAGGGCGTGGTTGAGGCCGGGGTTCGGGATGGTGCCACTGGCGAAGCCGACGACCACGATCCGTCCCTCGAAGGCGACGACCTTGGTCGACTGCGTGTAGGCCTCGCCGCCCACGGGATCGTAGACCACATCCGCGCCCCGGCCCCCGGTGGCCTCCTTCACGGCGGCGACGACGTCCTCGCTCCGCCGGTCGACCACCACGTCACAGCCCAGTGCGCGGGCGACGTCGGCCTTCTCGGCACCGCCGACGACCCCGATCACGGTGGCTCCGGCGGCCTTGCCGAGCTGCACGGCCGCGCTGCCGACCCCTCCTGCGGCAGCGTGGACGAGCAGGGTCTCCCCGGCCTCCAGGTGCGCCCGCCGGTGCAGACCGAACCAGCCCGTCTGGTAGCCGATGTGCAGCGCGGCGGCCTCGGCGTCGTCCAGCGAGTCCGGCGCGGGCAGCAGAGCGGCGGTGTCCGCGACGGCGTACTCGGCGAAACCGCCGTACGGCAGCGCGGGGTTGGCGATCACGCGCCGCCCGTCCTCGGTCTCGCCGCAGATCTCCACGCCCGGTGTGAAGGGCAGCGGAGGGCGGACCTGGTAGTGGCCGCGGCACATCAGCACGTCCGGGAAGTTGATGTTCGCGGCGCGCACCTTCAGCAGGACCTGGCCGTCGCCGGGTTCGGGCCGCGCCACGTCCGCGAGGCGCATCACCTCGCTCGGCTCGCCGTTCTCGTGCACTTGCCAAGCCTGCATGGGGGGCCTCCACGGGACTGCGTCGTCGTGCCGGGTCTGACCGGGGTCCCCCGCATACTAAGCGGTCGCTTGCCGATCAGGGAACAGCCCGCCGGAAAGTCCCGGCACGCACACCGAGGGCCGCGCAGCGGTTGCGGGACCGGGGCGGCCTGAACAGGGTGACAAGGACGATTCGGGCACCCGCCTCCCGCGGGGCGGCCCCGGCGATCCCCGGAAAGGACCCCGCACATGACGGTCATCAACAGCCCGCTGCCGGAGAAGGAACGCGACATCGCGGGGAGTGCCCTCCAGGCGACCCTGGTGGATCTGCTCGATCTCTCCCTGGTCGCCAAGCAGGCGCACTGGAACCTGTACGGGCCGCGCTTCCGTTCCGTCCACCTCCAGCTCGACGAGGTGGTCACCACCGCCCGCGCGTACGCCGACACGGTGGCCGAACGCGCCGCGGCGCTCGGCGTCAGCCCCGACGGACGGGCCGCCACCGTCGCCGCCACCAGCGGGGTACCGGAGTTCTCACCCGGTTGGACGAAGGACGTGGACGCCGTCGGCGCACTGGTGCGGACCTTCTCCGCGGTCGTCGAACGGGTACGGGAACGCATCGAGCGGACCGGCCCGGCGGACCCCGTCACCGAGGACGTGCTGATCGGCCTCGCGGCCGACCTGGAGAAGCAGAGCTGGATGTTCCAGGCCGAGCACCGGGACTGAGCCCGACGAACGGCCTCGGGCCGGCTCCGAGAGCGCGTTCAGCGGGCGAGCCGGTGCGGATGGGCCGGGTACACGCCGAGGATCCGCACCTCGGTGGAGAAGAACCGCAGTTCGTTCAGGGCGAGGGCGACGTGCCGCTCGTCGGGGTGACCCTCGATCTCGACGTAGAAGCGGCTGGCGTCGAGTCCCGCGCCGACCTGGTAGCTCTCGATCTTCGTGAGGTTCACCCCGCTGGTGGCGAACCCGCCCAGCGCCTTGAAGAGCGCGCTCGGGATGTTGCGCACGGAGAAGAACAGGCTCGTCATCGTCGGCTCCCCGGTGTCGGGGCCCACGACGGCCTCCCGGGACAGGACGACGAACCGGGTGGTGTTGTCGGGGTCGTCCTCGACCCCGGCACGCAGCACGTCGAGGCCGTAGAGCCCGGCCGCCGCGGGCGGGGCGAGCGCCGCGTGCCGCGGGTCGGCCAGTTCGGCCACCTCGCGCGCCGCGCCGGCGGTGTCGTCGGTGACGAGGGTGCGCCAGCCGCCCTCCCGCAGCACCTTGCGGCACTGCCCGAGGGCGTGCACATGGCTGCGTACGCACTCCACCTGGTCCGCCGTCGCCCCGGGCACGCCCATCAGGTCGAAGCGGATGGCGAGGAAGTACTCGGCGATGATGAACAGCCCCGACTCGGGCAGCAGGTGGTGCACGTCCGCCACCCGGCCCGCCGCGGAGTTGTCCACCGGGATCACGGCGACATCGGCCGTACCGAGCGTGACCGCGTCCAGTGCCTGCTCGAAGCCGGTGCAGGGCTGCTCGGCGCACCCCGGGTACAGGGCGTGCGCGGCGGTCGCCGAGTTGGATCCGGGTTCACCTTGGTAAGCGACGGTCGTCACGGGGCTCGGTCTCTTGTCGTCGGGCGGCGGAAGCTCCGTAACGTACCAGGGAGCCCCGCCCCCGCGTCCGGGACCCCTGGGCTCTCACGCCTTGCGGGGACGGGCCCGTACGTGCATCCGCTCCCCCTGCGGCCCGAAGAGGCTGAGGAACTCCGCCGGGCCCTCCCCCGTCGAGCCGAACCAGTGCGGCACCCGGGTGTCGAACTCCGCCGCCTCCCCCGCCGACATCACCACGTCGTGGTCCCCGAGCACCACCCGCAGCCGTCCCGCCAGCACGTACAGCCACTCGTAGCCCTCGTGGGTGCGCAGCTCCGGCTCCTCCTCGCGGCGCGGTACCAGCACCTTGAAGGCCTGGAGGCCGCCGGGCTGCCGGGTGAGCGGCCAGAAGGTGCGCCCGTGCCGTTCGAGCGGCGCCGACCGCACCCGGGGGTCGCCGACCGGCGGGGCGCCGACCAGTTCGTCCAGCGCCACCTGATGGGCCTGGGCGATCGGCAGCAGCAGTTCCAGGCTGGGCTTGCGCAGGCCGGACTCCAGACGGGAGAGGGTGCTCACGGAGATGCCGGTGGTCTCCGAGAGGGCCGCGAGGGTCACCTCCCGGTCCTTGCGCAGCCGCCTGAGCCGGGGCCCCACCTCGGCGAGGACGTCGTCGGTACTCATACCCGTATTGCAGAATCAGCAAAGTTGTTTGTCAATCCCGCGTCTATGGCGCGACCGTGTCGGCATGACCGAGACATACGGCGAGACATACGAAGTGATCGTGGTCGGTGGCGGCGCGGCGGGTCTGTCGGCCGCCCTGGTCCTGGGCCGGGCGCGGCGTCGCACCCTGGTCGTCGACGCGGGCGAACCGCGCAACACGCCCTCCGCGCACATGCAGGGCTTCCTCACCCGGGACGGCATGCCGCCCGCCGAGTTCCTGGCGATCGGCCGCGAGGAGGTCGAGGGGTACGGCGTCGAGCTGGTCCGGGACCGGGTGACCGAGATCGCGCCCGGCTTCTCCGTGACCCTGGCGGGCGGTCGTGTGGTCCGGGCCCGCCGCCTGGTCGTCGCGACCGGTCTGCGGGACGAGCTCCCGGATGTGCCCGGGGTCGCCGAGCGCTTCGGCAAGGATGTCCTGCACTGCCCGTACTGCCACGGCTGGGAGGTCCGTGACCGGGCCTTCGGCGTGCTCGCCACCACCCCGCTGAGCGTGCACCAGGCGCTGATGGTCTCCCAGTGGTCGAAGGACGTGACCCTGTTCCTGCACACGGTCGCCGAGTCCGAGCTCTCGGACGACGACCTGCGCAGGCTGGCCGCGGCCGGTGTCCGGGTGGTGCCGGGCGAGGTCGCCGCACTGGTGGTGACGGACGACCGGCTGACCGCCGTACGGCTGCGGGACGGCGCCACGCACGCGCGTGAGGTCGTCTTCACCGCCCCGCGGGCCGTCCCGCAGAACGGCCTGCTGGAGCGGCTCGGGGCCGAGTTCCAGGAGACGCCCTTCGGCAGCTATCCCGTGGTCGACGCGACCTGGCGGACGACCGTGCCCGGGGTGTACGCCGTGGGCAACGTGGCCGGTTTCGCCGAGCAGGTGATCAACGCGGCGAGCGCCGGGTACCGGGCCGCCGCCACGATCAACGGCGAACTGCTGATGAGCGACCTCGACGCGGCCGCCGGGGTGTAGACCGGCCGTCTCCGGTACACCCTGGAGACATGTTGCTTGCCCGGCTGGCCCAGGTGTCCCAGGACGTCGCCGCTGCCTCGGCGCGCTCGAAGAAGATCGCGCTCCTCGCCGAGCTGTTCCGCGACGCCGAGGCGGACGACGTCCCGATCGTCATCCCGTACCTGGCGGGACGGCTCCCGCAGGGCCGGATCGGCGTCGGCTGGAAGGTGCTGGGCCGCCCGGTCGCGCCGGCCGCCGAACCGACGCTGACCGTCCGTGCGGTGGACGCCCTGCTGAGCGAGCTGGGCAAGGTCGCGGGGGCGGGGTCGCAGGCCGAACGCGCCCGGCTGGTCGGCGAGCTGATGGGAGCCGCCACCGAGGCCGAGCAGCGGTTCCTGCTCGGCCTCCTCACCGGCGAGGTGCGGCAGGGCGCGCTGGACGCGGTGGCGGTCGAGGGGCTGGCCCAGGCGACCGGGGCGCCCCCGGCCGACGTACGCCGTGCGGTGATGCTCGCGGGCTCCCTCCAGACGGTGGCCGAGGCCCTGCTCACCGACGGCCCGCCCGCCCTGGAGCGCTTCCGCCTCACCGTCGGCCGCCCGGTCCTGCCGATGCTGGCGCACAGCGCCTCCTCGGTGGCCGAGGCGGTCGACAAGCTCGGCACCTGCGCGGTCGAGGAGAAGCTGGACGGCATCCGCGTCCAGATCCACCGGGACGGCGACGTCGTACGGCTGTACACCCGCACCCTCGACGACATCACCGACCGGCTGCCCGAACTGACGTCGGCGGCACTGGAGTTGCGGGGCGAGCGGTTCATCCTGGACGGCGAGGTGATCGCCTTCGACGAGGACGGGCGCCCGCGTTCCTTCCAGGAGACCGCCGGCCGGGTCGGCTCCCGGGTGGACGTGACGACGGCCGCCGAGGCGGTCCCCGTCTCCCCCGTGTTCTTCGACGCCCTGTCCGTCGACGACCGCGACCTCCTCGACCTGCCCTTCGCCGAACGGCACGCGGAGCTGGCCCGGCTGGTGCCCGAGCCGATGCGGGTCCGGCGCGCCCTGGTGTCGGGCCCCGAGGACGTGCGCCAGGCCGAGGAGTTCCTCGCCGAGACCCTGAAGCGCGGTCACGAGGGCGTGGTCGTGAAGTCCCTCGACGCCCCCTACAGCGCGGGCCGGCGCGGCGCTTCCTGGCTGAAGGTCAAGCCCGTGCACACCCTCGACCTGGTGGTGCTGGCCGCCGAGTGGGGCCACGGCCGCCGCACCGGCAAGCTCTCCAACCTGCACCTCGGCGCCCGCACCGCCGACGGCGGCTACGCCATGCTCGGCAAGACCTTCAAGGGCATGACCGACGCGATGCTCGCCTGGCAGACCGAACGGCTCCAGGAACTGGCCGTCGACAGCAGCGGTTACGTGGTGACCGTACGGCCCGAACTCGTCGTCGAGATCGCCTACGACGGTCTCCAGCGGTCGACCCGCTACCCGGCCGGGGTCACCCTCCGCTTCGCCCGCGTGGTCCGCTACCGCGAGGACGAGCGCCCCGAGGACGCCGACACCGTCGAGACGCTGCTGGCCGCGCACCCCGAGGTGAGGCCGTGAGGACGAGCGCGGGCCTGCTGTTGTTCCGGCATACCGGAGACGGCCTGGAGGTGTTGCTGGGCCATATGGGCGGTCCGTTCTTCGCGCGGCGGGACGCCGGAGCGTGGACGGTTCCGAAGGGCGAGTACGAGCCGGACTCGGAGTCGGCCTGGGACGCGGCCCGCCGGGAGTTCCAGGAGGAGCTCGGTCTGGAGCCGCCCGACGGGCAGGCCGTACCGCTGGGCGAGGTCCGGCAGACGAACGGCAAGGTGGTCACGGCGTGGGCGGTCGAGGCGGACCTCGATCCGGCGACCGTGGTCCCGGGGGTGTTCAGCATGGAGTGGCCGCCGAGGTCCGGCAGGACCCAGGAGTTCCCGGAACTGGACCGCGTCGAGTGGTTCGGCCTCGACCGGGCCCGGGCCGTGATCGTCAAGGCGCAGGCCGCGTTTCTCGACCGGCTGGCTGAGCACTCGCCCTGACGTCCACGCGTTGCGGTCGCCCGCGCCGCGCGGGAAGGTCGAAGCACATCAGCCCTTCAGGAGGTCGGTCATGCCCATCGCGACGGTGAACCCGGCGAACGGCGAGACGCTCAAGACGTACGAGGCCATGGGCGAGGAGGAGATCGAACGCCGGCTCCAGCTCGCCGAGGCGACGTTCCGCACCTACCGCACGACGTCCTTCGAGGAGCGCGCCCGTCTGCTGAACCGGGCCGCCGAACTCCTGGACGACGCCCGGCAGGACATCGCCCGGGTCATGACCACCGAGATGGGCAAGCCGGTCAAGCAGGCCCGCGCGGAGGCCGCCAAGTGCGCCAAGGCGATGCGCTGGTACGCCGAGAACGCACAGGCCCTGCTGGCCGACGAGGAGCCCGCCGAGCACGACGTCAAGGACTCCGGCGCCTCCCGCGCCCTGGTCCGCTACCGCCCGCTCGGGCCGGTGCTCGCGGTGATGCCGTGGAACTTCCCGCTGTGGCAGGTGGTCCGGTTCGCCGCGCCCGCGCTGATGGCGGGCAACGTCGGCCTGCTCAAGCACGCCTCGAACGTCCCGCAGACCGCGCTGTTCCTGGAGGACCTCTTCCACCAGGCGGGCTACACCGAGGGCTGCTTCCAGACCCTGCTCGTCGGGTCCGGCGCGATCGACGAGATCCTGCGCGACGAACGCGTCAAGGCGGCCACCCTCACCGGGAGCGAGCCGGCCGGGCGGGCGGTCGCCGCCACCGCCGGGGACATGGTGAAGAAGACCGTGCTGGAGCTCGGCGGCAGCGACCCGTACATCGTGATGCCGTCCGCGGACGTCGACCGGGCCGCCGAGATCGCGGTCACCGCCCGTGTGCAGAACAACGGGCAGTCCTGCATCGCCGCCAAGCGGTTCATCGTGCACACGGACGTCTACGACCGGTTCGCCGAGCGGTTCGTCGAGGGCATGAAGGCCCTCAAGGTCGGCGACCCGCTGGAGGAGGACACCGAGGTCGGACCGCTCGCCAGCGAACAGGGACGGACCGACCTGGAGGAACTGGTCGACGACGCCCGGCGCGGCGGGGCGAACGTGCTGTGCGGCGGGGAACGGCCCGAGGGGCCCGGCTGGTACTACCCGCCGACCGTCGTCGCCGACGTGTCCCGCGAGATGCGCATCCACCGCGAGGAGACCTTCGGCCCGGTGGCCACGCTGTACCGGGCGGCCGACCTCGACGAGGCGGTGCTGATCGCCAACGACTCTCCGTTCGGGCTGAGTTCCAACGTGTGGACCCGGGACGAGGCCGAGGTCGACCGGTTCGTACGGGACCTGGAGGCGGGCGGGGTGTTCGTCAACGGGATGACCGCCTCGCATCCGGCGTTCCCGTTCGGCGGGGTGAAGCGGTCCGGGTACGGGCGTGAGCTGTCCGGGCACGGAATCAGGGAGTTCTGCAACATCACGACGGTTTGGCACGGAGCGTGACAGTTGCGCGGCTAACATCCCGGGTGTGAACCGCGAAGTGACTCTGCCTCTGATCGTCGATGACCGCGGGACCCTCCAGGTGGCCGCGGCCGATGTGAGCAAGCTGCTCCGCAGTCTCGGCGGGCGGTGGCTGCACCTGGTCGAGGCCGGGGCCGACGGGCTGGACGAGGACACGGTCGCCGCGCTGACGATCGAGCTCGCCAAGCTGGCCGATCGGATCGACGTCGCGTGCATCGCGCACAGCAGCGGTGGGGCGCCGTAGCAGTCACCGCACACCGTCCGCGGGCCGTGGGCGACCGGTCGCGCCGTCCCGCGTCCGGCGCAACCCGGCGTGACGTCGTCCGTCCCGCGGGTGATCGTGGACGGGACCACTTCCAGGTTCCGGGACGAGACGGTGCGGGATGAGCGAAGAGACGATCACCGAGATCCTGCCCCCGGTCCGGCACTGGCCGGCACTCGACCTGAAGGGCGTCGACTTCGACCCGGTGCTGACCGAGCTGATGCGCGAGGGTCCCCTGACCCGGATCCGGCTCCCGCACGGCGAGGGCTGGGCGTGGCTGGTCACCCGGTACGAGGACGTACGGGCGGTGGCCGAGGACCCGCGCTTCAGCCGCGCGGCGGTCATGGAGCAGCCGGTCACCCGGCTCACCCCGCACTTCGTCCCGCACGGCTCCCGGGCGGCCGGCGCGGTCGCCTTCCTCGACCCTCCCGACCACACCCGGCTGCGCCGCGCGGTGGCCCCCGCGTTCACCGCGCGGGGTGTGGAACGGGTGCGGGAGAGGTCCCGCCCGATGCTCGACGAGCTGATCGACGAACTGCTCCAGGACGGCCCGCCCGCCGACCTCAGCGCGGCGGTGCTCAGCCCCTTCTCCAGTGCCGTGGTCTGCGAGCTGATGGGCGTCCCGGCCGCCGACCGGCACGGCATGCACACCTGGACCGGGCTGATCGTGTCCCTGTCGCACGGGGCGCGGGCCGGCGAGCGGGCCAGGGACGAGATGGGCGCCTTCTTCGCCGATCTCATCGGCCTCAGGGAGGGCGGCCCCGGTGAGGACGTGGCCGCCCTGCTGGGAGCCGCCGTGGGCCGCGGCGAGGTGACGCTGGAGGAGGCCGTGGGACTTGCGGTGCAGCTCCAGATCGGCGCCGCGGCGGTGACACACAACAGCGGCCAGCTGTTCTACCTGCTGCTGACCCGCCCCGACCTGGCCGAACGGCTGCGCGCCGAGCCGGAGATCCGCCCGCGGGCCGTCGACGAGCTGCTGCGCTACATCCCGCACCGCAACACGGTCGGCCTGTCGCGGATCGCCCTGGAGGACGTGGGCGTCGGCGGCGTACGGATCCGGGCGGGCGACGCGGTCTACGTGTCGTACCTGGCCGCGAACCGGGACCCCGACGTCTTCCCGTACCCGGAGACGATCGACTTCTCCCGCGACCCCGTCCCGCACGTGGCGTTCGGTGCCGGCCCGCACTCCTGCCCGGCCGCTCTGCCGGCCCGGTTGCAGTGCGAGCTGCTGGTCGAGGCGCTGCTGGAGCGGGTGCCGGGCCTGCGGCTGGCGGTCCCGCCGGACAAGGTCCCGTTCCGGAAGGGCAGGGCGGTCCGCGGCCCGGAGGCGCTCCCGGTGACGTGGTGAGGGCTCCGGAGGGCTGCCGAGCCTTCCGGAGCCGCTCCGGCTACCGGATCGGCATCCCCGAGAGCGTCCGCGCGATCACCAGCCGCTGGATCTCGCTCGTGCCCTCGAAGATGGTGTAGATCGCCGCGTCGCGGTGCATGCGCTCCACCGGGTACTCCCGGGTGTAGCCGTTGCCGCCCAGGATCTGGACGGCCTGCGCGGTGACCTTCTTCGCCGTCTCGCTCGCGAAGAGCTTCGACATCGAGCCCTCGGCGGCGGTGAACTGCTTGCCGTTGATCGCCATCCAGGAGGCCCGCCAGACCAGGAGACGGGCCGCGTCGATGGAGGTGCGCATGTCCGCGAGCTGGAACGCGACACCCTGGTTGTCGATGATGGGCCGGCCGAACTGCTCACGCGTCTTCGCGTAGTCGAGGGCGACCTCGTAGGCGGCCCGGGCGGTGCCCACGGCCATGGCGCCCACGGCGGGCCGCGAGGCCTCGAACGTGGCCATCGCCGCGTTCTTCACCCGCTCGCCACCGGTCTTGGCCCGCTCACGGGCCCGGGCGAGGCGGTGGTCGAGCTTCTCCTTGCCGCCGAGGAGGCAGGAGCCGGGCACCCGGACGTTCTCCAGGACGACCTCGGCGGTGTGCGAGGCGCGGATGCCGTGCTTCTTGAACTTCTGGCCCTGGGACAGGCCCGGCGTGTTCGGCGGCACGATGAACGAGGCGTGGCCCTTGGAGCCGAGCTCCGGGTCGACGACCGCGACGACGACGTGGACGTTGGCGATGCCGCCGTTGGTCGCCCAGGTCTTGGTGCCGTTGAGGACCCACTCGTCCTTGGCCTCGTCGTACACGGCACGCGTGCGCATGGAGGCCACGTCGGAACCGGCGTCCGGCTCGGACGAGCAGAACGCGGCGACCTTGACGTCGTTGGCGTCGCCGTACATCTGCGGGATCCAGGTGCCGATCTGCTCCTCGGTGCCGTTGGCGAGGACGCCGACGGCGGCCAGGCCGGTGCCCACGATCGACAGGGCGATGCCGGCGTCGCCCCAGAACAGTTCCTCCATCGCCATCGGGATGCCGAGCCCGGTGGGGTCGAAGTACTGCTGGGCGTAGAAGTCGAGGGAGTAGATGCCGACCTTGGCGGCCTCCTGGATGACCGGCCAGGGAGTCTCCTCACGCTCGTCCCATTCGGCGGCCGCGGGGCGGATGACGTCGGCGGCGAAGCCGTGCAGCCAGTCCCGGACCTCCTTCTGTTCGTCGTTGAGCTCCATGGTGAACTCGGCCATGTCCCCTCCAGCGGCGACGCACGTGCATGTTACTTGCGGTAACCAGAGTCTGTTACCCACGGGTAGGAAAAGTCAACTCCCCATGACCGGTCAGCAGCCTGTTCGATGCCCCTCACCCGTCGGGTGTTAGTTTGCGCAGGCGTTACCGATTCAGCACGGGTGGGGAGAGCTCATGGACACCACACAGCGGACCGATCAGCAGCGGTCCGCCGACCGCCGCCGGCGCGAGCTGCTGGAGGCCGCGGACAGAGTGGTGCTGCGCGACGGCCCACAGGCCTCCATGAACGCCATCGCCGCGGAGGCCGGCATCACCAAGCCGATCCTCTATCGGCACTTCGGCGACAAGGGGGGACTCTACGCCGCGCTGGCCAAGCGGCACACCGACGCCCTCCTGGACTCCCTGCGGGCCGCGCTGGACGCCCCCGCGGACCGGCGCGAGCGGGTCGAGGCCACCCTGGACACGTACCTGGCCGCGATCGAGGCCCGGCCTCAGGTGTACCGGTTCCTGATGCACCCCGCCGAGGGCGGCCAGACCGGGGACCAGGGGTTCGACGTCGGCCAGCATTCCGCGCCGCTGCTGCGCAGGATGGGTGAGGAGCTGGGGCAGGTCATCGAGGACCGGCTGGACCTCGGACCCGGAAGTCAGCTGCTGGCCCGGGTGTGGGGGCACGGGATCGTCGGGATGATGTACGCGGCGGGTGACTGGTGGCTGGGTGAACGGCCCTGTGCACGGGCGGAGTTGGTGCGGAGCATGGCGGACCTGTTGTGGGGGCGCCTCGCCGCGGCCGGGGACAAGGTGGGCGGTCCGGGGTTCTGACGGTCACGGTTCGGGTGCGGCCCGGTGGGGCTGGTCGCGCCCGCGCGGCGGAGCCGCACATCGATACGGCCCCGCGCCCCTGAGCAGATTCAGCCGTCTCCGTGCCAAGAGGATCTGGTCACTTGTCGCATGAGCTTTCGCTTGCGCCGGCCCTTCAAGCGGTCTGCGTAGACCGTGCCCTCCAGGTGGTCCGTCTCGTGTTGTAGACATCTTGCGAAGAAGCCCGTGCCGTGGATCGTCACCGGCTCTCCTGTGACCGTGAACCCCTCCACGACCGCGTGGTCGAAACGCTCGGTTCCCGCCTCCAGGCCCGGCAGTGACAGACAGCCCTCGGGCCCCCTGAACACCAGACCGTCCGCTGCCACCAACCGTGGGTTCACCACATGCCCCAGGTGGCGGACCTCCTCGTCGTCCGGGCAGTCGTACACGAACACGCGCAAAGGGACGCCCACTTGGTTCGCCGCGAGGCCCACCCCCTCGTGCGCGTACATCGTCGCGAACAGGTCCTCCACGAGCGTCGCCAGCTCCGGACCGAAGTCCGAGACGTCTTCGCAGGGTTCGTGCAGCACCGGACCGCCGAGCAGGGTGAGGGGCCGGACCCGGCCACGGGTGCCCGGAATGGAGCCGTTTCGCATGGCCGCAAGGGTACGGCGATTCGGGAGTGCCTACGGATCTCGATAGGCTGAGGTCCACACCACGTGGCCGGAGGCAGAGTCGCGGCGCGTACGCAAGGAGGATCGAGAACTGATGACAGGCAACTCGGACCCGCTCTCGCCGCGGGCCAAGCTGGCCGTGACGGCGGGCAAGGCCGTCGCGGCGGCATCCCGAGCCGCGGGACGCGGCAGCGGTTCGGTCATCGGCGGCCGGGTGGCCCTCAAGCTCGACCCCGACCTCCTTGCCCGGCTCGCCCAGAACCTGGACGTGGTCCTCGTCTCGGCGACCAACGGCAAGACCACCACGACCCGTCTGATCGCGGAGGCCCTGGGCGCCGCCGGACCCGTCGTCTCCAACGCCCTCGGCGCCAACATGCCTGCCGGCATCACCTCGGCGCTCGCCGGCGGCTCGGACGCCCGGTACGGCGTCATCGAGGTCGACGAGAAGTACCTCGCGGGCGTGGCCCGGGACACCGACCCCAAGTGCATCGCCCTGCTGAACCTCTCGCGCGACCAGCTCGACCGGGCCGCCGAGACCCGCATGCTCGCCGAGAACTGGCGTGAGGGGCTGGCCGGTTCGAAGGCCGTCGTCGTCGCCAACGCCGACGACCCGCTCGTCGTGTGGGCCGCGTCCTCCTCCCCCAACGTCATCTGGGTCGCCGCCGGACAGATGTGGAAGGACGACGCCTGGTCCTGCCCGTCCTGCGGCGGTGTGATGCAGCGGCCCGGCGACGACTGGTTCTGCGGCGAGTGCGGCTTCCGCCGTCCCACCCCGAGCTGGGCGCTCTCCGGTGACCACGTGCTCGACCCGCACGGCTCGGCCTGGCCGATCCACCTCCAGCTGCCGGGTCGCGCCAACAAGGCCAACGCCGCCTCCTCGGCCGCCGTCGCCGCCGTCTTCGGCGTGCCGCCGCAGGTCGCCCTGGAACGCATGTACCAGGTGCAGGCCGTGGCCGGCCGCTACGACATCGTCCAGTTCCAGCAGCGCGACCTGCGGCTGCTGCTCGCGAAGAACCCGGCCGGCTGGCTCGAGACGTTCAGCCTGATCGACCCGCCGCCCACCCCGGTGATCCTCTCCGTCAACGCGCGCGGTGCCGACGGCACCGACACCTCCTGGCTGTGGGACGTCGACTACACGCGCCTGACCGGCCACCCGATCTGCGTGATCGGCGACCGGAAGCTGGACCTCGCGGTGCGCCTCGAGGTCGCGAACCAGAACTTCCAGGTCTGCGACAACCTCGACCAGGCCGTGCAGATGAGCCCGCCCGGCCGTATCGAGGTCATCGCGAACTACACCGCCTTCCAGGACCTGCGCCGCCGCGTCGGCAACTGAGACTCAGGGGACTTTTGTGAGCGACAACCAACTGCGGATCGTCTGGATCTACCCCGACCTGCTCAGCACCTACGGCGACCAGGGCAACGCCCTCGTCATCGAGCGCCGGGCCCGCCAGCGCGGACTCGACGTGGCCCGCCTGGACGTGCGCAGCGACCAGCCGATCCCGACCTCCGGCGACATCTACCTGATCGGCGGCGGCGAGGACCGGCCCCAGCGGCTGGCGGCCGAGCGGCTGCGCCGGGACGGCGGTCTGCACCGGGCCGTGGGCAACGGCGCGATCGTCTTCTCGGTGTGCGCCGGTTACCAGATCCTCGGCCACGAGTTCATCAACGACCTCGGCCAGCGCGAGCCGGGCCTCGGCCTGCTCGACGTGGTCTCGGTGCGCGGTGAGGGCGAGCGCTGCGTCGGTGACGTGCTCGCCGACATCGACCCTCGGCTCGGACTGCCCCCGCTGACCGGTTTCGAGAACCACCAGGGCGTCACCCATCTCGGCCCCACCGCCCGCCCGTTCGCCAACGTCAAGCTGGGCAAGGGCAACGGCACCGGGGACGGCACGGAGGGCGCGTACAACGACACGGTGTTCGGCACGTACATGCACGGGCCCGTGCTCGCGCGCAACCCGCTGATCGCCGACCTGCTGCTGAAGCTGGCGCTCGACGTCAACGCGTTGCCGCCGACCGACGACCGCTGGTACGAGGCCCTGCGCAACGAGCGCATCTCGGCCGCGCAGCAGCCTGCCTGAGAGGGCGTTCACCTCGGTTCCAGACTCCTGTCACCAGCCCGTCTGACAAGGTGTCCGCACAGGTGAGCGGGGCCGTCCAGCAGGCGGACGCATGCTTCGGCCCCGCCCCCTCCTGCCGCTAGGGTGGCGGGGTTCGAGCCGGACAGCGTGGTCCGGACCCGTGCCAGTCCCATCGCTGAAAAGGTTCTCGCGGCTATGCGCATTGGTGTCCTCACGTCCGGCGGCGACTGCCCCGGCCTGAACGCCGTCATCCGGTCCGTCGTGCACCGTGCCGTCGTCGACCACGGCGACGAGGTCATCGGCTTCCGGGACGGCTGGAAGGGCCTCCTGGAGTGCGACTACCTCAAGCTCGACCTCGACGCCGTGGGCGGCATCCTGGCCCGCGGCGGCACGATCCTCGGCTCCTCGCGGGTCCAGCCCTCGCATCTGCGGGACGGCGTGGAGCGGGCCAAGGGGCATGTCGAGGAGCTCGGGCTCGACGCGATCATCCCCATCGGCGGTGAGGGCACGCTCAAGGCCGCCCGGCTGATGTCGGACGCCGGTCTGCCGATCGTGGGCGTGCCGAAGACGATCGACAACGACATCGCGGTCACGGACGTCACCTTCGGGTTCGACACGGCCGTCGGTGTCGCGACCGAGGCCCTCGACCGGCTCAAGACCACCGCCGAGTCCCACCAGCGGGTCCTCGTCGTCGAGGTCATGGGACGGCACACCGGCTGGATAGCGCTGCACTCCGGCATGGCGGCCGGTGCGCACGCCATCGTCGTGCCGGAGCGTCCCTTCGACATCGAGGAGCTGGCCCGGCGGGTCGGCGAGCGGTTCGAGGCGGGCAAGCGTTTCGCGATCGTCGTGGCGGCGGAGGGTGCCAAGCCGGCGCCCGGCTCCATGGCCTTCGACGAGGGCGGCAAGGACATCTACGGGCACGAGCGCTTCGCCGGGATCGCCCGCCAGCTGTCGATCGAGCTGGAGGAGCGGCTGGGCAAGGAAGCCCGGCCGGTCATCCTCGGGCATGTGCAGCGCGGCGGTACGCCGACCGCGTACGACCGGGTCCTCGCCACGCGGTTCGGCTGGCACGCGGTGGAGGCCGTGCACCGCGGGGAGTTCGGTCACATGACCGCGCTGCGCGGCACCGACATCCTGATGGTGCCGCTGGCGGAGGCCGTGGAGACGCTGAAGACGGTCCCCGCGGACCGCTACGAGGAAGCCGAGTGCGTCCTCTAGAGCATCGCGCGGGACACTGAGGAATCCGCCCCCGGTCGCAGCCGCGACCCGGGGCGGTTCTAGTCTGTGTGGCGGACAGACTTGCACAACCCCCACGAATCAGGAGCCGCCGCGATGGACCACAGCGGGCACGGCATGACCCACGATCTGCCGCCGTTCACGCTGGGACGAGGGCTCCAGTGGTCGGCCGACCCCTTCTTCCTCGTCGCCTGCCTCCTCGCGCTCGGCCTGTACGCGTGGGGAGTCGTGCGGCTGCGGCGGCGGGGTGACTCGTGGTCCGTGGGACGGACCGTCTCCTACGTGACCGGTGTGCTGTCCATCGGGCTGATGATGTGCACCGGGCTGAACGACTACGGGATGGTCATGTTCAGCGTGCACATGGTGCAGCACATGGTGATCAGCATGCTGTCGCCGATCCTCGTCCTGCTCGGCGCGCCGGTCACCCTGGCCCTGCGGGCGCTGCCCGTCGCCGGCAAGGGGCACAAGGGGCCGCGTGAGCTGCTGCTCGCGCTGTTGCACAGCCGGTACATGCGGATCATCACGCATCCGGCGTTCACCATCCCGCTGTTCATCGCGAGCCTGTACGCCCTCTACTTCACGCCCCTTTTCGACTTCCTCATGGGCTCGAAGACCGGGCACGTCGCGATGATGGTCCACTTCCTCGCCGTCGGTGTCGTCTTCTTCTGGCCGATCATCGGCGTGGACCCGGGACCGCACCGGCCCGGGTACCTGATGCGGATGCTGGAGTTGTTCGCCGGGATGCCGTTCCACGCGTTCTTCGGCATCGCGCTGATGATGGCGTCCGAACCCATGGTGGAGACGTTCAAGAACCCGCCCGCCTCACTCGGCATCGACGCGCTCTCCGACCAGAACTACGCCGGCGGTATCGCGTGGGCGTTCAGTGAGATTCCCTCCGTTCTCGTGCTCATCGCACTGCTGTTCCAGTGGTACGGCTCCGAACAGCGGCAGGCCAAGCGCACGGACCGGGCCGCCGACCGGGACGGCGACAAGGAACTCGAGGCGTACAACGCATATTTGGCCTCTTTGAGCACCCGCGAGCGATAAGAGGCTTCGCCTTTCCGTGGCGTTCAGTAGCATGAAGCGCGTTGGGGGAACCGCCGGGGGGAGCGGTCATGACACTTCGCGCATTTATGCACAGGATCGCCGTCCTGGCGATTTTCTCGCTGCTGCTGAGCGGCTGCGAGAAGGGAAATGCACTGACGGTGGTCAAGGCCGTCGCCGTCGGTGTGCCCTCGCTCGCGCCGTTCTTCGAGGAGAGCAGCGGGCTGGGCAGGGACGCCACGGCCGTGCGGTCGCGGCCCGTACAGGGAAGTCTCCAGCAAGGGGACACTCCCGGTCTGTACGGCGGCAGCAAGCAGCCGACCATCTGTGACGTCGCCGGACTCGAACGATTTCTCACCGATCCCAGGAATCACAAAAAGGCACAGGCGTGGGCCGGTGTGCTGAACATCGGCACGGACGGGATACCGGAATATCTGGATCGCCTCACTCCCGTTCTGCTCCGTCACGACACTCTCGTCGAGAACCACGACTACAAGAAGGAAAAGGCCGTCCCGTACCTCTCCTTGCTCCAGGCGGGAATCGCGATTCTCGTCGATGAACAAGGGGTTCCGGCTGTGAAGTGTTCGTGCGGAAATCCACTGCGTCCCTTCAAGGGTGACACCGGCCGGATTTCCGTACGGTTCGAGGACGGCAACAAGAAGTGGGCGGAATACGGGCCCGAGTCCGTGGTGGCCGTGAAACCCGCGCCACGGAAACTGGCACGGGTCGCTCTGGTCGACGTCCGGGAACCCGGCCGCGGCATCAACCGCCCGGTCGGCACCACCGGACAGAAGGACACCGCCTTCGACGCACGGAAGCGGCGCACGGTACCGGACCTCACCGGGCGGACCTTCGCCCGGGCGAGCCGGGAACTGATCGAGGCCGGGCTGGCGGCCGGGTACGCGGGGCAGGAGACGCCGTCCGACGGCGCGAGGGTCACGGCGAGCGATCCGCCCGCGGGCACCGGGCTGCCGTTCGGGCGGTACGTGACGCTGACCGTGACCGAGGACGGCACGGGCACCTCCAGCGGGGTGAGCGGGCCGACGACCACTCCCGCTCCGCCGTCCCGGCCGCACGTGTCGTCCCCGGGCACACCGCCGCCGCCCCCGTCGTCGGGGCCCTCGAGCCCGGCGGGGTCGCCGGGGTCGTCCTCGGCCGGCGGCAGGCCCGGGGCGTCCTCCGCTCCGCCGTCGTCGAGTGCGCCGGCGCCGGGCTCGTCCTCGCCCGACAGGCCGAGCAGTCCGTCGAGCGCCACCCCGCGGACCAGCAGCGCGCCGCCACCACCGCCTCCCCCGCCGCCGCCTCCGTCACCGCCTGCGTCGACGACCAGCGCGCCCGTCACCAGCGCGCCCGTCACCAGCGCCCCTGCCACGAGCGCGCCTGCCACCAGTGGGCCCGCGACCGGTGTGCCGGTCACCGGCGGCCCGAGCACCACCGTCGCCACGTAGCGTCCCGCAGAACCGGGGAGTCACCGGATGCCTTCAGGATCACCGACGTCGGGAGTGGGCCGGATCATCGCCGGCCGGTATCTGCTGCTGAACCCGCTCGGCAGCGGCGGCATGGGCCATGTGTGGCTCGCCCACGACCAGAGACTCGCCTGCGAGGTCGCGCTCAAGGAGATCGTGTTCCGCGACCCGGTGGAGGCGGGCCGTGAACGGGAGGCCCGGGTGGCGCGGGCCCGCGCGGAGGCCCGGCACGCGGCGGGGCTGCGGGGCCACCCCCATGTGGTGACCGTGCACGACGTGCTGGAGCACGAGGGGCTGCCGTGGATCGTCATGGAGTACGTCGCGGACGCCGTGGACCTGCGCGACCTGGTCGGGACCCGCGGCCCGCTCGCCCCGGCGGAGTGCGCCCGCATCGGCCTCGCCGTGCTCGACGCGCTGACCGCCGGGCACCGGCGGGGCGTGATGCACCGGGACGTGAAGCCGGCGAACATCCTGCTGGCGCCGGACCGCGGCGGGTCGCCGTACGGGCGCGTCCTGCTCACCGACTACGGGATCTCCGTGCAGCCGGACGCCGGGGAGACCCGGTACACGCTGGCGTCGGTGCTGGTGGGCACGGCGGGCTATCTGGCGCCGGAGCGGGCCACGGGCGGTGCGCCCACCCCGGCCGCCGACCTGTTCTCGCTGGGCTGCACGCTGTACCACGCGGTGGAGGGCGTGGGTCCCTTCGAGCGGGAGTCCCATCTCGCCGAGGTGACCGCGGTGGTCATGGAGGAACCGCGGCCCGCCGTGCGCGCCGGCGCGCTGGGTCCTGTGCTCCGGGCGCTGCTCGCGAAGGACCCCGGTCAGCGGCTGTCGGCGGCGGAGGCGGAGGCCGCGCTGTCGCGGATCGTGACACCCGAGGCCGAGCCGTACGTCCGGACGCGGACCGACCTCGGTTCCCAGCCGCCCTGGGCGGCCGTGCAGGTGCCGCCGCCCGGGCCGCCTCCTCTGAACGGGCATCGGCCGCATCCCGAGGCGCTTCCGTCCCGGGGCGGCCACCGGCGGGAGCGCTCGCACGCCCTTCGGGCCGTCCTCGCCTGCGGTCTCGGACTGCTGCTGGCCCTGGGCGGGGTGTGGTACGCGACGGCCGACCGGTCGTCGGACGGCGGCGGGGGCGGCCACCAGGGCGCGCGCCGGCCGTACGGCGGGGCGGTCGGCCTCACCGAGCCGCTGCGGGACGGCGACTGCGTGATCGCCGACTGGCCGGGTTCGCAGCGGTTCCGGGGGACGCCCCGGCTGCGGCTGGACCCCGGCTGCGACACCGTCCCGGACGGCCAGGTGACGGCGTTCGCCGGGGCCGCCTCCGCGGACGAGGCGCGGCGGACGGGGGCGGCGGAGTGCGAGGAGCGGACGCGGGAGGTCCGGGAGCGGCTCGCGGACGTCCGCAGCCACGCCGTCGTGCCGACCGACGACGGCTTCGTGGCGGCGGGGCGGCGCACCGCCTGTCTGGTGCTGGGGGCGAACGGGCCGCTGTACGGGCCGGTCGGGACGCATCGCGCGCCGGGTTCGCCGTTCGCGGACACGGCCACCATGCAGCGGCGGGACTGTCTGGACGTGCGCACCAACCGGGACGCCCGGCTGGTCTCCTGCGCGGGCTCCTACGACGAGCAGGTGCTCGGATTCACCCGACTGGACCCCGATGTCACGCTGGCCGAGGCGAGGACCGAGTCGGACGCGGCGTGCGCGCGGGACGTGCCGCCGGGCGACTACGGCTTCGATCCGTCCGTGTTCACGGCGGGCTCCTGGACCAGCGAGGGACCCTGGAAGAACGGCACACATTTCGTCGTGTGCACCGTGCGCAGGCAGAACGGGGGCACCATGGAGGGGGACGAATCCTGAGGAGGGTGTTGCGATGCCCGGTAGCGGTTCCACGGACGGCTCGACCCGAACGATGGGGGTGCTCACCGTGGGCGGTCTCGTCGCGGTGACGGCCTACACGGTGGCGCTCGGCAGCAACGGCTGGCTGTGGTTCGGCTGGGTCGTGCTGGGTCTGATCACGCTCGGCATGGTGGCCACCCGCAGTACCTGACCGTCAGCCGTCCGTCAGGCGGCCCGCCGAGTGCACGCCCGGCTGGTACTTGGGCAGCCGGGCGGTGATCCTCATGCCCGCGCCGACGGCCGTCTCGATGACGAGCCCGTAGGCGTCGCCGTACACCTGGCGCAGCCGGTCGTCGACGTTGGACAGGCCGATGCCGCCGGAGGGGCTGACCTCGCCGGCGAGGATGCGGCGGAGCAGGACCGGGTCCATTCCGGCGCCGTCGTCCTCGATGACGACGAGGGCCTCGGCGCCGGCGTCCTGGGCGGTGATCTGGAGGTGGCACTTCTCGGCCTTCCCCTCCAGGCCGTGCTTGATGGCGTTCTCGACCAGGGGCTGAAGGCACAGGAAGGGCAGGGCGACCGGCAGTACCTCCGGGGCGATCTGGAGGGTGACGGAGAGGCGGTCGCCGAAGCGTGCCCTGACGAGTGCCAAGTAGTGGTCGATGGCGTGCAGTTCGTCGGCGAGGGTGGTGAAGTCGCCGTGCCTGCGAAACGAGTAGCGGGTGAAGTCGGCGAACTCGAGGAGGAGTTCGCGGGCGCGCTCGGGGTCGGTGCGGACGAACGAGGCGATCACCGCGAGCGAGTTGAAGATGAAGTGCGGGGAGATCTGGGCCCTGAGTGCCTTGATCTCGGCCTCGATGAGCCGGGTGCGGGACTGGTCCAGGTCGGCCAGTTCGAGCTGGACGCTCACCCAGCGGGCGACCTCCCCGGCGGCGCGGACCAGGACGGCCGACTCGCGGGGCGCGCAGGCGACGAGGGCGCCGTGGACGCGGTCGTCGACGGTGAGCGGGGCGACGACCGCCCAGCGGACCGGGCAGTCGGGTGCGGCGCAGGTGAGCGGGAACGCCTCGCCGCGGCCGGTCTCCAGCGGGCCGGCCAGGCGTTCCATGATCTCGGTGCGGTGGTGGCCGCCGACGCCGTCCCAGGCCAGGACCTGTTTCTGGTCGGTGAGGCACAGCGCGTCCGTGCCGAGCAGCGAGCGCAGTCGCCGGGCCGACTTGCGGGCGGTCTCCTCGGTGAGCCCGGCCCGCAGCGGGGGCGCGGCCAGGGAGGCGGTGTGCAGGGTCTCGAAGGTGGCGTGCTCGACGGGGGTGCCGAGACCGCCCAGGGTCTGGGGGCGGGCCGTGCGCCGGCCGAGCCAGAACCCGGCGGCGAGCAGCGGGAGGATCGCCACGCACAGTCCTGCCAGGAATCCGCTCACGCCTTCACCTCCGCCCTGAGCTCCTCCGGCAGGTGGAAGCGGGCCAGGATCGCCGCCGTGCCCGCCGGCACCCGGCCCGCGGTGGCCAGGGACACCAGCACCATGGTGAGGAAGCCGAGCGGCACCGACCAGAGCGCGGGCCAGGCGAGCAGGGCGCGCAGGGGGCCGCCGGCCGGGAATCCGGCCATGGTCGCGGCCACGGCGAGGAAGGCGGAGCCGCCGCCGACCAGCATGCCCGCGGCGGCTCCGGGCGGGGTGAGCCGCCGCCACCAGATGCCGAGCACGAGCAGCGGGCAGAACGAGGAGGCGGAGACGGCGAAGGCGAGCCCGACCGCGTCGGCGACGGGAAGTCCGCCGACCAGGACGCTCGCGGCGAGCGGGGCGCACATCGCGAGGACCGTGCCGAGCCGGAAGTGCCGTACGCCGCGCGAGGGCAGGACGTCCTGGGTGAGCACGCCCGCCACGGCCATGGTGAGCCCGGAGGCCGTGGAGAGGAAGGCCGCGAAGGCGCCGCCGGCCACCAGCGCGCCCAGCAGGTCGCCGCCGAGGCCGCCGATCATCCGCTCGGGGAGCAGCAGGACGGCGGCGTCGGCGTCCCCGGTGAGGGTGAGTTCGGGCGCGTACAGGCGGCCGAGGGCGCCGTAGACCGGGGGCAGGAGGTAGAAGCAGCCGATCAGGCCGAGGACGGCGACCGTGGTGCGGCGGGCGGCGACGCCGTGCGGGCTGGTGTAGAAGCGGACGACGACGTGCGGCAGGCCCATGGTGCCGAGGAAGGTGGCGAGGATCAGTCCGTACGTGGCGTACAGGGGCCGGTCCTCGCGGCCCGCGGCGAGGGAGGTCGACATGCCGTCGCTGGTGCCGCGGTCGGCGGCGGGGACCGTGCTGCCCTCGGCGAAGGTGAGGCGGGTGCCGCGTTCGATGCGGTGGGTGCCGGTGCGCAGTTCGAGTCTGCGGTCGTCGTGCGGGCGGCCGTCGACCGTGCCGGTGACGGTGACGGTCAGGGGGCTCTCCAGTGTGAGGTCGAGGGTGGAGTCGACGCGGACCACCCGCTGTTCGCGGAAGGCGGCCGGTTCCTCGAAGGCGTGGCTGGGGGCGCCGTCGCCCTGCCAGGCGAGGATGAGGAAGAGGGCGGGGACGAGCAGGGCGGTGAGCTTGAGCCAGTACTGGAAGGCCTGCACGAAGGTGATGCTGCGCATGCCGCCCGCGGCGACGGTGGCGACCACGACGACGGCCACGATGACTCCGCCGAGCCACTGTGGCGCCCCGGTCAGGACGGTCAAGGTCAGCCCTGCCCCCTGGAGCTGGGGCAGCAGGTAGAGCCAGCCGACGCCGACGACGAAGGCGCCCGCGAGCCGCCGTACGGCCTGGGAGGCGAGCCGGGCCTCGGCGAAGTCGGGGAGGGTGTAGGCGCCGGAGCGGCGCAGCGGGGCGGCGACGAACAGGAGCAGGACGAGATAGCCGGCGGTGTAGCCGACCGGGTACCAGAGCATGTCGGGGCCCTGGACGAGGACCAGTCCCGCGATGCCGAGGAAGGAGGCGGCGGACAGGTACTCGCCGCTGATGGCGGCCGCGTTGAGGCGGGGGCCGACGGTGCGGGAGGCGACGTAGAAGTCGGAGGTGGTGCGGGAGATGCGCAGGCCGAAGGCGCCGACGAGGACGGTGGCGACCACGACCAGGGCGACCGCGGGCACCGAGTAGCCGGAGTTCACCGGTCCTCGACCAGCCGCACGAAGTCCCGTTCGTTGCGTTCGGCGCGGCGCACGTACCAGCGGGCCAGCAGGACCATGGGGACGTAGAGGCCGAAGCCGAGGACGCCCCATTCGAGGCGGTGGGCGTCGGGCATGGCAGCGAAGAGCAGCGGGAGCGGGCCGACGAGCAGTCCGAGGAAGGCGAACACAGCGAGGGCGGCGCGCAGTTGGGTGCGCATCAGGGAGCGGACGTAGGTGTGGCCGAGGGTGGTCTGCTCGTCGATCTCGGTGCGCGGCCGGTAGTAGCCGGAGGCGGGGCGGCCGCGGCGGGGCGGGCCGGTGACGACGACCCGGCGTTCGACGGGGTCCTGGTGCGGCACGGTCAGGGCCTCCTCATCAGCAGGTCCCGCAGCTCGCGCGCGTGGCGGCGGCTGACCTGGAGTTCCTCGCCGCCGACGAGGACGGACACGGTGCCCGCGTCCAGTCGGAGTTCGCCGACGTGGCGCAGGGCGACGAGGTGGCGGCGGTGGATGCGGACGAAGCCGCGTGAGCGCCAGCGCTCCTCCAGCGTGGACAGCGGGATCCGGACGAGGTGGCTGCCCTTGTCGGTGTGGAGGCGGGCGTAGTCGCCCTGGGCCTCGACGTGGGTGATGTCGTCGACGGCGACGAAGCGGGTCACCCCGCCGAGCTCGACGGGTATGTGGTCGGGGTCGGGTTCGTGCACGGGTATGCGGGGTGCGGCGTCGAGGCGTTCGGCGGCGCGGCGCACGGCCTCCGCGAGGCGTTCCTTGCGGACCGGTTTGAGGACGTAGTCGACGGCCTTGAGGTCGAAGGCCTGGACGGCGAAGTCCTCGTGGGCGGTGACGAACACGACGAGCGGCGGTTTGGCGAAGCCGGTCAGCAGCCGGGCGAGGTCGAGGCCGTCGAGGCCCGGCATGTTGATGTCGAGGAAGACGACGTCGATCGCCTCGGGCCCGTGCGGCCCGGACTCCAGGGCGCGGTTGATGCGGCGCAGCGCCTCGGTGGCGTCACCGGCCCCCTCCACGCTGCCGATCCGGGGGTCGGTGCTCAGGAGGTAGAGCAGTTCCTCCAGCGAGGGGCGTTCGTCGTCGACAGCCAGGGCGCGCAGCATGAACCCGGAGTGTAGGAGCAATTCGTACGACTGGACACGTGCGGAGGTGTGGGCGCCCGTGCTGGATACAGTGCCGACATGAACAGCAGGACCGTCGCGTTCGACGAGCTGGACCGGAAGATCATCACCGCGCTGATGGCGAACGCGCGGACCTCCTTCGCGGAGATCGGTGCGGCGATCGGGCTGTCGTCCACGGCGGTGAAGCGGCGCGTGGACCGGCTGCGGGAGACCGGGGTGATCACCGGGTTCACGGCCACGGTGGAGCCGTCGGCGCTGGGCTGGCGCACGGAGGCGTACGTCGAGGTGTACTGCGAGGGCGCGGCTCCGCCCCGGCGGCTCGCGGAGGTGGTGCGCAACCATCCGGAGATCACCGCGGCGATGACGGTGACCGGCGGTGCCGACGCGCTGCTGCACGTGCGGGCGCGGGACGTGGAGCACTTCGAGGAGGTGCTGGAGCGCATCCGCGTGGAGCCGTTCATCCGGAAGACGATCAGCGTGATGGTGCTGTCCCACCTCATCCCGGAGAGTCCCGAGGCGGGGGCGAGCCAACCGGCACCCGAGGCGTAGTGAATAAACGCATCAAGCGTGCGTTTCACCGGATGAACTCGCAGCATTCCTGCGCGGACACGCAATTCCTGTCGCTTGTCGGGCCTGTCGCCCGTTTTCTACCGTGGTGGCAACCCCCGTCGACACCGCAGGAAGCGGAGGAACCCCTCTGTGCCCGACTCCCGTGTGCCGCGGCGACGGCGTTTCCTCGTCTGCGAACCCAGACACTTCGCCGTGCAGTACGCGATCAATCCCTGGATGCATCCCGACACCCATGTCGACGTGGACCTCGCGCAGGAGCAGTGGCGGACCCTGATCCGCGCCTACGAGGCCCACGGTCACAGCGTCGACGCCGTGGAGCCGGTCCCCGGTCTCCCGGACATGGTCTTCGCCGCGAACTCGGCGGTCGTCGTCGGCGGCCGCGTCTTCGGCTCCCTCTTCCACGCGCCCGAGCGGCGCCCCGAGTCCACGCACTACGACCTGTGGTTCAAGAAGGCGGGCTACGACGTCCGGCGGCCCCAGGCGGTCTGCGAGGGCGAGGGCGACCTCGTCTGGACGGGCCGCTACGTGCTCGCCGGCACCGGGTTCCGCACGACCCGGGAGGCGCACCGCGAGGTGCAGGAGTTCTTCGGCCACCCGGTGATCAGCCTGACGCTGGTCGACCCGCACTTCTACCACCTGGACACCGCGCTGTTCGTCCTGGACGACGACAACATCGCCTATTTCCCGGAGGCCTTTTCGCCGGGCAGCCGCGAGGTACTCGCACGGCTGTACCCGGACGCGGTGCTCGCGACCCGTGACGACGCGATGGCGTTCGGCCTGAACTCCGTGTCCGACGGCCGGCACGTCTTCATCGCCCCGCAGGCCGAGGCCCTCGCCCTGCGCCTCGACGACCACGGCTATGTCCCCGTCCCCGTCGACCTCTCCGAGCTCCACAAGGCCGGCGGCGGCATCAAGTGCTGCACTCAGGAGATCCGCTCATGACCGCACCCGCAGGCACGCGTTCCTCCGCCGATCTCATCCGCGCCGAGGAGCCGGTCCTCGCGCACAACTACCATCCGCTGCCCGTGGTCGTCGCCCGGGCCGAGGGCACCTGGGTCGAGGACGTGGAGGGCCGCCGCTACCTCGACATGCTGGCCGGCTACTCCGCGCTGAACTTCGGCCACCGCCACCCGGCACTGATCGAGGCCGCGCACCGGCAGCTCGACCGGCTGACGCTGACCTCCCGCGCCTTCCACAACGACCGGCTCGCCGAGTTCGCCGAGCGCCTGGCCGCCCTGACCGGCCTGGACATGGTGCTGCCGATGAACACCGGCGCGGAGGCGGTGGAGAGCGGCATCAAGGTGGCCCGCAAGTGGGCTTACGAGGTCAAGGGCGTCCCGGCCGACCGGGCGACCGTCGTGGTGGCGGCGGACAACTTCCACGGCCGTACGACGACGATCGTGTCGTTCTCCACGGACGAGACGGCGAGGGCGGGCTTCGGCCCCTTCACGCCGGGCTTCCGGATCGTGCCGTACAACGACCTGGCGGCGCTGGAGGCGGCGGTCGACGAGACGACGGCGGCGGTGCTCCTGGAGCCGATCCAGGGCGAGGCGGGCGTGGTCGTGCCGGACGACGGCTATCTGACCGGTGTCCGCGAGCTCACCCGACGCCGGGGCTGCCTGTTCGTCGCGGACGAGATCCAGTCGGGCCTCGGCCGCACCGGCCGCACCCTGGCCGTCGAACACGAGGGGGTCGTCCCGGACGTCCTGCTGCTGGGCAAGGCACTGGGCGGCGGCATCGTCCCGGTGTCCGCGGTGGTCGGCCGCCGGGACGTCCTCGGCGTGCTGCGGCCGGGCGAACACGGCTCGACCTTCGGCGGCAACCCGCTGGCGGCGGCGGTGGGCACGGCGGTGGTCGAACTCCTGGAGACGGGCGAGTTCCAGCGCCGGGCGGCCGACCTCGGCACGGTCCTGCGGGACGGCCTGGCGGACCTCGTGGGCAGGGGCGTGGTCGGCTTCCGCGCGCGGGGCCTGTGGGCGGGCGTGGACGTCGATCCGGCGATCGGCACGGGCCGGGAGGTGAGCCGGCGGCTGATGGACGAGGGCATCCTGGTCAAGGACACCCACGGCTCCACGATCCGCCTGGCGCCGCCGCTGACGATCACGGCGGCGGAGCTGGAGTCGGCGCTCGCAGTGCTCGCAAGGGTGCTGAGGCAGTAGCTCACCCGCCGCCCCCGGGCCGCGCTCTCCCCCACATCGGGTGAAGATGTGACGAAGAGGTGGTAGACCACTCTCAGCGACAGAGAGGTCGGCCGTGGGCGCTCAGGAGGAGCACGACACCGCGCGGCACCGGTTCGACGTGGCCGATGCCGCGCCTCTGCTGCTCGATGCCCGGGGTGTCGTCAGGGGCTGGACCAGGGACGCCGAGCGTCTGCTGGAGTACGGCGCCGCGGAGGCCGTGGGAATGACGGCCTCCGCGCTGCTCGTCGCCGAGGAGGCCCGGCGGCTGCCGGAGCTCGCCGCGCGGTGCCGCGCCGACGGCGGCTGGGCCGGGCTGCTGACCGCCCTGCGCCGGGACGGCCGGCCACTGCGGGTCATGGTGCGGATCACCGCCGCAGACGACTCCGACGGCTCCGCCCGCTGGCTGGTCCTGCTGTCGGAGATGGCCGAGGCTCCCGGCTGGGACATGAGCCGGCGGGTGCTGGAGCAGATGGTCACCCGCTCCCCCATCGGCATCGCGGTCGTGGACACGGACCTGCGCTGCGTGTGGTCCAACCCGGCCCTCGAACAGTTCGGGAGCGCCCCGGCCCAGCGCCGGCTGGGGCTGCGGTTCGCGGAGATCCAGCCGGGCCTGGACGCGGAGGCGATCGAGGCGCAGATGCGGCGGGTACTGGAGACCGGTGAGCCGGTCGTGGGATACGAGCACGTCGGCCGGGTCCGCTCCGCCCCGCACCGCGAGACCGCCCACACCATGTCGTTCACCCGGATCGACGACGAACGGGGACACCCGATCGGTGTCTACTACACGGTAGTCGACATCACCGAGCGGCACCGGGCCCGCCAGCGTCTCGCCCTGCTCGACCGGGCCGGCGAGTACATCGGCCGCAGCCTGGACATCCGGCGCACCGCGCAGGAGCTGGCCGACGTGGCGGTACCGGCGCTGGCCGACTACATCACCGTGGACCTGCTGGAGTCGGTGCTGCGGGGAGCTGAGCCCACCGCGCGGGTGACGCTGCTCCGTGCCGGGCAGCAGTCGGTGAACGAGGGCGTCCCCGAGGCCGTCGTCGAGGTCGGCGAGGCGGCCGCCTACCGGCCCGGCTCGCCCCCGCTGCGGTGTCTGGACGAGGGCACGTCCTTGCGGGAGGAGCGGCTGGACCCGCTGGCCGCGGAATGGGCGACCGACATACCCGGCGGACGCCAGGCCACCTTCCTGGAGCTGGGACTGCACAGCGCGATGGTCGTGCCGATCCGCGCGCGGGGCGTCACGCTGGGCGTCACCACCTTCTTCCGCCGGCGCCGCCAGGAACCCTTCGACGAGGACGACCTGAGCCTCGCCGAGGACCTCGTCTCGCGGGCCGCCGTGTGCGTGGACAACGCCTGGCGCTACACGAGGGAACGCGAGGCGGCGCTCGTCCTCCAGCGCAGTCTGCTGCCCCACCGGCTGCCCGAGCAGGACGCCGTGGAGGTGACCGCCTGCTACCGGCCCGCCGACGAGCTGACGGGACTCGGCGGGGACTGGTACGACCTCATCCCGCTCTCCGGCGCCCGGGTGGCCCTCGTGGTCGGCGAGGTGCCCGGGCACGGGATCGGCGCAGCCGCGGCGATGGGCCGGCTGCGGACCGCCGTACGGACGCTGGCGGCGCTGGACCTGCCCCCCGAGGAGGTGCTGGGCCACCTCGACGACCTGGTGGGCCGGGCGGCGCGGGAGGAGGGGGTGGGGGCGGAGCCGGAGGACACCGGCAGCGCCCGGGGGTCGGGGTGCGTGTACGTCGTCTACGACCCGGTCGACGGGCAGTGCACGATGGCCGCCGCCGGGCATCCCGCGCCCGCCGTCATCCTGCCCGACGGCACGGCCGCCTTCGTGGACCTCCCGCAGGGGCCCTCGCTCGGCGTGGGCGGTCCGCCCTTCGAGTCGGTCGAGCTGGCCCTGGCCGAGGGCAGCACCCTGGCGCTGCACACCGACGGGCTGCTGGCCCGCGGCAAGGAGTGGGCCCTGGACGCGGGCCGGCACCGGCTGCGGCTGGCCCTGGAGAGGCCCGCGCCCTCGCTGGACCTGCGCTGCCGCGCCGTGGTCGACGCCCTGGCACCGGACCGGCCGCACGACGACGTGGCCCTGCTCATGGCCCGCACCCGGCTGCTGGGTCCCGACCAGGTCGCGGACTGGGACGTGCCCGTCGACCCGGCCCGGGTCGCGGAGGCCCGCAAGACGGCGTCCCGGCAGCTCACGGAGTGGGGCCTGGAGGAGTTCGCGTTCACGACGGAGCTGGTCGTCAGCGAACTGGTCACCAACGCCATCCGGCACGCCGTCGGCCCGATCCGGCTCCGGCTGATCCGGGAGCGCTCGCTGATCTGCGAGGTGCTCGACAGCGGGGACACCGCACCCCACCTGCGCCACCCGCGCACCACCGACGAGGGCGGCCGGGGACTGCTGCTGGTGTCCCAGTTCGCCCGGCGCTGGGGCACCCGGTTCGTACCGGAGGGAAAGATCATCTGGGCCGAGCAGTCCCTCACCGATCCGCCGGACTGACCTCCGGACCCCCCAGACCATGCGAAACTGGTGCGATCCCGGCGGGGAGGCGGCAGCCATGAGCGACAGATCCACCGACACCGACTCCATCGACTACCCAGCCGTGTTCAAGGCCCTGCCCGGCATGGTCGCGCTGCTCACGCCCGACCTGGTCTACGCGGACGTCAACGAGGAGTTCCTGCGCATGGCCGGGCGCCGGCGCGAGGAGGTCGTGGGCCGCTACCTCTTCGACGTCTTCCCGGACAATCCGAACGACTCCGCGCCCAGCGGCATGCGCAACCTGGCCGCCTCGCTGCGCCGGGTCGTGGAGACCGGGGAGCGCGACTCCATGGCCCTCCAGCGGTACGACGTCGAGGCACCGGGCCGGCCGGGGGTGTGGCAGGAGCGCTACTGGAGCCCCTGCAACGCCCCGGTGTTCGGCGCGGACGGCAAGGTCGAACTGCTCGTGCACCGGGTCGAGGAGGTCACCGAGCTGATCCGGGCCCGGGGCGCCAGAAACGGCGACCGCAACCGCGTCCTGGAGGCAGAGCTGTACACCCGCGCCCGTGAACTCCAGGCGCTCAACGAGCAGTTGCGACAGGCCCACGCCCGGGACCGCGAGGTGGCCCTCGCCCTCCAGGACGCCATGCTGCCCACCCGCCGGCAGACGCTGCACCACCGGGCCGCCGTGCGCTACCGCCCGGCGGTCGGCGCGCTGCACGTGTGCGGCGACTGGTACGACCTGGTCGACCTGGTGGGCGGCCACCGCGTCGGCGTCTCGGTCGGTGACGTGGTGGGCCACGGGCTCGCCGCCGCCGGGGTGATGGGCCAGCTGCGCAGCGCCCTGAGCGCCGCCTCCCGGGTCGCCCAGGGCCCGGCCCAGGCGCTGGACGTGCTCGGCCGGTACGCCCACGTCGTCGACGGCGCCGAGTCCGCCACCGCGGTCACCACCTTCATCGACTTCGACCACGGCACCCTCACCTACAGCAGCGCGGGGCACCCGCCGCCGATGCTGGTGCACGCCGACGGCCGGGTGGAGTGTCTGGACAAGGCGACCGACCCGCCGCTCGACGCCCGCCCCGACCCGATGCCCCGGCCGCAGGCCGCGACCACCTTCACCGACGGTGCCACCCTCGCGCTCTACACCGACGGCCTGGTGGAGCGTCGCCGGGAGGACATCGACACGGGGCTCGCCCGGCTGGCCGACTCCCTCGCCCGGCATCGCGAGGACGACCCGGAGACGCTCGCCGACGCGGTCCTGCTGGAGCTGCTTCCGCCCGGCGGCGCCACGGACGACACGGCTCTGGTGATCGTGCGGCTGTGAACGGGCCGAGGTCGGCGGGAGCTGCACCCGGCCCTGTTCCGGGGCCCGCCACCTGCGCCTACACTGGCAGCCCCATCTCACGCCGGTTGACCAGCCAGAACGCGGAGTTGAGCCGTCCGCCCGACCGAGGAGCGCCCCCTCTTGTTCTACTACATGCTCAAATACGTGCTGCTGGGGCCGTTGCTGAGACTGGTCTTCCGGCCTCGAATAGAAGGCCTGGAGCACATTCCGGAGTCGGGTGCGGCCATCGTCGCCGGCAACCACCTGTCCTTCTCCGACCACTTCCTGATGCCCGCGGTGCTCAAGCGGCGCATCACCTTCCTGGCGAAGGCCGAGTACTTCACCGGCCCCGGCATCAAGGGCCGGCTGACCGCCTTCTTCTTCCGCAGCGCCGGGCAGATCCCGGTCGACCGCTCCGGCAAGGAAGCGGGCCAGGCCGCCATCCGCGAGGGCCTCGGCGTGCTGCGCAAGGACGAGCTGCTCGGCATCTACCCGGAGGGCACCCGCTCCCACGACGGCCGCCTCTACAAGGGCAAGGTCGGCGTCGCGGTGATGGCCCTCAAGGCGCAGGTCCCGGTCATCCCCTGCGCGATGATCGGCACCTTCGAGGCCCAGCCGCCCGGCAAGGTCATCCCCAACATCCATCCCGTGGTGATCCGCTTCGGTGAGCCGCTGGACTTCTCCCGTTACGCCGGGATGGAGAACGAGAAGGCGATCCTGCGAGCCATCACCGACGAGATCATGTACGCGATCCTGACGCTGTCCGGGCAGGAGTACGTCGACCAGTACGCGGCCGTGGTGAAGGCGGAGGAGACCGCCGCGCGCCAGGAGAAGGAGCGCAAGTTCCCCCGGATACCGCTGAGCTGAGGTCTGCCGTCGGCAGAACCCCCTGGAGAAGGCGGAGTCGGCCGCCGTACGGTCGCCCCATGACGCGACGTGCTGTGGTGGTCGGAGCGACGGGACAGATCGGGCGGGCGGCCGTGGGCGCGCTGGCCCGGGACGGCTGGGAGGTGACGGCCGTCTCCCGGGGCGGCGCACGGGACGAGAGCTGGCCCGCCGAGGTGCGCACCGCCCGGGCCGACCGGGCGGACGACACCGCGCTGGCGGCCGCGGTGGGCGACGGCTGCGAGGTCCTGGTCGACATGGTGGCCTACGGTCCCGCGCACGCACGGCAGTTGCTGTCGCTGGCCGACCGCGTGGGGTCGGCCGTGGTGGTCTCCAGCATCTCGGTGTACGAGGACGACGAGGGCCGGGGTTTCGACACCCAGGGCGAGCCGGACGGCTTCCCGCAGTACCCGGTGCCGCTGACCGAGGACCAGCGGACCGTCGCCCCGGGCGACACCTCGTACAGCACTCGCAAGGCGGGGCTGGAACGTGAACTCCTGGGGGCCGGGGGGCGGTTGCCCACCACACTGCTGCGGGCCGGCGCGATCCACGGACCGCACTGCCGGACACCGCGCGAGCTCTACTTCGTCAAGCGCAACCTGGACGGCCGGTCCCGGCGCGTCCTCCCGTTCGGCGGCAGGAGCCGCTTCCATCCGGCGAGCGTCCACAACATCGCGGAGCTGATCCGGCTCGCGGCCGCCCGGCCGGGCACCCGGGTCCTGAACGCCGTGGATCCGGACGCCCCGACGGTGGCGGAGATCGCCGCCGCGATCGACGCCGTCATGGGTGCGCAGACCGAGACGATCGTGCTGGACGGGCCGCCGCCGTCGCCGGCCGTGGGCGACACCCCGTGGTCGGTGCCGTTGCCGGTGGTCTGCGACATGTCCGCCGCCGAGCGGGAGTTGGGCTACCGAGCCGTCGTCCGGTACGCGGACCGGCTGCCGGAGACCGTCGCCTGGATCGAGGCCCGATTGGCCGGACGGGACTGGCGGGAGGCGTACCCGAGGATGTTCGAGACCTACGGCGACCTCTTCGACTACGCGGCGGAGGACGCGTACCTCGACTCGCTCGGCGCATGAGGAAGGGGCGGCCCGTGCACCGGGCCGCCCCTCCTTCGTCGTACGGGATACCGCTTACGGCTTCGGCGTGGCGTGCGGGGTGCAGGTCACGTCGGTCCTGTCGAGCTTGCCGGTGAGCAGGTAGGTGTCGACCCGCGTGTTGATGCAGGGGTTGACCAGACCGGTCACGCCGTGGGAGCCCGCGTCCTTCTCGGTGATCAGGCGGGAGCCCTTGAAGCGCTTGTGCAGTTCGACGCCGCCCTCGTACGGGGTGGCCGCGTCACGCTCGGACTGCACGATCAGCACGCCGGGCAGGCCCTTGCCGGTCCTGACGTTCACCGGCGTCTGCTGCTTGACCGGCCAGGTGGCGCAGGGCAGGTTCAGCCAGGCGTTGGCCCAGGTCATGAACGGGTACTTCTGGTGCAGCGCGGTGTTGTCCCGGTCCCACTTCTTCCAGCTGGTGGGCCACTTGGCGTCGGTGCACTCGACGGCCGTGTAGACGGCGTTGCCGTTCTCCGAGGAGATGTTGCCCGCGGTGTCGGTGAGGTCCGGGGCGGCCGCGTCGACCAGCGCCTGGGTGTCACCGGCGAAGTACGCGCTGAACGCCGTGGCGACCGGGACCCACGAGGAGTCGTAGTACGGGGCGCTCTGGAAGAAGCCGATCAGCTCGGCCGGTCCCACGACCCCGCCGAGTGGGTTCTTCTTGGCCGTGGCCCGCAGTTCGAGCCACTTCGCCTCGACCGCGGCCCGGGTGGTGCCGAGGTGGAAGGTGGCGTCGTTGGCGGCGACCCAGTCCTCCCAGTCCTTCCAGCGGCCCTCGAAGGCGATGTCCTGGTCGAGGTTGGCCTCGTACCAGATCTTCTCCCGGGACGGGTTGACCACGCTGTCGACGATCATGCGCCGCACGTGGCCGGGGTACATCGTGCCGTAGACGGCGCCGATGTAGGTGCCGTAGGAGACGCCCAGGTAGTTGAGCTTCTTCTCGCCGAGCGCGGCGCGGATGACGTCCAGGTCGCGCACGGTGTTCGGCGTGGTCATCTGCTGGAGCATCGCCTTGCCGGTGCGCTCGGCGCAGCCCTCGGCGTACTCACGGGCCAGCTTGCGCTGGGCGAGCTTGTCGGCCTCGCTGTCCGGCACCGGGTCCATCTTGGGCGCCTTCACGAACTCCTGCGGGTCCATGCAGGAGATGGGCGCGGAGTGGCCGACACCGCGCGGGTCGAAGCCCACGAAGTCGTACGCCTTGGCCGCGTTCGCCCAGATCGGGTTCTTGTTGACGACGCGGAGCGGGAAGCGCATGCCCGAACCGCCGGGTCCGCCCGGGTTGTAGACGAGGGCGCCCTGGCGCTCCGCCTTGGTGCCGGTGTTGCCGATGCGGTCGACGGCGAGCTTGATCTGCTTGCCGTTCGGCCTCGCGTAGTCCAGCGGCACGCTGACCCAGCCGCACTGGACCGGCTTCGCGATGCCCCAGTCGGCGGGGCAGTCCGCCCAGTCGATGCCGGCCTTCGCGGCGCGGGCGGCGGCGATCGCGGCGCCCACGGCCTCACGGTCCTGTACGTGCCGGCCCGTCCGGTCGGACGTGTTGGCGCCGGACGCGGGTGCCGCGACGGCACCGGATATCAGTGTGGCCGTGATGAGCACACCGGCCGAACCGAGTGCCGTGGTGCGCCACTTCGGTCTCGTCTCCCTCAAGAGGGACCCCTCCCCGTACGTCGTTTCGATTCCTCCGGGGATCCTCGTGCTTGTGAAGTCGCTGTGAACAGGGTTTGCCGGGCTTCTTTGCCAATCCGATAAACGGAAGAACCTGTTCGCTCGGCGGACTAGGGCGCGAGCTCCCCCAGAGCCGCGTCCAGCACCCGGCGCAGCAGGAGGGCGTCCGGGGCCACGGCGGTGACGAGCGCGGCCGGTCCGGCGAGGGGCATGACGGCGGCGCCCTCGCCGAGCACCCGCGCCGGCACCGGCTGGCCGGCGAACTCCGGCCGTACGACGAGGAGCTGGCCGACCGCCCGGTGCCCCGCGAGCACGGCCGGGCCGTCCCAGCCCCCCGGCGCCCCCGGCCCGCAGGCCAGCTCTTGGTCGAGCACGGTCCGTCCCGCGACCCGCAGCACCAGCCGGCTGCTCAGCCGGCCCGGCTCCTCCCCCACCCGTCCGAGGACCTGTTCCTCCCGCAGTACGAGGCGGCCCGTCGCACCGATGTCGATCCGTGTGCCGACGGACAGGTCGCTGCCGCCCGCGGAGATCAACTGCTCGGGCAGCCAGCGCAGTTCGCCACCGTCGGCGACGGAGAGCCGTACGTCGTAGCGGGCCCCGTCCTTGGTCTGTCCGGGCAGGGCGATGGTGGCGGCGGCCGAGCCGACGCGCAGCCGGGCGCCCGGCCCGACCTCGGCCTCGACGGTGAAGTGGTCGCCGCCGAGGGGCCCGCTCATCGCGCCGACGAGCACGACCCGTGTCTCCGCGCCGCTCCCCCGGGTGCGTCGCAGCGCCAGCGGTCCGTCGCTCTCCAGCACGGGCAGGGCGGTGCCGCCGCGGCCGTCGTCCCGGGCGACCAGCCGTGCGGTGGCCCGCACGCCGGTCACGGCCGTGGTCACGCCGTCCACGCGGCGAGCTGCGACCGCACCCAGTCGGCGACGTCCGCGACGCCGGTCTCGCTCCGCAACGACTGGAGGACGACCGGGAGTTCGGCGCGCTGGGCCTTGGCGTCCGCGGCCATCCGGGCGAGGTCGGAGCCTACGTAGGGGGCCAGGTCGGTCTTGTTGACGATGAGGAGATCGGCGGTGGTGACGCCGGGACCGCCCTTCCTCGGGATGTCGTCTCCCCCGGCCACGTCGATGACGAAGATCTGGGCGTCGACCAGGCCCTTGGAGAAGGTGGCGGTGAGGTTGTCGCCGCCGCTCTCGACGAGGATCAGGTCCAGGGGGCCGACCGCCTCCTCCAGGTCCTCCACGGCTTCCAGGTTGGCGGAGATGTCGTCCCTGATCGCCGTGTGGGGGCAGGCGCCGGTCTCCACGGCGGTGATCCGCTCGGGCGGCAGCACGGCCTCCCTGAGCAGGAACTCCGCGTCCTCGCGGGTGTAGATGTCGTTGGTGACGACGGCGAGGGAGAGTTCGTCGCGCAGGGCGCGGCAGAGGGCGGCGACGGTCGCGGTCTTGCCGGAGCCGACGGGGCCGCCGAGGCCGATGCGGAGGGCTCGGCGGGTGCCGTTCTTTCGGTGGGCGTCGGCGCTCACCGCGGCGGGGCCGTCGTGGTGGTGGTCCAAGTGCATGTGCGGCTCCTGGGGTTCGTTGTCGGGTGCGGGTTCGTGGGGGCTGGTCGCGCAGGTCCCCGCGCCCCTGAGCGGGCTGACCGAGGGCCCGTTACGACGCGAACAGTCGTACGGGCCATGCCGAGTGCGCTTCTGCTCCGATTTCCAGCAGGGGTGCGGATGCCGCGGGCAACTCGTCGACTCCCCCGGCCGCGGCCCTCCTTGCCGCCTCCACCGCCCGGTCGGCGACCCGGTCCAGCTCCGGTGCCAGGCGGGCCAGTACGGCTGTCGCGTCGAAGGGGTCCAGGCTCAGCAGGCGGACCGTCGCGCTCGCCGGACCGCTCACGCTCTCGTACGCCGCGCAGTGGGCCGCGTCCACGGGCTCCAGGCCCGCCGCGCGTGCCGTCAGGCCCAGCACCACCGGCTGGTGCGCCCCCTTCGGGAACTCCCTTGCCAGGGCGTCGAGTTCCGGCGAGGGCCAGGTCGCCCGGGCCGCTCGCAGCAGTTGCCGGCCCAGTTTCCTGGCGGCGGTCCGCAGCGCGGGCGACGGGGTACGGGCGTCCGCCGCCGCGTCCAGCTCCGCGGGAGGCACCCCGAGCACGGCCGCCGCGGCCAGCGCCGAGGACACCAGCCCCGTCGTGTGCAACCGGCCCCGGCAGAAGGACTCCAGGCTCGGCGCGTCCGTGACCCGGCCCGCCTTCACGGCCGCCTCCGCCCCGCCGGAGTGCGCGTGCCCTCCGGCGGGGAACCGGCCGTCGGCCAGGACCAGAAGTGCGGCCCTGGACATCAGAAGAGGAAGTAACGCTGGGCCATGGGCAGTTCGGCCGCGGGTGTGGCCTCCGCGAGCTCCCCGTCGATGTGCACGGCGAAGCTGTCGGGGTCGACGCGTACGTCGGGCCGGGCGTCGTTCTCCCGCATGTCGGCCTTGGTGACCGAGCGCGTCGACTCGATCGCCACGAACCGCTTGGCGAGCTGGAGCCGTTCGGGCAGCCCGTCCTCTATGGCGAGGGGCGCCACGAAGTTGAAGGAGTTCGCGGCCGGGGCCCGCCCGATCGCCCCGTACATCGGCCGGGGAAGGATCGGCTGCGGGGTCGGGATGGACGCGTTCGCGTCGCCCATCTGCGCGTAGGCGATCTGGCCGCCCTTGATGACGAGGTGCGGCTTGACGCCGAAGAACGCCGGCTCCCAGAGCACCAGGTCGGCCAGCTTGCCGGTCTCCACGGAACCGATCTCGTGGGAGAGGCCCTGGGCGACCGCCGGGTTGATCGTGTACTTGGCGACATAGCGCCGTACCCGGTGGTTGTCCGCCCGTCCGTCGCCCGGCAGGGCGCCCCGGCGCCGCTTCATGACGTGCGCGGTCTGCCAGGTCCGCATGACGACCTCGCCGACGCGGCCCATGGCCTGGGAGTCGGAGGAGATGATCGAGATGGCGCCCAGGTCGTGCAGGATGTCCTCGGCGCCGATGGTGGTGGGGCGGATGCGGGACTCGGCGAAGGCGAGGTCCTCCGGGACCGCCGCGTTGAGGTGGTGGCACACCATCAGCATGTCGAGGTGTTCCTCGGCGGTGTTGACGGTGAAGGGCCGGGTCGGGTTGGTCGAGCTGGGCAGCACGTGCGGCTGGGAGACCACGGTCATGATGTCCGGCGCGTGCCCGCCGCCCGCGCCCTCGGTGTGGTAGGCGTGGATGCCGCGTCCGGCGATCGCGGCCAGCGTGTCGCCCACGAATCCGGCCTCGTTGAGGGTGTCCGTGTGGATGGCGACCTGGATGCCGGTCCGCTCGGCGACGGTCAGCGAGGCGTCGATGACGGCGGGGGTCGAGCCCCAGTCCTCGTGCAGCTTCAGGCCGAGGGCGCCGCCGCGGATCTGCGACAGCATCGCCTCGTGCGAGACCGTGTTGCCCTTGCCGAGGAAGCCGATGTTCAGGGGGTACTGCTCCATCGCCTCCAGCATCCGGGCGAGGTGCCAGGGGCCGGGGGTGACGGTGGTGGCCTTGGAGCCCTCGGCGGGGCCGGTGCCGCCGCCGACCAGGGTGGTGATGCCGGCGGCCAGCGCCTCGTCGGCGATCTGCGGGCAGATGAAGTGCACGTGCGCGTCGATGGCGCCGGCCGTCAGGATCCTGCCGTTGCCCGCGATGACCTCGGTCTCGGGGCCGATCACCAGGTCCGGGTGGACCCCGTCCATGGTGTCGGGGTTGCCCGCCTTGCCGATGCCGGTGATCCGGCCGTCGCGGATGCCGATGTCGGCCTTGACGACCCCCCAGTGGTCGACGACGACCGCGCCCGTGATGACGGTGTCCGGGGTGCCCTCCGCGCGGGTGGCCCGTGACTGGCCCATCGACTCGCGGATGACCTTGCCGCCGCCGAACACGGCCTCGTCACCGGCGCGTCCGGGTCCGCCGGAACGATCCTCCTCGACCTCGATCAGCAGATCGGTGTCGGCGAGCCGGATGCGGTCGCCGGTGGTGGGGCCGAACAGGTCGGCGTAGGCGGCGCGGGAGATCTCAGGCATCGAGGGCACCTCCGGTCTCCCCGCGCAGTCCCGGCACCACGCGGGCGCCGGTGAGCGGGACGAGTTCCACGTCGACCGGGATGCCGGGCTCGAAGCGCACGGCGGTGCCGGCGGCGATGTTCAGCCGCTTGCCGCGGGCCGCGGCCCGGTCGAACTCCAGGCCGGGGTTGGTCTCGGCGAAGTGGTAGTGGGAGCCGACCTGGACGGGCCGGTCGGCGGCGTTGAGGACGGTGAGGCGGGTGACCTCGCGCCCCTCGTTGTAGGCGATCGGCCCCTCGTCGAAGAGGATCTCTCCGGGAATCATCGGGCCCCTCAGACGATCGGGTCGTGGACGGTGACCAGCTTGGTGCCGTCCGGGAAGGTGGCCTCGACCTGGACGTCGTGGATCATCTCGGGGATGCCCTCCATGACGTCGTCGCGGGACAGCAACGTCCGTCCGGAGGCCATGAGTTCGGCGACGGTACGGCCGTCACGCGCGCCTTCGAGGATGTGCGAGGTGATGAGGGCGACCGCCTCGGGGTGGTTGAGCCGGAGCCCGCGGGCCCGACGCTTCTCGGCCACGTCGGCCGCCACGTGGATGAGCAGCCTCTCTTGCTCGTGCGGGGTCAGTTGCACGTCCCACCTCACAGTCCTCGCTCCGGACCGTGCGGGGCCCGGTTGCCTCGGCCCCCGGGGCAAAGTCCCTGGTGGCGTGGATCCGCAGGCTAGTTGGATCCGGTTTCAGGCACGTTAACCGAGCTGTGATCCATCAGTGCGTGTCGGCTTCGGCCCGCATGCTCATCAACGCGCGCAGACCCGCCGCCAGGTCGTCGGCGGAGGCCGGCCCGAACAGCGCCTGCTGCGCGAGGAAGCCCATCGCGGCCGCCATCATGGTGCGGGCCACGTCCTCCGGGGGGACGTCCGCGCGCATCATCCCGGCGTCCTGGTACTCCTTGACGATCCGGGTCCAGGCCGCGCGCACCGCGCCGTAGCCCTCGGACAGGATCGCCGCGAGCTCCGCGTTGCGGATCGTCTCCGCCCACACCTGGACGACCAGCCCCGGGAAGGCGGGCCGGCCGTCCACGGTCAGGTACTCCTTGGTGGCGAGGACCCGGCTGAGCACCGACGCGACGAGGAGGTCCGGCGGCGGGGGCGGGGTGCGACGGGCCGCCTCCTCGAATCCCTCGCGGACCTGACCTAGCACTTCTTCGACGATGGCGCCGATCAGCTCCTCCTTGCCGCTGAAGTAGCGGTACACCGCCCCTGCCGAGAGATCGACCTCCTTCAGGACGTCCTGCATGGACGTGGCGTGGAAGCCGTTGCGGGCGAAGCAGAGGGCGGCGCCGTCGAGGATCTGGCGGCGGCGGGCGTCGAGGTGTGCCTGGGATACGCGGGCCATGCCTCCCAAATTAAAACGAACATTCCTTCTTGACAAGGAACGGCTACGGCAGGACCGTGGGAGACACCTAAAACGAACGATCCTTCTTTTTGGAGTCCCCATGTCCACCCGCCGCCTGCTCGCGGTCGTCGTCCTCGTGCCGCTGCTCGCCGCCCTGGCGCTGTGGGCCTTCGCCTGGCCCGCCGCCCGCACCGCCCCTCGCGATCTGCCGCTCGGTGTGGCCGGGCCGGCCGCCGCGACCGCTCAGGTGGAGGAACGGCTCCGGCAGCACGAGGGCGCCTTCGAGATCCACCGCTATGCCGACGAGCGGGCCGCGCGGGCCGCGATCGAGGACCGGACCGTATACGGCGCGGTCGTCGTCACCGCCGGCGGCCCGACACTGCTGACCGCGTCGGCGGCCAGCCCCGTAGTGGCCCAGCTCCTCCAGCAGGCCGTGACCGAGCGGCCCGCGGCGGGCGGCGGCCAGGTGCGGACCGTGGACGTGGTGCCGGCCTCGGCGTCCGACCCGCGGGGCGCGGCACTGAGCTCGTCCGTGCTGCCGCTGGCCCTGAGCGGCATCGTCGCGGGCGCGGTCGTGACCCTGCTCGGACTGCGCGGCGTGCGCGCCGTGACCGCGCTGGTCCTCGGCGCAGCCCTGGTGGGTGCCGTCGCGGCCGCCCTGGCCCACAGCTGGCTCGGTGCCCTCGCCGGGAACTGGTGGGCGGAGGCGGGGACGCTCGCCCTGGCGACGCTGGCGGTGAGCGCGGCCGTCGCGGGACTCGCCGCCCTCGCGGGGCCTGCGGGGATCGGCGTCGTCGCCTTCGTGGTGATGTTTCTCGGCAACCCGTTCTCGGGTGCCTCCTCGGCCCCGCAGTTGCTGCCCGAACCGGTGGGCGCGATCGGCCAGTGGCTGCCGCCGGGGGCGAGCGCGACCCTGCTGCGCTCGGTGTCCTTCTTCGACGGCGCGGCGGCGACCGGGCCCGCCTTGACCCTCACCTGGTGGGCGGCGCTGGGCCTGGGGGCCGTGGTGCTGGGAGACACACTGAGGTCCCGGTCGCGGGGCACCGCATCCGCCACCGACGAACGTACGCTGGCCGCCATCGGCTGAACCGAGGCCGCCCTTCCGGTCCCGGCCATCGGACAGTGACTGCGGCCGGGGGGCCTGCGCGACCCACCCGATGCGCTCGGCGCGTCGGGGAACGCACTGAGATCCCGGTCGAGGGGGCCACGTCCACCGCGGACGAACGTACGGTCGCCGCCATCTGCTGAATTGGCGCCGCCCCCGCCGGTCCCGTACCCGTCGGACACCGGGGGCGGCGCAACCCGTCGGCCCGGCTGCGCTACGGCACGACCTCCACCTGGTGGGCCGCTCCGGCCCCGCAGCACCCACCCGAGCCTTGAACGTCATCCAGAAGTGGCCGGCGCCGAGGACCGCCCCGTTCGCGGCCCACCCCCGATGCCTGACCGAACCCGCTTCCCGCGCCCCGGCCCCGACGGCCGGGGCGTCCCGCTTCTACGGGGCGCCTGGGCCCCGGTGATGTGCCGCGATGCCGAACCGCTGCTGTTCGCGGGGAGCGGACGCGACCTCGCGCACGGTGGAGACCGCGCTGATCACCGGCTCCTCCAGGGACTCCTGCAACTTCTCCAGTCGTTCGAGGTCGGCGGCCGAGACCAGGGCGACCAGCGGCTTTCCGTGCCGGGTGACGACGACGCGCTCGCCGCCGTACACCACCCGGTTGATCAGGTCGGCGAGTTCAGCCCTGGCTTGCGTCACCGGAATCTCGTAGGCCATACCCCCATCATAACGTCACGTACATCCTGTACATTTTTTACAGACGCCGAAGGAGGGGCCACCCATGACCCGACCGACCGCCCGTTACGTCCTGCCCGAGTTCCAGGAGCGCACGAGCTTCGGGCAGAAGTCGATGGATCCGTACTCGAAGCTCCTGGAGGAGCGGATCGTCTTCCTCGGGACGCAGATCGACGACATCTCGGCGAACGACGTGATGGCGCAGTTCATGTACCTCGAGTACCAGGACCCGGACCGGGACATCGCGCTGTACATCAACTCCCCCGGCGGCTCGTTCAGCGCGATGTCGGCGATCTACGACACGATGCAGTACGTCAGTTGTGACGTGGCGACCACCTGCCTGGGACAGGCCGGCTCCTCCGCGGCGGTGCTGCTGGCCGCCGGCACCCCGGGCAAGCGGTCCGTGCTGCCCGGCGCGCGGGTGGTGATCCACCAGCCCGCGCTGAGCGAGCCGGTGCAGGGACAGGCGAGCGACCTGGCCATCCAGGCCGACGAGTTGATCCGGGTGCGGGCCCGCCTGGAGGAGATGCTCGTCCGGCACACCGGGCGCAGCCCCGAGCAGGTGAGCGCGGACATCGAGCGGGACACGATCCTGGACGCGCGGGGCGCCCTGGGCCACGGCCTCGCGGATGCGATCGTCCCGAGCCGCAAGTCCTCCCGCACCGCACGGGACGCGGGGTGACCCCCCGATGGTGCCGGACCTCCCCCCGCTGCCCGCGCTCACTCGCGCAGAGGGCGAGCTGATCGACCGTTATCTCGACGTCGTCGACCTGCTGGGCCGGATCAACCCGGCCCGGCGCGAGGACACCTACGGCGGACTGCGCGCGGCGCAGGCGCTGGTGGCCAGGGCGGCCGAGCTGCGCGACGCGCTGGTGCTGATGCACAGCCGGGGCGAGCGCGAACTGCACGCCGCCACCCTGGCGCGGGCCCTGCGGGTCCTGGACGGCGAGCGGCGTACGGCCAGGGTCACCGTGCCGCCCGAGTCCGGCAATTGACGCATCGGCAGCGTTTCCGGACGCCCGCGGTGACGGGGCGTCCGGAGCGGGGTTGAAACGGACCAAAAGAGGTACCGCCATTTGCAGGAGACGCGGCTCCTTTTTCGGGACCCCTGCGGTTGCGCAACGCGCGTAGTCCAGGGAGGGAATGAGGAGTTTCTGTGCTGGTCGCGCGGTCTGTGGACACCTCGACGCGCCCTCGTTGGTTCAGGTGTCCACCCGAACGGGTGAGTGGTGAGTAACAACACAAACCCCCGGTTCCATTGGGTTTTTGGGACATCCGTGCGCCAAGATCCCTGTCTGACGACAAGCCCCCGCCGCAGCGGCGGGGCGATCCGGGCGGACGCCGAGTCCTGCCGCCGCCCGGATGACCGGTCGACAGGAGTGGATCGGCAGGAGTGGAGGACCCAAGCACGACGGGTCGCCGGAACGGTCACGCCATGACCGGGCCGAGCATCCCTTGGGGTGAAGCCGCGAAAGCGGCCGGGCAACTTCGCCAGCCCGAATCCGACAGGTCATCCTTCACAGGCGGCTGACGAAGGGTTGCGCATGACTGCGCTCAATCGTGTCCCGTCGCTGATGGTCCGGGCCGGTACGGCCTCGGCCTTCGCCATCGCCGCCGTGGGCGGCTCCGTCGTGGTGCCGGGCGTCGCAGCAGACGCCGCCGCCGCGACGCCGGCGACGAAGGCGCTCAAGGTAGCGGCCTCCAAGAAGGGCTCGCCGTACAAGTACGGCGCCACCGGGCCCCGCCGCTTCGACTGCTCAGGGCTCACGCTGTACTCGTTCAAGAAGGCGGGCAAGAAGCTCCCGCGCACGGCGGCCCAGCAGTACAACAAGACCCGCCACATCGGCGCGGGCAGCCGCAAGGCCGGCGACCTGGTGTTCTTCCACTCGGGTTCGAACGTCTACCACGTCGGCATCTACGCCGGGAAGGGAAAGATCTGGCACGCCCCGAAGACCGGGGACGTGGTGAGGCTGCAGAAGATCTGGACCAAGAGCGTCTGGTACGGCCGGGTCAAGTGACGCCCCCGAGGGGACGGCGGCGACCTGACCTCCCGCCGTCCCCTCGGGCCCCCACGGACACGTGACACGGGCTGTGCGACCAGGTGATCAACGCAGGAGCAGGCACCGGCTCATCCGCGGAGTCGCCCCTCTCCCCGACGACTCGGCCGATGCGGCGCCGGCCCTCCTGACCGAACACCTGTCCCAAGGCGCCGCTTTCGACAAACACCCGCGCCGTCCCGGTCGACCGCTCGGCCACGCTGCTGGAGGCGCCCGCATTCAAACCGTCCCCGTCCCGCACGACTGCACCGACGGATTCGCCGCCGCCTTCTGGCGCCGACCCGAGGCGCCGAAGTCCCCCTCCGCCTCGACTCCCGGCGGTGCGGCGCCCTCGCACCGCACCCGGTCCCCGGTCGGCGGAGCACGAGGTGATCAGGCCGCGTTCCGCGGCCCGGGCGGGAGCGTCACCCCGGTCACCCCGAGAGCCGTCACCGCGCTTGCGGTGCCCCCGAGCGCCGTACTGACGTCTGTCACGGCTCCTGCTGCCCCGCCGCGGTGACCGGCTGTGCCGGTACCGTCCACGGGAGTTCGATCGAGACGGTCTTGCCGCCTTCCCGGGTGGGCCTGACTCTGAGCTTGCCGCCGCACTCGGCCGCGAGCCATCGGATGATCACCATTCCCCGGCCGTTGTCCTGCTGGACGGCGGCCGGCAGCCGCTTGGGGAAGCGGGGGTGGCTGTCGGTGACCCCGATGCGCAGTTGTTCGTCACGGTCCAGCTCGATGTCCACCGTGAAGGTGGGTGACTGCCCGAAGGTGTGCTGTACGGCGTTGGTGGTGAGTTCGGAGACGATGAGGCGGACGGTCTCGGCGGTCTCCGTGGTGGGCGGCAGCCCCCACTCCGCCAGTGTGGTCAGGACATAGGTGCGGGCCGCGGAGACCGAGGCGGGTTCGCTCGGCAGAGTGACGGAAGCTTCCAGGTGGTCTGCCATGGCGACGTCGTCCCTTTCCCACGGGACCGGAGTCCGACACGGTGCGGATGGTTCGAGTACGGTCCCGGACTGGTGGTTCATCGCCAGAGTGCCATCACGGAGGCTGTGACGGGTGCCGATCCACCAAGATGTGCATATATCTGTCGCTCGAAGCGGTGAACTCTACGACGCGAGACCGTATTTGGGCGGCTCGTAAGGAGTAAGGAGGAGCGCATGCAGCACGGCCCCGCGGTGCGCCGGCGGAAACTGGGCGCCGAACTCCGTGCGCTGCGCGCGAGTGCGGGGCTCACCAGCGGTGAGGCGGCCCGGCTCGTGGGCTGGCACCAGTCGAAGGTGAGCCGCATCGAGACCGGTGCCAGCGGGGTGAAACCGGCCGATGTGCGGTTACTTCTCGACGCCTACCGCGTGGGGGACGCGAATCTGCGGGAGTTGTTGCTGGTATTGGCGGGCTCCGACGAGACCGGCGGCCGGCACCACTGGTGGCACGCGTACCGGGGTGTGCTGCCGCCGACGTACCGGGACTTCATCAGTCTGGAGTCCCAGGCGAGTGCGATGCGCACACTGGAGACCTCCGTCGTGCCCGGGCTCCTCCAGACGCGCGAGTACGCCCGCGCGGTGACCCGGGCCGCGGTGGACGGCCTGGACGACGAACGCCTCGACGCGCTGGTCGAGGTCCGGCTCGCCCGGCAGGACATCCTCCGGGCTCAGCCGCCCCTGGAGTTGAGCGCCGTCCTGGACGAGGCGGTGCTGCGGCGGGAGGTCGGCGGTCCCGAGGTGATGGCCCGTCAGCTGAGGCGACTCCTGGAGGCGGCGCGGCTGCCCCAAGTGCGGCTCCAGGTGCTGCCGTTCACTGCCGGGGCGCATGTGGGCATCACCGGGCCTTTCGTAATCTTCTCATTTTCGCGCACTTCTGATCTGGATGTGGTTGTTCTCGACCACTTGACGAGTAGCCTCTATCTCGAACGGAAAGAAGACCTCCAGGCCTACACCGAGGCCTTCAACACCCTTCGAATCCACGCCCTTTCGCCCGAGGACTCGTTGGATTACCTCGCCGGGATGGGTGACGGCGCGTAAGGAGGCACCATGACCGCACTGCCTCGGAACGTAACCTCCAGTACCCAACTGCCCGAAGTGCGCTGGCTGCGCAGCAGCTACAGCACCGGGGCGAACAACTGCGTCGAGACGGCGAGGCCGTCGGCCGGGCCCTGTGCCGGGCTGCTCGCCGTTCGCGACTCCAAGAACCCGGACGGACCCGCGCTGCTCTTCTCCCCCGAGAGCTGGGCGGGCTTCACAGCCGCGTTCTGACCGTCGGTCCACCGAGGCGCACGGCCGTGTCACGCCGACTCATGGTCGTGTCTCGCCGATCACACGTACAGCGCGTTCGATCTGCTCCTCGGAGAGGTCCGCGCGGGCGGTCAGCCTGAGCCGTGAGATGCCGTCGGGCACCGAAGGGGGCCGGAAACAGCCCACCAGGAGCCCGGCGGCACGGCAGTCGGCCGCCCACCGCACGGCCTCCTCCGGGGAGGGCGCGCGCACCGAGACCACCGCGGCGTCCGGACGTACCGCTTCCAGACCCGCGGCGGTCAGGCGTGCGTGCAGTCCGGTCGCCACCTCGCGTGCGCGTGCGGCCCGTTCGGGCTCACGGCCGAGCAGCCGCAGGGCCGCGAGGGCGGCTCCCGCCGACGCGGGGGCCAGACCGGTGTCGAAGATGAACGTCCGTGCCGCGTTGACCAGGTGTTCGACGACCCGTGCGGGGCCGAGGACGGCGCCGCCCTGGCTGCCGAGCGACTTGGACAGCGTGACCGTGACGACCACGTCGTCGGCGCCCGCGAGTCCCGCCGCCTGCGGGGCCCCGCGGCCGCCGGCGCCGAGCACGCCCAGGCCGTGGGCGTCGTCGACGACCAGGCCCGCGCCGTGCTCCCGGCACGCCCCGGCGAGTCCGGCCAGGGGCGCCGCGTCGCCGTCGACCGAGAAGACCGTGTCGGACACGGCGAGGGCGGGCCCGTCGTGGGTGCCGAGCGCCTTGCGCACGGCGTCCGGGTCGGCGTGCGCCACCACCTGGGTGGTGCCCCGGGCCAGCCGGCAGCCGTCGATGAGTGAGGCGTGGTTGCCCGCGTCGGAGACGATCAGCGAGCCGTGCGGCGCGAGCGCAGTGACGGCGGCCAGGTTCGCCGCGTACCCGGAGGAGAACACCAGCGCCGCCTCGAAGCCGCAGAAGGCGGCCAGTTCGCGTTCCAGCTCGGTGTGCAGCTCGGTGGTGCCGGTGACGAGCCGGGACCCGGTCGCACCGCCGCCCCACGTCCGCGCGGCCGCCGCGGCGCCCGTCACGACCTCGGGATGGCGGGCGAGGCCCAGGTAGTCGTTGCTCGCGAGATCGAGCAGCGGCGAGTCGGCCGGACGCGGCCGCAGGGTCCGTACGAGCCCGGCCCGCCGGCGCGCCGCCGCCTGCTCGTCGATCCAGCCGAACGCCATGGGTCCTCCGGGGCTTTTGTAGACAACGGACAGACCCTAGCGGCAGCAAACGCTACCCACGGTGTGGCAATACCCACACGTCGTGAGGGGCGTGTTGTGCGATCCCTACCTTGGCCGGAAGCGGGTCCGTAGGACAGGATCGGCTCTCATGGACCTGCTGAACACGCTGGTGGACAAGGGGCTTCGGCGCGAGCTGCCGACCCGCGAGGAGGCGCTGGCCGTGCTGGCCACCTCCGACGACGACCTGCTCGACGTGGTGGCCGCGGCCGGAAAGGTGCGCCGGCACTGGTTCGGGCGCCGGGTGAAACTCAACTACCTCGTCAACCTGAAGTCCGGACTGTGCCCCGAGGACTGCTCCTACTGCTCCCAGCGGCTCGGCTCCTCGACGGGCATCCTGAAGTACACCTGGCTCAAGCCCGAGCAGGCCTCCCAGGCCGCGGCAGCGGGCCTCGCCGGCGGCGCCAAGCGGGTCTGCCTGGTGGCCTCCGGGCGCGGTCCGACCGACCGTGACGTGGACCGGGTCGCCGGCACCATCAAGGCGATCAAGGAGCAGAACGAGGGCGTCGAGGTGTGCGCCTGCCTCGGCCTGCTCTCCGACGGCCAGGCCGAGCGGCTGCGCGAGGCGGGCGCGGACGCCTACAACCACAACCTCAACACGTCCGAGTCGACCTACGGCGACATCACGACCACCCACACCTACGCCGACCGGGTCGACACCGTGAACAAAGCGCACGCGGCCGGTCTGTCCGCCTGCTCGGGCCTCATCGCGGGCATGGGCGAGTCGGACGAGGACCTCGTCGACGTCGTCTACTCCCTGCGCGAGCTGGACCCCGACTCCGTCCCGGTCAACTTCCTGATCCCCGTCGAGGGCACCCCGCTGGCCAAGGAGTGGAACCTCACCCCGCAGCGCTGTCTGCGCATCCTGGCGATGGTCCGCTTCGTCTGCCCGGACGTCGAGGTCCGCATCGCGGGCGGCCGCGAGGTCCATCTGCGCACGATGCAGCCCCTGGCCCTGCACCTCGCCAACTCGATCTTCCTCGGCGACTACCTCACCACCGAGGGTCAGGCGGGCAAGGCCGACCTGGAGATGATCGCGGACGCCGGTTTCGAGGTGGAGGGCGCGGACCAGGTCACCCTGCCGGAGCACCGGGTGGGAGGCGGCTGCCACGAGAGCGCGGGCTGCGGGTCGCACGAGGGCGGCGGGGTCTGCGGTACGACGGCTGCCGCCGCCCTGGCCAACGAGGCGCGGACCGACCTCGTCGCCGTACGCCGCCGGGGCGCCGGCACGGACCTCGCGCCCAATGCCTGAGCTGCCCGCCCTGCCGGTGCCGGAACTGCTGGCGCTCGACCGGCGGCACGTGTGGCATCCGTACGGTCCGATGCCCGGCCGGGCCGACCCGCTCGTCGTGGAGTCGGCGAGCGGGGTCCGGTTGCGGATCGCCGGGGGGCCCGAGCTGGTCGACGGGATGTCCTCCTGGTGGTCGGCGATCCACGGCTACAACCACCCGGTGCTGAACGAGGCCGCGCGCGAGCAGCTCGGGCGGATGAGCCACGTGATGTTCGGCGGGCTCACCCACGAGCCCGCCGTCCGGCTCGCGAAGCTCCTTGTCGACATGTCTCCACATGGCCTGGAGCATGTCTTCCTCGCCGACTCGGGGTCGGTGTCGGTCGAGGTCGCGGTAAAGATGTGCCTCCAGTACTGGCGCTCGCTGGGCCGCACCGGCAAGCAGCGGCTGCTGACCTGGCGCGGCGGCTATCACGGCGACACCTGGCAGCCCATGTCGGTGTGCGACCCCGAGGGCGGGATGCACGAGCTGTGGTCCGGGGTCCTGCCCCGCCAGGTGTTCGTGGACGCGCCCCCGGCCGAGTACGAGGAGTCGTACGCCGATCGGCTGCGCGAGGCGATCGCACGGCACGCGGACGAGCTGGCCGCGGTGATCGTGGAGCCGGTGGTGCAGGGTGCAGGCGGGATGCGGTTCCACTCCCCCGCGTATCTGCGGGTGCTGCGCGAGGCGTGCGACGCGCACGACGTGCTGCTGGTGTTCGACGAGATCGCGACGGGGTTCGGCCGTACGGGCGCCCTGTTCGCGGCGGACCACGCCGCGGTGACGCCGGACGTGATGTGTGTGGGCAAGGCGCTGACCGGTGGCTACCTGACGATGGCGGCGACCCTGTGCACACCCCGGGTGGCCGACGGCATCTCGCGGGGCGAGGTCCCCGTGCTCGCCCACGGCCCCACCTTCATGGGCAACCCGCTGGCCGCGTCGGTGGCCTGTGCCTCGATCGGGCTGCTGCTCGGGCAGGACTGGCTCGCGGAGGTCAAGCGGATCGAGGCGGGGCTGCGGGAGGGGCTGGCGCCGGCCCGCGAGCTGCCCGGAGTGAAGGACGTACGGGTTCTCGGCGCCATCGGGGTCGTGCAGCTGGACCACGACGTCGACATGAGGGCCGCGACGGAGGCCGCCGTGCGCGAGGGCGTGTGGCTGCGGCCGTTCCGCGACCTCGTCTACACGATGCCGCCGTACGTCACGGGCGACGAGGACGTGGCACGGATCACGCGTGCGGTGTGTGCCGCCGCACGGGAGGGATGACATGCCGGTACTGGTGATCACCGGGACGGGCACGGAGGTCGGCAAGACGGTCACCACGGCCGCCGTCGCCGCGACCGCGCTCGCCGCCGGACGGACGGTCGCCGTCCTGAAGGCCGCGCAGACCGGCGTAGGGCCGGACGAGGCCGGGGACGCCGACGAGGTCGCCCGGCTCGCGGGTGCCGTGACGAAGGCCGAACTCGCCCGCTACCCCGAGCCGTTGGCCCCGGCGACCGCCGCACGCCGGGCCGCCCGCGAGCCGGTGCGCCCGCGGGAGATCGCGAAGGCCGCCGCCGAACTGGCCGCCGGGCACGACCTGGTGCTGGTGGAGGGGGCGGGCGGGCTGCTCGTCCGCTTCGACGACGAGGGCGGGACGCTGGCCGACGCGGCGGAACTGCTGCGGGCGCCGGTCCTGGTGGTGGCGCCGGCCGGTCTGGGCACGCTCAACACCACCGAGCTGACGGCCCGTGAACTGTGCCGCCGCGGACTGGACTTCGCGGGCGTGGTGATCGGCAGCTGGCCCGACTCCCCCGACCTCGCCTCGCGTTGCAACCTCGCGGATCTGCCGGAGGTGTCCGGGGCTCCGCTGCTCGGTGCCGTGCCGGCCGGTGCGGGCGGGTTGCCGCCCGCCGACTTCCGTGCCGGAGCACCGGGTTGGCTGGCCCCGGAGCTGGGCGGGACCTGGGACGCGGCGGCGTTCGGGGTGCGCGAGGCGCCCTGAGCATCCCGCAGGGCATCTCGGTGTCCGAGACGAGCCGCCCCGGCTCGATGCGGGAGCGGATGCCCAGCCGGGTGAAGACGGCTCGCGGACGGTGGTCGGTCGTGCGCAGATAAGCTGAGCGCCAGGCACGCGACGATCTCGCGGCTGTGGCGCCCTCGGCGACCACGCGGGCGACCGGCGACCGGCGACCGCAGGACGGTGAGGCGTTCGGCCGGATGCGCGCGTAGTCGGCCCAGGGCGCTGCCGAACAGCAGCTCTGCCGGCATGTACGACGACCACGGCGTCCACCGACGGGTGCGCACCTTCGTGCGATGGGTGCCCGAGGGGGGTGCGGCGGGGTCGCGCGGGGGACAATCACGGTAGGGCCCGTCCTCTGCGAGGGAGGCTGTCATGCGGCTGCGGTCCGCCGGTTCCGGCAAGGCGTCCCGGGATCACGTCCACCACCCGCTCTTCGCCCGGTACTACGCGCGGGTCAGCGTCGCCGCCGAGACCCGGATGGGCATGGCCGGGGTGCGCGAGCGGCTGCTGGCCGGGCTGTCCGGGCGGGTGATCGAGATCGGCGCGGGCAACGGCCTGAACTTCGCCCACTACCCCGGCGCGGTCTCCGAGGTCGTGGCGATCGAACCGGAGCGCACGCTGCGGCAGTTGGCGGTGGAGGCCGCCCTGCGCTGCGAGGTGCCGGTCGACGTGGTGCCCGGCGCCGCGGAGGCGCTGCCGGTCAAGAGCGAGGCCTTCGACGCCGTGGTGATCTCGCTGGTGCTGTGCAGTGTGCGCGATGTGCCGCGGGCGCTCGGTGAGGTGCGCCGGGTGCTGCGGCCCGGCGGGGTCGTGCGGTTCTTCGAGCACGGCAGGGGCGGCGGCCCGGCCATGCGCTTCACCCAGCGCGCCCTGGACCGCACGCTGTGGCCCCCGCTGAACGGCGGCTGCCATCTGGGCCGGGACCCGGTCGGGTCCGTGCGGGCAGCCGGTTTCGAACTCGGCCCCTACCGGCGGCTGCTGATGCCCGAGAAGGGTCCGACGCTGCCCACGTCCTTCTGCGTGCTGGGCACCGCCTGGCGGCCGCCGCTGGAGGAACGCTGATCAGAGGGTCCATCTGCGCAGCTCGCGCGCGATGTCGTGGACCGAGGCGTCGCCCTTCTTGGCCACCTTGGCGAGGTCCCGGACCAGTTCGGGCGAGGTGACCACCCTCAGTCCGCTCGCGACGAGGTAGGCGTACCCGACCGCGCAGGCGAAGAGCGCGTTGGTGCGCTCCAACGCCGGGACATGGATGAGGAGTTGCAGCAGCGCCGCGGCGCGCGAGTGCGGGTTGTCGTAGACGGGGATGTCGAAGATCTCGGCCCGGTGGCGGGCCACGGCGGCGACCAGGGCGCCCCAGTCGGTGACCTGGGGATCGCCCGGGGTCTTCTGCTCCGCGAGCATCAGGAGCCAGGCGAGATCGATGTGCAGATCGCTCAACGACCCTCGTGTTCCTTGCTCTCCTTGCCGAACTCCTCCGCGAAGACGGATTCGTACTGCTTCATGAAATCGGCGGCGGCCTCCACGAAGGCCTGGCCCGCCTCGCCGGTGTCCTTCATGACCAGTTCCTCGATGTAGCGGTTGACGCTGACGCCTCGGGCGAGGGCGCGTTCACGGGCGGCGCGGGCGGTGCCCTCGTCCACCCGCACGTTCAACTGGGTCTTCGCCATACTTCGAAGCTAGCGCCGAAACGCTAGCACTGGCAAGTGGGGCCCTCGCCGCGGACCACCGGGCGACCGGATCGCCGGGCCGGCAGGACATCGAGGCAGGTGCCCCTTACACGGGCATCGGGGGCCCGACCTGGGGTGGAGGCCGCATCGACCGCAAGAGGGATATCGAGTGTGGGCCGGGTCACACTACCCTCTGCCCATGGCAACCGCTGCGGAGGACGCACCAGGCACCGCCCCGGCCGAGGAGATCGCGGCCCGCGCCCGCGGTCTCACCAAGGCGTACGGATCGGGCGAGACGGCCGTGCTCGCCCTGGACTCGGTGGACGTGGACATCGCGCGGGGCCGCTTCACCGCGGTCATGGGGCCCTCGGGCTCCGGCAAGTCCACCCTGATGCACTGCCTGGCGGGGCTCGACACCGTCTCGGCAGGCCAGGTGTGGCTCGGCGGCACCGAGATCACCGGGCTCAAGGAGCGCGAGCTGACCCGGCTGCGCCGCGACCGGATCGGGTTCATGTTCCAGTCGTTCAACCTGATCCCGACGCTGAACGCGGCCGAGAACATCACCCTGCCCATGGACATCGCCGGCAAGAAGCCCGACGAGAAGTGGCTGGACCAGGTCATCGACACCCTGGGCCTGCGGGACCGCCTCAAGCACCGGCCCTCGCAGCTCTCCGGGGGTCAGCAGCAGCGCGTCGCGTGCGCCCGCGCGCTGGCCTCCCGGCCCGAGCTGATCTTCGCGGACGAGCCGACCGGGAACCTCGACTCACGGGCGGGTCTGGAGGTCCTCGGCTTCCTGCGCGAGGCCGTCGACCAGCTCGGGCAGACCGTCGTCATGGTCACCCACGACCCCGGCGCGGCCGCCCACTCCGACCTGGTGCTCTTCCTCGGGGACGGACGGATCGTGGACCGCATGGAGCGGCCCACCGCGGAGGCCGTGCTGGAGCGCATGAAACGGTTCGACGTGATCCGCGGACAGTCCGGCGACGACCCCGACGAGGGATGACCCCGTGCTCAAGGCGACACTCCGCAGCTTCCTCGCCCACAAGGGACGGCTGCTGCTCTCCGCGCTGGCCGTGGTCCTTTCCGTGGCGTTCGTCTCGGGCAGCCTGATCTTCTCCGACACCCTGAACCGCACCTTCGACCGCCTCTTCGCCACCACCGCGCCGGACCTCACGATCAGCCCGAAGGAGGATTTGAGCGAGGCCATCCCGTCCGGCGCGACGGCCACCCTGCCGGCCGCGCTCGCGGACCGGGTCGCCCGTCTCGACGGGGTCGGCGCGGCACGCTTCGACGCCGAGGAGGACGGGATCACCGTCGCCGACGCCGAGAACGAGTCGGTGGGCTCGACCACCGGCGCCCCCACCATCGGCACCGACTGGAACCCGACCTCGCGCAGCCCGGTGGAGCTCACCTCAGGCCACGCCCCGCACGGCCCGGCCGAGGCGCTGATCGACTCGGAGACCGCCGACCGCGGGAAGCTGCGCATCGGCGACCCGCTCACCGTCATCGCGGCTCCGGGCTCCTTCAAGGTGCGGATCGTCGGCATCGTCACCTTCACCACCACCAACCCCGGCGCCACCCTGCTCTACCTGGACCCTCCGACCGCGCAGACCAAGCTGCTCGGTTCCGCAAAGGCCGCCACCAGCATCTCGGTCGACGCCGCCGAGGGCGTCAGCGACGACCAGCTCAAGCAACGGGTGGCCGCCGCGCTCGGCACGGGCACCTACGAGTACCGCACCGCCGACGAACAGGCGAAGTCGGACCTCGACCAGCTGGGCGGATTCCTCGACGTCATCAAGTACGTCATGCTCGGCTTCGCGGGCATCGCCGTCCTGGTCGGCGTCTTCCTGATCGTCAACACCTTCTCCATGCTGATCGCCCAACGCACCCGTGAGCTGGGCCTGTTGCGCGCGCTCGGCGCCGACCGGCGCCAGGTCCGCCGCTCGGTGCTCACCGAGGCCACGCTGCTCGGCCTGGTCGGCTCCACGGTCGGGCTCGGCACGGGCATCGGGCTCGCCGTCGGGCTCATCGCGCTCATGAACGCCTTCGGCATGAACATCAGAACCGGCGAGATGGTCATCGGCTGGGGCACACCCGTCGCCGCGTACGTCGTCGGCGTGGGCGTCACCTTCGTCGCGGCCTACCTCCCGGCCCGCCGAGCGGCCGGTGTCTCCCCCATGGCGGCCCTCGCGGACGCCGAGATCGCCGGGACCGGACGGCCGCTCCGGGTCCGGGCGATCGTGGGCGGCCTGGTCGGCGCGGCGGGCGCGGCCGCGCTCGTCGGCTGCGCGCTCGCCTCGCGGACGGCCTCCGCCGCCTCCCTCCTCGGTCTCGGCGTCGTCCTGACGCTCCTGGCCACCGTCATCGCGGGCCCGCTGCTGGTGCGTCCGGTGATCCGGGTGCTGGGCGGCGCCTTCCCGGCCCTGTTCGGCCCGGTCGGGCGGATGAGCCAGCGCAACGCCCTGCGCAACCCGCGCCGCACCGGCGCCACCGCGGCCGCTCTGATGGTCGGCCTCGCCCTGGTCGGCGGGATGTCGGTGGCGAGCGCCTCCATGTCCAGGTCCTTCGACGACCAGATCGACAAGACCCTCGGCGCCGACTTCGTCGTGCAGAACGGCAACTTCCTGCCGTTTCCGCAGGAGGTCACGGACGCGGTGCGCGGCACCGAGGGCGCCGGGCTCGTCGTACGGTCGAGGTTCGCGCCCGTCGCCGTACGGCTGCCGGACGGCAAGCGGGTCGAGACCACCGCCGCCGGGTACGACCCGCGCCTGGACGAGGTCGCCCACATCACCTACGCCCAAGGGGACACCGCGGCCGCGCTCGCCTCCGGGCACCTGGGCATGGACGTGGACTTCGCGCGCGACCACGGCGTGCGGGTCGGCAGCAGGGTCCCGGTCGAGTTCCAGGGCGGGCGCCGGACCGAACTGACCGTCGGCGCGCTCACCGACCAGGACTCGGCGGACGGGTTCGGGACGCAGGGCGGCATCTACTTCGGTCTGGGCACCCTGGAGCGGTTCGCACCGGGCGGCCAGGACTCCGCCGTGTACGTCAACGCGGCCCCCGGCACCGGCGCCGACCGGCTGCGCGCGGAGCTGGAGAAGACGCTCGACCGGTATCCGCAGGTCCAGGTGCGTGACCTCGCCGACTACAAGGACCTGGTCCACGACCAGATCGCCGTCCTGCTCTACCTCGTGTACGCGCTCCTCGGGCTCGCGATCGTCATCGCGGTGCTCGGCGTGGTCAACACCCTGGCCCTGTCGGTCGTGGAACGCACCCGGGAGATCGGGCTGCTGCGCGCCATCGGGCTCGCCCGGCGGCAGCTGCGCCGGATGATCCGGCTGGAGTCGGTGGTGATCGCGGTGTTCGGCGCGGTCCTCGGACTCGCGCTCGGGCTGGTGTGGGGGGTGTGCACCCAGCAGGTGCTGGCGCTCCAGGGCATGCACGCGCTGGCGATCCCCTGGGGCACGATCGTCGCGGTCGTCGTCGGCTCGGCCGTGGTGGGCATCGTGGCGGCACTGCTTCCGGCCCTGCGCGCCTCGCGCATGAACGTACTGGCGGCGATCGCGCACGAGTGATGCAATCGCGGGGCAGACAGCTCAAGTCGCTTGCCGCTGAGGAGAGTTCATGCCCCGCGCCTTCCGCTTCGCCGTCAATCTGACCGCGGCCGCCACCGACGCCGACTGGCGCGCCAAGTGCCGCCGGGCCGAGGAACTCGGTTACGACGTGATCCTGGTCCCCGACCATCTCGGCAAGATCGCGCCGTTCCCGGCGCTGGTCGCGGCGGCGGAGGTCACCGAGCGGCCGCGGTTGGGCACGTTCGTCCTCAACGCGGGCTTCTGGAACCCGACGTTGCTCGCCCGCGAGGTGGCCACGGTGGACGCCCTGACCGGCGGCCGCCTCGAACTGGGCCTGGGCACCGGCTACGTGCAGTCCGAGCACGACCGGGCGGGGCTGCCCTTCGGGTCGCCCGGCGAGCGCGTGGACCATCTCCGGCGCACGGTCGAGGAGTTGGACCGGCTGCTGTCCTCGCCGGACCATGTTCCGCAGCCGGTGCAGCGGCCCCGTGTCCCCCTGCTGATCGGCGGCATAGGCAACCGGATGCTGGAGCTGTCCGCCGAGCACGCTGTCATCGCGGCCTTCACCGGGGCGACCCTGGTGCCGGGCGACACTTCCGGCAAGCTGATCCCGACCACCGCCGAGCAACTCGACGAACGCCTCGCGCGCTACCGGCGGCTGGCCGAGGGGCGCAAGGAACCGGCCGAACTGAACCTGCTCGTCCAGACGGTCGTCGTCACCGAGGACCGCGAGGCCGTCGCCGCCCCGTTCCTGCACCGGTTTCCGGACCTGACCCTCCAGCAGGCCCTGGACCTGCCCATCATCCTGATCGGCTCGGTCGAGGAGATCGTCGCCCAGGTGCTGGCGCAGCGCGAGCGGTACGGCTTCACCTACCTGGCGGTGCTGGAGGCCTCCATGGAGGCGTTCGCGCCGGTGATGGCGGAGCTGCGCGACCGGTAGCCGTCCCGAATGCTGGAACTTCGGGTGCCGTGCCGTCGGGCGTGATGGGATCGCCGTATGACCGACCTGCGGATACGGGCCGCGACGCCCGACGACCTCGACAGCGTGCTGGCCTTCTGGAAGCGGTCCGCCGAGGGGACGAGCATCAGCGACGACCGGGACGGCGTGGAGCGGCTGGTCGCGCGGGATGCCGAGGCGCTGATCCTCGCCGAGCTCGACGGCGAACTCGTCGGCACGGTGATCGCGGGCTTCGACGGCTGGCGGTGCCACCTGTACCGGCTCGCCGTGCACCCGGAGCGCCGGCGGCGCGGCATCGGGACGGCCCTGCTCACGGCCGCGGAGGAGCGGTTCGTACGGCTCGGCGGGCGGCGCGGGGACGCGATGGTGCTGGTGCGCAACGAGACGGCACAGCACGCATGGCGCGCGGCGGGGTACGCGCCCGAGGAGAAGTGGCGGCGCTGGGTGAAGCCCCTCGCCGCCGGCTAGGACGGGCGATCCTGGGGACCCTGTCCGATCATGGGACGGAGGTGACCCGATGACCGAAGTGCTCCTCCTGCTGGTGGCGATCCTGCTCTCGCTGGCCTGCGGTGCCTTCGTGGCGGCGGAGTTCTCGCTGACCACGGTCGAGCGAGGACAGTTGGAGCGGGCGGCGGAGCGCGGTGAGCGGGGTGCGTCCGGCGCCCTGAGAGCCGTGCGGAGTCTGACGTTCCAGCTTTCCGGGGCGCAGCTCGGGATCACCGTCACCAACCTGGTCGTCGGCATGCTCGCCGAACCGTCGATCGCCGCGCTGATCGCGGGGCCGCTGGAGGCGCTGGGGGTCTCGGAGTCCACGTCCCGGTCGCTGGCGCTGGTGCTGGGGACCGCGCTGTCGACCGTCTTCCTGATGGTGGTCGGCGAGCTGGTGCCCAAGAACTGGGCGATCTCCTCGCCGCTGGCCATGGCCAAGCGGGTGGGTACCGCGCAGAGCTGGTTCAGCGCGGCCTTCCGCCCCTTCATCACCCACCTCAACAACACGGCCAACCGGGTGGTGCGCCGCTTCGGCCTGGAGCCCGCCGAGGAGCTGGCCTCCGCGCGCGGGCCGCAGGAGCTGGCGGCGCTGGCCCGGCACTCCGCGCGGGCGGGCGCGCTGGAGGAGGACACCGCCGAGCTGTTCGTACGGACCCTCAACCTCGCGGACCTGACCGCGGAGAACGTGATGACCCCGCGCGTGCAGGTGATCGCCCTGGACGTCCAGGCGACCTGCGAGGACGTGGCGAACGCGACGCGCGCCACCGGGCTGTCCCGGTTCCCCGTCTACCGCGGCAGCCTGGACTCGGTCGTCGGCATCGCGCACATCAAGGACGTCCTGGCGGTCCCCGCCGAGCGCCGGCCCCGCGCCTCGGTCGCCGAGCTGCTGCGCGAGCCGCTGCTGGTGCCCGAGTCGCTCACCGTGGACCGGCTCCTGGACCGGCTCTCCGGCAAGCGCACGATGGCGGTCGTCATCGACGAGTACGGCGGTACGGCGGGCGTGGCGACGCTGGAGGACATCGTCGAGGAGGTCGTCGGCGAGGTGCGTGACGAGCACGACCCGCACGAGACGCCCGACCTCGCGCCCGCGGGCACCGACGACGAGGGCAGGGAGCTCTTCCACGCCGACGGTTCGGCCCGCATGGACCAGCTGGCCCGCGTCGGGCTGCGGGCCCCCGAGGGCCCCTACGAGACCCTGGCCGGCCTCCTGGCGACGGAACTCGGCAGGATCCCGGCCACCGGCGACTCGGTCCGGGTCGCCGGCTGGCAACTCGACGTCACCGACGCCCAGGGCCGCAGAGCCGCCCGCGTCCTGCTGCACGCGCCCCTCGCCGGGGACGGGGAGGGGGTCGGCTCATGACGTCGGTCCGGTGGGAGAGGGTTCGCGGGGCCGGTACCGGTTCGTGGCCACGGGAGGAGGTTCGCGGAACGGGTGCCGTCGAGGGATCTGCGGTTCGCGCGATGACCGCCGTACGGCCGCTCCGTGTGGAAACGGGTCCGGGCAGCGGCACGCAGCAGCCCTTCGCGGCGACCGGCGTCCCGCCGTCACGAGAGACCGTCGCTGAGACCGCGACCAGGTCGTCGCACAAGGAGACCCTGACCCGACTCACCACCCGGCCGCCACGCGAGAAACCCCGGCCGAGCAAAGGCACGCACCCGCCCCTCGCGGGGACCGGCGTCCCGGCGTCGCGGGAGACGACCCCGGGTCAGGACTCCGCGAGGGCGGCCGCGGTTCGGTCGGCGTACCGGCAGGTCCGCAACCGGTCCAGCGCTCGGCCGGCCCGCATGGAAACCCGCATCGAGCCCGTCGGCCGGTCGGCCGGGGTACGGAGGAGCCCGCGATGACCGTCGTCCAATTGTTGATCGGGCTCGCGACGCTGGTGCTGAACGCGTTCTTCGTCGGGGCCGAGTTCGCGCTGATCTCGGTGCGGCGTAGTCAGATCGAGCCGTACGCCGAGCAGGGCGACCGACGGGCGAAGGGTGTGCTGTGGGGGCTGGAGCACGTCTCCGCGCTGCTGGCGGCCGCGCAGCTCGGGATCACCTTGTGCACGCTGGTCCTGGGCGCGGTCGCGGAGCCGGCGATCGCGCATCTGCTGGAGCCGGTGTTCCACGCGGTGGGGGTGCCGGAGGGCGCGGGGCACGCGGTGTCCTTCGTGATCGCGCTGACCCTGGCGACCTATCTGCACATGCTGCTCGGCGAGATGGTCCCGAAGAACATCGCGCTCGCGGAGCCGGTGCGCAGCGCGCTGCTGCTGGGGCCGCCGCTGGTCGCGCTGGCGCGCGGGCTGCGTCCGGTGATCTTCGCGGTCAACGCCTTCGCGAACGCCCTGCTGAAACTGCTCCGCGTGGAGACCAAGGACGAGGTCACGGCCACCTTCTCGGACGCCGAGCTGGCACGGATCGTGCGGGACTCCGGCGAGGCGGGCCTGATCGACGAGCGCGCGCGGGAGCGGCTCAACGACGCGCTGGAGCTGGGGCGGCGCCCGGTGCGGGACGTGGTGCTGCCGCTGGAAGGGGTCGTCTACGCGCGCGTGGGCGTCACCCCGGAGCAGTTGGAGGCGCTGTCGAACGAGACGGGGTTCTCCCGGTTCCCGGTGGTGGACGACAGCCGGCGGATCGTCGGCTACCTGCACGTCAAGGACGCTCTGGACGCCTCACCGCGGGATCTGCCGTTCCCGGTGCGGGACATGCGTCCGATCGCACGGATCCGGGAGAGCACCCCCCTGGACGACGTGCTGACGGCAATGCGGCGCAGCCGGACGCACCTGGCCGCGGTGCTCGGCACGGACGGGCGGCTCGCGGGTCTGGTGACCATGGAGGACGTGCTGCGGGAGCTGTTCGGACGGCAGGTGTGAGGGCGCCCGAACCCACCGACCGGTAAGTATGTGAGCGGGTTACCATTTCTTCCGCCATGCAGACGAACCCCACTTACTCCAGCCTCGTCGCGGTCGGCGACTCCTTCACCGAGGGCATGTCGGACCTGCTGCCGGACGGGACCTACCGCGGCTGGGCCGACCTCCTCGCCGGCCGGATGGCCGCCGTGACGCCCGGCTTCCGCTACGCCAACCTGGCCGTGCGCGGCAAGCTGATCAAGCAGATCGTAGACGAGCAGGTCGACGTGGCGGCGGCGATGCAGGCCGACGTGATCACGCTCGTGGGCGGGCTCAACGACACGCTGCGGCCGAAGTGCGACATGGTCCGGGTGCGCGACCTGCTCACGGAGGCCGTGGAGCGGCTGGCCCCGTCCTGCAAGCAGCTCGTCCTGATGCGCAGCCCCGCCCGCCAGGGCCCGGTCCAGGCGCGTTTCCGGCCGCGCATGGAGGAGCTGTTCGCGGTCGTCGACGAGCTCGCCGGCCGGCACGACGCGGTGGTGGTCGACCTCTACGGCGCCCCCTCGCTCTCCGACCAGCGCATGTGGGACGTGGACCGGCTGCACCTGACGGCCGAGGGCCACCGCCGCGTCGCCGAGGCCGTGTGGCAGGCCCTCGGCTACGACCCCGAGGACACCGAGTGGCGCACGCCGATCCCGGCGACGGTCCCCCCGCGGTGGCTCGCGCGGCGCATCGCCGACGCCCGCTTCGCCCGGCAGCACCTGCTGCCGTGGATCGGACGGCGGCTGACCGGCCGCTCCTCGGGCGACGGCCTGCCGCCCAAGCGGCCCGACCTGCTGCCCTGGGAGCACTGAGGACGCCGTGCACACGCGTGTGGTCAACGTCAGGGGCCGTATCCACGAGTACGGCCCCCGCCTCGAACACGCGCCCGCCGACCTCGTCTACGTCGGCCGCCGCTGGACCCTGGGCGGCTGGGACCTGCCGAAGCACCCGCTGTACAACCCGTTCGCCTACGACACTCCCGCGCGCCGCCGGGACGGCACCCGGGCCGAGGTGATGGCGAAGTACCGGGCGCATCTGCTGGGGCGGCCGGATCTGCTCGCCCTGCTGCCGGGTCTGCGCGGCAAGGCCCTGGCCTGCTGGTGTGCGCCAAAACCGTGCCACGCCGAGGTCCTGGCGGAGCTCGCGGAGGAGCTCTCGTAGGTTCCGACGAACGGCACCCCGGCGCTGGCCTGCACGAATCGCCAGTAGAATCCGTACACGTGACTTCCGCTCCCGCCAAGCCCCGCATCCCCAACGTCCTCGCCGGACGCTACGCCTCCGCCGAGCTCGCCACGCTCTGGTCGCCCGAGCAGAAGGTGAGGCTCGAGCGCCAGCTCTGGCTCGCCGTGCTGCGGGCGCAGAAGGACCTCGGGATCGAGGTGCCGGAGCAGGCCCTCGCCGACTACGAGCGGGTCCTCGACACCGTCGACCTGGCCTCCATCGCCGAGCGCGAGAAGGTCACGCGGCACGACGTGAAGGCGCGGATCGAGGAGTTCAACGACCTCGCCGGGCACGAGCAGGTCCACAAGGGCATGACCTCCCGTGACCTCACGGAGAACGTCGAGCAGCTCCAGATCCGGCTCTCGCTGGAACTGATCCGCGACCGCAGCGTGGCCGTCCTGGCCCGTCTGGGCAAGCTGGCCGGCGAGTACGGCGAGCTGGTCATGGCCGGCCGCTCGCACAACGTGGCCGCGCAGGCCACCACGCTCGGCAAGCGGTTCGCCACCGCCGCGGACGAACTGCTCGTGGCGTACGGCCGCGTCGAGGAGCTCCTCGCCCGCTACCCGCTGCGCGGCATCAAGGGCCCGGTCGGCACCGCGCAGGACATGCTGGACCTGCTGGGCGGGGACGCGTCGAAGCTGGCGGAGCTGGAGCAGCGGATCGCCGGTCACCTGGGCTTCTCGCAGGCGTTCACCTCGGTGGGCCAGGTCTACCCGCGCTCCCTGGACTACGAGGTCGTCACCGCTCTGGTGCAGCTGGCGGCGGCCCCCTCCTCGCTGGCGAAGACGATCCGCCTGATGGCCGGGCACGAGCTGGTGACCGAGGGCTTCAAGCCGGGCCAGGTCGGCTCCTCGGCGATGCCGCACAAGATGAACACGCGGTCCTGCGAGCGGGTCAACGGCCTGATGGTGATCCTGCGCGGCTACGCCTCGATGACCGGCGAGCTGGCGGGCGACCAGTGGAACGAGGGCGACGTGTCCTGCTCGGTGGTGCGCCGGGTCGCGCTGCCGGACGCGTTCTTCGCGCTCGACGGCCTCCTGGAGACCTTCCTCACCGTGCTCGACGAGTTCGGCGCCTTCCCGGCCGTCGTCGCCCGCGAGCTGGACCGCTACCTGCCCTTCCTCGCCACCACCAAGGTGCTGATGGGCGCGGTGCGCGCGGGTGTCGGCCGTGAGGTCGCGCACGAGGCGATCAAGGAGAACGCCGTCGCCTCCGCCCTCGCGATGCGCGAGCAGGGCGCCGAGCGCAACGAACTCCTCGACAAGCTGGCCGCCGACGAGCGCATCCCGCTCGACCGGGCCCAGCTGGACGCGCTGATGGCGGACAAGCTGTCCTTCACGGGCGCCGCCGCCGACCAGGTCGCCGTGGTCGTGGGCCGGATCGAGGAGATCGTCAAGCAGCACCCGGCGGCCGCGGGCTACACGCCCGGGGCGATCCTCTGACACGCTCCTCGCGATGACGCGTTTCACCCCCGAGGAACTGGAGGCCGCCCGCGACCGGCTGGTGCCGGACGTGGTCGCGGACGGTCTCCGTGTCCTGTTCTGCGGCATCAACCCCGGTCTGATGACGGCCGCGACGGGCCATCACTTCGCCCGCCCGGGCAACCGGTTCTGGCCGGTGCTGCACCTGTCCGGCTTCACGCCGCGGCTGCTGAAGCCGTCGGAGCAGCAGGAGTTGCTGTCCTACGGGCTCGGGATCACCAATGTCGTGGCCCGGGCGTCGGCGCGGGCGGACGAGCTGACCGCCGAGGAGTACCGCGAGGGCGGCCGGCTGCTGGCGGAGAAGGTGGCGCGGCTCAAGCCCCGCTGGCTGGCCGTGGTGGGGGTCACCGCCTACCGGGCGGCCTTCGACGACAAGAAGGCGAAGGTCGGCCCGCAGGAGCGGACGATCGGGGAATCGCGCGTGTGGGTGCTGCCCAATCCGAGCGGCCTCAACGCGCACTGGACCGCGGCGACCATGGCCGAGGAGTTCGCCCGGCTGCGGGTGGCGGCCGAGCGGGGCTAGCGGGTCAGACCGGGTCGATGTCCGAGGCCACGGCGAGGACATGGACCTCGTCGGTCTCGTCCCGGTAGCCCACGCCGAGGGCGATCCAGCGGTCCGAGCCCGGGGGCTGCCACAGGTCCAGGTCGTCCGCCACGGAACTCGTCGTGGCCCAGGGTTCGGGTATCTCGTCCCCCCGCTCGCCGTGCACCCGGAGCGTGCCCATCCCCCAGAGCGGCTGCTGCCTGCCCCAGCGGTCGTCCAACTGCCGCGCTATGGAGCTCCTCAGGGCGTAGAGGTCCGCCACGGCCGCCATGCGCAGCGTCGCGTCACCGGTCCGCGTCCCGTGGCTCACCTCTAACGACTCGATGCGGTAACCGGGTCCCGCCCCGTAGGGGACCGGCTCGCCGTCCGCCGCGCTCAGGTCGCGGGCGCACAGCGAGTCGATCGCGGCGAGGTACTTCGCACTGTCCATGTGATTCAGTAAACCGGCCGGCACTGACATTTGGCGGGGCGTCAGGCGATACGGGGGTCAGGCGTCCCGGCGCCGCACGCTCCAGGCCCCCGCGGCGAGGGCGGCGGCCGCCCAGGCCGCGGTCACGGCGAGGCCCGTCCACGGTCCCAAAGGCCCCTCGTGGGTCTCGTACAGGACGATCTGTCCCGCCCGGTCGGGCATGTAGTCGGTGACCCCGCCGGCCACGTCGCCGATCACGAACGAGACGACCAGGACCAACGGGATCAGGAGCGCGAGCGCCGCCACCCCGCTGCGCAGCACCGCCGCGAGACCGGCCGCCAGCAGCGCCATCAGGGTGAGGTAGATCCCGCAGCCGACGACACCGCGCACCTGTTCCCCGGTGCTCAGGCCGCCCGCCGCCCCGCCGAGCCCGGCTCGGGCCGCGAGGAGGGCGGCGAGCGCGGTCACCAGACCGACCACGAGCGTGGGGACGGCGACGGCCGTCGCCTTCGCCGCGAACCACCGTCCCCGCCGCGGCACCGCGGCCAGCGACAGCCGGAGCCCGCCCCCGTGGAACTCGGACGACACCGCCATGGCTCCGAAGGAGATGGCCGCGATCTGCCCCGGCGCGACCCCGGACAGCGCCATGAACAGCGGGTCGAACTCGGGGTCGGAGGTCTCGGAGACCCCGGCGATCGCGGAGAACGCGGTGGTCGCCGCGAACAGGGCGAGCAGCGCGCCGAGGAGGGAGCGCAGCGTACGGATCTTCAGCCACTCGGAGTGGAGCACGGATGCGAAGCGCATGTCAGGCCTCCTGGGGCTGTGCGGTGAACTCGGTCTCGGCGGACGTGAGGTCGAGGTAGGCCTGCTCCAGGGTGGCCTCCTCGGCGGCCAGTTCGAGAAGGGGGACGCCGGCGGAGGAGGCGAGGACGCCGATCTCCTCCACCCGCGCGTGCCGTACGGTCCAGTGCCCGTCCTCGTGCTCCACGGCGTCATGGCCGTGCCGGGCGAGGGCGTTCCGGAGCGCGGTCGGGTCGGTGGTGCGGATGCGGACGCCGGGCTGCACGCGCGCGTGGATGAACTCCCGCATCGGGGTGTCGGCGAGGAGACGGCCCCGGCCCAGCACGACGAGGTGGTCGGCGAAGGACGCGGTCTCGTTCATGAGGTGGCTGGAGACCAGTACCGTGCGGCCCTCGGCGGCCAGTCGGCGCAGCAGCTCCCGGATCCAGACGATGCCTTCGGGGTCGAGGCCGTTCGAGGGCTCGTCGAGCATGATGACGCCGGGGTCGCCGAGCAGGGCGGCGGCGATGCCGAGCCGCTGCCGCATGCCCAGGGAGTAGGTCTTCACGCGGCGCCGGGCGGCCGCGGCGAGTCCGGTCCGCTCCAGCACCTCGTCGACCCGGCGGTCGGGGAGGCGGTTGCTCGCCGCGAGGGTGCGCAGGTGGTCGCGGCCGGTGCGGGAGCCGTGCGCGGCCTGGGCGTCGAGCAGGGCGCCCACGTGGCGCAGGGGTTCGTCGAGCGTGGCGTAGGCGCGGCCGCCGATCGTGGCCGTCCCGGACGTCGGGCGGTCCAGGCCGAGGACGAGCCGCATGGTGGTGGACTTGCCGGCGCCGTTGGGGCCGAGGAAGCCGGTGACACGGCCGGGGAGGACACGGAAGGTGAGGTCGTCCACGGCTCGCCGGGTGCCGAACTCCTTGGTGAGGGCGCGGACTTCGATGCTGGTCATGGCAGCAGCCTGGCCGGTGCCAGGGGGGCGGTGCCTCCCCCGCGCGTGGAGATCGTCTCCCCCGTGCGGGGGAGGCTGGTTGTCGGTGGCGGCTGGCACGATGGCGAAATGGTCCGCTTGCTGCGCCCGTTGGGACGGGCGGTGACGTACACACGATGGCTGCATCTGTTCATCGCCGTCGTGTGGCCGGCCATGTGGATGTTCGTCGAGGAGGCGTGGTGGACCTGGGCGGTGGCTGCCGTGACGCTCGCACCCGCCGGACTGGTGCCGGCGATGCGGACCGTGGAGGGGCTCCAGGCGCGGCTGCTGCTGACCGGGCACCGGCACAACAGCGAGAGCATCGACATCGTCGTCGCGCCGTCGGTGTCCTGGAGCGACCGTGGGCGGCTGGTCGTCTGGCTGGAGGCGCGGCTGCTGCTGGGCGTCGTGACGGCACTGCTCAGCGTGCACCTGCTGATCGCGTCGGTGGACCTGGTGGCGTCGGCCTGCGGCCAGGACGTCGAGGAGGGTGCGCTGATCCTGCTCGACGGCCACGGGTGGTGGCATGTCCTGCTCGCGCCCTTGCCGTTGGCCGCGCTGGCGGCGACGGTGGTCGGCTCGGGACGGCTGGTCACCGCGCTCGCGCTCCGGCTGCTGGGCCCCTCCCCCGCCGAGCGCCTGGCCGCCCTGGAGGAGCGCACCGAGCAGCTCCTGGAGCGCACCCGTATCGCGCGTGAGCTGCACGACTCCATCGGGCACGCCCTGACCGTGGCCGTCGTCCAGGCGGGCGCCGCCCGGGCGGCCGGCGATCCGGCCTTCACCGACCGCGCGCTGGGCGCCATCGAAGAGACCGGCAGGGCCGCGCTGGAGGACCTGGAGCGGGTCCTCGGCGTTTTGCGCGAGTCCGAACGGCCGGTGAGCGGCCGCCCGACCCTGACGGACGCCGGCCGGCTGCTGGAGTCGGCGCGCGCGTCCGGCGCGAAGGTGGACGCCGAGCTGGCCGGGCCGGTGGACACCGTGCCGGGACCGGTGTCGCGGGAGGGCTACCGGATCCTCCAGGAGGCACTGACCAATGTGCTGCGGCACGCGGGGGCCGTCCCGGTCCGGGTCCGTGTCGAGGTCACGGGCGAGTCGCTGGCCCTGGAGGTCCGCAATCCGCTGACGGCCGCCACAGCGGGCCCCGGGCGGGGCAGCGGGCTGCGCGGGATACGCGAGCGGGCGGCCCTGCTCGGCGGCAGCGCGCACACCGGACCCGACCGGGGTGACTGGCAGGTGCACGCCGAGCTGCCGCTGCGCTGATCTACGCTGGCGGGATGCCGGTCACCGTTCTCCTCGTCGACGACGAACCCCTCGTGCGTGCCGGTCTGCGGGCGGTGCTGGAGGCGCAGCCCGACATCGAGGTGGTCGGCGAGGCGGCCGACGGGGCGGCGGTCATCCCCCTCGTGCGGCAACTGCGGCCCGACGTCGTCGCCATGGACGTACGGATGCCCCTGCTGGACGGGATCGAGGCCACGCGCGCGGTGCTGCGCACGGTCGACGAGCCGCCGAAGATCCTCGTGGTGACGACGTTCGAGAACGACGAGTACGTGTACGAGGCGCTGCGGGCCGGGGCCGACGGGTTCCTGCTGAAGCGGGCCCGGCCGGCCGAGATCGTGCACGCGGTGCGGCTGGTCGCGGAGGGCGAGTCGCTGCTGTTCCCCGCCTCGGTACGGCAGCTCGCCGCCCGGTACGGCGACGGGGGCGGCAACCGGGCGGCGCGGGCCGTGCTGGAACGGGCCAGGCTGACCGAGCGGGAGGCCGAGGTGCTGCGGCTGATGGCGCGCGGCCTGTCCAACGCGGAGATCGCCGCGCGGCTGGTGGTCGGCACCGAGACCGTCAAGTCGCACGTCAGCGCCGTCCTGGTGAAGCTGGGGGCGCGCGATCGCACCCAGGCGGTGATCGCGGCCTACGAGTCGGGGTTCGTGGCGCCGGGGTGAACCGGACGTCCCCGCGGGGGCGCGGGCCCGTCTCCGCGAACCCGGACTGCCCGCGGGGCGTACGGCCGAGTACGATCCGCCCAACACGCGCACGAGCTGGGAGGACGGACGTTGGGGCGACTGACCGGCGGGGACCCCTCGCTCCTGCGAAGGATCAATTCCGCGGTGGTGCTGCACGCGCTGCGTGCCACGGACTGCGCGACGCTGACCGAGATCACCCGTGTGACGGGCCTGTCCCGGCCGACGGTCGAGGGGGTCGTCGAGGGGCTCATCGAGGGCGGCCTGGTGGTCGAGAAGGCGGCGGACGAGAGCGTCGCCCGACGACAGGGGCGGCCCGCGCGGCGGTTCCGGTTCCGGGCCGAGGCCGGGCATCTGCTGGGCCTCGACATCGGCCCGCACCGGGTCGCCGCGCTGCTGTCCGACCTCGACGGCCGGGTGCTCGGCGCCGTGGCCAAGGACGTCGACGAGACGGCCTCCGCCGACGAACGCCTGGAGCGGCTGCGCACCGCGGTCGCCGACCTGCTGCGCCGGGCCGGGGTCGCGCGCGACTCCCTGTGGGCCGTGGGGGTCGCCTCGCCGGGCATCGTGGAGGCGGACGGCACCATACGGCTGTGCGCGGCGCTGCCCGAGTGGACGGGGCTGCGGCTGGGCGAGCGGCTCAGCCGTTCCTTCAAGTGCCCGGTGCTGGTCGAGAACGACGCCAACGCGGCCGCGGTCGCCGAGCACTGGAAGGGGGCCGCGACCGAGTCCGACGACATGGTGTTCGTCCTGGCCGGGCTGAGCCCGGGGGCCGGTTCGCTGATCGGCGGGCGCCTGCACCGGGGGTACGGCGGGGCGGCCGGGGAGATCGGCGCGCTGCACCTGCTGGGCCGCGAGGTCACCCCGGAGACGCTGCTGTCCACGACCGACGAGCCCCTGCACCCGCTCGACGAGCAGGCCGTCGCCGAGGTCTTCGCGCAGGCGCGGGAGGGCGACCAGCGGGCGCGGGCGGCCGTGGAACGCTTCATCCAGCGGCTCGTGCACGACGTGGCGGCGCTCGTCCTGGCCCTCGACCCGGAACTCGTCGTGGTGGGCGGCTGGGCGGCCGGCCTGGACGGCGTACTGGAGCCGCTGCGGCGGGAGTTGGCCCGCTACTGTCTGCGCCCGCCGAAGGTGGCCCTGTCGCTCCTCGGGGAGGCGGCCGTGGCGACGGGTGCGCTGCGCCTGGCCCTCGACCACGTGGAGGAGCAGTTGTTCGCCGTGGAGGGCACCGTCACGGCACGGCGGTGAGCGGCCCGATGACACCCGGCGGCGCCCCGGATCCCGGTCCGGGGCACCGCCGTGTCGGTCAGGAGGCCCGGCGTTCGGGGCTCTCGTGGATCTCCACCGCGCCGGAGTCCCCGAAGGTCAGCCGGCAGGTGTCGGCGCGGTAGGTGGCCACCGAGACCGCGGCGGTGCGGCCCCCGGCCAGGTAGCGGGTGGTGACGACCAGCACCGGCGCGCCGGGCAGGCGGTCCAGTTCCTTCGCGTCGTCCGCGCGGGCCGAGCCGAGCTCGACGGCGTTCTCCCGGCTGTCCAGTTCCAGGCGCTGGAGTTCGCGCAGTACGGCACGCGCGCGTGCCGCCCCGGACGGCGCGTCTATGGCGGACAGCTCGGGCACCGACGCCTCGGGGATGTACAGGAGCTCGGCGGCGACGGGCTGGCCGTGGGTCACCCGGGAGCGGCGCACGACGTGCACCGGCTGCTCGCGGTCGGTGTCGAGCGCGTCCGCGACGGACGCGGGCGGCACCGCGGCGGCGCAGTCGACGGACTGCCAGTCGTCGCCTGCCGCGCCGGGCCAGGCGTGCTGCTCGGTGCCGACGGCCACGCCCACGCGCGGCGGGGCGACGGTCGTGCCGACACCGCGGCGGCGCTGGAGCCTGCCCTCCAGCTCCAGCTGCTCCAGGGCCTGTCGGAGCGTGGCGCGGGCGACGCCGAAACGGGCGGCGAGGTCGCGCTCGTTGGGCAGGATCTCGCCCACGGTGAATTCGGAGTCCAATGCCTCACTGAGCACGGTCTTGAGATGCCAGTACTTCGGTTCCGGCACCGTTTCGAGCTGCGTGGTCCCCACCCTGTCCTCCGCAATCGCCGTGGTCCGGCGGCGTTTTAGCGCCCTTGTTTATTAAAGGTTGTTTCACTTATCTGCGACCATAGGGCGGCCCCCACCCTTGGTCAAGACCAATCCTCGATCCCCTCCGGGGTGTGCGGACGCGATGTCACACAGCGTTGACGAGGCGTTCAGACGGCCGACAGGGCGTGCAGCTTGTCCGGGTTGCGGATGATGTAGACGGACTGGATGCGGCCGTCGAGGACGTCCACCTGGAAGACGGAGTCGGGCTTGCCGCCCGACAGGACGAGCACCGCGGGCCCGCCGTTGATCTCCAGGAAACGCCAGGTGAGGTCCGGGAGGCCCTTGCCGGCGACGCCGGCGATGAAGCGGCCCACGTGGTCGGCCGACTCCAGGACCCGCAGCGGCGCCTTGCTCTTGCCGCCGCTGTCCCCGACGAGCCGGACGTCCGGGGCGAGCAGCGCCATCAGCGCCTCCAGGTCGCCGCCGCCGGCCGCGGCGAGGAAACGCTCCGTCAGATCGCGGCGGCGGACCGGGTCGACGTCGTAGCGGGGCCGTCGTTCGTCGACGTGCCGGCGGGCCCGCCCGGCGAGCTGCCGTACGGCGGGTTCGGCGCGGTCGAGCATGGCGGCGATGTCGGCGTAGGGGTAGCCGAAGGCCTCCCTGAGGACGAACACCGCCCGCTCCAGGGGCGACAGGGACTCCATGACGACCAGGACCGCGAGGGAGACCGAGTCGGCGAGGACGGCCTGCTCGGCGGTGTCGGGGACGGTGTCGCCGAAGTCGGTCACGTACGGCTCGGGCAGCCACGGTCCGACGTAGGTCTCACCGCGCGCCTTGACCTGGCGGAGCCGGTCGATCGCCAGGCGCGTGGTGACGCGGACCAGATAGGCGCGCGGTTCGCGCACCTCGCTCCGGTCCGCCGCCGACCAGCGCAGCCAGGCTTCCTGCACCACGTCCTCGGCGTCGGCGACGCGCCCGAGCATGCGGTAGGCGACGCCCAGGAGAACGGGACGGTGTGCTTCGAAGACGTCGGTCTCGGTGTCAGTGGCCACGCCTTCATCCCAACGCAGACGCCGGTTCGTGTCCAGGCGGCACCAGGCGCGGCGCGCACCGGGGACCGAGGGCCGGGACGGGGACTGGGGCCGGAGGGGTCTACCCGCCAGTAGCAATTGCTGACAAGCTGTCTACGACGTGTCCGCCGCACGTCGTCGCCTCAGCCCCGTGACCCGCCGTCAAGGAGCCCTCATGTCCGCCACCGTCTCCTTCGAAGTCCCCTCCCCGCAGGGGCCGCAGCCCGTGACCGTCTCCTACACGCGCGTGGGGCGCGGCGAGCCGCTCCTCCTGCTGCACGGCATCGGTCACCACCGGCAGGCCTGGGACCCGGTGGTGGACATCCTGGCGACCGAGCGCGACGTGATCGCCGTGGACCTGCCGGGGTTCGGCGCGTCGCCGGGGCTGCCCGAGGGGCTGTCGTACGACCTGGCCACCACGACGTCCGTGTTCGGGGCGTTCTGCGAGGCGCTGGAGCTGGACCGACCGCATGTGGCGGGCAACTCCCTCGGCGGGCTGCTGGCCCTGGAACTCGGGCGCGAGCGGCTCGTACGGTCCGTCACCGCGCTGGCTCCCGCCGGGTTCTGGTCGCAGGCCGAGCGCCGCTACGCGTTCGGGGTGCTGCTCACCATGCGGCGCGTCTCCCGGCGGCTGCCGCTGCCGCTGGTCGAGCGGCTTTCGCGCAGCGCGGCCGGCCGCACGATGCTCACGAGCACCATCTACGCCCGCCCGGGCCGCCGTTCACCCGAGGCCGTGGTCGCCGAGACACTTGCCCTGGCGCGGGCCACGGGATTCGACGAGACGCTCCGGGCCGGTACCGCCGTCCGGTTCGGCGACGACGTCCCGGGGCTGCCCGTCACGGTCGCCTGGGGCACCAGGGACATGATCCTCGTGCGCCGGCAGGGAGTGCGGGCCAAGCAGATCATTCCCCGGGCCCGGCTCGTGCGGCTGCCCGGCTGCGGCCACTGCCCGATGAACGACGACCCGGCGCTGGTCGCGCGGGTCATCCTCGACGGCAGCCGCTGAGCCCTTGCGCCGCCCGGCCGACGCCCCGGAACCGAGGGCGACCCCGGCACCGACCAGGGCGCTGCCCACGGCCTGCGCGGCGCCGTAGGAGCCCGTGCCGACGAGGGGCGCGGTGCAGGCGGCCGCGACCGGGATGAGGCCGGAGAACAGGGTGGCGCGCTCCGCGCCGATCCGCTGCATGCCCATGTACCAGCACACGAATCCGACGACGGTGACGACCGCCGCCTGCCACAGCAGTGCGGCGGCCTCGGCGCTGTCGGGGCGGCGCAGCCACGCCGTGCCGTCCAGGAGCAGTCCGGCCGCCGCGGCCTCGGCGGCGGCGACCGCGCAGACGGTCGCGGACAGCAGCCGCGGCCCCAGCGGGCGCAGCACCGGTACGGCGAGCACCGCGAAGCCGACCTCGCCGGCCAGCGCGCACACCGAGAAGGCGAGGCCCGCGCCGTCGGTTCGGCCCCACCCCTGGACGGCGAAGGCACCGAGGGCCACGAGCAGCGCGCCCCGCAGGATCCGGCGCCGGGGCCGGCGTCCCTCCAGCAGCGGGACGAGGACGGCCACCAGCACGGGGGCGCAGCCCACGAGGACGCCCGGGACGGCCGGTTCCGCGGTGCGCTCGGCGGCGATGACGGCGAGGTTGAAGCCGACCATGCCCACGGCGGCGAGGAGCGCGAGCCGTGCCCACTGCCGGCGCCCGAGAGCGCGCAGCCGTGCCCCGGCGCCCTTCGCGGCCAGGGGAACCAGCAGCAGCGCGGCAAGGGCGTAGCGCAGGGCCTGGCCACCCGCGTACGGGTAGTCGCCGAGGAGGCTGTTGGCGGTGAAGGACGCGCCGACGAGGACGCAGGCGAGCGCGGCGAGGAGGGAGCCGCGCGTGGTGGTGGCGTTCATGGCGACGACGCTAGGAACTGCCGCGGCCCGGTTTAAGGTCCAGTGCCATGACGTCATCGGGGACCAATCCGCAACGGCGACCGCACGGCGACCCCGTCGGGTCGGCCGCCTGGGAGCTGCTCCTGCCCGCCGTCTCGGCGCCGGCACGCACGCGTGGCCGTTCCCTCCAGGCGGCGCTCAGGGAGGCGGTCCGCTCCGGGCGGCTCGTGCCGGGGACGCGGCTGCCGTCGAGCCGGGACCTGGCCGCCGACCTCGGCGTGTCGCGCGGTCTGGTCACCGAGGCGTACGAACAGCTCACGGCGGAGGGCTATCTGCGCAGCGGCCGCGGCGCGGGCACCTGGGTCGGCGGTGCCGTGCGGGCGGCCCGGCCACGCGCGCGTGACCTGGCCCCGCGTGCTCCGGGCAGCCGGGCGGACTTCGTGGCGGGGACGCCCGACCTGTCGCTGTTCCCCCGCACCGCGTGGGCCACCGCCCACCGGGGCGTGCTGGCGGAGCTGGCGCACCAGGACCTCGGCTATCCCGACCCGCGCGGGCTGCCCCGGCTGCGGGCCGCCCTGGCCGAACTGCTGACGCGCCGCCGGGGTGTGGTCGCCGACCCGGAGCGGATCGTGGTCGTCTCCGGCGTGGCGCAGGCGACGACACTGCTCGGATTCGCGCTCCACGCGCGCGGGTTGCCGACCGTCGGCGTGGAGGACCCGGGGAGCCCGCAGCACGACGCCCTGTACGCGGCGGCGGGCGTGACCACCGTTCCGGTGCCGCTGGACGACGACGGGATCCTGCTCGGGCCGCTGCGCGACGCGGACGTGCGTGCCGTGGTCACGACGCCCTCCCACCAGTTCCCCACCGGCATCGCCTACTCGGCGCGGCGGCGCGCGGAACTGCTCGACTGGGCGCGTTCCGTCGACGGCTTCGTGCTGGAGGACGACTACGACGGCGACTTCCGCTACGACCGGGCCCCCGTGGGCGCGCTCCAGGGGCTCGACCCGGACCGCGTCGCCTACACGGGATCGGTCAGCAAGTCCCTCGCGCCCGGGCTGCGCCTGGGCTGGCTGCTCGTGCCGGAGACGCTGGCCGACGAGATCGTCGAGCGCAAGCGGACCATGGACCTCGGCCATCCCACCGTCGACCAGGCGCTGTTCGCCCGGTTCGTGGAGCGCGGCGACTACGACCGTCAGCTGCGCCGCTGCCAGCGCGCCTACCGGGAGCGGCGCGACGCGCTGGTCGCGGCGCTGGACGAGCACCTCCCCGGCACGCAGGTGTCCGGGATCGCGGCCGGGCTGCACGTCATCGCCGCGCTGCCGCCCCGGTACGGCCCTCAGGAGCGGTTTCTCGCGCGCCTGGGCACGGCCGGTGTGCGCGTGCGGCCCCTGACGGACTACGCACACGCGCGTGCCGAGCCCGAGGACCAGGAGGGCGTGCGGCTGGTCCTGGGATACGCGCACCTGTCGCCGGCACGGATCCGCGACGGCGTACGGCTGATGGCAGAGGCCGCCCGGCGCTGAACGGGCCGATGCCCGAGGTCGCCTGACACCGAGCCCGCTGAGCGACACCATGCGTGCCGGCCCGGGCCGCCCCACCGCTGAGCCGCGCCGTCTGGCACGTGGGTTCCCCCGTTCCCGCGGCCAGTTGTTCACCTGCGGTTTGCGTGTGCGCTGCGGCGCCCCAGTAGTTGTGGCATCGCACACCGGCCGGATCCCGTCCTTGGAGGCGCATCCATGTCCCACCGTCCCTTCCCCGGCCGCCGCAGCGTTCTGCGCGGCTCCCTGGCAGCCTCGGCGGCCCTCACCCTCCCCACGGTCTCCGGGGCCGCGCCCGCCTTCGCCCTGTCCGGGCGCCCGGGGGCGGGATGGGGTGTGCAGACGGGAGACGTGACCGCCGACTCCGGTCTGGTGTGGGTGCGTTCCGACCGTCCGGCCCGGATGATCGTGGAGACGTCGGCGACCGAATCGTTCCGCAACCCGCGCAGATGGCACGGCCCGCTGCTCGGCCCGGACACCGACTTCACGGGGACGACCCGGCTGCGCGGGCTGCCGTCGGGCGAGCAGATCCACTACCGGGTGCTGCTCGCCGACCCGGACGACCCGCGCCGCACCGGTGAGCCGGTCACCGGCACCTTCCGCACGGTGTCCCACAAGCGCCGGGACGGGGTGCGGTTCCTGTGGTCCGGCGACCTCGCCGGGCAGGGCTGGGGCATCAACCCCGACTTCGGCGGCTACACGATCTACCGGGCGATGGCCGCGCTGGACCCGGACTTCTTCCTGTGCAGCGGCGACAACATCTACGCCGACGGACCGATCCCGGCCACCGCAGCCCTGCCGGACGGCGGCACCTGGCGGAACATCACGACCGAGGAGAAGTCCAAGGTCGCCGAGACCCTGGCCGAGTTCCGCGGCAACTTCCGCTACAACCTGCTCGACCACAACCTCCGGGCCTTCAACGCCCAGGTCCCGTCGATCATCCAGTGGGACGACCACGAGGTGCGCAACAACTGGTACCCGGGGCAGACGATCCTGGACTCCGACACCCGCTACACCGAGAAGCGCGTCGACGTGCTCGCCGGCCGGGCGCGGCGCGCGTTCAGCGAGTACTTCCCGATCTCCACGCTCCGGCCCGGCAGCCGGGACGGCCGGGTGTACCGGGTGCTGCGGCAGGGCCCGCTGCTCGACGTGTTCGTGCTGGACATGCGCACGTACCGGAACGCCAACTCGCCCGACGACCAGACCGTGGACCCGCAGGGCATCCTCGGCCGGGAGCAGTTGGAGTGGCTGAAGCGGGAGCTGTCGCGCTCGCGGGCGGTGTGGAAGGTGATCGCCTCGGACATGCCGCTCGGCCTGGTCGTGCCCGACGCCACGGAGGGCAGGGCGAACATCGAGGCGGTGGCGCAGGGCGATCCGGGCGCCCCGCTCGGACGTGAGCTCCAGATCGCCGAGCTGCTGCGGTTCGTCAAGCACCGGCGGATCACCGGCACGGTGTGGCTCACCGCCGACGTGCACCACACCTCGGCCCAGCACTACCAGCCGTCGCGGGCCGCGTTCACCGACTTCGAGCCGTTCTGGGAGTTCGTGTCGGGCCCGTTGAACGCGGGGGCCTTCCCGGCCAGCGCGCTCGACGGCACCTTCGGCCCGGAGCGGGTCTTCGTGAAGGCGCCGACCGCCTCGAACGTCTCCCCCGCCGGCGGCTACCAGTTCTTCGGCGAGGTCGACATCGACGGCCACAGCGGCGAGCTGACGGTCCGGCTGCGCGAGGCGGACGGCACCGTGCTGTTCACACAGGTGCTCCAGCCGGGCCGGGTGGGCCAGTAACTCCCGTACGCTGTACGGCGGGTCGCGCACCGGCGTCATCCCCCGGTGCGCGACCCATGAACTGTTGAAAAGGGTATAAAGCGCACGGACCACGCTTTACCGCGCAGTCACAATACGTTCGTGATCACGCAACACCGTTCCTTCACAGTGGCTGCATGACTTCGAACATGTCTGATGTGACCCCTGCGAAACTCGCCGCCGCCTTCAGGGCCGCGTTCAGCACCCGGTGGACACGGCGCCACGGCCACGCGCCCCCGACGGGTGATACCGGCGCCCGGCCGCTGCCCGAAGGGGAGCAGGCCGGGCAGTCGGGAACCCCGGGTCCCGTGGCGGCGGAGAGCACCCTGTGGCGGATGCGGACCACGGTGAAGGACGAACCGGGCTCGCTGGCCGCCCTGTGCACGGTCCTGGCCGGGCAGCGGATCGACATCCTGAGCCTCCAGACCCACCCGCTGGCCGAGGGCACGGTCGACGAGTTCCTGCTGCGTGCCCCGGGCGCGCTGGAGGGCGCCGCGATCACCCAGGCCGTCGCGCGGGCCGGCGGCGCGGACACCTGGATCGAGCGGGCCGACACGCACGATCTGGTGGACGCCCCGACCCGGGTGCTCGGTCTCGCCACCCGTACCGCGCTGGACGCGGCGGAACTGCCGCTCGCGCTGCGGCAGTTGCTGGGCCGGTGCACGATCCGGTCCCTGCCGGCCGCGCCGGTGGGCGGCGGTCGCGGGCCGGAAGGGGTGCCCGTGGAAGGGGCTCTGGAGGACACCGTGATGCGGCTGCGGGCTCCGGAAGGCGGCGTGATCACCGTGGAGCGGCCGTATCTGCCGTTCACGCCGACGGAGTTCGCCCGGGCCCGGGCCCTGGTCGAGCTGGACGCCCGGCTCGGTCCGCGGGTGCCGCGCAGCCAGGATCTGCTGACGCTGCCGCAGGGACACGACATCACCGTGCGGCGGGCCGACACCGGCGATCTGGCGGCCGCGGTGGCGATGCACGAGCGGTGCTCGCCGAGGACGTTGGGCATGCGCTACCACGGGCCCGTCGGTGACGCCGACCGCTATCTGAACCACCTGCTCAGTCCGCGGTTCGGGCGCACCCTCGCCGTGCAGACCGCCTCCGGGCGCATCGTCGGGCTCGGCCACCTGCTGTGGGACGGCGACGAGACCGAGGTGGCGCTGCTCGTCGAGGACGCGTGGCAGCGGCGCGGGATCGGGGCCGAGCTGCTGGAGCGGCTGGTCGCGATGGCCGCCGAGGCCGGGTGCGAAAGCGTGTACGCCGTGACGCAGTCGTCCAACACCGGGATGGTCGCCGCGATGCGGGGGCTGGGACTCCCCCTCGACTACCAGATCGAGGAGGGGACCCTGGTGATCACGGCGCGCCTCGCTCCGGGGGCGGAGCCGGAGCGCGCCGTACGCGTCACGCGCGTCGAGGCGCCGTAGCGGCCGGGGCCGGCCGGCGGACCCGGTCCGGGTCCGTCAGGCGGGGGTCTGTCCGAGGGCCTGGTCCAGGTCCGTCCACAGGTCGTCCACGTCCTCCAGGCCCACCGACAGGCGCAGCAGACGGTCGCTCACCCCGGCCCCCCGCCGGTCGTCCGCGTCCACGATGCGGTGGCTGATCGACGCCGGGTGCTGGATGAGGGTGTCCACGCTGCCCAGGCTCACCGCCGGGGTGACCAGCCGGACCCGGTCGATCACCTCGTGCGGGTCGCCGTCGACCTCGAAGGCGATCATCGCGCCGCCGATCCGCGGGTAGTGCACGCGGCTCACCCGGGGGTCGGCGGCGAGGCGGCGGGCGAGCTCGGCGGCGGTGGCGGAGGCGGCACGGACCCGGACCGGGAGGGTCGCCAGGCCGCGCAGCAGGAGATAGCCGGCGAGGGGGTGCAGGACACCGCCCGTGGCGAAGCGCACCTGCCGCAACCGCCCGGCGAACTCCTCGTCGCAGGCCACCACTCCCGCCATGACGTCCCCGTGGCCGCCGAGGTACTTGGTCGCGCTGTGCAGCACCAGGCGGGCGCCCTGCTCCGCGGGACGCTGGAGCACGGGTGTGGCGAAGGTGTTGTCCGCGAGGAGGGGCACGGAGCCGCAGGAGTGGGCCAGGGCGCGCAGGTCGAGCTCGGCGAGGGTGGGGTTGGCCGGGGACTCGACCAGGACCAGGCCGGTGTCCGGGCGCAGGGCGTCGGCGACCCCCGCCGGATCGGTCCAGGTGACCTCGGTGCCGAGGAGTCCGGCGGTCAGGAGGTGGTCGCTGCACCCGTACAGGGGGCGTACGGCCACCACGTGGCGCAGGCCCAGGGAGGCCCGTACGAGAAGGACCGCCGTGAGCGCGGCCATGCCGCTGGCGAAGGCGACCGCGGCCCCGGTGTTCTCCAGGCGGGCCAGGGCGGTCTCGAAGCGGGCGACGGTCGGGTTGCCGAGCCGCCCGTACACCGGCGGGCCCTGCGGCTCGGCGCCGGTCGCGGCGAAGGCGTCGATACGGGCGGCCTCACCGCGGCTGTCGTAGGAGGGGTAGGTCGTCGACAGGTCGATGGGCGGGGCGTGCAGTCCCTGCCGGACGAGGTCGTCGCGGCCGGCGTGGACGGCCTCGGTGGCCAGTGCTCTGAGCGGCGTACGGAAGGCGGTGGCGGTGCGCGCTGAGTCCATGACCGCAAGAGTGAACACCGAACGGACTGCGCGGGGATATGCCCGTGCTACGTTCGGCCGATGGCCGAATCTGTCGTACTGGACCCGGTGGACCTGCATCTGCTGCGGCTGTTGCAGAACGACGCCCGGACCACCTACCGCGATCTCGCCGCGCAGGTCGGTGTCGCCCCCTCGACCTGCCTGGACCGGGTGACCCGGCTGCGCCGCTCGGGCGTCATCCTCGGGCACCAGTTGCGGCTGGATCCGGCGAAGCTCGGCCGGGGTCTGGAGGCGCTGCTGTCGGTGCAGGTCAGGCCGCATCGGCGGGAGCTGGTGGGGCCGTTCGTGGAGCGGATCCGGGCGCTGCCGGAGTCGCGGACCGTCTTCCATCTGACCGGCCCCGACGACTACCTCGTGCACGTGGCCGTGGCGGACATGACCGACCTCCAGCGGCTGGTGCTGGACGAGTTCACGTCCCGGCGCGAGGTGGCCCGGGTGGAGACCCGGCTGATCTTCCAGCAGTGGGAGTGCGGGCCGCTCCTCCCGCCGGCCACGCCCACAGCGGAATCGGGGTGACTCCCGCGAGGTCCGCGTACGAGGATGGTCCGCATGTCTGAGACTCAGAGCCCGCTTCCCCGTCAGGTCGCCGACACCTACGTCGACGAGCTCATCGCCCTCGATCCGGTCACCGGTACCTACCTGGGTGTGAAGGAGAGTTCGAGCAAACTGCCCGACACGTCGCCGGCGGGCCAGGAGGCGCTGGCGGAGCTCCAGCGGGCGACCCTCGCCCGGCTCGACGAGGCCGAGCGGCGGCCCGGCGCGGACAGCGACATCGAGCGCCGGTGCGGCCGGCTGCTGCGGGAGCGGCTGACCGCCGAACTCGCGGTGCACGAGGCCGACGAGGGGCTGCGCGCGGTCGGCAACATGGCGACGCCCGCGCACTCGGTCCGCGAGGTCTTCACCGTGACGCCGAACCAGACCGAGGAGGACTGGGCGGCCATCGCCGAGCGGTTGCGTGCCGTGCCCACGGCGTACGCGGGCTACCGCGAGTCCCTCGCCCTCGGTCTGGAGCGCAAGCTGTACGCGGCTCCGCGCCCGACGGCCACCTTCGTCGAGCAGCTCACCGAGTGGGCGGACACCGACGGCAACGGCCGCGGCTGGTTCGAGGACTTCGTCTCGGCGGGACCCGAGTCGCTGCGGGCCGAACTGGACGAGGCCGCCCGCGCGGCGACCGCCTCCGTGGTGGAGCTGCGCGACTGGATGCGGGACGTGTACACGCCCGCCGTCGAGGGCGCCCCGAACACGGTGGGCCGGGAGCGATACGCCCGCTGGGCCCGCTACTTCAACGGCACGGACCTCGACCTGGACGAGGCGTACGCGTACGGCTGGTCCGAGTACCACCGGCTGCTCGGCGAGATGCGGCAGGAGGCCGAGAAGATCCTGCCGGGCGCCGCGACGCCGTGGGTGGCGCTCGCGCACCTCGACGAGCACGGCAAGCACATCGAGGGCGTCGACGAGGTGCGCGACTGGCTCCAGGGCCTGATGGACCAGGCGATCGACGCGCTGGACGGCACCCACTTCGAACTCGCCGAGCGGGTGCGGAAGGTGGAGTCCTGCATCGCCCCGCCCGGCAGCGCGGCCGCCCCGTACTACACGCCGCCGTCGGAGGACTTCTCGCGTCCCGGCCGCACCTGGCTGCCGACGATGGGCCAGACCCGTTTCCCGGTCTACGACCTCGTCTCGACCTGGTACCACGAGGGCGTCCCCGGCCATCACCTCCAGCTGGCGCAGTGGGCCCATGTCGCGAAGAACCTCTCCCGCTACCAGGCGGTGGTCGGCGGGGTCAGCGCCAACGCCGAGGGCTGGGCGCTGTACGCGGAGCGGCTGATGGACGAGCTGGGCTTCCTGACCGATCCGGAGCAGCGGCTCGGCTACCTCGACGCGCAGATGATGCGGGCCGCCCGGGTCATCGTCGACATCGGCATGCACCTGGAGCTGGAGATCCCGGCGGACTCCCCCTTCCACCCCGGTGAGCGCTGGACGCCCGAACTGGCGCAGGAGTTCTTCGGCGCGCACAGCAGCCGTCCGGCGGACTTCGTGGAGAGCGAGCTGACCCGCTACCTGACGATTCCCGGCCAGGCGATCGGCTACAAGCTCGGTGAGCGGGCCTGGCTGCTGGGCCGGGAGAAGGCCCGGGAGCGGCACGGCGACGCCTTCGACCTCAAGGCCTGGCACATGGCGGCACTGTCGCAGGGCTCCCTGGGCCTCGACGACCTGGTGGACGAGCTGGCCCGGCTGTAACGCGTACGGCGGACCGGTGCGGGAAGCCGCCGGTCGCCCGATCGCGCAAGCGGCCCGCCTCGACGCCCCCGAGCGGGCGACGGGGCGGGCCGCTTGCTCAGGTCCGCACGTCGGCGACCGTCAGTCCTGGAGCCGGCGCAGCTGGACCAGACCCAGCCAGGTCTCCGGGCCGGGGCGCACGTCGGCGGCGCGTACCGCGTACCGGCCGGGGGCGAGCGAGACCTTCAGGTGGTCGGTGCCGACCGAGTCGTTGCCGGGCCAGGCCGCGTCGAAGAGGACGACCGGGCCGGGTACCGTCCAGCTCACCTCCTCCTCCCAGACCGCGCCGGCGAGGGCGGCCGGGACCTCGGCGAGGAGTTCGTCCTCGGAGTCGGCGGCGCACCACCGTACGAAGGTGTCGTGCTCGGCGAGATAGGAGGTCGAGGCGGGTTCGTCCCCGAGGACCAGGGCCACCGCGTCGCCGACCGGCAACAGGCCCACGGAACCCTCGACTTCACAGGCCCGGTCGTAGTCGGAGACCGTCTCGTCGCCGTCGGCTCCCGCCCAGAACGGCAGCACCGTCTCGGGCACCGCTATGAGCGGACCGCCGCCCGACTCCACCCATTCCACCGCGCCCGGCTCCGCGTATCGCACCATGGGCCAGAACCTACACGCACCGGAACCTCCGGGTTGCACCTGCACAGGAACCCCACCGGAATCGCCAGGGCTCAACAGCCGCAGTCCTCGGAGTCGGCCGGTGCGGTCAACGCGTCGGCGGCGCGCCGCTCCTGCCCCTCCCAGGTCTCGAACACGAAACCCTCCCGCACCCAGTACTCGAAGCCGCCGAGCATCTCCTTGACCTGGTAGCCGAGTTCGGCGAGGGCCAGTGCGGCGCGTGTGGCGCCGTTGCAGCCCGGGCCCCAGCAGTACGTCACCACCGGCACCGATCTGTCCAGGAGCTGTTCGGCCTGCTCGGGGACGAGGGCGGTGGGCAGGTGGACCGCGCCCGGGACGTGGCCCTGGTCCCAGGCGGCGGTGGAACGGGAGTCGAGGACCACGAAGCCGGGGTCACCGTCCGCGGCGAGCGCGGCGGCGACGTCGGAGACGTCGGCGTGGAAGACCAGACTGGCGCGGAAGTAGGCGGCGGCCTCGGCCGGAGCGGCGGGGGCGACGCGAAGGACAGGGTTCGAGGGGAGCGCGGCGGTTGTCGTCATGGCCGGAAATCTACGGCCGTCGATCCGCCACCTGAAGGGCGATTCCACGGCGGTGGCCTTGCCCGGCCGGGGATTCCCCTGCTATTCCTCGGGCATGACCGCGTATTCCCCGGACGCCACCGACTGGCGCATCCTCGACGTCCTCCAGCGGGAGGGCCGGGCCAGTTTCGCCGAGCTCGCCCGTGCCGTCTCGATGTCCGCGAGCGCGGTCACCGAGCGGGTGCGGCGGCTGGAGGAGGCGGGCGTCATCCAGGGGTACGCCGCCGTCGTGGACCGCGACCGGCTCGGCCTGCCGATCCTCGCGTTCGTCCGCCTCCGGTACCCCAACGGCAACTACAAGCCCTTCCACGACCTGGTCGCCGTGACGCCCGAGATCCTGGAGGCGCACCACGTGACCGGCGACGACTGCTTCGTCATCAAGGTCGCCGCCCGCTCCATGCGGCACCTGGAGGAGGTGTCGGGCAAGATCGGCACCCTGGGCTCGGTGACCACGAGCGTCGTCTACTCCTCGCCGCTCCCCCGGCGGCCCGTGGGGCGCTGACCTCAGACTCCGCCGCGCTGTCTCAGCACCGACCCCGACCGCCCCTTCACGACCTCCAGCTGGGCGTGGACGCGGCGGCGCAGATCGGCGACATGGCTCACGATGCCCACGCTGCGGTCGCGTTCCCGCAGGGAGTCCAGGACGTCGAGGACCTCGTCCAGGGTCTGGTCGTCGAGGCTGCCGAAGCCCTCGTCGATGAAGAGCGTGTCGAGCCGGACCCCGCCCGCCTCGTCGGTGACGACGTCCGCGAGGCCGAGGGCCAGGGCGAGGGAGGCGAAGAAGGTCTCGCCGCCCGACAGCGTGGCCGTGTCCCGCTCCCGCCCCGTCCAGGCGTCGACGACGTGCAGCCCGAGTCCGCTGCGGCCGCGGCCGGTGCGGTCGTCGGAGTGGACGAGGGTGTAGCGGCCCGACGACATCCGTTGCAGGCGTGCGGTCGCGGCGGCCGCCACCTGCTCCAGGCGGGCCGCGAGCACATAGGACTCCAGGCGCATCTTGCGTTCGTTGTCCGCGGAGGTGCCCGCCGCGAGCGCGGACAGGCGGGCCACCCGGTCGTACTCCTCGCGCAGCGGCGCCAGGCGCCCGAGGCCGGTGGCCGTGCGGGCGGAGAGCCGGTCGAGTTCCGCGCAGCGCCGGGCGGCCGCGTCGAGCGCGGAGGCGGCCTCGCGGACCCGGCGGCTCGCGTCGGCGGCGGCCCGCTCGGCCGCGAGGACGTCGGCGGGCGGCCGCCGTGCCGCCTCGGCGGTCTCGGACTCGGCGAGCACGGCCCGTACGGCGGCCTCCTCGGTCTGCCAGGCGTCCAGCCGGTGCTGGAGGTCGCGGTGGGCCGCCTCGTCGAGGAGGGCGGCGGCCGCGGCCTGCGGGGTCTCGAAGCCGGCCCGGAAGGCGGCGTCGGCGAGGCGGGCGTCGGCGTCCTTGAGCCGCTGGGCGGTGTCCTCGGCGGCGCGCGCGGTGTCGGCGGCCTCGGTGAGCAGCGCGGCCTGCCGTTCGAGCTGGGCGGCGCGGGCGGACACGCTGTCGGCGGCACCGCGCGCTTCGGCCAATTCCGCTTCCAGGGTGATGCGTTGGTGGTCCAGGGCGTCCCGGCGGGCGCCGCGGGAGGCGGTGCGCACGGCGGCCTCCTGCTGGGCGGTCAGGCGTCGTTCGCGCTCCCGCTCGGCCTGCCGTAGCTGTTCCGTCGCGGTGTGCAGGGCCGAGGCGAGGGTGCGGACCCGGGCGTACTCGCGCTCCAGCTCGTCCACCTGGGCGGCGAGGTCCTCGGTGGAGGTGTCGCCGGCCTCGCCCTGGGCGGCGGCCAGCGCCCGCTGGACGAAGGCGAGGCGCCGCTCGGCCTCGGCCCGCTGCTCGTCGGCGTGCTGCGAGGCGGCGAGCGCCCGCTCCTCGGTCTCCCGGTCGACGTGCCCGGCGTCCTTGCGGGCGGGTGCGGGATGCTCGGTGGCGCCGCAGACCGCGCAGGGCTCGCCGTCGGTGAGCTGTGCGGCCAGTTCGGCGGCGATGCCGTTCAGCCGCCGCTCCTTGACGTCCAGCCAGTCGGCTCGGGCCTGCTGCGCCCGGTCCGTCGCGTCGATGACCTGCTGCTGGGCGTCGTCGGTGTCCCGGGCGAACTGGTCGCGCTGGCGTGCGGCGGCGAGCCGCCTGCGGGCGGGCTCCCGCTGCACGTCGAGCTGTTCGGCGCGGTTGGCCGCCTCCTGGGCCGACTCGACGGCGTGCTGGAGACCCGCGCGGGTCTCCTCCCAGCCGGCCAGCCACGCCTCGGCCTCCTGGAGGACGTCCTCGTCGGAGCGCTCCTCGTCGTCCAGGGCGGCGCGTTCGCGGACGAGTTCGGTGAGCCGCTGCTCGGCGCGCCGGGCCGCGTCCAGGCCGCCCAGCTCCTCGGCCGCCCGGCGCGCGGCGCTCGCGAGTCCTGCGGCGCCCGCCCCGGCGAAGGTCTCCGGCAGCAGCCCACGCGCGTGTGTCTCGGCCTCGGCCGCCCTGCGGTGCTCGGCCTCGGCCGCCTCCCGCAGCTCCAGCGCGGGCGCCACCGCCTCCGCCTTGCGGGCCCGCTCCATCCGGGCCTGCGCCTGGTGGTAGCCGTCGGCCCGCTCCGCGAGCAGCGCGGCCCGCTCACGCGCCTGGGTGAAGCGGCGCTGGAGCCGGTCCAGTTCGCGTACGTCGGCCAGGGCGCGCTCGGCGGCGGCCTGCGCGGACTCGGCGGCACCGAGTCCGCAGTGGGCGATCGTCAGCTGTTCGCGGGCGGTGCTGCGGGCGACGGCGGCCGCGCCGAGGACGGCCTCGGCCAGGCCCGGCTCACCGGGTGCGAGGTCGGGCAGTTCCATGGCGTCGCCGGCCGCCTGCTGCATGCGGTGCGCGTCGGCCAGCAGCGCCGCGTCGCCCTCGCGGACCTGTGCCTCGGCGGCGCGGCGGCGCTCGGCCAGCCGCTTCTCGACCTCGGCGAACCGGTGGGTGTCGAAGAGCCGTCCGAGCAGTCTGCCGCGTGCCTCGGCGTCGGCCCGCAGGAAGCGTGCGAAGTCACCCTGGGGCAACAGCACGACCTGGCAGAACTGTTCACGGCTCATGCCGAGGAGCTGGGTGATCTCCTCGCCGATCTCCTGGTGGGACCGGCTCAGGTCCTTCCACGCCCCCGTGGGGCCGTCGTACTCGCGCAGCCAGCTCTGCGCCTTGTCGAGGGTCGTCCCGGTGCCGCGCTTCTTGGGGCGCTCCCACGGGGGTTGCCGGGTGACCTCCAACCGGCGCCCGGCCACGGTCAGTTCGAGACGGATCTCCGTGCGGGTGCCGGGGGCGGCGTGATCGCTGCGCAGGGCCGTGCCCTGGCCGCTCTGCCGGGCCCCGGGCACCGAGCCGTAGAGCGCGTAGCAGACGGCGTCGAGGACGGAGGTCTTCCCCGCGCCCGTGGGCCCGTGCAGAAGGAACAGCCCGGCTGCCGACAGCTCGTCGAAGTCGACCGTCTGGGAACCGCCGAACGGTCCGAACGCGGTGATGTCCAGCCGGTGCAGCCTCACCGGGCCACCTCCCGCACGGCCTCGTCCGCGCGCACGGCGTCCAACGCGTCCCGCAGCACGGCCTGTTCCCGCTCGTCGGGCCCGGCGCCCCGCACGTGTGCCACGAAGTCCTCGGCGATCTCCTGGTCGCTGCGCCCGGCCAGCCGCCGGGCGTACGACACGTCGGGGTCGTCCGGCGCCCGTTCGGGATCGAACACCAGGCTGAGGGTGTGCGGGAAGCGCTCGCAGAGACGGGCCATGGGTTCGGCCGGGCGGACCGGGTCGGTGAGGGTCGCCTCGATCCAGGCGTCCTCCTGCGGCACGAGCCGCGGGTCGGCTAGCAACTCCTCCAGCGTCCCGCGGATCCGGGCCAGCGACCGCGGCACCGGGCAGTCGACGCGCTCGGCGGTGACCGCGCCCTGCCCGTCCAGGTCGACGAGCCACATGCTCTTGCGGTGGTCGGTCTCCGAGAAGGAGTACGGCAGCGGGGAGCCGGAGTAGCGCACGCGCTCGGTGATGGTCTGGCTGCCGTGCAGGTGCCCGAGGGCCACGTAGTCGACGCCGTCGAAGACACCGGCGGGCACCGCGGCCACTCCCCCCACCGTGATGTCCCGCTCGCTGTCGCTGGCCTCGCCACCGGTGACGAAGGCATGGGCGAGGACGACGGACCGCGTCCCCGGCGCGCGCGTCGCGAGGTCGGCGCGGACCCGGTCCATGGCGGCGGCGAGCACGGCCTCGTGGCCCGCCTTCCTCACGCCGAACTCGTCCTTCACCAGGGCGGGTTCGAGATAGGGCAGCCCGTAGAAGGCGACGTCGCCGTGGTCGTCGGAGAGCACCACGGGGGTTCCGCAGGCCGCGGGGTCGGTCCGCAGATGGATGCCGGCGCGCCCGATGAGTCCCGCGCCGACACCGAGGCGGCGGGCGGAGTCGTGGTTGCCGGAGATCATCACCGTCGGCACGCCGAGGTCGGCGAGCCGGTGCAGGGCGTCGTCGAACAGCTCGACCGCGGCGAGCGGCGGCACCGCGCGGTCGTACACGTCCCCCGACACGACCACCGCGTCCACGGCGTGCTCCCGCACGGTGGTGACGAGGTGACCGATGAACTCGGCCTGGGCCCCGAGCATGTTGACCCGGTGGAACGCGCGGCCGAGGTGCCAGTCGGAAGTGTGCACGATTTTCACGACATCCCCCCGACCAACACGATTGCCCCTATTGCACCTCTAGTCCCCGTGCGAACCAACACGGGGTCCGCGGTCACCGCTCGCCACGCTAACGCATGTCACCTCTGATCCCTCACTCACCTCAGAACACCGTGATGGTGGTGCGGCTCAAGGAGCGGGCGTCACCGGCCCCGCTGGTGGATCGACGGACCGAGGGGTACACAACCCGCCTACCGGGTCCCGGATTTCTCCGGGAGGGTCCATGTGACCCGCGCAGGTTCGAATCCTGCCCTCTCCGCTGCGGACCCCGAACGGGTTCGGTCCCGTTCGGGCCTCGCCGGCCCGGCTCAGGCGTCTCCGTAGGCCTCCCCGCCCAGTTCGAACCGGGCGGTCCCGGCCGTGGCATCGGCCAGCCAGCCCCGGAACGCCTCCACGTCCGCGTCCGGCAGCCCGATCTCGATCGTGACCGCCTCGCCGTAGCGGACGTCGCGCACCTCGCGGCCGGTCGACCTGAGGTCGTTCTGCACCTTGCCCGCGCGCTGGTGGTCGACGGTCACCGTGGCGAGGCGGAACCGGCGGCGCGTGAGGGTGCCGAGGGTGTCCAGCGCCTCGCCGACCGCGCCGCCGTACGCCCTGATGAGGCCGCCCGCGCCGAGCTTGACGCCGCCGTAGTAGCGGGTGACGACGGCGACGACGTACCGCATGTCGCGGCGCAGCAGCATCTGGAGCATGGGGACGCCCGCGGTGCCGCCGGGTTCGCCGTCGTCGCTCGCCTTCTGGATCGCGGCGTCGGCGCCGATGACGTACGCGTAGCAGTTGTGGGTGGCGTCGGCGTGCTCCTTGCGGACGGCGGCGACGAAGTCCTGGGCCTCCTGCTCGGTGGCCGCCGGGGCGAGGGCGCACAGGAAGCGGGAGCGGTTGACCTCGGTCTCGTGCACGCCCGCGCGGGCCACTGTGCGGTACTCGTCCTGCATCCGGCCACCCTAGTCCGTGCGCGGACCCCGGCCGGGTGGCCGGCCGGGGCCCGCCCCGGTCACTTCCTCCCGCGCGGCACCAGCACGGACGTGAGCAGCGCCGTCCCCGGCTCCAGGGCTCGCCAGGACGTGCCGTGCCAGGCCAGCACCGCGATCGCCGACGTAGGGAACTTCACGCGCACCTCGTCCAGCGCGTCGTCGAGGCCGTCCCCGGCGAGGGTCAGGACCAGCTCCTCCAGGCCGGGGTTGTGTCCGACGAGGAGCAGGGTCTCGACCTCGGGAGGTGTCCCGTGCACGGCCGCGAGCAGCTCCGGTACGTCGGCCGCGTACAGCTCGGGGTCGAGGCGTACCGGCGGCGGGGTCCCCCACTGGGCGGACGCCAGCTCCCAGGTGTGCCGGGCGCGTACGGCGGTGGAGCACAGGGCGAGGTCGGGCAAGAGGTCGGAGGCGGCGAGGACGCGGCCCGCCTCCGGTGCGTCCCGGCGGCCGCGGGGCCCGAGGGGGCGTTCGTGGTCGGCGACACCCTCCGGCCACGCGGACTTCGCGTGTCTCAGCACGACCAGGCGGCGCAGCGGGCCCGGTCCGGGACGCTCGATCATGCCGGGGCCCCCAGGTCGCGGGTGAGGTCGAGACCGAGCAGCCGGTCGGCGTAGGCGTACGTCTCGAAGCGGGCGCCCTCCGGCAGGTCCGACTCCTCGACCCGGCGCAGCACGCGCAGCACCTCGGGTACGTCCAGGTCGTCCTCCCAGGCGGTACGGAGGTGTCCGCGCACCTCGTCGGGTACGGGCCGTGACGGATGCCGGGCCCAGGCGGCGACGGCCCGGCGCCAGCGCGCGAGGGTGTCGTGGGCGTCGGTCAGGGCCGTCTCGTCGAGCTGTGCGGGTGTGCTCCGGGGCTTGGTGAGCAGGGCGAGGCGGACTGCGGCGGGCTCGGCGTCCGGCGGGAGGTCCGGCGTCGCGACCGGGGCGACGGCGACCCGGACCCCGTCCGGGGCGGGACCGTTCTCCCCCACCACGTGGACGGCCTGGGACTCGCCCCGGCCGGGGCCGGCGTCCCGGCGGTCCTCGAAGGGCCGGATGCCCAGGGCGGCGGCACCCGCGTGCAGCTCCGCCTGTCCGCTTTCGCCGGTGAGCAGCGCCCACACGGGCGTGCCGCCGATCTCCAGGGCCCGCACGAGCAGGTCGGCGACGAGCAGGACGCGGAGGGCGGAGGCGTCGTAACCCGGCACGTGGGCCTCGACTCGGGTCAGGCCCCTGCGGGCGGGGACGGCGTCGACGGGCTCGCCGGTTCGGGCGTCGGTGATGCGCAGCACGGGGCGAGCGTAGGCGCACGGCGGCCCGGGCGCAGGTGACTGACCGGTATCCCTGGTCCGAACACCCGGTGGGGCGTGGCTTGCGCGGCAACCGCACGACAGAGGGTCGCCGGTGCCCGGCACGACGCGCTCACCGCACGTCCGACCGTCCTTCTTGGCGCCCCGCAGCTCCGGCGCCTCCGGCCCGCCTGCGCCGAACTCGTCCGCCGGGCCCACCGCGCGCGCCTGGTCGGCGCGAGCGGCTTCCGGGGCGTGACGGTTCCGGGGCCGGTATCCAAGTCCGCCGAGGGCCCCTGCGCGGTGGTCGTGGTCGAGGCGGAGCCGCGGCTGCGCTCCTTCCCGCCGCCGGTGGCCGACGTTCCCGGGCGGGAGGTCCGCGGTCGCCGTACCGGCCCCGCGTGCGCGGACGAAGAGGAGCGTTCGCGCCTGGGCTTCCAGGCCGTCCGCGCGGCAGCCGTGCGCCCGAGGCGCGGGGCCCGTCACCTCCCGGATCGGTCGTCCGTCTCCGGCTGGTCCAGCTGCGAGGCCAGGACAGCGGCTTGGACGCGGCGCTGGACGCCGAGCTTGGCCAGCAGCCGGGAGATGTGGTTCTTGACCGTCTTCTCGGAGAGGTAGAGCTTCTTGCCGATCTCGCGGTTGGTCAGTCCGTCCCCGATCAGCGCAAGGATGTCCCGCTCACGCGGCGACAGGCTCGCCAGTTCGGGCGCGAGCGCCGGGGTCTCGACGGGGTCGGCGCGCAGGGAGCGCATCAGGCGGGCGGTGGTCGCGGGGTCCAGCATGGACTGGCCGGAGGCGACCGTGCGGACCGCGGAGACCAGGTCCGAGCCCCGGATCTGCTTGAGGACATAGCCCGAGGCCCCGGCCATGATGGCGTCGAGCAGGGCGTCCTCGTCGTCGAACGAGGTCAGCATCAGACAGGCCAGCTCGGGCATCTGGCTGCGCAGTTCACGGCAGACGGTGATGCCGTCGCCGTCCGGGAGGCGCACGTCGAGGACGGCCACGTGGGGGCGCAGCGCCGGGCCGCGCACCAGGGCGTGCTCGACGGTGCCGGCGTCACCGACCACCGAGATGTCCGGCTCGGCGTCGAGCAGGTCGGTCAGGCCCCGCCGTACCACCTCGTGGTCGTCCAGCAGGAAGACCCGGATCGGGTTCTGCTCCGTGAAGGTGCCTGGCTCGGTCATGACGACCCCTCGTTCCCCGGTTACGGACGGGCGGCGGGCGGCCCGTGAGGACGATCGTCGCGCGAACGGGACCCGATCGACTAGGGCCGACCGGCCCAAGACGCGGGAGAGCGCCGGGCGGCCCCCGGGTTCACCGGTTCCCCGACGCTCCGGGAGGCCGGGCGGAGGCGGGCACGGAGTCCGTCGGGCCCTGCGCCTCCGGCTCGAAGTCCACGTCCACGACGCCCTCGACGGCACGCACCAGCCGGGCGGCCACGGGGATCAGGGACGGGTCCCGGACCCGGCCGACGAGCCGTACCGCACCGTCGTCGACCCGGACGCGGACGGACGAGCGCGGTGGCGGGAAGAGGTACGCCACCACCTCGCGCCGCACCTCCTCAGCGATCTCCTCGTCGTCGCGCAGGAACACCTTGAGCAGGTCGGACCTGCTGACGACGCCCTGCAACCGGCCCGGTTCGTCCACCACGGGCAGCCGCTTGACCCTGGCGCGGGCCATGGTGCGGGCGGCCTCGGCGAGCGTCGCGTCCGGCCGGGTGGTGAGCGCCGGTGAGGTCATCAGCTCCTCCGCGGTGAGGGCTCCCGCCTTCGCCAGGTCGGACAGGCGCCGCTGCTGGGTGTACCGGTCCGGGTCGCTGTCGCGGAACTCCTCCTTGGGCAGCAGATCGGCCTCGGAGACAACTCCGATGACCCGGCCCCGGCCGTCGAGGACCGGCAGGGCGCTGATGCCCCGGTCCCTCATCAGCCGCACGATCTCCTTGAAGCCGGCCGTGCGGCCGACGGCGGCGACGGTGCGGGTCATGACGTCGCTGACGATGTGAGGTGTGCCGTGCATGACGACTCCCGCCCTCAGACGATGCTGCCGGAGCCGTACGGGGCGTACAGGTCCAGGAGCCGGATCCGCGCGGAGTGCAGCCGGTGGGCGAGCACGTCCCCGACCCACTGGGCCACGGCGCTGCCCATGGCGGGGTCCTCCCGGCACATCAGGCGGACGGCCGTGGCGTCGAACTCGTACGCCCGCACCGGGCTCGTCGCCTCGGCGCCGAGGTGCCAGGTGTGCGGGGTGAACAGCCAGGACCAGCCGACGAGTTCGTTGTGCCGCAGGGTCTCGATGACGGCCGGCCGGCGGCCCGGTACCCGCATGTCGAGCTCGACGGTGCCCGTCCGGATGATCCAGAACCGGTCGGCCCGGCTCCCCTCCTCGAACAGCCGCGTCCCCTGCGGGAAGGAGACTTCACGGGCCATGCGCATCAGCCGGTGCCGGTGTTCGGCGGGCAGGGCGCGCAGCATGCTGGGCGTGGGCGTGGTGATCATGGCCTGCCTCCCGACGGGTGGGGAACCGCTGTAGCCACCGTCCCCCCGCCACGGGCGGGGCCACATGGGCCGACCGGCCCCTGTGCCGGGCCACACGGCTCCGACACGGCCGGGCACGGCTCCCCCTGAGTCAACGGTCCGCGAGAGCCCCGCCTCCCCAGGAAACGGTCCGCGAGAGCCCCGCCTCCCCAGGAAACGGTCCGCGAGACACCTGCGCCCCCGCCCCCCGACGCACCAGGCACCGGGCACCGGGCACCGGGGCACCCCCAACCGGCCCTCGGATCAGGACCGTTCAGCCCTCCGTCCACCGACCTTCGGCACCCGGCGGTCTCGGCCGCGTCCCGAGCAGCATGAGGGACGTCAAGCACCGACCAGAGCTCCTCGAAGGGATCACCACCATGGCCGTGCACGAGCACCCTCACCGGAGCCCAGGCCTCCACCTGCCGTCCTTCCGCAGGGACCGGACCGCCACCCCCGCGACGGAGTCCACCGTCTCGGCACGCACCGGCGCACGGGCCTACGCCTTCGCGTCGCTGCGCCTGCTCACCGGGTTCGTCTTCCTGTGGGCCTTCCTCGACAAGACCTTCGGACTCGGCTACGCCACCGGCTCCGGCAAGGGCTGGATCGACGGCGGCTCGCCCACCAAGGGCTTTCTCGGCGGGGTGGCCGCGGGACCGATGGAGTCCACCTTCCACTCCTGGGCCGGGGACACCTGGGCGGACTGGCTGTTCATGCTCGGTCTGCTCGGCATCGGCGTCGCGCTGATGGCCGGCGTGGCGCTCCGGTTCGCGGCCGTCGCGGGCACCGTGATGATGGCGCTGATGTGGGTCGCCGAGTGGCCGCCCGCCCGGCACCTCTCCGACGGCTCGCCGAGCATGTCGACGAACCCCTTCGCCGACTACCACCTCGTCTACGCCCTCGTCCTGATCGCCCTGGCCGCCGCCTCCGCGGGCGACACCCTCGGTCTCGGCAGGCTCTGGGCCAGGCTCCCCTTCGTCAGCCGCAACCGCTGGCTGCGCTGACCGCGGGAGGCGCGGCGGGCCCCCGGCAGGACGAGCCCGCCGCCTCCCCGTCCCGGCCCGCACGGACCGCACCGCACCGCACCGCACCGGCTCCACGGACCGCCCCGCGCAGAACCGCACCGACCGCCCCGCACCCACCGGCCGGCACCGACCCGCGTCGACCGGCCCGCGTCGACCGACCCGCGTCGACCGGCCCGGGTCGGTCGGCCCCCACCAGGGACGTACGGCCCCTGCCCCGGGCCCGTTCCGAGGACGACGCTGGAATCAGGAGGTGGAGATCATGGTCCGTACCGTCACCGTCGGTCTCGACGGCTCGCGTGAGAGCCGCGCGGCGGCCGAGTGGGCCGCCCGCGAGGCGGGACTGCTGGGTCTGCCGTTGCGGCTGGTCCACGTCTGGGAGCCGGTCCCCGACCCCGTCGCGCAGGCCCCCCTCCTCGGCGCGGAGACCCAGCAGCACTGGACCGAGCGGGTGCCCCGGGAGGCGGCGGAGGGCATCCGGTCGCGCCACCCCGGCCTGGACGTGAGCACCGCGCAGCTGTCCGGCCGACCCGCCGACGAGCTGCTGGACGCGGCGAAGGACGCCGAACTGCTGGTGCTCGGCTCGCGCGGACTGAGCGGGATCGGCGGGTTCATGGTCGGCTCGGTCGGCCTCTCCGTCGTGGCGCACGCCGAGCGGCCGGTGGTCCTGGTCCGCGCGGACCAGCAGGCCGCCGACGAGCACGAGAAGGATCCCGTCGGCATCCCGTCCGCCGCGACGCCGTTCCGGCCCGTCGTCCTCGGCCTCGACATCGAGAGCCCGGACGAGGAGCTGATCGCCTTCGCGTTCGCCGCCGCGGTCCGCCGCGGCACCTCCCTGCGGGTCGTGCACGGCTGGAACCCCCCTCCCCACTACGCCTACGGCCTCGCCGTGGACCTCGAACTCCACGCCGAGCTGGCCCGACGCGAGACCGTCGCCCTGGCCGGGGTCATGGCCCCGTGGCGCAAGGCGTTTCCGGACACCGAGGTCGCCGAGGAGTCGTTCTACGGCACCCCCGCGGGCCACCTCGTCGACGCCTCCCGCACGGCCTCCCTGGTCGTCGTGGGCCGGCGGGTCCGCCGCGCCGCGTTCGGCGCCCGCATCGGAGCCGTCACGCACGCCGTCCTGCACCACTCCATCGCCCCCGTCGCCGTCGTCCCGCACGACTGACGCCACACATCAAAGGAGTTGCCCCATGAAGGCAGCGGTCGTACGAGCCTTCGGCGAGCCCCTGGTCATCGAGGAGCGCCCCGACCCCGAGCCCGGCCCCGGCCAGGTCCGGGTCCGGGTCGAGGCCTCCGGGCTCTGCCACACCGACATCCACGCCGCCCGCGGCGACTGGCCCGTCAAGCCGAACCCGCCCTTCGTGCCGGGTCATGAAGGCGTCGGCCTTGTCGAGGAGCTGGGCGAGGGGGTCACCCACCTGTGCGTCGGACAGCGGGTCGCCGTGCCCTGGCTGGGCAAGGCCTGCGGGCGGTGCGAGCACTGCCTGTCCGGCTGGGAGACGCTGTGCGAGCGGCAGGTCAACACCGGCTACGGCTGCGACGGCGGTCACGCGGAGAAGATGCTGGCCTGGGCCGACTTCGCCCAGCCCGTCCCGCACGGCGTCACCGCCGTCGACGCCGCCCCGCTCACCTGCGCCGGCGTGACCACGTACAAGGCGCTCAAGGTCGCCGGTGTGCGGCCCGCCCAGCTCGTCGCGATCTCCGGGATCGGCGGACTCGGTCATCTGGCCGTCCAGTACGCGAAGATCGCCGGGGCGCAGGTCGCCGCGATCGACGTCACCGACGAGAAGCTGGAGCTCGCCGCCGAACTCGGCGCGGACATCCTCATCGACGCCCGCAAGCAGGACGTGGGCGAGACGCTGAAGAAGTACGGCGGAGCGCACGCGGCGATCGCCCTGGCGGTGAACGAGGACGCCTTCGCCGCCGTCAACGCCGGGCTCAGGCGCGGCGGGAAGCTCGTCATGGTCGCCCTGCCGGCCCACGGCACCGTCCAGGTGCCGATCTTCGACACCGTCCTCAACGGGACGAGTGTGATCGGTTCGATCGTCGGCACCCGGCAGGACCTCGCCGAGGTGTTCCGGTTGCACGCGGCCGGCCGGACCCGGGTGATCTCCGAGGTCCGTCCGCTCGACGCGGTCAACGAGGCCGTCGAGGACGTGCTGCGCGGCGAGGTCAGGGCCCGGATCGTGTTCGCCGCGAGTGCGGGAAGGTGAGCGTGACGGAGCTTCTGGTGGTGGTCGGCGTCGACGGGTCCGAGCCCAGCCTGCGGGCCGTCGACCGGGCCTCCGACGAGGCCGCACTGCGTGGCGTGCCGCTGCGGATCGTCAACGCCTGCCTCTGGGAACGCTACGAGGGCGCCGCTCTCGCCCATGATCTCGGCGAGCCGGTGGAGCGGGCCCTGCCGCAGGACCTGGTCCGGGCCGCCGTGCGGCGCGCCGGCACCCGTCACCCGGACCTGAAGGTGACCTCCGAGGTGATCTTCGAGGAGCCCGAGTACGCCCTGGTGCGGGAGAGCCGCGACGCGTCCGCGCTGGTGACGGGCACCCGTGGCCGCGGTGGCATGACCGAGGCGCTGCTCGGTTCGGTGAGCCTGACGGTGGCCGGGCACGCCCACTGCCCGGTGATCGTCGTCCGGGGCAGCCACGACAACCGGGCACGGTCCGGGCGGCACGGCCGCGTCGTCGTCGGGGTCGGCGCGAAGTCGACCTTGGACTTCGCCTTCGCGGAGGCCACGCGGCGCAAGGTACCCGTGGAGGCGATACGGGCCTGGCGGTGCCCGGCGCACGAGAGCACCGACCATCCGCTGCCGGCCGGGGAGCCCGCCCGGCTGCACGAGCAGCAGGCGGTGGACGTCCTGGAGGCGGCGCTCCGGGACGTGCCGGCCGATGCCGAGGTGCACCGCCGTACCGTCGAGGGCCCCGCCGGGACGGTGCTGGCGGGGGCCTCGCACCACGCCGACCTCCTGGTCATCGGCGCCCGGCGGCACCCGCGGCACTTCGGGCTCCAGCTCGGCCGGGTGGCCCACCGGGTGCTGCACCACTCGGACTGCCCGGTCGCGATCGTGCCCGAGGAAGGGTGAGCGGCTCCGCTCAGAGACTCGCCGCGTGGTCGGGGACGTAGGTCTGCAGATCGCGCGGCGGGCGTTCGTACCCGGTCGGCCGCGGCCGCTCGGGCAGTTCCAGGACCGGGGGCGGCACCTCGTGGTAGGGCAGGGATCCGAGCAGGTGGGCGATCATGTTCAGCCGCGCCCGGCGCTTGTCGTCGCTCTCCACGACGAACCAGGGCGCCTCGGAGATGTCGGTGTGCACCATCATCTCGTCCTTGGCACGGGAGTACGCCTCCCAGTGGGTGATGGACTCCAGGTCCATGGGTGACAGCTTCCAGCGCCGCAGCGGATCCTCCAGGCGTTTGCGGAACCGCTCCTGCTGCTCGGTGTCGCTCACCGAGAACCAGTACTTGCGCAGCACGATCCCCGCCTCGACGAGCATCCGTTCGAAGATCGGGCACTGGCGCAGGAAGAGCCGGTACTCCGCCTCGGTGCAGAAGCCCATGACGTGCTCGACGCCGGCGCGGTTGTACCAGGACCGGTCGAACAGCACGATCTCGCCGGGCGCCGGCAGGTGCTCGACGTACCGCTGGAAGTACCACTGGCCGCGTTCCCGCTCGGTCGGCTTCGGCAGGGCCGCGATCCGGGCCACACGGGGGTTGAGGTGTTCGGCGACCCGCTTGATGGTGCCGCCCTTGCCCGCCGCGTCCCGGCCCTCGAAGACCACGACCAGCCGGGCGCCCTCCGCGCGCACCCATTCCTGGAGCTTCACCAACTCCGTCTGGAGTCGCAGCAGTTCCTTCTCGTAGGTCTTGCGCGGCAGTTTCTCCGCGCCCTTCTCGGTCATGCCGCCTCCACCCTCCGACGACCGCCGGGACAGCCGTCCCGTGCCCGGGGTCGAACACCTGGGCGCCACCGTACGTTCCGGCGCCGGGCCGCGCACGCCGGAGGTCGGGACCGACCGCCCCGCGGGAGCGGGCCGGCGTGACCGGGCCCCCGGGAAGACCTGGAGGCCGGGCGGTGTTTCCCCCACGGCCCGTTTTCCGCTTCCCGAGGAGTTCCGACGTGTACGGCGACGCAGCGACGATCCGCAAGATCCTCACCGAACTCGGCGACACCTGGGCCGTCGTGGGCCTGTCGTCGAACCAGGGGCGCGCGGCCTACCGCGTCGCCGAGGTGCTCCAGCGCCACGGCAAGCGGATCGTGCCGGTCCACCCCAACGCGGAGACCGTGCACGGCGAGCAGGGGTACGCCTCCCTCGCGGACATCCCGTTCGACGTGGACGTGGTCGACGTGTTCGTGAACAGCGACCTCGCCGGAGCGGTCGCCGACGAGGCCGTCGCCAAGGGGGCGAAGGCGGTGTGGTTCCAGCTGGACGTCGTCGACGAGTCCGCGTACGAGCGCACCCGCGCGGCCGGCCTCGACATGGTCATGGACCGGTGCCCGGCGATCGAGATCCCCCGTCTGGGCTGAGTTCCCTCCCCGCCCCCGCCGGGGGCCGACATAATGACCGGGTGACCTCCCACCCCAACTCCGTTGCCCCACAGCGTGTTCCGGTCGTGATAGTCGGGGCCGGGCCGGCCGGACTGACGATCGGCAACATCCTGCGGGCCGCGGGTGTCGACTGCCTCGTACTGGAGGTGGAGACCCGAGAGTTCATCGAGCAGCGGCCCCGCGCTGGCGTCATCGAGGAGTGGGCGGTACGGGGTCTGGAGCGGCGCGGTCTCGCCGACAGCCTGCTGGAGCGCGCCCAGTCGCACACCGAGTGCGAGTTCCGCTTCGCCGGCGACCGCTTCCGCTTCGCCTACGGCGAGCTGACGGGACAGCACCACTTCGTCTACCCGCAGCCCCTGCTGGTCACCGACCTGGTCCGCGAGTACGCCGACGTCAGGGGCGGCGAGATCCGCTTCGGCGTGCGGGACGTCCTCCTGCACGACCTGGAGTCGCCCAGGCCGTCCGTGTCGTACACCGACGCGGACTCGGGCGAACGGCACCTGGTGGAGTGCGAGTTCGTGGCCGGCTGCGACGGGGCCCGCGGGGTGAGCCGCACCGTCCTGCCCAAAACCACGAACATCGCCCGGCACGACTACGGCGTCGGCTGGCTGGCGCTGCTCGCCGAGGCGCCGCCGTCCTCCGACTGCGTCCTGTTCGGCATCCACCCGAACGGTTTCGCCGGGCACATGGCCCGCAGCCCCGAGGTCACCCGCTACTACCTGGAGTGCCCGCCGGGCGACGACCCCGGGAACTGGCCCCACGAGCGTGTCTGGGCCGAACTCCAGCAGCGTCTGGGCGCGGACGGCGTCCCGCCGCTCACCGAGGGCCGGCTGATCGAGAAGCGCGTCCTCGACATGCACAACTACGTGGTCGAGCCCATGACGTTCGGCCGTCTGTTCCTCGCGGGGGACGCCGCCCACCTGACCGCGCCCATCGCGGCGAAGGGCATGAACCTCGCCCTGCACGACGCGTTCCTGCTCGGCGACGCGCTCGTCGCCTACCTCGGCAAGGGCGACGGGAGCGGCCTCGACGGCTACTCGGAGGCCTGTCTGCGGCGCGTGTGGGACTACCAGGAGTTCTCCCAGTGGCTCTCCGAGGTCTACCACGGCACCTCGTCGGGCGACGAGTACCGCGCGGGCACCACCTTCGCCCGCCTCCGCCGCCTGTTCACCTCCCCGGCCGCCGCCGCGGCCTTCGCGGAGCAGTACCTCGGTACGGCGGCCGCGTACTGACCTCTCAGTCGTGCACCGGCCGGTCGCTGAGCCGGTGGTCGGCCACGTTCAGGGCCTCGTCGACGAGCCGGCGCAGATGGCCGTCGCGCAGTGCGTAGACCACCCGGCGGCCCTCCTTGCGCGTGCTGACCAGCCCGGCCAGCCGGAGCCGCGCCAGGTGCTGGCTGACCGCGGGCCGGGCCGCCCCGCACGCCTCGGTGAGCGTCGTGACGTCGGCCTCTCCCCCGGTCAGGGCGTGCAGCAGCGCGAGGCGGGTGCGGTCGCCAAGCAGGGCGAGGACCTCGGCGGCGAGGGCGAACTGCTCCTCGCCGGGGGTGCGCGGGTGCGCATCGTGCGCAGATGACAGGTGCATGCGTGCGCTCATACGCACATAATGGCGGGGTGGGCGCGCCACGTCCACCACCGCGCGCACCGGAAGGGGCAGCACGTGAGCCACCACGAGCACGGTCACGACCATCCGCACGGGCACGAGCACGGGCATGACCACGGGCGCCACGGCCTCCGTCACCGCCTGGCGCATCTCCTGACCCCGCACTCCCACGAGACCGCCGACAAGATCGACGCCGCCCTGGAGTCCTCCGCCCGCGGCATGCGCGCCCTGTGGGTCTCACTGGCGGTGCTGGGGATCACGGCCCTGGCCCAGGCGGTCGTAGTGGCCGTGTCCGGGTCCGTCGCGCTGCTCGGCGACACGGTGCACAACGCGGCGGACGCGCTGACCGCCGTACCGCTGGGCATCGCCTTCGTGCTGGGCCGGCGTGCGGCCACCCGCCGGTTCACGTACGGCTACGGCCGCGCCGAGGATCTCGCGGGCATCGTGATCGTGCTGACGATCGCCGCGAGCGCGGCCTTCGCGGGGTGGGCGGCGATCGACCGGCTGCTCGATCCCCGTCCCGTGGCACACGTCCCGGCGGTCGCCGCGGCCGCGCTGGTGGGCTTCGCGGGCAACGAGTGGGTGGCCCGCCACCGCATCCGGGTGGGCCGGGACATCGGCTCGGCGGCACTAGTGGCGGACGGACTGCACGCCCGCACCGACGGGTTCACCTCACTGGCCGTGCTCGCCGGGGCCGGCGGTTCGGCCCTGGGCTGGCAACTGGCCGACCCGCTCGTGGGGTTGGCGATCACGGCCGCGATCACGCTGGTGCTGCGGGACGCCGCCCGCGAGGTGTTCCGGCGGGTGCTCGACGCCGTCGACCCGGAGCTCGTCGACCGGGCCGAGGCCGCCCTGCGGGAGGTCGAAGGGGTGCGAGGGGTGGGCGAGTTGCGGCTCCGCTGGATCGGGCACCGGTTGCGCGCGGAGGTGGCGGTCGTGGTGGACGGGAAGATGACGGTACGTCAGTCGCACGCGGTGGCCGTGGCGGCGGAGCACGCCCTGCTGCACGCGGTGCCCCGGCTCACCGCGGCCCTGGTGCACGCCGATCCGGCGCCGGTGCCGGGCGAGCCCGACCCGCACCACGCGCTCGCCCACCACGCGCCGGCCTGAGCTCAGGCGACGCCGAGCCCCTCCAGCACCACGGCGCCCGGCAGTTCCGCGAACGCCTTGCCCGGCACCAGCAGTTTCCCCCGACGCCGCCCGCTGCCGACCAGGACGTAGGGCAGGTCCACCACGGCCGAGTCGATCAACAGCGGCCAGCCGGCGGGGAGTCCGATCGGGGTGATGCCGCCGTACTCCATGCCGCTCTCCCCGGTCGCCGTGTCCATCGGGGCGAAGGACGCCTTGCGGGCGCCGAGCTGGCGGCGGACGACTCCGTTGACGTCGGCCCGGGTGGTGGACAGCACCACGCACGCGGCGAGCGTGGTCTCGCCGCCGCGCTTGCCGGCCACCACCACACAGTTCGCCGACTGCTCCAGGAGCTCCCGGCCGTAGTGCTCGACGAAGACCGCGGTGTCGGCCCACTGCGGGTCGGTGTCGACGTACACGATCTGCTCGGCGGGGACGCTGCCGCTCCAGTGGCGTACGGCGTCGGCGACCGGTCGGATCAGCTCGTCGAGGGCGGCGGGGGCGGGGGTGGCGTGGTCGAAGTGTCCGATGGGTGCGTCCATGGCGGCACGCTAACAGCCGCTCAGGGCACGGCCGGCACCGAGACCGCCAGCATCCACCGCGCGGGGACGTCGCCCTGGTTGGCGTAGACGTGCTCGGCGTCGGCCTCGAAGGTGACGCTCGCCCCGGTGGGGACCAGGTGCTCGACGCCGTCGACGGTCAGGGTCATCTCGCCCTCGGTGACGTGCAGGATCTCGACCGTCCCGGCGGGGTGCGGGTCCGACCTGCTGCTCTCGCCCGGCATCATCAGCCACTCCCACATCTCCAGCGGGCCGGGGGCCTCCGCGCCCGCGAGGAGCCGGCTCCAGCTTCCCGCCTCCGTGCTCCACAGCCGCACCACCTGCTCGGGCGGGACGACCCGCACCTTGGGCCCCTGCTCGTAGTCGAGCAGCGTGGTGATGCTGATGCCGAGGGCGTCACCGATCTTCACGACGGTGCCGAGGCTGGGGTTGGTGCGGGCCTGCTCGATCTGGATCAGCATGCCGCGGCTGACTCCGGCCCGGGCGGCGAGAGTGTCCAGGGTGAAGCCGCGCTCGGTCCGCCAGCGCTTGACGTTGCGCGCGAGGGACTGGGTCAGCAGGTCGAGGTCCGACACGTCACGTCCAATATTCTGTATGACACAGTGCAACTGAATGAACTACGGTGGGGTGCACCCGATCGTTCACCGAACTGTACTGCGAGGCGAGCCGTGACAGCATTCTTCGCCCTGGCCACCAGCCTGCTGTGGGGCCTGGCCGACTTCGGCGGCGGGGTGCTGACCCGGCGGCTCCCCGCGCTCACGGTGGTGGTGGTCTCCCAGGCGCTCGCGGCGGCGGTGCTCGGCGCGATCGTGGTGGCGACGGGCGGCTGGAGCGAGGCGGGTCCCCGGCTGTGGTTCGCGTTCGCCGCGGGACTGGCCGGGCCGGTCGCCCTCATCTGCTTCTACAGGGCGCTCGCGCTGGGCCCGATGGGAGTCGTCTCCCCGCTGGGCACGCTCAGCGTGGCGGTCCCGGTCGGCGTGGGCCTCCTCCTCGGCGAGCGTCCCGGGCCGGTGCAGGCAGCGGGCATCGCGGTGGCCGTGACCGGGGTGGTCCTGGCGGGCGGCCCCCAGTTGCGCGGAGCCCCGGTGCAGCGCGAGGCGATCGTCCTCACGCTGATCGCGGCCCTCGGCTTCGGCACGGTCTTCGCCCTGATCGCGGAGGCGTCCACGACCGTCCCCGGCCTGTTCCTCGCCCTGTTCGTCCAGCGCCTGGTCAGCGTGGCGGTGGGGGGCGCCGCTCTGTACGGCTCGGTGAAGCGGGGCACCCCCGCCTTCCCGGTCCCCGGCTTCCCCTGGACGTCCCTCCCCGCTCTCGCCTTCGTCGGCCTCGCGGACGTGGCGGCCAACGGCACGTACGCGGTGGCCGCCCAGCACGGCCCGGTCACCGTGGCCGCGGTCCTCGCCTCCCTCTACCCGGTGGTGACGGCCCTGGCCGCCCGTGGCCTCCTCGGCGAACGCCTGCGCACCCTCCAGGCGGCGGGCGCGGGCCTGGCCCTGGTGGGCACCCTGCTCCTGGCGACGGGGTGAGGCTCCGGCGCACCCCTCCAGGGCGCGGGAATTGCGCGACCGGCCCCACGAACCCGCAGCCGCCCGGCAACCGAACCGGGCACTCGCCAGGTGCGTTCAGTCCAGCTCAGCCAACTTCGCCACCGTCTCCTCGTCCAGCCCCGCCAACGCGCTCAACTCCTCCGCCGTCGCCCCCGGAGGGATCGGCACCGGCGCCGGCGTGCGCAGCGGCGGCTGCCACCCCTCCTCGGCCGTCCACCGCCTGACGACCCGAGCGGGCGCCCCCGCGACCACGGCGTGGTCCGGCACCACCCCACGGACGACGGCACCGGCGGCCACGACGACGTTCCGCCCGATCCGGGCCCCGGGCAGGATCACCGCCCCGGTCCCGATCCAGCACCCCGAACCGATCTCCACCGGCTCCATCCGCGGCCACTGCTTGCCGATGGGCTCGTGGGGATCGTCGTACGAGTGATTCGTCGAGGTGACGTACACATAGGGCCCGAAGTAGCAGTCGCTGCCGATGGTCACCGTGGTGTCGGCGATGACATGGCTGCCGCGGCCCAGCACGACCCCGTCGCCGATGCGCAGGATCGGATCCGGGCCGAGGTCCAGGTCGGGCATCAGGCCCGCGGTCAGGGTGACCTGCTCGCCGACGATGCAGTGGGAACCCACATGGATCCACGGCTCGCCGAACACCGTGCCGAGCGGAAAGGCCAGCCGGGTGTGCGCCCCCAGCGCGCCGAAGCGGAAGCGCCCCGGGCGCTCGGCGGTGACGGACCCGGTGCGCTGCACCCAGGCCCAGCCCGCGTGGACGGCACGCTGCACGACGCGGCCCCGCCAGGATGAGAACGTGTTCTTGCTCTTCGGCACGAGCTCACCGTACTGAGCGCACGCCGTCCGCATGAGACCGCGGGGTTGTGATCTTCGCCCCAACCGGGTGGCGTACCGTGCGGGACATCACGAACCAGGAGGCGGAATGGCGCACAAGGCGTTGATCACGGGCATCGGCGGAAGGGAACCGCAGATCGACGAGGGGGCCTTCGTGGCACCCACCGCATCGGTGATCGGAGACGTGACGCTACGGGCGGGGGCCAGCCTCTGGTACGGCGCGGTGGCCCGCGGCGATGTAGAACGCATCTCAGTCGGCGCCCGGAGCAACATCCAGGACAACTGCACTCTGCACGCCGATCCCGGCTTCCCGGTGACGATCGGCGAGCGCGTGTCCGTGGGGCACAACGCCGTCGTCCACGGCGCCACGGTCGAGGACGACTGTCTGATCGGCATGGGCGCGACCGTGCTGAACGGCGCGGTGATCGGGGCCGGTTCCCTGGTCGCGGCCCAGGCACTGGTGCCGCAGGGCATGCGGGTCCCGCCCGGTTCGCTGGTCGCGGGCGTGCCGGCGAAGGTGCGGCGGGAGCTGACGGAGGAGGAGCGGCAGGGGGTCACCCTGAACGGCACGCTCTACGCGGACCTGTCCAAGGCCCACCAGGAGGTGCACGAGAAGCCGTGAGGCTCAGTCGGCGGCCGGGACGGTCTCCGGCTCGGCCGCCTGCTTCCGGGCCGCCGCCGTCGCCGTGGCCTTCGCCGCCTTGCGCTTGAGCACCAGCATCGAGGTCAGCCCGATCAGCACGGCCAGCACGAGCCCGAGCCACGAGAACCGCTTCAGCCAGGACTCCGCGACGATCCCGACGTAGTAGATGACCGCCGTCGTACCCCCGGCCCAGACGATCCCGCCCAGCACATTGGCGATCAGGAACTTCCAGTACGGCATCCGCAGCACACCGGCGAGCGGTCCGGCGAAGATCCTCAGCAGCGCGACGAAGCGGCCGAAGAAGACCGCCCACATGCCCCACTTCTCGAAGGACCGCTCGGCCGTGGCCACATGGCCCTCGCTGAAGTGCCGGGGGAACTTGTTGCCGAGCCAGGCGAGCAGCGGCCGTCCGCCCTTGCGTCCGATCGCGTACCCGATGGAGTCGCCGACGACCGCGCCGACGCTGGCGCACGCGCCGAGGACCACCGGGTTGATACCCGCGTGCTGCGAGGACAGCAGCGCCGCGGAGACCAGGATGATCTCGCCGGGCAGCGGGATGCCCAGGCTCTCCAGGCCGATGACCAGGCCCACCAGGGCGTAGACGGCGGCCGGGGGCACGGTGTCGAGCCATTCCTGGACGTGCAACGCCGGTTCCTCCCAAGTCGCGTTCCCGGCGTGCGTCACCTTCCGACGCACGCCCGGGAAGCCTACCGGTTCGGGAGAACCGGCGTCGGGGGCACGGACTCACCCGCCGAGGCCCGGCCCCGCACCGGCGGCGAGTGCGCCGAGGACCGACGCTCCGGACGCCGTCGCCGACGTCGCGGTGTCCAGGACCGCGCCCACCGCCGGTCGGGCCCGCTCGACGGGAACGGCCGGCCCGGCGTCACCGTGGCCGGCCTGGGCCACCCGCGTCCCGTACCGCTCGGGCGGGCTTCCGTCCCGGTCCGAGGGCCGGCCGGAATCCTGGTCCCGGTGGGCGTCGGGACCGGAGGGCGGGGAGGGCGGCGCCGACGGGGCGAGACCGGGTGGGACGAGGTCGCCGGGACCCGCCGGGAGCCGGTCCGGGTCCGTGTCCCGCCCCGGTCCCGTGTCCTGCGGCGCGTGTGTGCCCTGCTGCGCGGACGCGTTCGCGTCGGCGGACTGCAGCAGCCACCGCTGTCCCTGCGACCCGTCGCGATCGGTGACGACGACGGACTCCCCCTCGCCCGGCGCGACCAGGAGCCCCTTCCCGCCGCGCAGCAGCAGTTCGCCGCGCACGGTGAGGTCGTAGCGGACCTCTCCCGTGCCGGTCAGGCAGTCGGCGACCACGACCGACCGCTTCTCGGCGTCCGCGTCGAGGCAGAGCCGCGGGTCGGCGGCGCTGCGCAGCAGTCCGTCCTCCAGGTAGGTCCACTGCTGGGACGCGGCGGAGGAGCATGCCGCGAGCACGGCCCGTGTGCCGTCCGCGGTCCGCGTGCCGTGGGTGTCCAGGCACCGGCCGTCGCCGGCGTTGCGGAGCGTGCCGTGGCCGGTCTCGCCGGCCTCGCCCACGGAGGCGGTGGACGGGGCGTCCCGGGAGACCTGCGACGGGTTCGGCCGTACGGTGTTGCCGCTCACCGCACCCCAGGTGGCGCCGGGCACGGGGACACCGTCGTCGGACCAGCCCTTGGCGACCAGCACCGTCGCGAGCAGGACCAGGGAGGTCAGACCGGCCCCCACGAGAACCGCCCGGGCGCTCCTGCGCTGGGCGAGGAAGCCCGCCGGGGCGGGGCGGTGCCGTCCGCCGGGCTTGGCACGGGCCGCGCGGATCGGCGCCGGGGCGGGACGTCCGGCGGCACGCGCGGGCCGTGAGTCGAGATAGCGGTGGGCGCCCCAGCCGAGCACCGTCTCGGCGAGCAGCACCTCGAGGCCGCCCTCGAAGTGGCTGAGCTGTTCGGCGGCATGACGGCAGTAACGGCACTCCGTCAGATGCCTGCGGACATCGGGCAGAAGGTCCCCGCCCCGGCGAATCGGGACATCCAGGAGGCGATTGTAGAAACGGCATTCACTGGTCGGCGCGAGTTCCCGGTGGGCGCGGACGCATCCGGTGCGGAATTGCTCGCGCGCCTGTTCCAGGGCGGCTGCCGCACGGGTGGTGTCCACCCCCAGCAGACCGGCGGGTACGGATATGGGTTCGGCCTCGACCTCGGCATGCCACAGGAGACATTGGGAGGCACCGGGAAGGGCCCGGAATGCGCGCTCGGCGAGCAGTCGTCTTTCGGGGGTGGCGGACCTCGCGGCGCGCAGGCCGCGACCGCCGATCGTCTTGCGGAGTTCCGGCAGTACGGCGGAGATTTCGTCGTCCGCGGCCCACTCCTTGACGAACTCCCGCACCGCCACGAGCAGTTGGGGGCGCAGTGCACCGTCACCCGCCCGACCCAGCACACGGTGAAAAGCCGCGGCGGCCGCCATCGAGGCCGAACCCGACCAGGAGGCGAGGCAGATGACGGAGTATTCGTACGTGGCCTGCCAGTGTCGCGCCATCAACAGCGCGACGGCATGGCCGTCCACGCGGTTCCGCCCCAGCCCGGCCAGGAGATCGCGGTCGGACTCCGCCGGGGGCGATCCGGGGCGTGGCGGATAAGGGGGTCGTGGGGGGTGAGCGGATTGCACGGGACCAATTCCTTCCAAGCCGCAGGACCGCACGGAATATGCGCTCCTCGGAAAGCAGGCGCCTGATTGGTGCATACCTTTGCCGCGTCAGTGGAGACCCGGCCGTCGGGGGGCGCTCACCTTCGCACAATGAACGCGCAGCAAACAAGAAGATGGAGTGACCCGTGTTCAAAAAGAGTCGACTTCAGAAAAGTTACCGCTGGTATCCGCACCCGCATTCGAAATTACGCGGGAGTTGGGATCGAGTCGCGCCCGGCGGCCGGATGCCTGGCACACGAAATTCCCTCGCCCGGCCGGGTCCACAGCGGGCACCCAGGCATCTCCCGGTGTGCTCTCATTCCCGTGGCGCAGCATGTCCCGCATGATCGTCCCCCACGCGACCGACACCCCCGTCCCCGTCCGTACCGTCCGCAAGGCGGTCGTTCCGGCCGCCGGGCTCGGCACCCGGTTCCTGCCGGCGACCAAGGCGACGCCGAAGGAGATGCTCCCGGTCGTCGACAAGCCGGCCATCCAGTACGTCGTGGAGGAGGCCGCCGCGGCCGGGCTCGACGACGTCCTGATGGTCACCGGCCGCCACAAGGGGGCCATCGAGGACCACTTCGACAACGCCTTCGAGCTGGAGCAGGTCCTGGCCGCCAAGGGCGACGCGGTACGCCTCGACGCGGTGCGCGACCCCGCCCGGCTCGCCGCCATCCACCACATCCGGCAGGGCGAGCCGCTCGGACTCGGCCACGCGGTGCTCTGCGCCCGCCGCCACGTCGGCGACCAGCCGTTCGCCGTCCTCCTCGGCGACGACCTGATCGACCCGCGCGAGACCCTGCTCAGCACGATGCTCGACGTCCGCGAACGGCACACCGGGAGCGTGATCGCCCTCATGGAAATGGCGCGCGAGCAGATCCACCGCTACGGCTGCGCGGCGGTCGAGGCGACGGAGGAGGAGGGCGTGGTCCGCGTGACCGGCCTGGTCGAGAAGCCCTCCCCCGCGGACGCCCCGAGCGCCTACGCGGTCATCGGCCGCTATGTCCTCGACCCCGCCGTCTTCGACGTCCTGGAGCGGACCCCGCCGGGCCGCGGCGGCGAGATCCAGCTCACCGACGCCCTCCAGACGCTCGCGACCGACGGCACGGTCCACGGCGTCGTCTTCGACGGCCTGCGCCACGACACCGGCGACAAGGCGGACTACCTGCGCACGGTGGTCCGCCTGGCCTGCGCCCGCCCCGATCTCGGCCCGGAGTTCACCGACTGGCTCAAGGGGTTCGTGGGGCAGCTGGAGAGCGGCGAAGGGGTCGTACGGCGGCGGTCGGTGGCCTGAGCGACGGGCGACGGTGGTCGTGGTCACCGGGGGACCGGGACCGGCCCGGGACGGGACGGCCGCCGCCCCGCGCACATCGGTCACCCGAACATGGCGGTCCGGCTCAGCCGTTGGGCCGCAGGGTCCACACCACCGTCATCTCGTCCGTGACCGCCCCGTCCCCGCGACGGATCTCGATCGTGACTGGGAACTCCGGGCGCTTCCCGGCGTCGAGCTCTGCGACGACCTCGGAGGCCGGGCGGCCCAGGGTCGCCGTGGCGGTCACCGGGCCCATCGCGAGCTTGCGGTAGGCGATCTCGGCGTTGACGGCCAGCGGTACCGCGCGCGAGAGCTGGTCGCCGAACGCGGCCAGGACGACCGCCCCGCTGGCCGACTCGGCGAGCGTGAACATCGCACCGGCGTGCGGTCCGCCCACGTGGTTGTGGAACTCCCCCTGGTCGGGCAGGGCCACCACGACCTTCTCCGGGCCGGTCTCCAGGAACTCGAGGTTCAGGGTCCGCACCATGGGCACGGTGGCGGCGAGCATCTCGCCGACGGACATCTGGTCTGCGCTCATGTCCGGGATGTTACCCACGAGTAGATCGCGCTGACCAGGTCCGGTGCCAGTGATCGACGTCTCCTCGCAGCGGCCGGAAACGCGGTCGGCGCCGGGCGCCGTTCTCCCGGTCCGGCCCGCAGACGGTTTGGCAAGGCGGCACCCGGGCGGCGATAGTCAGCCGGTGACCCGCTCCGCCGACTCCTCCCGCGCCCGCAGACCCGCCTGGGCGAGCCGCAACTACAGCCTGCTGACCGCCGCCGCGTTCGTGACCAACCTGGGCAGCAACGGCGCCGTGATCGCCGCCGCGTTCGCCGTGCTGGCGGCGGGCGGCGACAGCGGCGACGTGGGTCTGGTGGCCGCCGCGCGCACCCTCCCGCTGGTGGTGTTCCTGCTGATCGGCGGCGCTGTGGCGGACCGCCTGCCCCGGCACCGCGTGATGGTCGCGGCCAACACCCTCAACTGCGTCTCGCAGGGCGCCTTCGCCGTCCTCGTCCTGACCGGCGAGCCCCGGTTGTGGCAGATGATGCTGCTCACCGCGCTCGGCGGGACCGGCCACGCGTTCTTCAGCCCGGCGGCCGAGGGGATGCTGCTGTCCACGGTGAGCGGTGAGCAGGCCGGCCGGGCCTTCGCGGTGTTCCGGATGGCGATGCAGGGCGCGGCGCTGGGCGGGGCCGCGCTCGGCGGCGCGATGGTCGCGGCCGTCGGTCCGGGCTGGGTGCTCGCGGCGGACGCCGTCGCCTTCGCCGCCGCGGGTTCGCTGCGCGCGCTCCTCGACGTCAGCCACATCCCGGCCCGCGCACCGGGTGCCGGCCTCCTCGCCGACCTCCGCGACGGCTGGCGCGAGGTCGCGGGGCGGCCGTGGCTGTGGGGCATCGTCGTCCAGTTCTCCGTCGCGAACGCGGTTCTGGGCGCCGCCGACGCCGTCTACGGCCCGCTCGTCGCCCGGGACCACCTGGGCGGGGCGGGGCCCTGGGGCGTGGCCCTCGGGTTCTTCGGCGCGGGCACGGTCGTGGGCGCCCTCCTCATGACCCGCTGGAAGCCGCAGCGCCTGCTGTTCACGGGCATCCTGTGCGTGTTCCCGCTGGCCCTGCCGTCCGCCGCGCTGGCCGTACCGGTCTCGGTGCCCGTGCTGTGCACGGCGATGTTCGTGGCCGGCGCGACCGTCGAGGTGTTCGGTGTCTCCTGGATGACCGCCCTGCACCAGGAGATACCGGAGGACAAGCTCTCCCGGGTCTCGGCCTACGACTGGTTCGGCTCGGTCGCCCTCATGCCGCTCGCGGCCGCGCTGGCCGGCCCGGCGGAGTCGGCGTTCGGCCGTGACACCGCCCTGTGGGGCTGCGCCGGCCTGATCGCGGCCGTCACGGCACTCGTCCTGTGCGTACCGGACGTCCGCAACCTGCGCCGCAACACCAAGCACATCACCCAGGCCCCGACCGACACGGCCGACACCGAACGCCCCGTCGGCGGACTCGGCTGACACCACGGCCTCCCGCGACAGTCCTCCGCACGCTGGAAGCCGTGACGCACGCCTCAGCAGCACCGAACAGGCCATCCGACCGACTCAGCCGACACCGAACGCCCCGTCGGGGGGCTCGGGTGACGGCACGGCGTCCTCGTCCCGTACCGGCCGGGCCGCGCCGATGAAGCCGCGCAGGCCCTCGCCGTGTTCGACCCGGGCGGGGAACGCGTCGGCCGCCGTACGCCGGGCCAGTGCCGCCGTGTCGAGTGGCCGTCGCGCCGCGACGAGCACGGCGTTCCCGAACCGCCGCCCGCGCAGCACCCCCGGCTCCGCGATCAGCACCAGTTCCTCGAACACCTCGGCGAAGTTCGCGAGTTGGGACCGCAGGAAGGCGAAGGGCGCCCCGTCGGCGAGGTTCGCGAGATAGACGCCGTCGCTCCGGAGCACCCGCGCGGCCTCGCGGGCGTACTCCAGCGACGTCAGGTGCGCCGGGACCCGCGAGCCTCCGAAGACGTCGGCGACCAGCACCTCCGCGTGGTCCGCCGGGGCGTTCTCCAGCCACGCCCGCGCATCGGCCGCGTGCAGGGCGATCCCGGCGCCGTGCGGGAGCGGCAGATGTTCGGCGACCAGCTCCAGCAGCCCCCGGTCGAACTCGACGACGTCCTGCCGCGACCCCGGCCGGGTGGCCGCGAGATACCGGGGCAACGTCAGCGCGCCCCCGCCGAGATGGACGACGTCCAGGGCCCGCCCCGGCTCCCCGACGCCGTCCAGGACGTGCCCGAGCCGCCGCGCGTACTCGAACTCCAGGTGCGTCGGCTCGTCGAGATCGACGTAGGACTGCGGAGCCCCGTCCACGGTCAGCAGCCAGGCCCTGGCACGGTCGACGTCGGGCATGAGCTTGGCGAAGCCGGAGTCGGTGGCCCTGGCGACGGGTATCGAGTCAGTCACCCGTCCAGTGTGCCGACTCAGCGACGCGGGGAACCGCGCGACCAGCCACGACCGGCCCGCGGTCCCCCGCACACGACGGCGACCGCCCTCACACGACGGCTGTCACGGTGCCCGCCCCCACGGTCCTCCCACCCTCACGGATGGCGAACCCGAGCCCCGCCTCCAAGGGCACGTCCCGGCCCAGTTCCACGGTCATGACCACCTGGTCCCCCGGCCGCGCGACGGCGACCTCGCCGAGGTCCACGTCTCCCACGACGTCCGCGGTACGGATGTAGAACTGCGGCCGGTACCCGGTGGTGACCGGTGTCGTACGACCGCCCTCGCGTGCCGACAGCACGTACACCTGCGCGGTGAAGCGACGACTCGGCACCACACTGCCCGGCGCGGCCACCACATGCCCCCGCCGGACCGCGTCCCGCGGCACGCCCCGCAGGAGCAGCGCCACGTTGTCCCCGGCCTGCGCCTCCTCCATCGGCTTGCCGAAGGTCTCGACGCCGGTCACCACCGTCTCCACGGCGGCCCCCAGCACCTCGACCCGGTCACCGACCCGCACGGTGCCCCGCTCGACCGCCCCGGTCACCACGGTCCCCCGGCCGGTGATGGTGAGCACGTTCTCGACGGGCATCAGGAAGGGCGCGTCGAGATACCGCTCGGGGATGGGCACGTACGTGTCCACCGCGTCCAGCAGCGCCTCGATCGACGCCGTCCAACGCGGGTCCCCGTCCAGGGCCTTGAGTCCCGAGACCCGTACGACGGGCACGGCGTCGCCGCCGTAGCCGTGCGCGGTGAGCAGTTCGCGGACCTCCAGTTCGACGAGCTCGACCAGCTCCTCGTCGGCCGCGTCCGCCTTGTTGAGGGCGACCACCACGTGGTCGACGCCCACCTGCCGCGCGAGCAGCACGTGTTCGGCGGTCTGCGGCATGATCCCGTCGAGCGCGGAGACGACGAGGATCGCCCCGTCGAGCTGCGCCGCCCCGGTGACCATGTTCTTGACGTAGTCGGCGTGGCCCGGCATGTCCACGTGCGCGTAGTGCCGGGTGTCGGTCTCGTACTCGACGTGCGCGATGTTGATGGTGATCCCGCGCGCGGCCTCCTCCGGGGCCCGGTCGATGCGGTCGAACGGCACGAACGTGCCGCTGCCGCGCTCGGCGAGGACCTTGGTGATGGCGGCGGTCAGGGTGGTCTTGCCGTGGTCGACGTGACCCATCGTGCCGATGTTCAGGTGCGGCTTGGTGCGCACATAAGCGGTTTTGGACATGGCTGTACCTCGAAGCCTCTTCGTGTTCACGGAAGAACGGGGACCCCGAGGACTGGCCGACCCTCCCCCTGCGGGGTCCGCCGGACTGTCCGGGAAGGGTCAGCTTCGGGCGCCGTCTGCGGCGGCCAGGAGAACGGGAACGGCAGCCTTCGGCGCATCCGCGACTGCGGATGCTGCGAGAGCGAAGGCGTACCGGAACATGACGCAGATCATGTCCGACGCGTCGTCCCACGTCGAACGGTTTTTCACGGCCGCCCGTCACACAACCGACGGCATCCGCGGGGCAATCACCCGCCGGTGTCGGTTACCGTCACAGGATGCTCGATGCCACCACCCGCTCTGGGGGCACCGCCACGGCCACTCCCCCGGCCCTCGCCACGGAGCTCGCTCTCCCCGTCCCCGCTCCGGTGCGTCTCACCGCCCGCTGCTCGAGAGTGCTGCTGTCGCCGTGGTCCCGGCTCTCCTTGCTGGTCGCGCTGCTCGCGGGCGCCGCGTCCACGGTCCTGCTGTTCGAGCCGCAGAGACTGCTCTCGGACGGCTGGCCGCCCCAGCTCGGCGGGGTCGCGGCCGCGGTCGTCTTCGGGGTGGCGTACGGGCTGTGCACGGTGGCGTTCGTACCGCGACCGCTGCTCAACCTCGCCGCGGGCGCGCTCTTCGGGTCGCAGCTCGGGCTGGCGTCGGCGCTCGCCGGCACGGTCCTCGGGGCGGGCATCGCCTTCGGGCTGGGCCGGGGCCTCGGGCAGGACGCGCTGCGGCCGTTGCTGCGGGGGCGGTGGCTGAAGGCGGCGGACGGGCAGTTGAGCCGGCACGGCTTCCGCTCGATGCTGGCGGCCCGGCTGTTTCCCGGTGTGCCGTTCGCCGCGGCGAACTACTGCGCCGCGGTCTCCCGCATGGGCTGTGTCCCGTTCCTCGCGGCGACGGCGCTCGGGTCGATCCCGAACACCGCCGCGTACGTCGTCGCCGGGGCGCGGGCTTCGGCGCCCACCTCGCCGGCCTTTGTGATCGCCCTGGCTGCGATCGCCCTGCCGGGCCTGGCGGGGGCGATCGTGGCGTGGCGCAAGCGGCACCGGCTGCGCCGCCCCTGAGCGCCTGACCGCGCGGCGCCGGCCGCGTTCCGGAAGGCGCTCCTCACACCCTTTCGAGGATCATCGCGTTGGCCAGTCCGCCCGCCTCGCACATGGTCTGGAGGGCGTAACGGGCCCCGCGTTCCCGCATCGCGTGCACCAGCGTCGTCGTCAGCCGGGTGCCGCTCGCGCCCAGGGGATGGCCGATCGCGATCGCACCCCCGTGGACGTTGACCTTGGCCAGGTCCGCCCCCGTCTCCTGCTGCCAGGCCAGGACCACGCTGGAGAACGCCTCGTTGACCTCGAAGAGGTCGATGTCGTCGACGGTGAGACCGGCCCGGCGCAGGACCTTCTCGGTGGCCGGCACCACTCCGGTCAGCATGAGGATCGGGTCGGAGCCGGTGACGGCGAACGAGTGCAGGCGGGCCAGGGGACGCAGGCCCAGGCGTTCGGCGGTCTCGCTCGACATGATCAGGACGGCCGAGGCCCCGTCGTTGACGGGGCTGGCGTTGCCCGCCGTGACGTTCCACTCGATCTGGGGGAAGCGCTCGGCGAAGGCCGGGTCGTAGTAGGCGGGCTTGAGGCCGGCGAGGATCTCGGTGGTGCTGCCCGGGCGTACGCACTCGTCGCGCGTGACGCCCTCCAGGGGCGCGACCTCGGCGTCGAAGAGGCCCTGCTCCCAGGCGGCCGCGGCCTTCCGGTGCGAGGAGACGGCGAACGCGTCCATCTGCTCGCGCGAGATCGACCACTTGGCGGCGATGAGCTCGGCGCTGATGCCCTGCGGGACCAGGCCCTCCTCGTAGCGTGCGGCGATGCCGGGACCGAAGGGGTCCTTGCCCTCGGGGACGTTGGACCACATCGGCACGCGGCTCATCGACTCGACCCCGCAGGCGACGACGATGTCGTAGGCGCCGGCGATCACGCCCTGCGCGGCGAAGTGCACGGCCTGCTGGGAGGAGCCGCACTGGCGGTCCACGGTGGTCGCCGGGACCGTCTCGGGGAAGCCGGCCGACAGGGCCGCGTAGCGGGTGGTGTTCATGGCCTGCTCGCCGACCTGGTCGACGGTGCCGCCGATGACGTCGTCGATGAGGGCCGGGTCGACGCCGGAGCGCTCCACGAGGGTGCGCAGGGTGTGGGCGAGGAGTTCGACGGGGTGCACGTGCGCGAGGGAGCCGTTCGGCTTGCCCTTGCCCACGGGGGTGCGTACGGCTTCGACGATGACTGCGTCACGCATGGTGCGTGCCTCCATCAATGAGGGCGATTACCGGCGAGTAGGAAATCCAAACTCACCATAGCCTTGCGAGTTGGAAAATCAAACCCTTTAAGTTGGAGAACCAAACCCTCGCCTAGACTGGGCATCATGGCCGCCACCCGAGACCCGCGCCCCTGCTCCATCGCCGACGCCCTGGCGCTCGTCGGCGAGAAGTACTCCCTGCTCGTGCTGCGCGAGGTCTGCCTGGGCAACGGCCGCTTCGACCAGCTCGTGCGCAACATCGGGGTCCCGCGCGACGTCCTGGCCACCCGGCTGCGCCGGCTGGTCGACGCCGGGATCCTGACCAAGCGGGTCTACAGCGAGCGGCCGCAGCGCTTCGAGTACCGGCCCACCCAGGCGGGACTGGAACTGGAGCCGGTGCTGCTGACGCTCATGGCATGGGGCGACCGGCACCTGCGCAAGGACGACGACCGGCCCATGGTCCTGGAGCACGTCTGCGGCCATGAACTGGAGCCCGTCGTCGTCTGCTCCGCCTGCCGCGGCACGGTCGTACACGAGGACCTGACGTCCCACCCGCAGGCCCCCGGCTGGACGGTGTCGGGCCCGACCGCCGCGTAGGCCCTAACCGGTCGCGCGTCCGGGCCCGACCGCCCCTGTGGCCGGGCCGTCACCGCGGGGCGCTACGCTGCCCTCGCACCCCGATCACCGCGCCCGGTGATGCGGCGCGCCCGACTTCCGTCACACGACCAGCACTTGGACGCCGTAACTTCATGTCTTGGTTCGAATCACTCATCCTCGGACTCGTCCAGGGGCTGACCGAGTTCCTCCCCGTCTCCTCCAGCGCGCACCTGCGGCTGACCGCGGCCTTCTCGGGCTGGAAGGACCCCGGGGCGGCCTTCACCGCGATCACCCAGATCGGCACCGAGGCCGCCGTCCTGATCTACTTCCGCAAGGACATCGGGCGGATCGTGGCGACGTGGAGCCGTTCCCTCGTCAAGAAGGAGCTGCGCAGCGACCACGACGCCCAGATGGGCTGGCTGGTGATCGTCGGGTCCATCCCCATCGGGGTGCTGGGGCTGCTGTTCAAGGACCAGATCGAGGGGCCGTTCCGCGATCTGCGCATCACCGCCACCATGCTGATCGTCGTCGGAATCGTCATCGGCGTCGCCGACCGGCTGGCGGCGCGCGACGAGACCGGCGGGCGGCACCGGGCACCCAAGCAGCGCAAGGGACTTGAGAACCTCGGCGTGAAGGACGGCCTGATCTTCGGCATGTGCCAGGCCATGGCCCTCGTGCCCGGGGTCTCCCGCTCCGGCGCCACCATCAGCGGCGGCCTCTTCATGGGCTACAAGCGCGAGTCCGCGGCCCGCTACTCCTTCCTCCTCGCCATTCCGGCCGTACTGGCCTCCGGGCTCTTCGAGTTGAAGGACGCGCTGGAGAGCGACCACGTCTCCTGGGGTCCGACGATCTTCGCCACGGTGATCGCCTTCGTCGTCGGCTACGCGGTCATCGCCTGGTTCATGAAGTTCATCTCGACCAAGAGCTTCATGCCCTTCGTCTGGTACCGGATCGCCCTCGGCATCGTCATCATCGCCCTGGTCACGATGGGCGTCCTGAGCCCGCACGCGGCGGAGTCGGCGGGCTGAGCCACAGGTGGCCCTGACACAGCGGTTCGCGCGGGTCAGGCCGGAGGACCTCCTGGACACCGGCTGGGCGGTGTGGGGGCTCATCCGGCACTGCCGCGGGTCGGGCGTCGACGCCGGCACGGTGGCCCTGCCGGACCGCGCGGTCTCCGGCGACCCGGACGCTGCTCCCGGCTTCCCGGACCACCTCGACGTCCACGACGGCTTCGGGGACCCGCCCCGGCTTCCTCGTCCCCGCGGCCGTCGTCGAGGTCACGCGCGGCCTCGACGCCATCGACACCGACACTCTGCCCGCCCGCCTGCCGGACTCCCCGGACGAGGCCCGTCCGCGGCACCGTCACGGGGCGCCCGCCCCGAAACCCGTGACCCATCACATACGTTGTGCGTAGCCGTCCGGTAGCGCACTGTCAGTGCTTGCCCCTAGGCTTGTGCGCATGTCCCCCGATTCCGTGACCCCTGGTTCCGTGCGGTCCGCTGCCGAGGTGAACGAGCAGATCCGGGCGCTGTGGATGCGCGCCGGCGGCACACTGTCGGCACAGGAGCGCGCGGAGTACGAGCTGTTGGTGGTCGAATGGGCGGCCGCGATCCGCGGTGACGTCATCAAGGCAGCCTGAACTCCCCCCAGGCAGCAGGCGCGTTCCTCGAAGTGAGGTCATGCCATGAGAGCGATCGTCGTGGGCGCCGGCATCGGTGGTCTCACCGCGACGCTGAGCCTGCGCCGGGCCGGCCATGACGTGACGCTCGTCGAGCAGTCGCGGCGGCTCTCCGAGATCGGCGCCGGCATCCAGCTCGCCCCCAACGCCACCCGCGTACTGCGCCGGCTGGGCCTGCTCGACGCCGTCGCGGAACACGCCGCCCGCCCCTCCCACGTGAGCTTCCGCACCTGGTCCGACGGCTCGGAGATCTGTCGCTACGTCATCGGCCCGGACGTGGAGGAGGAGTTCGGGGCGCCCTACCTCCAGCTCCACCGGGCCGATCTGCAACGGGTCCTGGTCGCCGCCGTACCGCCCGGCTCGCTGCGCCTGGCGACCGCCGTCGTGGGGATCGACCAGGACGACAAGGGGGCCCGGGTGACCACGGCGAGCGGTGAACGCCTGGACGCCGACCTCGTCGTGGCCGCCGACGGCATCCGCTCCGCCGCCCGTCAGTGGCTCTTCGGCGCGGACGAGGCGGTGTTCTCGCACACAGCCGCCTACCGGGCCCTGCTCCCGGCCGCCGAGGTCGCCGACCTGGACCTCCCGGAGTACGCCCTCTGGCTCGGCCCGAACCGCCATGTCGTCCACTACTGGCTGCGCCACGGCCGACTCCTCAACGTCGTGGCCGTGTTCGTGACCGACCGGGCGGCCCAGGAGTCGTGGACCGCGCGGGCGGAACCCGGCGAGCAGGTGCGCACCTTCGCCGGCTGGGACCCACGGCTGCTGACCCTCCTCGACCGCGCGGGCCAGGTCTTCCGCTACGGCATCCACAGCCGCGCCCCGCTCCCCCGCTGGAACGTCGGCCGGGTCACCCTCCTCGGCGACAGCGCCCACGCGATGGTGCCCTTCCAGGCCCAGGGCGCTGCCCAGGCCGTCATGGACGCGGCCGTCCTCGGCGACTGCCTCACCGGCGCGGCCCCCGACGAGGTGCCCGACGCGCTGGACCGGTACGTCCGCAGACGGGCCCCGGCCGCGACGGCCGTGCAGGCCGGTTCCGTCCGGGCCGGGCACGACTACCACGTGCCGGACGGCCCCGAGGCCGAGCAGCGCAACGCCCGCCTGGTCGCCCTCGCGGCCGAGAACAGGTTCGGCCCCCACTCGGCCGCCTGGCCGGTCGACGTCCTGGCCGACGGCTGAGAAACATCTCCCGCCGGGCGAGCCACGGCCGGGCCGTCCGAATGTCACCGCACGCCCCTTGGCTCGGCCCGTCCCATGCCCAACACTGAGCCGATGACGCAGCGTGTGGAGCTCGCGACCGTGATGGACCGGCTGGCCGTGGACGCACTCGTCACCGACTACGCCGTGGCCGTGGACGACGGCGATTGGGAGGCGTACCGAGGACTGTTCACGTCCGGCGGACGGGCCGACTACCGCTCGGCGGGCGGGGTGGAGGGGGACGCGCGGCGGGTCGCCGCATGGCTCGCGGAGAGCCTGGCGCCGTTCTCGATGCGACAGCACCTGATCGTCAACCGCCGCGTCCGGTTCGGCACCCTGGACCAGGACACCGGCGACACGGCCCGCGTCCAGGCCGACTACCTCAACCCCATGCGTCTCGCCGCCGACACCCCCTCCACCGCCCCCGACTTCGTCTGCGGCGGCCGCTACGCCTTCGCCCTGCTGCGCACGGACGACGGCTGGCGGCTCAGCGAGGTCGTCGTACGGGAGAAGTGGCGGCGTCTGCCGGACCCCCGGCCCGCACCTGTGATCAACTGAGCCGACACCCTCGGGTGGTCAACCGCACGCACTTCGGAGACCCGCACGGGGTAGGAGGCGCCGTATGAACACGTTCGGCCACTGGCTTGCCTCCCCGTGGCGGCGCTCGACCGTCGCGGTGCTGGCGGGCGCCCTCCCCGTCCTCGCGTTCCCGGCCCCGTCGCTGTGGTGGTTCGCCTACGTCGCCCTCGTCCCGTGGATCGCGCTGATCCGCTCGGCGCCCACGGCGAAACGGGCGGCGTACGACGGCTGGGCCGGCGGTTTCGGGTTCATGGTCGGGATGCACCACTGGCTGCTGCCGAGCCTGAGCGTGTTCATCTTCGTCATCGGCGCCCTGCTCGGCGCGCTGTGGGCCCCCTGGGGTGCGCTGGTGCGCCACCTCCTGGCCGGGACGCCCTCGCGCGGCCGGGCCGTCGCCGCCCTGGCCGTACTGCCCTCGGGCTGGCTCGGCATCGAGCTCGTCCGCTCCTGGCAGGGGCTCGGCGGCCCCTGGGGCGTGCTCGGCGCCAGCCAGTGGGAGGTCGCACCCGCGCTGCGGCTGGCCTCGGTGGGCGGGGTCTGGCTGATCAGCTTCCTGATCGTGGCCGTCAACGTGGCGTTCGCCCTGCTGGCGACGGTCCGTGCGTCCCGGGTGCCCGCGGTGGCGGGCCTGGTCGCCTGCGCGGCGGTGACCTCGGCGGCCTGGATGTGGTCGCCGCGCCCCGACACCGAAGGGAGCACCCGGATCGCGGTCGTCCAGCCCGGTGTCGTCGACGGCCCCGACCGGCGCTTCGCCCGCGAGGAGCAGCTCACCCGCGACCTCGCCGGGCAGGACGTCGACCTGGTCGTCTGGGGCGAGAGCAGTGTCGGCTTCGACCTCGGCGACCGGCCCGACCTGGCGAAACGGATCGCGGCGCTGTCCGCGGAGACCGGCGCCGACATCCTCGTCAACGTGGACGCCCGCCGCTCCGACAAGCCCGGCATCTACAAGAGTTCGGTCCTGGTCGGCCCCGACGGGCTCACCGGCGACCGCTACGACAAGATGCGCCTGGTCCCCTTCGGCGAGTACATCCCGGCCCGCTCCCTGCTCGGCTGGGTCACCTCGGTCGGCAAGGCGGCCGCCGAGAACCGCAGGCACGGCTCCGAACAGGTCGTGATGGACGTCGGCCACGGGCTGAAGGTCGGTCCGATGGTGTGCTTCGAGTCGGCGTTCCCCGACATGAGCCGTCATCTCGCCGAGGAGGGCGCCCGGTTGCTGGTCGCCCAGTCGGCGACCTCGTCCTTCCAGCAGAGCTGGGCCCCCGAGCAGCACGCCTCGCTCGCCGCCCTGCGCGCGGCCGAGTCCGGCCGTCCGATGGTGCACTCGACCCTGACCGGGGTCTCCGCCGTGTACGACGCGAGCGGACAGCGCGTCGGCCGGTGGGTCGGCACCGACGCCAGCACCTCCCGCGTGTACGAGGTACCGCTGGCGACCGGGACGACGCCGTACGTCCGCTTCGGCGACTGGCCGGTGCACGCGGCCCTGCTCGTGCTCGCCGTGTGGTGCGCCGTCGAGTGGGGCCGGCGGTTCAGGCGGCCCGCTCCTGCACCGCGCGTACCACCCGCTCGCACAGCTCATGGGTCGCCAGCGCGTCCCGGGCGCTGAGCACCTTGCCCGCGCGGACGGCGTCGAGGAAGGTGAGCACCGCCTGCTCGATGCCGCGCTGCCGGGCCACCGGCACCCAGTCGCCGCGTCGTCGCACGGTCGGCTGGCCCTTGTGGTCGATGACGTCGGACAGGTTGAGCACCTGCCGCTTGGTGTCCTGCCCGGACACCTCCAGGATCTCCTCGGCCGAGCCGCTGAGCCGGTTCATCACCCCGAGCGCGGTGAAGCCGTCCCCGGCGAGCTGGAGCACGACGTGGTGCAGCAGCCCGTCCGCCACGCGCGCGCGTACCGTCACGTCGTCGACCGGCCCCGGCACCAGGAACCGCAGGGTGTCGACGACGTGGATGAAGTCGTCGAGGATCATCGCGCGCGGCTCCTCCGGGAGCCCGATCCGGTTCTTCTGCATGAGGATCAGCTCGCGCGGATGCTCGGCGCACTGCGTGTACCCGGGGGCGAAGCGCCGGTTGAAGCCGACGGCCAGGCTCACGTCCCGCTGCTCGGCGAGCGCCACCAGCCGTTCGGAGTCGGCCAGTTCGTAGGCGAGCGGCTTGTCGACGTAGGTCGGTACGCCCGCTTCCAGCAGCCGGGCGACGATCTCGGGGTGCACGGCCGTCGGCGCGTGCACGAAGGCCGCGTCGAGGTCCTGGGCGAGCAGGGAGTCGAGGTCCCGGTGCCGTTGTCCCTCGGGCAGGTGGAGCCCGTCGGCGACCCGGATCAGCGTCGCCGGCGTCCGCGTCTGCACGTGCAGCTCGATGCCGGGCCGGCTGCCGAGCACCGGCAGGTACGCCTTCTGCGCGATGTCACCGAGTCCGATGCAGCCGACCTTCACGTGGACTCCCTCATCTTGTCCGGCCAGAGCGTTGCCGGAAGCATACGGCGAGGGCTCCGGGGCCCGGTCGGCGGCCGGGAATTCGCTGGTGGTGCGGGGTCGGGTGGGTCAGGATGCGAGGATGACGACTCAGCGCCGGGAACCCGCGACCACCGCCGACGAACGCAGCATGCTGGAGGGCTGGCTGGACTACCACCGGCAGACCCTCGCCTGGAAGTGCGAGGGCCTGACCGACGCCCAGCTCAGGACCGCCTCGGTGGAGCCGTCCACGCTCTCCCTGATGGGCCTGGTACGGCACATGGCGGAGGTGGAGCGCAGCTGGTTCCGCCGGGTCCTGGCCGACGAGGACGCGGGACCGATCTACTACAGCGAGGCCGACCCGGACGGCGAGTTCCGCCTCACCGAGTCCGACACCTGGCAGGAGGCGTACGGCACCTGGCAGGCCGAGATCGACAGGAGCCGGGAGAACGCGGCCCGCTTCGGCCTGGACGACATCACCGTGGGCAAGCACCGCCGGACCGGCGAGCGGTACAACCTGCGCTGGCTCTACACCCACATGATCGAGGAGTACGCCCGTCACAACGGCCACGCCGACCTGATCCGCGAGCGGCTCGACGGCTCCACCGGCGACTGACGTCAGCACCGGACGCCCTGAGCACGCCGTACGGGGTCGGAGATCACCCGTGCGGGGCAACCTCCGCTTGTCCGCTGTCGCCGAGGTGGCCCCGACCAGCAGAGTGACGCGGGTGCATCGAACCACGACTACCGCAACGCTCCTGGTCACCGTGGCTGTCTCGGCCCTCACCGGCTGTGTGACGGTCCAGCGTCCACCCGTGTCCGGGCCGCCGCCGACGACAGCGCCGTCGCAGCTCCCGGAACCGGGGGACGCCCGTCCGGACGGTCAGGCGGAGCCGCAGATCGTGCAGGCCCCGGCCCAGGAGGCGCTGTCCATGATCGATCCGTCCCCGCGCTCGAAGCCGGGTGCGACCGCGCCCCGCGACAGCGCCCCGGGAACCGCGGCGGCCTCCGCGCACCCGCAGGACCGGCAGCCCGCGCACGCGCATCCCGCGCACCCGGAGCGCCCCGCGCGCCGGGCACATCCGCAGCCGTGGCACCCGGACGTACCGCACCACCGGCAGCGGCGCGTCGAGATCCCGGACGTGGCCGAGGCGGTTCCGAGGTCCGTGCCCAAGGGGCCGAAGGACGTCTGCGCGCTGGGCAGGAAGTACGGCCGCTGGCCGGAGGGCAGCCCGGAGTCGGTCATCTGCGACCAGACCTACGGGCGTTGAGGCCCCCGGAGGCTCAGGGCCGCTGACGCGGCGGCCCCCACCTGCCGTCGGTCGGTCCTCCTTCGCCGAGCCGCAGCTCCAGTCTGCTGATCGCCGCCCGCACCCCGTCGCTGTAGCTGTCCTCGCCCAGGGCGTCCGCCGCCCTGCGGGCCCGGCGCAGATGGGTGCGGGCGGCGTCCGCGCGGGCGAGCCGGACGTAGTCGGCGGCCAGGTTGAGGTGCAGCGAGGGGTACAGGGCGCGCACGGCGAGCGCGCTCTGGTGCCGGGCCGTCCGGTCGTCGGTGAGTTCCTCGGCGGCCGTCAACGCCCTGAGGTCCCAGGCGAGTTCGTCACAGGGGTCGTCCTGGGCGTCGGCCATGTAGTGGGCCAGGGTGCAGCGGTGCAGCGGGTCGCCGTCCTCGCCGATCTCCGCCCACAGCTCCAGGAAGCGGTGCCGGGCCTCCTCGCGGTCCCCCGCGTGGCACAGCATGACGACCTGCCCGATCCGTGTCATCACGGCATCCGGCGCCGTCTGCTCCTGTCGCTCCGTCACGCGTCCTCCAGGCCTGGTCGGCTGCCGTGCTGTCCTTCCCGACGCTAGCCGCCACCACTGACAATCCCGGTCAGGCGGGACCGGGCCGGCGGTGCCGCACCGGCCCGGCGGAGGAATCAGCCGAGGTTCGGGATCGTCCAGTCGATGGGCTCGTGGCCCTGCCGGGCGACCGCCTCGTTGATCTGCGTGAACGGACGCGAGCCGAAGAACTTCTTCGCCGACAGCGGCGAGGGGTGCGCGCCCTTGACCACGGCGTGCCGGCTCTCGTCGATCAGGGGGAGCTTCTTCTGCGCGTAGTTGCCCCACAGCACGAAGACCGCCGGGTCGGGCCGCTCGGCCACCGCGCGGATCACCGCGTCGGTGAACTTCTCCCAGCCCTTGCCCTTGTGCGAGTTGGCCTCTCCGGAGCGGACGGTGAGCACCGCGTTGAGCAGCAGGACGCCCTGCTGGGCCCACGGCATGAGGTAGCCGTTGTCCGGGATCTCCAGACCCAGCTCCTCCTTCATCTCCTTGTAGATGTTCCGGAGGGAGGGCGGGGTCTTCACTCCGGGGCGGACCGAGAAGCACAGGCCGTGTCCCTGGCCCTCTCCGTGGTAGGGGTCCTGACCGAGGATCAGGACCTTCACCCGGTCGTACGGCGTCGCGTCGAGGGCGGCGAAGACCTCCTCGCGGGGCGGGTAGACGGGACCCTTCGCCCGCTCGTCCTCGACGAACTCCGTCAGCTCCTTGAAGTACGGCTGCTGCAGCTCGTCGCCCAGAACCCCGCGCCAGGACTCGGGCAGCATGGCGGTGTCGGTCACGTCAATTCCTCACGATGTGCGGTCACTTGCAGGGTTCAGAACCTACAGGCGCCCACTGACAGTCGCTGCTACCAGCTCGTCTTCCAGTACAGCTCCCACATCGTCATCATGGTCGCCGGGTCGATGACCCTCTCCAGCCCGGCGACCTCCTCGCTCGCGGCCACGTACTGCTTGCCCTGCCACAGCGGCACCAGCCGGGTGTCGTCCACGAAGACCTGCTGGGCCTCCTCGATCTGCGGGCCGACGGCCCCGCGGTCGCTCTCCGCGCGCGACTCCGGGAGCAGCTTGCCGGTGATCTCGGGGGCCTCGTAGGGGGTGCCGAGCGCGTTCTGCTTGCCCACGAAGGGCGCGATGAAGTTGTCGGCGTCGTGGAAGTCGGGGAACCAGCCGCGCCCGAACACCGGGTACTCGCCCTTCTGGTAGCCCTCGACGTAGGTCTTCCAGGGGCGGCTCTTGAGGGTGATCCTGAAGAGACCGGAGGCCTCCAGCTGCCGCTTCAGCTCCTCGAAGGCGGGCTTGGTCGTGGAGCCGTAGCGGTCGCTGGTGTACCAGAGGGTGAGCGGGACCCGCTCGGTGATCCCCGCTTCGGTGAGGTACTTCTTGGCCTTGGCCACGCTGGGGTCCCCGAAGTCGTCGAAGAAGCCCGTGGTGTGGCCGGTGAGTCCGGCCGGGACCATGGAGTACAGCGGCTCGACGGTGTCCTTGTAGACGTAGTGGACGAGTGCCGGACGGTCGATGATCTGGGCGACGGCCTTGCGGACCGCGGGCTTCGCGGACCACGGGTCGCTCGGGTTGAACACCAGGTAGCTGATCTCGGTGGTGGGGTTCTCGATGAGCTGGAGCCCCTCCTTCTTCTGGTTGACCTCGATGTCCACGGTGTCGGCGGCGCCGAGCCCCCGGTAGACGACCGAGATCTCCTTGTTCTTGAGGGCCTTGACCATCTGGTCCGACCGCGGGAAGTAGCGGATGGTGACGGCCTTGTTCCTGAGGTCCGCGATGCCCTTGTAGTTGTCGTTGCGGACCAGCTCGGCCTTCTCGCTCTCCTGGTAGGAGTCGAGGGCGTAGGGCCCCGAGCCACTGATCTTCCCGTCCTTGCGGACCGCGTCCTCGGCGTACTCCTCGGGGTCCACGATCGACATGGCCGGGGTGGTGAGCACCAGGGGGAAGGTGGCGTCGGGCTGGCTGAGGCGGAAGACGACCTCGCGGTCCCCCTTCACCTGCACCCGGGAGAGCGTGCCCAGCAGGCCCGCGGGGCCGCCGTTGACGTTGATCTTCTTGATCCGGTCGATCGAGTACTTGACGGCCTGGGCGTCCAGGGTGTGCCCGTTGGAGAACTTCAGCCCCTCGCGCAGGGTGCAGGAGTACACGGTGCTCGACGAGTCGGTGAACTCGCAGTGCTCGGCGGCGTCGGGCTCGGGGTCGGACGCGCCCGGCGAGTAGTTGAGGAGCGTCTGGTAGACGTTGCGGAACAGCTCCCAGGAGTTGTCCCAGGAGGCCGCGGGGTCGAGGGTGGCCGGGGCGCTGGTGGTGCCCACCACGATCGACTTGTCGCTGTCGGCCGAGTCCGAGGAGAACACACCGCATCCGGCCGTCGTGGATATGGACACGAGCGCCGCGAGAGGCGGCAGGTATCGGTTCCGCTTGAACACGCGCTTGCTCCTCGAAATGCCGTGCCGAGAGTCGGCAAAACATACCGCAGCGCAACGCGCACTCAACCGGTTCGGACACAGGCGGCTTGATCACCGCACGGGTGATGACCCTGTAATGCCCCTGTGCGGCTTTTGTGCGTCGACACGGGCGCCGTCGGTGTCAACGGACGCCCGTGCCGAGGCGACGAGGGTCAGCCCACGCCGGCGTTGAGGAAGATGCCGCCGTCGACGACGAGGGTCTGGCCGGTGACCCAGTCGGACTGCGCCGAGGTGAGGAAGGCCGCGGCGCCGCCGATGTCGGAGGGCACGCCGAGCCGGGCCAGCGGGTAGGACGCGGCGGCCTCCGCCTCCCGGCCCTCGTACAGGGCCTGCGCGAACTTGGTCTTCACGACCGCCGGGGCGATCGCGTTGACCCGCACCTTGGGCGCGAACTCGTGCGCGAGCTGCTGGGTGAGGTTGATCATCGCGGCCTTGCTGACGCCGTAGGCGGCGATGAAGGGCGAGGGCGCGATGCCCGCGACGGAGGCGATGTTGACGATCGCGCCGCCGTTGTCCTTCTGCCAGGCGTGCCAGGTCTTCTGGGCGAAGCCGAGCGCGGAGATCACGTTGGTCTCGAAGACCTTGCGCGCCACGTTGAGGTCGAGGTCGGCGATGGGTCCGAACACCGGGTTGGTGCCGGCGTTGTTGATCAGGTAGTCGACGCGGCCGAAGGCGTCCATGGCACGCTCGACGGCGACCCTCTGGTGGTCCTCGTCGTGCGCCTTGCCGGCGACGTAGACGGCGCGCTCGGCGCCGAGCCGCTCGACGGCCTCCTTGAGGGCGTCCTCGGTGCGGCCGGTGATGACCACCCGGTCACCGCGCGCGACGAGCGCCTCGGCGACGCCGTAGCCGATGCCGCGGCTGGCGCCCGTGATGAGCGCGACCTTGCCCGAAGGCTCGGGGAGTTGCGAAGTCATGGTCCTGTTTCCCTAGTCGAGCGGTCCGCCGGCGACGTACAGCACCTGGCCGGAGACGAATCCGGCCGCCTCGCCGGTGAAGAAGGCGATGGCGTTGGCGATGTCGTCGGGCTCGCCGACGCGCGCGACCGGGATCTGGGTGGCGGCGGCGGCCTTGAACTCCTCGAAGCCCATGCCGACGCGCTCGGCGGTGGCGGCGGTCATGTCGGTGGCGATGAAGCCGGGGGCGACGGCGTTGGCGGTGATGCCGAACTTGCCGAGCTCGATGGCGAGGGTCTTGGTGAAGCCCTGGAGACCGGCCTTGGCGGCGGAGTAGTTGGCCTGGCCGCGGTTGCCGAGCGCCGAGGACGAGGACAGGTTGACGATCCGGCCGAAGCCCGCGTCCACCATGTGCTTCTGGACGGCCTTGGTCACCAGGAACGAGCCCTTGAGGTGCACGTTCAGGACGGTGTCCCAGTCGGAGACGCTCATCTTGAACAGCAGGTTGTCGCGGAGCACGCCCGCGTTGTTCACGAGGATCGTCGGCGCGCCGAGCTCCTCGACCACGCGCGCGATCGCGGCCTGCACCTGGGCCTCGTCGGAGACGTCCGCGCCGACGGCGATCGCCCGGCCGCCGGCCGCGGTGATCTTCTCCACGGTGTCCTTGCAGGCGGCCTCGTCGAGATCGATCACGGCGACCGCACGGCCCTCGGCCGCCAGTCGTACGGCGGTGGCGGCGCCGATGCCGCGCGCGGCGCCCGTGACCACGGCTACCCGCTGCTCAGTGGTGGACATTGCTGGTTCTCCTCGCCCTTGAGAAATCGCCTTGAGAGATCGCCCTGGAAATCGACCTGCGGAAGAACGGCCCGTTCGGTGAGCGACCGCTTAGTACCTTCAGCAGACGTGACGCTAGAAGCCATGGCACGCGGTGTCAACGTCACACGGGCCGCGTGTGATCCATTACCTGACCAGCAGATCGAGCAGACGCTCCGGTTCGGCGGCCGGATCGGAGGTGAGCCCGGTGTGCACGGGACCCGGCTGGACCACGGTCGAGCGCGGGGCGATCAGCCAGCGGAAGCGCCGGCCGGCGTCGTCGCGCGCGGCCTGCCCCGCCGCCGCTCCCCCCGCGCAGATGCCCTCGACGGCCCGGAGCGCGGCCCGTACGCCGGCCACGTCCGCCTCCGGGTCGAGCGCCCGCAGCCGGTTCTCGTCGAGGTGGGTGCGCACCCCGACGTAGGCCTTGGCCCGGCAGTACACGAGCACCCCCACGTTGATGCCCTCGCCGCGTTCGATCCGGGGGACGACCCGCAGCAGGGCGTACTCGAAGACCTCGCGGTCGTCGGTGCGGCCGCCCCTGATGATGTGGCGCTCGGTCACTTGATCCCCTCGATCCGCTCGTGGACGACGGCCGCGCGCGCGAGCAGGGGCCGTGCGTAGGTGCGCCGCAGTTCGTCCGGCGACTCGAAGCCGGGCTCGTCCGCCAGCCAGGCGTCCGGGATCTCGGCGGTGACCTCGGCGAGCAGGTCCTCGGTGACCCGGGGGGCCAGGTCGGCGGCGGCAGCGGCGACATCGGGCGCGAAGGGCTTGAGGACGTGGTCCGAGGCGTCGTAGGGCCGGGCTGCCGACTTCTCGGCGCCGGGCCAGTTGTGGTGCCAGATCATGGTCGCGCCGTGGTCGATGAGCCACACCTCGCGCTGCCACCACAGCAGGTTGGGGTTGCGCCAGGAGCGGTCGACGTTGTTGACCAGCGCGTCGAACCAGACGATCCGGCCGGCCTCCTCGGGGTCCACCGGGAAGGCGAGCGGGTCGAAGCCGAGTGCTCCGGAGAGGAAGTCCATGCCGAGGTTGGTGCCGCCGCTGGACTTGAGGAGTTCCTGCACCCGCTCGTCGGGCTCGCCGAGCCCCAGGTCCGGGTCCAGGTCGAGGGTCAGGAGCCGCGGCACCCGGAAGCCGAGCCGGCGGGCGAGTTCCCCGGCCACCACCTCGGCGACCAGCGTCTTGCGGCCCTGTCCGGCGCCGGTGAACTTGATGACGTACGTCCCGCGGTCGTCGGCCTCGACGAGCCCCGGCAGCGAGCCGCCCTCACGCAGGGGCGTGATGTAGCGGGTCGCGATGGCTTCCTTGAGCATCGCCCCAGGTTACTGGGGGGTGACTGAACAACGGGCCCTCCGAGGCCGTACCTCAGGGCAGTCCGGAGATTCCGTGGAAGGGGACGTCAGCAATGGCCAGCGAATCGATTCATCCCGCAGCGGGCCCCAGTCGCCGGGTCGTGGTGGCGGCGGTCGGCGCGGCGGGACTAGCCCTCACCCTGAACGCGTGCGGGTCGGAGGACGACCCCTCCCCGTCGTCGGACGCTGCCGCCGGCGGCGGTGTCCTCGCCAAGACCTCGGACATCCCCGAGGGCGGCGGCAAGATCTTCAAGGACTCGGGCGTGGTGGTCACCCAGCCCACGGCGGGCGAGTTCAAGGCGTTCTCGTCGAAGTGCACCCACCAGGGGTGCGCGGTGACGGGGATCGCCGACGGGGTCATCACCTGTCCGTGCCACAAGAGCGAGTTCTCGGTGGCGGACGGCAGCGTGAAGAAGGGGCCGGCCACCCAGCCGCTGCCCGAGGAGAAGATCACCGTCAACGGCGACTCGATCACGCTCGCGTGAGGAGTCAGGCACCGTGGGGCCGCCGGAGACAGGCCAGCACCTCGTCGGTGGTCGCGAGGGTGGCCACGAGGGCGAGCGTGTGGCGGATCATCGCCCGGGTGTAGTCGGAGGGCACCCCGGCGATCGCGTCCGTCACCACCAGGGCACGGTAGCCGCAGTTCACCGCGTCGAAGACGGCGTTGGGCACCGCCACGTTGGCGGAGACCCCGGTGACGACCAGGGTGCGGCAGCCGAGGTTGCGCAGCAGCGCGTCGACCTCGGTGCCCTGGATCGGCGACAGGCCGTGCAGCCGTCGTACGACGAAGTCCTCCTCGCTCACCTCGATCGGGGCGGCCACCCGCACCGCGGTGGTCCCGGAGAGCTGCTGGACGGGCAGGCGCTCGGCGGCGCTGAACAGGCGGGCGTTGCGGTTCGCGCCGCGCCCGTCCGGACGGCGTTCGGCGATCGCGTGGATCACCTGGACCCCGCTCGCGTGCGCGGCGGCGACCAGCCGGGCGACGTTGGCGAGTGCGCCCGAGGTCCGTGCCGCGCGGGCGAGTTCGGGCAGGGCGCTGTCCGGTCCGACGACGCCCTGCTGGCACTCGACGGTGAGCAGGACGGTGGTCTCGGGATCGAGCAGTTCGCTGAGTCGTGCGTACGACGGCACGGTTCCCCCTCGTCGCCGGTGACCCGGAGCCGAGGTCCCGAGCCGAGGTCCGCGCACGGTGGCCCGGAGCCGGTGACAGTAGCGACCATTGCGTGGGGACGGAAGACGACCCATCCTTTTCTGACGTGATGTCAGAGGATCTCTCCTCTGACACGACGTGAGAGACAGAGGGGGATGTATGACCGTCACGCAGCGCCGGGGCCGGAAGATCATGATGACGCCGGGCGAGCTGGACGAGTTCCTCACCAGCCAGCGCACCTGCCGGGTCGCCACGGTCTCGGCAGACGGCGCTCCGCATGTGAGCACGCTCTGGTTCGCCTGGGACGGCACCTCGATGTGGCTGTACTCCGTCGTGCGCAGCAAGCGCTGGACGGATCTGCGGCGCGATCCCCGGGTCGCGATCGTGGTCGACACGGGCGAGGAGTACGACGAACTGCGCGGCGTCGAGCTGTCCGGGGCCGTGGACTTCGTGGGCGAGGCCCCGCGCACCGGCGAGCTCCGGGCCGAACTCGACGTCCCCGAGACGCTGTTCGCCCGCAAGAACTTCGGTCTGGAGGAGATGCCGCACGACGGACGGCACGCGTGGATACGCCTGACCCCGGAGAAGATCGTCTCCTGGGACTTCCGCAAGCTGGGCTCCGTCTGACTCAGACGGCGTTCTCCGCCGCCGACTTCAGCGCCTCGACCGCCGCCCGGATCGACGGGCGGCGGTCGGCGTCCGCGCGCCAGACGGCGTAGATGTGCCGGCTGACCGAATGCCGTACGGGCACGGTCCGCACGCCCTCCGGGACCGGTCCGCGGCCGAGCCGGGGTGCCACGCACACGCCCAGTCCCGCGCCGACCAGGGCCAGTTGGGTCGGATGCTCCTCCGCGCGGTGTGCCACGTGCGGTTCGACGCCCTTGGAGCGCAGGGTGTGCATCAGCCACTCGTCGCAGAACTCGCCCTCGCCCCAGGTGATCCAGTCGTCGTCGGCGAAGTCCTCCAGATCGACCTCGTCGCGGTGCGCGTGGCGGTGGGTCGCGGGCATCGCCACGTCGGCCGTGTCGTCCACGATCGACGCCTTCACCAGCCCTTCGGGCATGGGCAGCGGCTTGTTGTACCAGTCCAGGACGACCGCGAGGTCGTAGTCGCCGCGGATCACGGCGAGGACCGCGGGCTCGGGCTCCATCTCGCGCGAGCCGATCCGCAGGCCCGGATGCGCCGAGCGCAGTCCGGCGATCGCGGCCGGGAACAGTCCGCGCGCCGCCGTCGGGAACGCTGCGAGCCGCAACTCCCCGACCACCCGGCCGCGTTGCGCCTCCAAGTCGGACTGGGCGAGTGCGACCTGGGAGAGGATGCGGGCCGCGTGGTCGGCGAGGAGGCGGCCGGCGTCGGTGAGGCGCACCCCCCGGCCGTTCTTCGCGAGGAGCTGCTGGCCGACCTCGCGCTCCAGCTTGGACATCTGCTGCGAGACGGCCGAGGTCGTGATGTGCAGACCCTCGGCGGCGCCGCTGACCGAGCCGTGCCGGGCGAGGGCGTCGAGGGTGCGCAGGCGCTCCAGGTTCAACATGTAAGCAATACTACGAGATACCTCACTGAAATACTCGCTTGTGCTACGAGATCGGGTGCCGGATCCTGATCCGCATGACCACCGCGACCGTCGCCGACTCCCCGGTTCTCGCTGCCCGCCGCCGCACCCTCGACTGGCGCCTGCGCTTCGGCGTGCTCTCGCTGATCTGGGGGTTCAGCTTCCTGCTCATCAAGGTGGGCACCGAGGGGTACGCGCCCTTCCAGGTGACGCTCGGGCGCCTGGTGTTCGGGACGCTGGTGCTGGCCGCGGCGATGGCGGTGAAGCGCGAGCGGCTCCCGCGCGGGGTGCGCACGTGGGGGCATCTGGCGGTCGCCGGGTTCCTGCTGAACGCGCTGCCGTTCTCGCTCTTCGCCTACGCGGAGCTGACCATCCCGTCCACGCTGGCGGGCATCTGCAACGCGACCTCACCGCTGTGGGGCATGGCGCTGTCCCTCGTCGCGCTGTCCGAGGACCGTCCCACGCGCGTGCGTGTCGCGGGCCTCGGGCTCGGATTCCTGGGCGTGCTGACGGTTCTCGGCGCCTGGCAGGGGTTCAGCGGCCTGGACGGCAGGGGGACGGCGCTGGCCCTGCTGGCCTCGCTCAGCTATCCCGTCGGGTGGATCTACGTGCGCCGCACCCTGGCGGGGGTGGGGTACTCCCACATCTCCCTGACGGGCGCGCAGTTGCTGCTGGCCACACTGCAACTGGCCTTCGTCACGCCCCTGTTCACCGGCGCGCCGCCCCACTTCGCCCTGCTGCCCCTGCTCGCCGTCGCGGCCCTGGGAGCGCTCGGTACGGGACTGGCCGTGCTCCTTCAGTACGGACTGGTGGCGGAGGTGGGGCCCACCACCGCGCAGATGGTCACGTACTTCATCCCGGTCATCGCCACGGGGGCGGGCGTCGCCCTGCTCGGGGAGTCGTTGCACTGGTCCACCCCGGTGGGCGCGGCCATCGTCCTGGCAGGAGCAGCGCTCAGCCAGGTACGACGGCGAGCCTGAGAGACGGGGCTCGGGGACCGAGGGGCGGCGGGGCTGAGAGACGGAGCCCGGGGACCGAGGGGCCGCGAGCCCGGCCGTGAGAGCCGCGCGGACCCCTGAGCGACGCGCCTGCCGCGTGGCGGCGGCCCGCACCGAATCCAGCACCCTTGCGACGGAGTCCGCCAAGGGGGCCTAGGTGGGCACGGGGGTACCGAAGGGCAACAGCCCCCTCATGCCTCGCCGCATCCCCGCTCCGCCCCCCGACCGAGCACCCCACTCACCCCTACGTGGCCGTACCCGAGCCTGCCCCACCCCATGAAACCCGCGGCCGCCGGAGCAGCCGGGTTCACCTGTACGTGCTCGCGGACCGGACCGTTCCCACCGCCCTCGCGACCGCGTCCGCCAAGGGAGCGACCTCGGCCTCCTTCAGGGTGGCCACGGTCACCCGGATCCCCTGCGGGGCGCCCATCCGGAAGCGGGCGCCGGGGGCCACCGCCCAGCCCGCGTGCAGGAGGCGGGACACCGCGCCCGTCTCGTCGGGGACGGGGATCCACACGTTGAGCCCGCTGCGGCCGTGGGCCTCGACCCCTCGTTCCGCCAGAGCCCGGATCAGCCGGTCGCGGCGCTCGCGATAGGCGGCCGCCACCTCGGCGGTGTCGAGCACGCCGTCCGCCCACAGGCGCACCACCGCCCGCTGGGTGACGAGGCTGACCCAGCCGGGGCCGAGGCGGTGCCGGCCGTGGACGCGGTCGACGGTGACCTCGTCGCCGGTGAGGACCGCCAGGCGCAGATCGGGGCCGTATGCCTTGGCCACCGAACGGACGAAGGCCCAGTGGCGGGTGGATCCCGCCAGGGGGTGCAAGGGGAGGTCGACGATGCCGTGGCCGTGGTCGTCCTCGACGAGCAGGACGTCGGGGTGGTCCTCGAGGACCGCACACAGGGCACGCGCGCGCGTGCCGGTCACCGAGGCGCCGGTCGGGTTCTGGGCCCGGTCGGTGACGATCAGGGCGCGGGCGCCCGACTCCAGGGCCCGGCGCACGTCGTCGGCGAGCGGCCCCTCGTCGTCCACCCCCACCGGGGCGGTACGCAGGCCGAGCGCCGGGACCAGGTCGAGGAGGCTGCCCCAGCCGGGGTCCTCCAGCGCGACCGTGTCACCGGGCTTGAGATGGGCGGCCAGGACGCGCTCGATCACGTCGAGGGACCCGGAGGCGACGGCGAGAGGACCGTCGGGGACACCGTCCGCGTCGAGCGCCTCCCGGGCCAGGCGCGCCAGGTCCGGATCCACGGTCGCCTCTCCGTACAGGACCGGCTCCCGGTCGCCCTGTGCGGCGGCCGCCGCGAAGGCCGGCGCCAACGGGGGCAGCAGCGCGGGGTCCGGGTTGCCGTTCGACACGTTCCGAACGCCCTCCGGGACCTCGACCCGGATGTACTCGCGGCCCGTGGTCGCGGGCTTCGGCCGGACCCGGCTGCCCCTGCGCCCGGAGGTCTCGATGACCCCGCGCTCCCGCAGAGTGCGGTAGGCGGCCGCGACGGTATTGGGATTGACGCCCAGCTCGGTCGCCAACTCCCGCATGGGAGGCAGCAGTTGTCCCGGCTCCAGCTCCCCGGCACCCACCGCGCGCTCGACGCTCGCCGCAATCTCTGCTGCGCGTCGCCCCTCGATCCGATATTCTCCTAGCACAAAGCAGATTATGCACTAGTGCAATGGAGACCGCAATGCAGGGGACCACCGCGACCACGCCGGAGCCGACCGCCTACGCGCCGACCGACCGCACCGTCCCGACGCGCTCCCCCGACCGGGCCTCGTACGACAGGGAACTGGTGCACTCGATACTCGACGAGGGCTACGTCTGCCACCTCGGCTTCGTCCGGGACGGCGCCCCGGTCGTGCTGCCCACGCTGTACGGCAGGGTGGGCGAGCGCCTCTACGTCCACGGCTCGACCGGCTCGCGCCCGCTGCGGATGACCGGCCAGGCGGCCCCCGGCCTGCCCGTGTGCCTGACGGTCACGCACGTCGACGCGCTGATCCTGGCCCGCTCCGCCTTCCACCACTCGATCAACTACCGCTCGGTGGTGGTGCACGGACTCGCCCACGACGTCACGGACCCCGAGGAGAAGCGCCTCGCCCTCGACGCGCTGGTCGACCACGTGGTCCCGGGGCGTGCGGTCGACTCCCGCCCCGCCAACAAGAAGGAACTGGCCGCCACCGCCGTCATCCGCCTCGACCTCGACGAGGTCTCCGCCAAGCTCCGCACCGGCGGTGTCAACGACGAGCCCGAGGACCTCGCCCTCCCCCACTGGGCCGGTGTGGTCCCGCTACGCAAGGGCTACGGCACCCCGGTCGCCGACGGCCACCTGGCCCCCGGCACCGAGGTCCCGGACTACCTCGCGGTGCTGTGATGCTGGTCCACCCCTGGGACGCGGCCCGTGACGACGCCGAGTGGCAGCAGTGGCTCGCCGTCCACGACTTCGGGCAGCTCGCCGTCAACGGCCCCGCGGGCGAGCCGCCGTTCGTCCAGCCGCTGCACTTCACCTACGAGCCCGCGCGGGGCGAGGTCCTCACCCACCTCGCGCGGCCCAACCCGCTGTGGCACGCGCTGGAGGCGAGCCCGGACTGCCTGCTGAGCGTGGTCGACGACTACGTGTACGTCCCGGGCCCGTGGCAGGCCGAGCCGGACGGCCCGTCCGAGCACGGCACGCCCACGAGCTTCTACGCGGCGGTCCAACTGCGCTGCCGTGCGCACGTGGTGGACGACCCGGCCGAGAAGGCCGAGCTCCTGAACCACCAGGTCGCTCACTTCCAGCCGGAGGGCGGCTCCGCGCGGGCGGCGGTGGGCCAGGCGCCGTACGGGCGGATGCTGGCGGGGATCCGCGGACTGCGGCTCGAAGTGACCGGTGTGCGGGCCAAGTTCAAGTACGCCGGGAAGCGGGACGCGCAGGTGCGGGAGCGGATCGCGGACGGACTGGCCGGCCGGGGCGGTCCCCGGGACGCGGCGGCACGCGAGCACCTGCTGCGGCGGCAACGCGCCTGACCGAAGGGCCCTTCGCGGAGAAGGGCCCATCGCGCCTGACCGAGGGGGCCCTTCACGGAGAAGGGCCCCCTCGCTCGTCAGGCGGGCACGCGCGCCTCGGTCACCGCGAGCCCCGCGACGGCGCCCAGCATCAGCAGGGTGCCGAGGAGGACGGCCGGGGTGAGGTGCTCGCCGAACACCACCACGGCCAGCACCGCCGCGCTCACCGGTTCGAGCAGCATGATCACGGAGACGGTGGTGGAGCGGACCACCGCGGCGGCCGCGAAGTAGAGGCCGTAGGCGAGCGCCGTGGGGACGGTGGCCAGGTAGACCAGCAGGGCCAGGAGCAGGGCGGGCCGGGCCGTGTGCGGGAGCAGGCCCTCCGCGAGCGCGAGCGGCAGCAGACACAGGCTGGTGACCGCGAACACCGCCACGGACGTCCCGGAGGACTCAGCGCGGGCGGCGCGGGTGATCAGGGTCATCACACAGCAGCCCGCGGCCGAGAGCAGCCCGAACAGCACACCCAGGGGGCGCACCGACGCGTCCGCCCCGCCCAGCGTCAGCACACCGAGTCCGGCGAGTGCTCCGGTGACGGCGAGGACTCCGCCGCGTCCGAGCCGCTCCCCGAGGGCGAGGCGGGCCCCGAGCGCGACGAGCACCGGGCCGGCGCCCAGGGTGACGACGGTGGCCACGGCGAGCCCGGTGGACCGTACGGCGGCGAAGTAGGCGGTCTGGAACACCGCGAGCCCGACGCCCGACGCGCCGACCCGCAGGGCCCGGCGACCGAGCGGTTCCGGGGCGGCCGTACGCGCGCGCGGCCGTGCGAGACGGACCGCGAGCAGCACCGCGAGGCCGGCCGCGCAGCGCCAGAAGGACAGCGACACCGGGCCCAGGTCACTGGTCCGGTAGGTCAGGGAGGCGACGGCTCCCGCGGTGCCCCAGGTGGCACCGGCGACGATCAGGTAGACGAGGCCTCGCCCGACGGGCAGGCCTGAGGAAGCATGCGACACGTGTTCTCTCCGCAGTCGCGCCGGGGCGCGGAAGTTCGGAAGAGGACGCCCGCTCGGCGGCGGGGTCCCGCGGACTTCGTCTGCGGGCAGCACCGTTCAGCCCGGCGACCGGCCGGGCGTGGTCTCCGGAGGGCCCGCCTCAGGCGGCCGGCGGAGAGACGATGAGTGTGCGGGTGTGCATGGTCCTGGAGCCTAGGCGGCGTTCTCCCGGGCGGACAACCGACTTTCGGCGCCGCCGGCCGCGACCGGCTCCGCTGAGCCCTTGGCCGGCGTCGAGGACTGCGCGATGAAGGCGCCCAGCAGGACGACCGCGCCGCCCACGATCTGCGGGGCGGAGAGGTGCTCGCCGAGCAGCACCCAGGCGAGGACGGTCGCGACGACCGCTTCGAGGCAGGCCACGACCCCGGCCACCGCGGGCGAGAGCCTGCGTACCGAGACCACTCCGGTGACGTAGGCGAGGACGGTGGCGATCAGCACGATCCAGCCGAGCAGCAGTCCGGCCGCGACCGGGGTGCCGTTCATGTCGGCGCGCTGCGCGAGGACGGAGAAGTCCATGGTCCACGGGCGGGCCACGACGGTCAGGACCGCGGTGCCCACGAGCAGGCCGTAGGCGATCACGCCGAGCGGGTCGGGGGCCTCGCCGGAGTCGCTGCCCTGGTCGGACAGGACGAAGTAGCCGACCTGGCAGCAGGCGGCGCCGAGCGCGAGGAGCAGTCCGAGGGCGTCGAAGCTCAGGCCCGACCAGACCTCGACGACACAGGCGAGGCCGCCCACCGCGAGGACGACGCCGAACGCGGCGGCGCGGGTGACCGGCCGTCGCTGCACGAACCGCACCCAGCCGAGCACCAGGGCCGGGGCGAGGTACTCGACGAGGAGGGCCACGCCGACCGGGATGCGGGAGATCGAGGCGAAGTAGAAGGCCTGGACGCCGGCCACGCCGAGCAGTCCGAAACCGGCGAGCAGGGCGGGGCGGCTGCGCAGCAGCGCGCGGTGCCGGACGGCGAGCGGCAGCATCACCAGGGCGGCGCCCGCCACCCGCAGCCACACCACGTGGAGCGGATCGAGGCCCGCCTCGATCAGCGGCTTGGCCGCGACCCCGGATCCGCCGAAGGCGAGGGCGGACACCAGCGCGAGACCGAGTCCGACTCCCCTGCCGCCACCGGCCCTGCTGCTCTCAGACGTATGCACCGGCCCATGATGACAGGGCACGACATGAGCGTCACCCCCGTTGACTCCTGTCTCAGCGACTGGACCGCGGCGGGCCGCCCCACAGGCCGCCGGGCAGGCGGTCCTCGATCCGCGCGACCACCGCCCGGGCGTCGATGCCCGCCCGGGTCAGCACCTCCACCGCCCGGGACTCCGGGTCCGCCAGGATCGCCGCGAGCAGGTCGATCCCGCGGGCGGGCCCGTCGGCGCGGTGCCCGGCCCGGACGCAGGCGTGTTCCATGGCGCCCGCGGCGAGCGGCGAGAAGCCCTCGGCCGCCGTGGCGAGGGGGACCGCGCCGGAGTCCTCGACGGTGCCCTGCCAGCGCAGTCCGTAGCCGATGCTGCGCTGCACGAGATATCCGAGGAGCCGCGGCAGGTGGGGTTCCGCCTCCAGGACGGCGTACGCCTCGGCGTCCGCGTCCAGCAGCGAGTGCAGCAGGTGGGCCGTGTCGATGTGCCGGTCCCCGTCCCTCAGCGCGCGCCTGCGGGCGCCGGACACCACCGCCGCCAGTTCCGCGCTGAGCCTGACGTCGTCGTCCGGACGGACCGGCGGCAGGCCGCTCTGTTCGCGGTCGGACTGCCGGGGGATACGGGGGTGCACATCCCCCACCCCATCAGTCCCACCGGATCCGGGCATCCCCGGGGGGAAGCATTTCGGCGTCCCACGCAGAGCGGACCCCGGAGCGGAATTCTCCTCCTTACGGAGGAGATCAGGGCCCTCGGCCCTCGGTGGGCGCGCGCCGCATTGCCGTGCGCCCCTCGCGCAACCGCCACGCGGCGTCCCTCGTCCCCCACAGGCGTGGACAGCAGGGGCTGGCTGGTGGCACTGCCGGCCGTGGACGGCAGGCAGTACGTGTACCAGGTGTACGCCCCGGAGGACGCGCTGCCGGCCGACCTGTTCTGGGAGGCGTGGCACTGCCACGACGAGAGCGCCTTCCCGCGCGCGTGGGACCTGTTCGACGCGGCGGTGATACGGCGGGTGGGCTGAGCCACCTCGGGCCGGACCGAGGCCAGGCCGAGCCCTCTCCACACTTTCTGACGGTTCATCAGTATTGAATGTTGTGCGCCCTGCGGCTACTTTCCGCGACACCACAGACCGACACGAAGAGGTGGCCGCATGGCGGAGATCAGCGCGGAGGCACGCATCCCGGCACCCGCGGAGAAGGTCTGGGCCCAGCTCACCGACTGGTCCACGTACGGGGAGTGGAACGCGACCCACACCAGCTTCCCCCAGGGCGGCCCCGCGGTCCTCGAACCGGGCGGGACCTTCCAGGAGAACATGAAGCTGATGGGCTTCCCGGCCGAGGTCGAGTGGACCATCGACCAGGTGGAGCCGGCCCGGCTGTTCGCCATCCGGGGCAAGGGCCCGATGGCGGTGAGCGTCGCCACCCGCTACACCCTGACCCCCGACGGGGACGCCACCGAGGTCCGCATCGACGGCGAGTTCACGGGCGCCGCCGTCTCGCTGATGGCGGGCAGGCTGAAGGACTCGGGTACCGCCGCGCTGAACGAGTCGCTGCGGAAGCTGGCCGCCCTGGTCTCCTGACAGCCCGCCCCGACAGCGCGTCCTGTCCCGACAGTCCGCCCCGACGGCTGGGCGCACGAAGGCGCCCCGGGAGTGTCCCCCGGGGCGCCTGTCGCCGTCACAGGGCGGCGATCCTTGATCAGTCCTCGTCGGCGAGGATGAGGTACAGCTTCTTGCGGGCCTCGTTGATGACGGCCACCGCCTTCTCGCGCTGTTCCTTGCTGCCGGTCTTCCAGACCTGACCGAAGGCCTCCATCAGGCCGAAGCCGGCCTGCCGGATCTCGCCGAGCGCCTCGAAGTCGATGCCGCGGGAGGCTTCCTCCCAGGGCGCGTCGGGGCCCTCGTCGGCCGCGGTACGGCCGGCCTCGGTGAGCGAGAACAGCTTCTTGCCGCCCTCGGTCTCACTGGCGATCAGCCCCTCGTCCTCCAGCAGCTGAAGGGTGGGGTACACCGAGCCCGGGCTGGGCTTCCACGCCCCGCCGCTGCGCTCGGCGATCTCCTGGATCATCTCGTAACCGTGCATCGGCCGGTCCTTGAGCAGGGCCAGGATCGAGGCGCGCACGTCACCGCGCCGCGCCCTCCCCCTGGGTCCGCCGCGCCCCCGGTGCCCCCAGGGGCCGGGGCCGAAGCCCGGCCCTCCGAAGCCGGGTCCACCGGGACCGCCCGGCCCGAAGGGACCGAAGGCACCCCGCAGGCTCTCGGGACCACCACGGCCCCGACGACCGGCTCCACCATGTCCACGCTCGAATCCGTGGGAACGCATCGCAATCACTCCATTCCATCGTTGATCAGTCGCGATGCTTCAACGATATATCGGAACCGATCGCATGGCAAGACCCCTCTCCGGTCGCTGCCGACCCCGGTGCCGCGACGCGCCCGCTTCTGGCTGGCTAGCCTGCGGGCATGACGGAGGACCCCGGGTTCGGCACGGCGCTCGCGCGGCTGCTGGACCACAGAGGACTCGGCGGGCCGCAACCGGCCGAACGTGCCGGGGTGCGGGACGACCGGCTCCGTGCCGTGCTCGCCGGGAGCGGCCCCGGCGACGAACCGCTCCGACGGCTCGCGGCCGCGCTGGGCCTGCGTGCCGTCGACCTGTTCGTCCTCGCGGGCCGGGCGGTGCCGGACGACATGGCGCCGCTGGACGCCACGGCCGCGACGTGGGTGAAGAGCACGGTGACGGACGCCGTACGCCTCCCCGCCGTGCGGCGCCGTGAACTCCTGCGGCGGATCCGGGAGCTGCCGCAGGAGGAACGGCGGTCCAGGTTCACCCCGGAGCCGCTCCTGCCCCTCGACGGCGGCCCCGGCACCCGGGTCGTCCGCATGCTCCAGTACCGCAACCTGAACTGGTCGGGCATGGCGGCGGCGCTCGCGCTGACCACGCCCACCTACCTGTCGGCAGCGACGTACGGCGTGATCGGCTCCGGCCGCAAGGAGCTGACCCCGCGCCTGGTGACGGACTTCGCCGCCCTGCTGGGGATCGACGCCGGCGATCTTGCGGCCCTGACCGGCGTCGTGCTGCGCGAGGCGCCACCCCCTCCGCCGCGTCGGGCCGTGGACGCCGCGGCACTGCTGTGGGCGGCCCGGCGTCTGTCGGCCGCCCAGGCACGACAGATCTCCGAACTCGCCCGCTCCCTGCGCGAGGCCTCCCCCGACGCGCTTCAGCGGCCCGCCCGCGACTGACTCCGCCGGGACCGCAGGCGCACCGCGGGGCGTCGCACAGCGTGGTGGCCATCGGGCCGACGGCCTCCCTCGCGACCGCCACCGGGCCCGTGCGGGCCCTGCGCCGCCGATACGCGCCCGCCTGCGCCGACGGGGGAGCGGCGGCCCGCCCGCGGCAACTCGGGCCGGCGACCCGGGATTGGCCTTGTCCCGGTCACAGGACCACCCCGTACCGTCGGCCCATGCGTATCCGAATCGTCGACGCCTTCACCGACCGCCCGTTCGCCGGCAACCCGGCCGGGGTCCTGCTCCTGGACGACGCCTTCCCGGACGACGACCGGCTCCAGAACATCGCCCTGGAGGTCAACCACGCGGAAACGGCCTTCGCGCACCGGTTGCCCGAGGGCGGCGAGGCCGACTGGGCACTGCGGTGGTTCACACCCGCCACGGAGGTCAACATGTGCGGGCACGCCACGCTCGCCACGGCCCACGTCCTGCACGGCACCGGCGCCCACCGCGGCCCGGTGCGGTTCGCCACCCGCAGCGGGGTCCTGGTCGCCACGCCCCGGGAGGACGGCTCGATCACCCTGGACTTCCCGACGGCCCCGCTGACGCCCGTCGCGCTGCCCGACGGGGTTGCCCGGGCGCTGGGCGCCGAGCCGCTGACCGCCTGCGACACCGGGCCGAACATCGGTGACCTGCTGCTCGAACTGGCCGACGAGAAGACCGTGCACGCCCTGCGCCCCGACCTCAAGGCCCTGGCCGCCTACTCCGAGCGCGGGATCATCGCCACCGCACGCGCCGAGAACCCGGGCCTGGGCTACGACTTCGTCTCCCGCTGCTTCTTCCCGAACGTCGGCATCGACGAGGACCCGGTCACCGGCAGCGCCCACACCGCCCTGGCGCCCTACTGGGCCGAGCGACTCGGCCGTACGGATCTCACCGGGCTCCAGGCCTCGCCGCGCTCCGGCCGGGTCCGCACCGAACTGCGCGGTGAGCGCACGCTGCTGACGGGGCGGGCGGTCACGGTCATCGAGGGCGAGCTGCTCGCCTGATCACGCGGTCGGCAGCCAGCCCACCTTGCCCGCGAGCAGCGCGTATCCGACGAACGCCCCGATGTCGAGCAGGGAATGCGCCACCACCAGGGGCCCTACCCGGCCCCACCGCCGGTACAGGAGGACGAACACCACGCCCATGACCATGTTGCCGATGAAGCCGCCGACGCCCTGGTAGAGGTGGTAGCTGCCGCGCAGTACGGAGCTGGCCACCAGGGCGGTGCCCGGCGTCCAGCCCAGCTGGTTCAGCCGGCGCAGCAGATAGCCGACGACGATCACCTCTTCGAGGATCGCGTTCTGCATCGCCGACAGGATCAGCACGGGGTACTTCCACCACACGTCGGGCAGCGCCTCGGGCACCACGGTGAGGTTGAAGCCGAGGCCGCGTGCGGCCAGGTAGAAGGCGATGCCGGTACTGCCGATCACGGCCGCGATCCCGGCCCCGCGAGCGAGGTCGGGGCCGGGCCGGGTGCGGTCGAAGCCGAGGGTCCGCAGGCTCTGCCCCTCGCGCAGCAGGAAGTGCGCGACCAGGGCGACGGGCACCAGGGCGGACGCGATCCCGAAGAGCTGCCAGGCGAGATCCAGCCAGGGGCGGCCGGGCGCGGCCGAGGCGTTGAGGGTCGCCGCCTGGTCCTTGAGACCCCCTGGTTTGGTGACCGATCCGACAAAACTGATCAGCGCGGACACACCGCTCGCACCGAGCGAAAGCCCCAGGACGAGCAGCGTCTCGTCACGGAAGAACTTCCGTGAGAGCGCCCTCTGCGGAAAAGAATCGGCCACCGGCCCTTCCTCCGCCTGCACACCTGCCTCCAGTTGAGTAATCCAGCCTCATCCGTATCCCCGCCCCGCTAGGGTCCTTCGAAAGAAGTTACGAAGATCGTGCGCAAGGCCGTCGGGGGGACGGACGCCGTACGGGGGCGTACCTCCCTCTCTCCTGCCGTACACGGCCGTGCCGGCACGAGCACCAGGGGAGGGCACCACCGTCATGGGACGTCACAGCTTGCCCGATCAGTATGGGGCGGGCGGCAGCGGCCCCCGCCCCCGCGCGCGCCGCCGCACCGTGGCCGTCGCGACGGTGCTGGTCCTGACCGTCGCCGGTGGCACGGCCGCCGCCGTCCAGAGCGGCCTGCTCTCCTTCGGCTCCTCCTGCCGCGACGAGGCGGTACGGCTCGAGGTCGCCGCCTCCCCCGACGTGGCCCCCGCCCTGCGCGCCGCGGCCGAGCGGGCCCACGACGAGAACCTCACCTCCGACGGGAGCTGCGTCGACATCTCCGTGACCGCCCGTGAGTCGTACAAGGTCAGGGACACGCTCGCGGCCGGCAAGAACCCGGGTGCGCAGGTGTGGGTGCCGGACTCGGACGTGTGGGTCGAGCAGATCTCCGCGGACGCGGGCGCGACAAAGGTGGCCCGTGTCGGCAACGTGGCCTCCAGCCCGGTCGGCATGGCGATGGTGCCGGCCGCCGCGAAGTCTCTCGGCTGGCCGCAGAAGACGTACGGCTGGCTGGAGCTGGCCGGCGCCGCCTTGGGGGGCGACTCCCTCAGGCTGGGCGCCGCCGACCCCGCGCGGAGCGCGTCCGGACTGCTCGCCCTGACCCAGCTCAGCAGTGCGGCGGGCCGGACCGAGGGCGGGCCGACACAGGCCGCGGCGATGATGAAGTCCCTCTCGCAGCGCATCTCCGACAGCGACGGCCAGCTCGTGGAGACGCTGCCGCGGGACTCGTCCGGCACCGAGCAGGGCAATCCGAAGCGCAACCAGGCGCTCGTCCTGTCCGAGCAGGCGGCCTTCGCCCACAACTCCTCGGCGGAAGCCGGGGACGGTCTCGACTTCTTCTACCCGAAGGACGGTTCACCCCGGCTCGACTACCCGTACGCGCTCGTCGACGAGGCGAGGCTGAGCACCGACGAGAGCCGGGCGGCGATCCGCTTCATGACGTATCTGCGCAAGCCGGAGCAGGAACAACTCCTGACGGACCGGGGGTTCCGCACCTCCGACGACCAGGTGTCGGGCTCACTGGTCGCCAAGGCCGGGGGCAGGGCGCCGCAGCCGTTCGCGGCGGCGGCCGGTGAACCGGCTTCCGCGACCGCGCTCCAGGAGGCCCTCGGCACCTGGACGATCACCGTCCAGAGCGCCCGGATCACCACGGTCGTGGACGCGTCCTCGTCCATGTCGGAGGCGGTCCCGGGCACCGGCCGCTCCCGGATGGACGTCACCAAGGCGTCCCTCCTCCAGGCCCTCGCCACCTTCACCCAGGAGGACGAGATCGGCCTGTGGGAGTTCTCCACCGAGCTGGACGGCGACAAGGACTACAAGATCCTGGTGCCGACCGACCGGCTGGGCGACAGCACGGCCGCGGGCGGCACCCAGCGGGAACGCCTGTCGGCGGCCTTCGGCGGTCTGGAGCCGGTGCCGGGCGGCGCGACGGGCCTGTACGACACCACGCTCGCCGCGTACAAGGCGGCGACCTCCTCCTACGCCGAGGGGAAGTTCAACGCCCTGGTGGTGCTGACCGACGGCGTCAACCAGGACCCCGGCAGCATCTCGCGCGGGGCGCTGATCTCCGAGCTGGAGAAGCTCTCCAGCCCCGAACGCCCGGTGCCGCTGATCGTGATCGCGGTGGGCCCCGACGCCGACCGCGCGGAGGCCCAGCAGCTCGCCGAGGCCACCGGCGGCTCCGGTCAGCAGGTCAACGACCCCGCCCAGATCCACACGGTGATCCTGAAGGCGATCGTGGCCGCGGGCGCCCAGGGCGGTGGCTGACCCGCGGCGGCCCTCACCCTGTCGGCACCGGTTCCGGCAGTCCCACCGGCCAGGTGTGCACCGGCTCCCCCAGGCGCATCAGCTCGCCGTACCGCCGCGTCGTGGCGGCCAGCGCCGCCTCCCGCGACAGCCCCGCCTCCAGGGCGCGGTGGAAGGTCGCCGCCTGCCAGGACGCCCCGTTGGTCCGGCGTCGGCAGCGCTCCTCGATCACCCCGAGGTACAGGTCCCGGTCGGCGGGCTCGACGCCCCAGGCCGCGAGTCCCGCCTCGGCCAGCGGCAGCAGTTCGTCGCGTACGAGGCTCACCGCGTCGACCTCGACCGTGCCGCCGTGCCGGCCGCGCCGGGGCCAGGTCATGCGCGCGTCGATGCCGTGCCGGCACGCCGCGTCGAAGTTGGCCGCGGCCGCCTCGAACGGCATCCGGGTCCACACCGGCCGCTGCTCCTCGGCGAGGGCGCGGACGAGACCGTAGTAGAAGGCCGCGTTCGCGATGACGTCGGTGATGGTGGGACCGGCGGGCAGCACCCGGTTCTCGACCCGCAGGTGCGGGACGCCGTCGGCGATGTCGTAGACGGGACGGTTCCAGCGGTACACCGTGCCGTTGTGCAGGACGAGTTCGGAGAGCGAGGGCACCCCGCCCTCGTCGAGCACCTTCAGCGGGTCCTCGTCGTCGCAGATCGGCAGCAGGGCCGGGAAGTAGCGCAGGTTCTCCTCGAAGAGGTCGTACGCGGAGGAGATCCAGCGCTCCCCGAACCAGGTGCGCGGCCGCACGCCCTGGCTCTGGAGTTCCGGCGGCCGGGTGTCCGTGGACTGCTGGAAGAGCGGCGGCCGGGACTCGCGCCAGAGCTCACGGCCGAACAGGAAGGGCGAGTTGGCCCCCAGGGCGATCTGAACGCCGGCCACCGCCTGGGCGGCGTTCCACACGTCCGCGAAGCGTCCCGGGGTGACCTGGAGGTGCAGTTGCACGGAGGTGCACGCGGCCTCCGGGGCAATGGACTTGGAGGTGCAGGTGAGGCGTTCCACCCCATCGATGTCGAGGAGGAAGTCCTCACCGCGCGCCGCCACGATCTGGTCGTTGAGCAGGGTGTAGCGGTCCACGTCGGACAGGTTGGAGGAGACCAGGTCGTCCCGGTCGAGCGTCGGCAGAATGCCGATCATCACGATTCCCGCGTCGACCTCGCCCGCTTTGCGGTCGGCGTACGCGAGCGAAGTGCGGATTTCCTCGGCGAGCCGGTCGAATACCCGGCCGCCCAACGGGTGTGGGGCTATGTTGACTTCCAGGTTGAACATGGCGAGTTCTGTTTGGAAGTCGCGGCTCGCGATGCGTTCGAGGACCTCTCCATTCAGCATTCTCGGCATACCGTCGGTGCCGACCAGGTTCAATTCGATCTCCAGCCCCATCAGGTTCTTGGGGCGATCGAACCGCTGCTCCGCCAGAAGCCGCTCCAGCCCCGTCAGGCACTGTCGGAGCTTGTCGCGGTAGCGCTGGCGATCGGACAGGTCGAACTGGCCTGCCGCGACCTTCTCCCCCATGGATGGGTCCTTCCTCGTTGCGTCCTGCGTCAGGTGGGATGATGCCCCGCCGGAACGATCGATAACGTCCCGAGACCGCTCCGGGCCCGCTACGCTGTTGGATGTGACCGGTGGCACATTCACTCGGCATGCAGCTGTCAGCAGTTTCGGGTGCCCCGAAGAACTCGTGAAAAACGCCGACGAGAATTGGCCGACCGCTTCCGGCGCATTTCCCGAGGTCACCGCCTCGAAGTAGGCACGGTATCGGGATGATTCCCGCGTATCGCCGACCGAATGACTCCTTGCCGGTTACGGCGGAAACGGCTAGACGAAACATCGTCTGAACACATGTCGTATAAACTCCGCGAACAAGGCAGAGGGTTGGCGCCCACGGTCCTGATCCCGCCGTCGGTGACGTACGGCGGCCCTCGTCCGCACCCCCGTCACCGGACCCCGGCCCCCGCCTCTCTGACCCCCTGAGCTGACAGCGTCGTCCGCCCCCGCCCTCGCGCCACCGTGCCTGTCGAATGAGAGGCGACCCACCATGCCGCTGCATGTACCCCCGGCTCCCGCGCCCGCACTCCGTTCCGTCCTGACCGCACTCGCCTCGCCCACCGCGGTCCGCGAGGCGCGGACCCCCTCCCTGCTGCGCGCCCAGGGACCTGTCGCACCCGAGCTCCCGCTGCCCGTGCACGTCCTGGACGGCACCGCCACCAGGCTGGCCGGCTGGCGTTTCCTGATCCGCTGCGGCGAACGCTCGGTGGCCGCGGCCGAGACCATGCTCACCCCGGACGGCTGGGCGTTCTCGCACTTCTTCGAGGGGCCCTACATCACGTCCACCGAGCGCGCGCTGCACCAGGCCGAGCTGATGCCCCAGCCCTACCAGCCGCGCCTGCTGTCGATCCCGGGCCTGTACATGCTCGCGCTGTGGCTGCACGGCGACTGCGCGGCGGACGCCGGCACGGGCCGTCTCGCCGCCACCGATCTGCTCGTCCCCCTGGCACCGGCCCCGCCCGGTATCGCCGCGCACCGCCCGCACCAGGCCGCCGAACTCCTGCCGGTCCTGACCCACCGGGTGACACCGGCCCCACTGCTCGGCTCACCCGCCTGAGACACCACGACCGGCCCTCGTACCCCGCCCCGCATTCCGGGTAGCGGGGTACGTTGCCCGGACGAGACGGCAAGGGACCTGACCCCAGGTGGACTAGCCCTTTCCGGCCCCCTCGAACCACCCGAAGGGGCAGTGCAGTTGGGATGAACCGTCCGGCCGGGTGACGCGTCTCCAACCTGTGAAGAAGTGGTGATGCGAAATCCCTGCGGATTGACGCCCGTAGGGCAACACTGGGTTCGGACTGAGTTATCGCAACGGGGGACGCCATGATCACAACACAGCGAAAGATCCCACCAATGTGCCAGCACCAGCCACCGTGTCCCACCGCCGACTCCGCCGACCGGGAATCCGCCCGCCTCGTGGCGCACCACCCGGAACAGGGCTGGAGCCTGCTGTGCAACGGCGTTCTGCTCTTCGAGGACACCGGTGAGCTCCTGCCCGACGGCCGGGTCATCGCCCCGCACCGCCCGCTCGCGGCGGCGACAGCCGCCTGAGCACGACCGGGCGGCCGTCGTACCGCCCGGTGACCTTGAGGGGCCGGCTCGCAGCGACCGCCTGCGCACCGGCCCCGACGCATGTTCACCGACGATCACTCCCCGTGACGCCTTGTGTATGGGCGCACCTTCCGGAAGACTCCTGGAAGTTTCGAGCCCGACACGTCCGGGGCTCCGACGCGGAGGTGGACAAGTGACAGCAGGCGAGCCCGACGCCGCGTCCCGGGGCAGGGTCACCATCACGGAGATCGCCCGGCAGGCCGGGGTCTCGGTGCCGACGGTGTCCCGGGTGGTCAACGGCCGGTCGGACGTGTCCCCGCACACCCGCGCCCGGGTCGAGGAACTGCTCCAGCGGTACGGCTACCGCAAGCGCCCCGCGGCCCCGGGCACCCGCGCGCCCCTGCTCGACCTGGTCTTCAACGACCTCGACAGCCCCTGGGCGGTGGAGATCATCCGGGGCGTGGAGGAGGTCGCCCACGCGGAGGGCGTCGGCACCGTGGTCTCCGCGATCCACGGCCGCTCGGGCGACGCCCGCGAGTGGATGCGCAACCTGCGGGCCCGAGCCTCCGGCGGGGTCATCCTGGTCACCTCGGCGCTCGACATGGTCCTCCATGACGAACTGCGCGTGCTCGGCGTCCCGTTGGTCATCGTCGACCCGGCCGGCTCCCCCGCGCTGGACGCGCCCACCATCGGCGCCGCCAACTGGTCGGGCGGGCTCGCGGCCACCGAGCACCTGCTGTCCCTCGGCCACCGCAGGATCGGCCTGATCGCCGGGCCGCCCCGGCTGCTCTGCTCACGTGCCCGCCTCGACGGCTACCGTGCCGCCCTGGAAGGCGCCGGGCTCGCCCTCGACGAGGCGCTCGTCGTGCCGGGCGACTTCCACGCGGAGTCCGGCTTCGCGGGCTGCGAGAAGCTCCTCGGCCTGCCCGAGCCGCCCACCGCCCTGTTCGCGGCCAGCGACCAGATGGCCCTCGGCGCGATCGAGGCGCTGCGGAGGCGTGGACTGCGGGTGCCGGAGGACATGAGCGTGGTGGGCTTCGACGACCTCCCGGAGGTCCGCTGGTCGGCGCCCCCGCTCACGACCGTCCGCCAGCCCCTCGCCGAGATGGGCAAGCTGGCCGCCCGCACCGCCCTGGAACTGGCCCGCGACGAACGCCCGGCCTCCCCCCGGGTGGAACTGGGCACCGAACTGGTGATCCGCTCCAGCACGGCTCCGCCGGCGATCGGGGCAGGGGGTGACGCGAGGAGGGGGGGCCGCACATGACGTCGGATCGCTTCGCAGAGCCACGGCCGCCGCGCACCCCTCGACGGTGCACCGCCGGAAGTGTCTGCCTGCGGGCCGGCGACGGCCATCCGCGGCGAAGCCGCCTGTCACCGGCAGCCTCCCGCTCGACGGTCGGTTCCCGGAGGGTGATGCCCGGCGGACGGTTCTCGCGCCCCTGACCGAGCCGAACCCGCCGACCGGCACCGGTGACTGTGGGACGGGGGTCCGCCCGAGTGGCTCACCGGGGTGTGAGCACGCGGCGATCAGCCGACGCACGCGGGCCCGGCCACGGACCCGGTACCGGGCGGCAGTTCCACCCGGTACCGGCCCGAGACCGGGCTGCCGCCGCCTACGTCACCTCAGCGCCCCCCGAATCGCGAAGTACGCCGGCTTCGGCTGGAGTTGCTCGTCCCAGGGCAGCGCGGCGCCCTCGCCCTCGAAGAACGCCGGGATCCAGGAGTACTTGTCGGTGTAGTCCCAGACGGTGATGCCCACGCACCGGCGCACCGCGAGGCAGGCGTCGGTCAAGTAGGCGTACCAGTCGGCCTGTTGGGCCAGCTTCTCCTCCGTCGCCGGCAGGATCATCCGGATGTCGACCTCGGTGAGCGCGGTGTCGAGGCCCAGCCTGGCGAAGCGGCGGAGGTTGTCCTCCAGGGTGGTGGGATAGCCGTACTGGAGCGCCAGATGGGCCTGGAGGCCGATGCCGTCGAGCGGGACGCCCTTCGCCTTCAGCTCCTTGGCCAGCTTGTAGTAGGCGTCGCTCTTCGGGCCGACGGCCTCGATGTTGTAGTCGTTGAGATAGAGCTTGACCTTGGGGTCGGCCTGCCGGGCCCAGCGCAGGGCGTCGGCGATGTAACCGGGGCCGAGGGTGTTGTAGAAGACGGTCTCGCGGTACGTACCGTCCTCGTTGAAGGCCTCGTTGACGACGTCCCAGGCGAACACCTTGCCCCGGTAGTGCCGTACCTCGGTCTGGATGTGCCTCTTCAGTACCGGCCTCAGCTCCTCCGCCGTCCACGCGCGGGAAGTGATCCAGTCGGGCAACTGGCTGTGCCAGACGAGGGTGTGACCGCGGACCTTCTGGTGGTGCGCCCGGGCCAGCTGCACGATCTCGTCGCCCTGGGAGAAGTCGAAGACTCCCGGCTCGGGTTCGGTGGCGTACCACTTCATGCCGTTGCCCGGCGTGATCTGGTCGAACTCGCTGCCGAGGATCTTCTTGTACGGCTCGTCGACGAGTTCGGGATTGTCGGTCGCGCTGCCGAAGTACCGGCCGTGCCGCTGGGCGAGGTCGGCGAGGGTGGCCTGCTTGCCGTGGGCCTGGGCGGGTGCGCCGAGCCCGGTGACGACCAGGGCCGCGGCGAGCACTCCGACGAGTCTGAGACGGTTCTTGCGCATGGTGCGACTCCTCACGTGCGGGGTGGGGTGAGCCGTTCTGGACAGGGAAGTGACGCCGTCAGCCCTTCGTGGCACCGGCCGTGAGGCCGCCGACGAGCTGGCGCTCGGCGACCGAGTAGAAGGCGAGGGCCGGCACCATCGCCAGGACGAGATAGGCGAAGACACGGGCGTACTCGGCGGAGTACTGGCCCTGGAACTGCTGCACGCCCACCGGGAGCGTCCACCACGTGTTGTCGGTGAACACCAGCAGCGGCAGCATGAAGTTGTTCCAGCTGGTGACGACGGCGAGCACCGAGACCGTGCCGAGCGCGGGCCGTGCCATGGGCAGCAGCACCCGCCAGAAGAAGCCGAAGGAGCTGCACCCGTCGAGGGTGGCCGCCTCCTCCAGCTCACCGGGGATCTCCCGGAAGAAGGCCCGCAGGATGATGATCGTCATCGGCAGTCCGAAGGCGGCCTGCGGAAGGATCACGCCGAGCGGGTTGTCCAGCAGACCGAGCGAGCGCAGCAGCAGGAACAGCGGGAGCACCGCCACCGCGAAGGGGAACATCAGCCCCATCGTGAAGAGCGTGAACAGCGCCTCCCGGCCGCGGAAGGCGAAGCGTGCGAACGAGAACGCGGCCAGCGCGGACAGGGCGACGACAAGCACCGTCGTGCCGACCGCGATCAGCGTGCTGCTGCCGAGCAGCCGCCAGAAGTCCCCGCCGCCGAGGATGTCGGTGTAGTTGCTGGTGAGCCACTTCTCGGGCAGCCCGAAGGGGTTGCTGGAGAGCTCGTCGGTGGACTTGAACCCGGAGAGGACGGCGTACACCAGGGGCACGATCATCACCGCGCCGACCACTACCAGGATCACGTGCAGCGGCAGCGTCCGTACTGCCCTTGTACGGCTGGTCACTTGGCGTTCCCCCTCATCGTCGTGGTGGCCCCTTCGAGGTCGCGGCGGAGCACGAACCGCTGGTAGGCGAGGGCGAAGACGAGGCAGATGCCGAACATGACCACGCTGATCGCGCTGGCGTAGCCGACCTGGTAGCGCTTGAAGCCGTACTGGAACATGGTCACGGCCATCGTCTCGGAGTGGTGGTCGGGCCCGCCCTGGGTGATCACCCAGACCAGGTCGAAGAGCTGGATCGCCCCGATGACGGACAGGAAGACGCTGATCCGGAGAGTGGGCGCCAGCAGCGGCAGGGTGACGTTGCGGAACCGCTGCCAGGCACTGGCCCCGTCGATGAGCGCCGCCTCGGTCAACTCCCGCGGGATCGACTGGAGTCCGGCCAGGTAGAGCATCATGTGGAAGCCGAAGTACTTCCAGGTCATGACGAGGAAGAGCGTCGCCATCACGTAGGAGGGGTCGGCGAACCACAGTCCGCCCAGGCCGTCGAGGCCGACCGCGCCGAGGACGTGGTCGGCGAGTCCGTCGTCCGGGGCGAAGACCATGCTGAACAGCACGCCGGTGATCGCCTCGGACAGCACGTAGGGCGCGAAGAACAGCATCCGGTAGACGGCCCGGCCGCGCAGCCGCTGGTTGAGCAGGACGGCCATGGCGAGCGCGAAGGGCAGCTGGATGACCAGGGAGAGTCCGACCAGGACGAGGCAGCGCCACAGGTCGCCCAGGAAGACCGGGTTGTCGAACAGGTCGGTGAAGTTGTCCGTGCCGACGTAGTCGGAGGGCATGCCGAAGCCGCCCCAGCGGAAGAAAGCCGCGTACAGCGCGAACAGCATCGGCAGCAGGACCATGCCGACGAACAGCACCAGCGCGGGCAGCTGGAAGCCGACCGCGGTGAGCCAGTGCAGCGCACGCCGGCGGCCCCGCCCCCGGGCCCTGACCGATTCCGGGGGCGGGAGTTCGGTGCCCGGACCGCTCCGCTTGTCTGCGAGGAACGTGGAGGTCATCGCGGGCTACTGCTCTTCCTTCGCCGTCTGCGTGATCGACTGGGCCACCTGTTCGGGGGACTTGGAGCCGGCGATCAGGGCGGCCACGCTGTCGTTGACCTCCTGGCCGACGGCGGGGGCGTACGCCTGGTCGAGGTAGAGCTGGAAGCCGGTGGCGGCCTTCAACTGCGCCTGTACGAGCTTGAGGTTGGGGTCGGTCATGGCCTTCTCCGCGTTCGGGAGCACGGGAAGGACGCTGGTCTTCTTGACCAGTTCCAGTTCGGTGGCCTCCGAGGCGAAGAACTTCAGGAAGTCGACGGCCGCCTGCGGGGCGCCCCGGCGCAGGGCGTGTCCGCCACCGCCGCCGAACACCTCGGTGATGGCGCCCTTTCCGCCCTCGACCGCGGGGAACGGGAAGAAGCCGAGGTCGTCGCCGAGGCCCTTGCCGGAGTCGGCCTGCACGGACGGGGCCCACTGGCCCATGAGTTCCATGGCCGCCTTGCCGTTGCCGACGGTGGCGGCCTGGCCGGTGGGGGTGGAGTAGGCGGCGTTGAGGAAGCCCTTCTGGAAGGGCTGGAGGTCGACGAGTTCCTTGAGGTGGCGTCCGGCGTCGACGAACCCGGCGCCGGTGAAGTCCTTGTCCTCACTGGCCTTCTGGAGGGCGTCGATGCCGGCGGTGCGCATCGCGAGGTAGGCCCAGTAGTACATGCCGGGCCACTTCTCCTTGCCGGCGAGGGCGATGGGCGTGATGTTCTTCGACTTCAGCTTGTTCACGGCCTCCAGGAAGCCGCCCCACGTGGTGGGGGGCTCACTGACACCGGCCTGTGCGAAGAGCGCCTTGTTGTACCAGAAGCCGATCATGCCCATGTCGAAGGGGACGCCGTAGAGCTTGTCGTCGAGGATGTACGGCTCCTTGGTGACCTTCAGCAGGCCGTCGGACCAGGGCTTGGTCCGCTCGGTCAGATCCTCGACGAGGCCCGCGTCCACCTGCTGCTTGAGGACGCCGCCGCCCCAGGTGTGGAAGATGTCGGGGAGCTTCCCCGAGGCGGTCAGTGCCGTCATCTTCGACTTGTAGGCGTCGTTCTCCAGCTGGACGACCTTTATCTTGACCTTAGGGTTCGCGGCCTCGTACTTCTTGACGAGGCCCGCCCAGACACTCTTCGCCGGTTCGGTGGTGGAGATGTTCCACCACTCCACCGTGGTCGTCCCGTCGGACGATCCTCCGTCCGAGTCGCCGCCACAACCTGTCAGTGCCGTCATGCCCAGACCGGCCGCGGCGGACGCCGCCAGAAAATTACGGCGGGACAGTGCCGGGTCGCCCATGATGCGCTCCTTGGGTACGGGACGGAGCCGTCCTTGTCCGTCCTGCGGTCCGAAAGTTTCGGAGTTGATCCAGAAAGCTTCGCTGCTGCCGCACCCTAGAGACAGCTACTAAACGGTGGCAACCCCCTGTGCACGGGGAATGTTCACGGATTGCTCCGCCGACTCCCCGGACAGGGCTCAGCGTCCCACCGGACACACCCCGGCGACAGGGGATCGGGGCACGGAGGCACGCATGCCGGTCGGGCGCGGGGCAGTTGATCCGCAGCGGAGCGGCCCCGGGCACGCACCTCCGCAGGTAACCTCGGACGGCCAGGTCACGACAACGCTGTCCGCCGCGAGACCCTCCTGAGCTCGCGAAACATTCGGCAACATCGGCGAACATTACGAAGAGGGTCACCGTCCCCGTTCACCACGCCCTTCGACGCGGCTCGCAGCAGGTCGGGGCCCAGGACACGCCACTCCCACCCGAGCCCTGACATGACGCTGCGTGTCCGCCCACGCAGACCCGCGCATGAGCAGCGCCGACGAGGCCGTACACCCCTCCGACCTGGACCGTCTCCCACCGCCGATGTGCACGGACCGAGTCTTAACGGAAGTTTGACGCCCCCGGGCCCTCCATTCACAGGCCCGAGCGTCACTCTCCGCTTACGCTGGTCGCGCCGTCGCACAGGCGGCCCGATCCGAACCGCGCCGCGCCGAGGAGCACCCCGAGATGGCCACCACCGAGCACCCTGCCCCGAGTCGTCTGCGCTCCTGGATGCTGGAGGGCCTGTCGGACATGGGCAAGGACGGCGGCCCCGTGGGCCCGCACGCCGAACCGGAGCCGCCGCACCGGGGTCAGCCCTGGTACCGGGTGATGTGCCTGACCGGCGTCGACTACTTCTCCACCCTCGGCTACCAGCCGGGCATCGCCGCCCTCGCGGCCGGCCTGCTCTCCCCCGTCGCCACCATCGTGCTCGTCCTGGTCACCCTGGCCGGCGCGCTGCCCGTCTACCGCCGCGTGGCCGAGGAGAGCCCCCACGGCGAGGGCTCCATCGCCATGCTGGAACGCCTCCTGTCCTTCTGGCAGGGCAAACTCTTCGTCCTGACCCTGCTCGGCTTCGCCGCCACCGACTTCCTGATCACCATCACCCTCTCCGCCGCCGACGCCTCCACCCACCTGGTCGAGAACCCCCACCTCACCGGCGTCCTGCACGGCCGGCAGATGCTCATCACCCTCGTCCTGGTCGCCCTGCTCGGCGCGGTCTTCCTCAAGGGCTTCCTGGAGGCCGTCGGCGTCGCGGTCGCCCTGGTCGGCGTCTACCTCACCCTCAACGTCGTCGTCGTGATCGTCGGCCTGTGGCACGTCGTCACCGCGGGCCACGTCGTCACCGACTGGTCCAGCGCCCTGACCGCCGAGCACGGCAACGTCCTCGCCATGGTCGGCGTGGCCCTGCTCGTCTTCCCCAAGCTCGCACTCGGCCTGTCCGGCTTCGAGACCGGCGTCGCCGTCATGCCGCACGTCAAGGGCGACCCGGGCGACACCGAGGAACACCCCGCCGGCCGCATCCGCGACACCAAGAAGCTGCTCACCGCGGCCGCCCTGATCATGAGCGTCTTCCTGATCGCCACCAGCTTCGTCACCACCCTCCTGATCCCCGAGAAGGAGTTCGAGGCGGGCGGACAGGCCAACGGCCGCGCCCTCGCGTACCTGGCCCACGACTACCTGGGCGGCGTCTTCGGCACGGTCTACGACGTCTCCACGATCGCCATCCTGTGGTTCGCGGGCGCCTCGGCCATGGCCGGCCTGCTCAACCTGATGCCCCGCTACCTGCCCCGCTACGGCATGGCCCCGCACTGGGCCCGCGCCGTACGCCCCATGGTCATCGTCTTCACCCTCATCGGCTTCCTGGTCACCTGGATCTTCGACGCCGACGTCGACGCCCAGGGCGGCGCCTACGCCACCGGCGTCCTGGTCCTCATCAGCTCGGCGGCGATCGCGGTGACCATCGCCGCCCGCAAGGCGGGCCAACGCGGCTGGACGATCGGTTTCGCGGTCATCTCGGCGGTGTTCCTCTACGTCACCGTCGCGAACGTCATCGAACGCCCCGACGGCGTCAAGATCGGCGCCTGCTTCATCGCCGGCATCATCCTCGTCTCCCTCCTCTCCCGGCTGGCCCGCGCCTTCGAGCTGCGCGTGACCAGCGTGCACCTGGACGCGATGGCGGAACGTTTCATCAGGGACATCGCCAGCCGCAAGATCCGTTTCATCGCCAACGAACCCGACCAGCGCGACCAGGCCGAGTACCGCGACAAGATCGAGCAGATCTGCGCCGACAACGACATCCCCGGCGACGACTTCGTCTTCGTCGAGGTCACCGTCCTCGATCCCTCCGAGTTCGAGGCGAGCCTGACCGTCCGCGGCGAGGTCCTCCACGGCCGCTACCGCGTCCTGACCCTGGAGTCCTCCTCCATCCCGAACGCCCTGGCCGCCCTCCTCCTGCACGTCCGGGACATCACCGGCCGCACCCCCCACATCTACTTCGAGTGGACCGAGGGCAGCCCCTTCCACCACTTCCTGCGCTTCTTCCTCTTCGGCCAGGGCGAGGTCGCCCCCGTCACCCGGGAGGTCCTCCGCGAGGCGGAACCGGACCGCGCCCGCCGCCCCCGCGTCCACACCGGCTGAGCCGCGCATGCCCGGCACGGGGGTCCACGACATGGTGAAGCCGGCGGAGGTCTCCCTCGCCCCCGGTCCGCACCCCGTCACCGACCGCGCGGCCCTGGATCCGGCCCAGGGCGTGTACATCCGCAACCAGCTCCCTGGAACGGTCACCGACGTGGCCACCGTGAAGATCCCCGTCAAGCCGGCGAACTCACCTCCGCGATCACCGCCGACTCCGCGACCGGCCTCGCCCTGACCGCCGGCACCACGGTCGTCGCCCTGATGAAGTCGACCGAGGTGTCCCCGGCGACCGCCTGACGGCAACGACGACCACGGAAAAGGGCCCCGCCGAAGCGGGGCCCTTTCTCACGGCAGGTCAGTCCTCGTACGCGTCCAGCGGCGGGCAGGAACACACCAGGTTCCGGTCACCGTAGGCCTGGTCGATCCGCCGCACCGGCGGCCAGTACTTGTCCGCGGCCGAGACACCGCCCGGGAAGACGGCCTCCTCGCGCGTGTACGCGTGCTCCCACTCCCCGCCGAGCGCCCCCGCGGTGTGCGGGGCGTTCCGCAGCGGGTTGTCCTCCGCGTCCCACTCCCCGGCCCCGACCTTCTCGATCTCCGCGCGAATGGCGATCATCGCCTCGCAGAACCGGTCCAGCTCACCCAGGTCCTCGGACTCGGTCGGCTCGATCATCAGCGTCCCGGCCACCGGGAACGACATGGTCGGCGCGTGGAAGCCGTAGTCGATGAGCCGCTTGGCCACGTCGTCGACGCTCACGCCGGTCGCCTTGGTCAGCGGTCGCAGGTCGATGATGCACTCGTGCGCGACCAGCCCGCCGGGGCCGGTGTAGAGCACGGGGTAGTGCGGCTCCAGCCGCTTGGCGATGTAGTTGGCGGAGAGCACCGCCACCTGCGTGGCCCGCTTGAGCCCCTCGCCGCCCATGAGCCGGACGTACGCCCACGAGATGGGAAGGATCCCCGCGGACCCCCAGGGCGCGGCCGAGATGGGCCCGACGCCCGTCTCAGGACCGGCCTCGGGCTGCATCGGGTGGTTGGGCAGGTACGGCGCCAGGTGCGCCCTGACGCCCACCGGTCCCACGCCCGGACCGCCGCCGCCGTGCGGGATGCAGAAGGTCTTGTGCAGGTTCAGGTGCGAGACGTCGCCGCCGAAGTGCCCCGGCTTGGCCAGGCCCACCAGCGCGTTGAGGTTGGCGCCGTCGACGTACACCTGACCGCCGGCCTCGTGCACCTGGGCGCAGATGTCGGCGACGTGCTCCTCGAACACCCCGTGCGTCGACGGGTAGGTGATCATCAGCACGGCCAGCTCGTCGCGGTGCTTCTCGATCTTGGCCCGCAGGTCCTCGACGTCGATCTCGCCGTCCCCGGCGGTCTTCACGACGACGACCTTCATGCCCGCCATCACGGCGCTCGCGGCGTTGGTCCCGTGCGCGGACGACGGGATCAGACACACGGTCCGCTGCTCGTCGCCGTTGGCCCGGTGGTACCCGCGTACGGCGAGCAGCCCGGCCAGCTCACCCTGCGAGCCCGCGTTGGGCTGAAGGGACACCTTGTCGTACCCGGTGACCTCGGCGAGCCGGTCCTCCAGCTCCCGGATCAGCGTCAGGTAGCCCTGCGCCTGCTCGGCGGGCGCGAAGGGGTGCAGCTGCCCGAACTCGGGCCAGGTGACCGGCTCCATCTCGGTGGTCGCGTTGAGCTTCATGGTGCAGGAGCCCAGCGGGATCATGCCGCGGTCGAGCGCGTAGTCCCGGTCGGCGAGCCGGCGCAGGTAGCGCAGCATCGCGGTCTCGGAGCGGTGCTGGTGGAAGACGGGGTGGGTGAGGAAGTCGTCGCCGCGCAGCAGCGCGTCGGGCAGTGCCTCCTCGGTGGCCGCGTCCAGCGCCTCGATGTCGCCCTCGACCCCGAAGGCGCTCCACACGGCGGCCACCTGGGCCCGCGCGGTGGTCTCGTCGCACGCGAGGGACACGTGGTCGGCGTCGACGAGGTGCAGGTTGACGCCGTTCTCCCGCGCCGCGGCGACGACCTCGGCGGCCTTGCCCGGCACCCGCACGGTGAGCGTGTCGAAGTAGGAGCCGTGCACGACCTCGACCCCGCCGGCCGTGAGTCCCGCGGCGAGGATGTTCGCGTACCGGTGCGTCCGCCGCGCGATCGCCCTCAGCCCGTCGGGGCCGTGGTAGACGGCGTACATCCCGGCCATGACCGCGAGCAGCACCTGCGCGGTGCAGATGTTGCTGGTCGCCTTCTCCCGGCGGATGTGCTGCTCACGCGTCTGGAGCGCGAGCCGGTAGGCCTTGTTGCCGTCGGCGTCCACGGACACGCCCACGAGCCGCCCGGGCAGGCTCCTGGCGAACTTCTCCTGTACGGCCATGTAGCCGGCGTGCGGTCCGCCGAACCCCATCGGCACACCGAACCGCTGCGTGGTCCCGACCGCGATGTCCGCCCCGAGCTCGCCCGGCGACTTCAGCAGGGTCAGCGCGAGCAGGTCGGCCGCGACGGTCACGAGCGCGCCGAGCTCGTGGGCCTGGTCGATGAGCGGCTTGATGTCCCGTACGACACCGGAGGCGCCGGGATACTGGACGAGCACGCCGTTGATCTCACGCCCGGCGACCTCGGCCGGGATGCCGTCGCTGAGGTCGGCGACCACGACCTCGAGGCCGGTCGGCTCGGCACGGGTCTCGATCACGGCGATGGTCTGCGGCAGCGCGTCCGCGTCGACGAGGAAGAGCCCCTTCTTGTTCTTCCCCATCCGCCGGGACAGTGCCATGGCCTCGGCCGCGGCGGTCCCCTCGTCGAGCAGCGAGGCACCGGAGGTCGGCAGGCCGGTGAGATCGGCGACCACGGTCTGGAAGTTGAGGAGCGCCTCGAGCCGTCCCTGCGAGATCTCCGGCTGGTACGGCGTGTAGGCCGTGTACCAGGCCGGGTTCTCCATGACGTTGCGCAGGATGACGGGCGGGGTGAAGGTGCCGTAGTACCCGAGCCCGATCATGGAGTCGAGGACCTGGTTCCGGTCGGCCAGCGACCGCAGCTCGGCCAGCACCTCGGCCTCGGTGCGCGCACCGGGCAGTTCCAGCGCATCGGCGTTCTTGATCACGTCGGGCACCGCGGCGGCGGTCAGCTCGTCGAGCGAGCCGTACCCGACGTGGGCGAGCATCTTGGCCCGGGCTTCATGATCCGGACCGATGTGACGCTGCTCGAACGGGATCCCCTGCTCAAGCTCTGCGAGCGGAATGCGGTGGGCGGTCATTGCGGAGGCCTCCTGGTCTGACGCGACCTTCGAGGGGTACCCCGGCGCGGGTACCCCGACGGCCTCCCCCTCTGTCATCTCAACCTGAGAGCTTCACCGGCCGCCCGAAGGCCGCCGGCTTTCACCGTCGGTGAGAGCGGAAGCCGTCGACACCCGCCCTGCTTTCCAGAGTGACCTCGTCCGTGCGGTACGTGAGCCTGAGAGATTCCGGGGAGGATTTGCTCCTTCGGCGCCTCCGATGGTGTCCGGAGGACTCTCCCGCACGGGGTCAGCAGCCGTTCGCAAGCCTACCAGCGAGGTCGCCGCACGAGTCTTCGAGTGGCCGCCCACCCCGATGTGCTCTTTCGTAGTGCTTACGACCGCTTCGGATGAGTTGCGACCAAGTGGAGGGCACGTGCAGACCGACATCGATCCGCGCAACCTGATCGGCCGCAAGGCGTTCGACCGCAACGGCACCAAGATCGGCACCGTCGACGAGGTCTACCTCGACGACGCGACGGGCGTGCCGGAGTGGGCCGCGATACGCACGGGCCTCTTCTCCCGGGACGCCTTCGTGCCCCTGGAGCCCAGCGAACTGGTCGACGGCACCCTGCACGTCCCCTTCGACCGCACCCTCATCAAGGAAGCCCCCGACTTCGGCGTGGGCCGCCACCTCTCCCCCGACCAGGAACTCCAGCTCTACCACCACTACGGCCTCGACGTGGCGACACCTCCCGCCTTCCCGGACCACGACTTCGGCAAGCTGGCCGGCACGGAGGACGCGGGCACCTGAACGGGCCACGCTCCCGCCGACGCCAACCCCGCCCAGGCCTCGCGCCGGCAACCGAGTTCCTCCCCCCCACCCTCAGGCCCCCCTTCCAGGCCCGTCCAGCGGAGCTGCACGCCGCGCTGGACCACCCGAGGCCACCAAGCCGCCACGCGCCCGAACCCGGGCCTCGCCGAGCGCCCTACCCCCTCAACCGCAGCTCCCCGTTCCGACGAAGCGTCGCTCCCCCCGCGCACCCACACTCCACCCCCGCAAGGGGAACTTGCAGACCGTCCGGCAGGGAACCGGCCGCCCACGGCCCCGAACCGAAGTCGACACCTCAACCGGGTGTCCCACCCCAGTCCCAACCCCACCGACGCCTGCCCCCTCACGACTGCCGCTGACGCACCCTCACCCCCTCGACCAACGGCAACGGCTCAGCCGCCTCCAGCGCCGGATCGTCGACAAGAAACGTCCGCACCCGCCCCGGCTGCGAATCCGGCGTCTCGAACCGCACGGTGACTCGCCCCAGCCCGCTCCCCTGCACCCACCCGTGCCCGAACTCGGCGTGCCGCACATCGTGTCCGGCGACCCACCGCCGCTCGACGACCACGTCCCGCTCCTCGGCCGGGACGTCGTCGGCCGCCTCCTCGACGGCCTGGTCCGCGCCCTCCCCCGCGGCCTGGGCGAACAGATCCTCCTGGGTGAAGTCGGCAAGCCCGGACACCCCCACCCCCAGCAACCGCACACCCCCCGTCGAGTCGACGCCCTCCAGCAGCCGCAGGGCGGCCTCCCGCACCACCGCCGGATCATCCGTGGGCCCCCGCAAGGTCTCGGACCGCGTCAGCGTCGAGAAGTCGTACCGCCGCACTTTCAGCACGATGGTCCGCCCCGACAACCCGGCCTCCCGCAGCCTCCGCACACACCGGTCGGCAAGCCGCTGCACCTCCAGCCCCACCCGCACCCGGTCATGGATGTCCACGTCGTAGGTGTCCTCCACGGACACCGACTTGGCCTCCCGCTCCGCCACCACGGCCCGCTCGTCCCGCGCCAGCGCCATCGCGTACAGCCCGTGCCCGTGCGCCTTGCCGAGCAGCCGTACGAGCTCGTCCTCCCCCGCCTCGACGATCTCGTCGACCGTGTGGATCCCGGCCCGCCGCAGATGGTCCCCGGTCGCCGGCCCCACCCCGGGCAGGGTGCGCACCGACATCGGCCCGAGCATCGCCCGCTCGGTGCCCGGCTCGATCACCACCAGCCCGTCCGGCTTGGCCTGCTCGGAGGCGATCTTCGCGAGCATCTTCGACGCGGCCAGCCCCACCGACCCCGTGAGCCCCGTGACGGCCCGTATGTCGGCCCGCAGCTTCGCCCCGACCAGTCGCGCCGACGCCTCGTCCCAGGCCGCTCCCCCGGCCTCCAGATCCACGAACGCCTCGTCCAGGCTCAGCGGCTCCACCAGGGGCGACAGCTCCCGCAGCAGCCCCATCACCTGCTCGCTGATCGCCTTGTAGAACCCGAAGCGCGGCACAAGATATGCGGCGTTCGGCGCGAGCCGTCTCGCCTGGGCCATGGGCATCGCCGAGTGCACCCCGAACACCCGGGCCTCGTAGGACGCGGTGGCCACCACACCCCGCGGCCCCAGCCCGCCCACGACGACGGCCTTCCCGCGCAGACTCGGCTTGGACGCCTGCTCCGCCGAGGCGTAGAAGGCATCCATGTCGAGATGCAGGATCGTGGGCGCTTTTCTCACATGTCCGATGCTGCCCTACGCCACTGACAATGCCCCGCCGCGGACGGCGGCCGGTCTCAGACCGCCCGGTTGCGGCGCCTGGCCAGCTCGTCCGCGGGGTTGTGCCCGACGAGCGTCTCCCCGGTGTCGATGCGCTCCCCGTGCAGTTGCGACAGGGCGCTCTCGACGTCCCGCCACACCACGCCGACGGCGATCCCGAAGATCCCCTGCCCGCCCTGGAGCAGCGCGTGGACCTCGTCGGGCGAGGTGCACTCGTAGACCGTGGCCCCGTCGCTCATGAGCGTCATGCGCTCCAGGTCCTGGAATCCGCGCTCCCGCAGGTGCTGAACCGTGGTGCGGATGTTCTGCAGCGACACACCGGTGTCGAGGAACCGCTTGACGATCTTCAGGACGACGACGTCCCGGAAGCTGTAGAGCCGCTGTGTCCCCGACCCGTAGGCGGGCCGCACGCTCGGCTCCACGAGCCCGGTGCGCGCCCAGTAGTCCAGTTGCCGGTACGTGATGCCGGCGGCCGCGCAGGCCGTGGGACCGCGATAGCCGATCTGCTCGGACGCCATGGACGTCGCCCCTCCGCTGCTCGGCACGGCCGCCGGTCGCTGCGGAGCATGATGGTCGGCCGCGCTGGTGTGAAGCGGGTACGGACCGCTCGCCCCGAGACTGCGTCCGGGGGCACCCCCAGCCGTACCGTCGCCGCTGCTTCTCACGCCGACCTCCGTCCTTGACCTGCCTTCTCGACGGTAGGCAGTCACCAGGGGTGCGTCAACGATCGCCACACTCGGCACGCCGAGTGATAATCACCCAAGGAGTGGTTTCCCGTGCCCCACCGCGGGGAAAGGCTAGCCGAATGCGCTCCGAACGGGCCGTAGGACGCTCTCACGCGCCGGTGGCAAATGCCGGCATTTCCGTGACGACCGGACACGGCCGAACCGTCACGGACCACCGATCCGCCGAACCGGCCGTGTACCCCTCACTGACTGCTGGTGCCGAAGTCCTCGGGGGAGATCTGGTCGAGGAACTCGCGGAACTTCTCCACTTCGTCCTCCTGCTCGTCCGGGATCGCGATACCGGCGTCGTCGAGCACCCCGTCGCTGCCGTAGATCGGCGTTCCGGTGCGCAGGGCCAGCGCTATGGCGTCGGACGGCCGCGCGCTCACCTCGACCCCGCTGGCGAAGACCAGCTCCGCGTAGAAGACGCCCTCACGCAGGTCCGTGATGCGTACTTCGGTGAGCTCCTGGCCGACCGCCTCCAGCACGTCCTTGAACAGGTCGTGGGTCAGCGGTCGTGCGGGGGCCATGCCCTGCTGCGCGAAGGCGATCGCCGTCGCCTCCCCGGGCCCGATCCAGATGGGGAGGTAGCGGTCGCCTCCCACTTCACGCAGAAGCACGATCGGTTGGTTGGAGGGCATTTCGACCCGGACACCTACGACATCGAGCTCGTTCACACAGCAACCCTAGGCCGTGCCCGGGACGTTTGGGTAGTCGGGCAGGAAACGGGTGACGATCCGGGGCCCTCCCGCCCTCAAGGCAGGCGTACGCCGAGCGCGGTCTGCACAAGTGCCGCGTGCAGCTTCACCGTGAGCCCCGCGAGTTCCTTGGCGCGGGCTTCCGCGTGTGCGCGGGTCTGCGGGTTGCGGTGGCGTTTCAGCGGGGCCACCACCTGGTCCACGAGCCCGGCCTCACGGTCGGCGGCCGCCTTCATCGCCCGCAGGTGCCGCGGCTCGATCCCGAACCGCCCGAGTTCGACGACGAGCGCGGCCACAGTCACCGCCTCGGCGTCGTAGGCCCCGTCCGGCAGCGGCGTGATGAGCCCGTACGACTCCCACTCCGCCAGCTCCGTCTCGCCGATCTCGGCGGCGGCGAGCAGCTCGGCCCGCCCGATCCTGGCCGCGGTCGGGCCCTCGGAGACCTCCAGGACCGTTTCTCCGTCCCGCTGGCGGCCCACCGTGGGCAGCGCGACGGCCTCGCCGCGCTCCATGGCGTCCAGGTGCTCCCGGATCACCTTGAGCGGCAGATAGTGGTCCCGCTGCATCCTCAGGACGTGGCCGAGGCGCTCCACGTCCCGGTTGCTGAACTTGCGGTACCCGGAGGGGGTCCGCTGCGGCTCGATGAGGCCCTCGGACTCCAGGAATCGGATCTTGGAGATCGTGACCTCGGGAAACTCGTCGCGCAGCACGTTCAGCACCGTGCCGATGCTCATCAGCCCACTGTCCGTGGCGGCGGTGCCGTGTCCGGCACCGCCGCTCGGTGTTTGAAGCATGGACCTTCCCTGGGAGGGTCAGTAGCCCCGCTGGCTCGCGTAGAACACCAGGCGGTACTTGCCGATCTGCACCTCGTCGCCGTTGTTCAGGGCGACCGAGTCGATCCGCTCGCGGTTGACGTACGTGCCGTTGAGGCTGCCCACGTCGGACACCGTGAACGAACCGTCCTGACCGCGGCGGAACTCCACGTGCCGGCGCGAGACCGTGACGTCGTCGAGGAAGATGTCGCTCTGCGGGTGCCGGCCGGCCGTGGTCAGCTCGCCGTCCAGGAGGAAGCGGCTGCCCGAGTTCGGTCCGCGGCGCACCACCAGGAGTGCGGAGCCCAGCGGGAGCGCGTCGACGGCAGCCTGCGCCTCCGGGGAGAGCGCCGGCATCTGCGTCTGGCCGGTGACCTCGGAGTCGTAGGCCTCGAGTCCCGAGATGGAGATGGTGGAGGTCGTCTCCGAGGGGCGCTCGGGCACGGCTCCGGCCCGCAGCGGGGCGCCGCAGTTGGAGCAGAAGCGGCTGTTCTCCGCGTTGCGGTTACCGCACCTCGTACACACCAGGGCCGACATAGGGGAAAACCCTCCACCCGTACTTGAGGTTGACGGCTGCCCGAAACCTATGCCGCCGGACTGGGCAGGGTCAACAGACGGCACGCCCTGACCTCCGGAAACGTCACCACCCTGACCGGCGACCTGGTCCCGGAACAGCGGGCGCTGACCCTCGGCGTCGGGCTGTGCGCGATGACGAGCGGTGGCGTTCTCGCTACCTTCTCGCGCGCTCTTGCCGAACAACTTCTGAAACAACTTCACGGGCGATTCCCCTTGACCGAAACAGACCCGCCCGTGGGGCAGGACGAACCCTGATTGAACACACCGGTCGACCCGGACATCCTCACAACGTCCGTTTCCACCAGACAGTTTCCACCACGCACCACCCAATCGGTGCGCCGACCCCCCGCAACCTCATGCCCTGGCCGGATGCCCCCCATGCACCCCCGGTTCACTGGGAGGACGACCGAGCGTAGTCAGGCTGCTTCGCTGCTCGCAAGGCGTCCACGACGATCTTGTCGGACCGCTCGACGGCAACGGTGGCCTGCTCCTTCTCGAGAGTCTGCACCACGCCTCCAGGGATGTTCAGCGCCGGTTCGAGGTCCTGCGGATTGCCGATGACCTTGAAACGAAAGGGTGCGGTGATCTTGTTCCCGTCGACGCTCACGCTCTTGCCGGAATCCGACAGGTACGTGTTGGCGACGACCCGGACGCCGTTCACCTGGATCGCCTCCGCCCCGGCAGCCCGCAGCTCCTGGACCGCGTCGAGCAGCATGTCCGCCTCGACCGTCCCCTTGGTGTCCTCGATCGTCATCGTGATGCCCGGCCCCTGTGCGGCCACCGTGCCCGCCAGGATGCCGAGTTGCCGCTCCTTCTCGACCGTCTGCTTGCGGGCCTCCTCGGCCTGGTCGGAGCTGTTCTCCAGCTCGTCCCGCTGCTTCTCGAGGCCCTGCTTCTCGTCTTCAAGACGCTGAGTACGGTCGTCCAGTTCATCGAGGATGCGTACAAGATCTTCCTGTCGCGCCCCGCGCAGCGCGCTGTCGCTGTCACTGTTCGACGCCACCTGGACCGCGAGACCGAATCCGAGGCCGAACAGCAGGACCGCGACGATGAGTTGGGCCCGCGTCACGCGCGGCGGCCACAGCCCCTTCACCAGCCGCTGACGGCCGGTCAGTCCGGTCTCCTCGGCCGGGGCTCCCGGCCCCTCGGTCTCCTGGGCGGGTGCCGCCGGGCGTTCCTCCGGCAGTTCCCTGCGCAGCCCGCCCGCGGGCGTCTCTTCCGGCTCGTTCATCGGCCTCACGCCCGGAAGACGTGCCGGCGGATCGCCGCGGCGTTGGAGAAGATCCGGATGCCGAGCACGACGACGACTCCGGTCGACAACTGGGCGCCCACGCCCAGCTTGTCGCCCAGGAACACGATCAGCGCGGCCACGACCACGTTCGACAGGAACGACACGACGAAGACCTTGTCGTCGAAGATGCCGTCGAGCATGGCCCGCAACCCCCCGAAGACGGCGTCGAGCGCAGCCACCACGGCGATCGGCAGATAAGGCTCGACAACCGCCGGAACCTCAGGCCGGACCAACAGGCCGGCCACGACTCCCACGACGAGGCCCAGTACGGCGATCACGATGTGCCCTTCTCAGTTCTCGGCTCTGCTGTACGTACGATCACACTCGGTGCGGCGGGCAGCCGGAGGTCGTCCTCCACGGAGATGGCGGTCCGGATGCCGTAGTTCTCTTCCAGGGCGTGCAGATACAGCCCGTCGGCACTGTCCTGGAACATGGTGCTCAGCCGCTTCCCGTCCCCCACTGCGAGCACCGTGTAGGGCGGGACCAGCGGCTTGTTGTCGACCAGTATCGCGTCACCCGCGGCCCTGATCGCCGACAGGGCGGTCAGCCGCTGTCCGTTGATGGAGACGGCCTCCGCGCCCGACTCCCACAGTCCGTTCACGACCCGCTGCATGTCCCGGTCGCGGACCCGCCCGGTGTCGGAGAACCCCGAGGTCTCCCGCGGGTTCCCGTCGCCGCCGCCCGTGCCGGCCTCCTTGGCGTCGTCCACGACCAGCTTCACGCCCGGGCCGTGCACCTCCACGGCGCCCGACAGGATGCCCACGAGATCGGCCTGGCCGCTGTCGCCACTCTGCTTGAGGGCCTCGCGCTGCCGTGTGCCCACGTCGTCGCGGAGTCGGTCGACGCTCTCCTCGAGCCGGTCCGCCGTCTCGGTCTCGCGGTCGATGCGGTCGATGAGCTCCTCGCGCTCCTTGGCCACGACCGGGGCGGCCACCCGCGCCTGCGCCGCCCCCACGGTGACCACGAGGGCGGCGAGCACCAGGCCAAGGGCGAGCCCCAGTCTCGCCCGCAACGTCTTGGGCAGCCCGCCGTCACCGGCGGCCTTCTTGCGGGCAGCGGCTTCGGCGTACCCGTCGTCGAGGCTGTGGTCCATGACGTTGGTGAGCAGCGACATGGAGGCGTCCGGGCGCGACGGGCGCGTGGGGGTGCTCCGAATGGGGGGCTGCTGCGGCATGCCGCACATCGTCGCACGTCGCGGCCCCTACCTCCGAATGGCCCCATCGGCGTGCCGGACAGGCCCCGTTGGGGAGACTTGTCCGGCACGCGCGCGTGGGGCGGCTCAGCGGCCGGCGCTGTCCACGACCGCCGCCCACTCGTCCAGCAGGGCCTGCGCGGACGCGTCGTCCGGTCCCTCGGCCCACAGATGGGTGACCGCCTCCGCCGGATCCGGCAGCACCATCACCCAGCGCCCGTCGGTCTCGACGACCCGGACGCCGTCGGTCGTGTCGACGAAGCGATCGCCCGCCGCCTCCACGACCCTGCGCATCACCAGCCCCTTGACGGCCCACGGAGTCGCCAGATCCCGCTTGAGGACATGCGCCCGCGGAATCCGCGCGTCGATCTGGCTGAGCGTGAGCTGCGTCCGTGCCACCAGCCCGATCAGCCGTACGAAGGCCGCCGTGCCGTCGAAGACACTGCTGAACTCCGGGATGATGAAGGCGCCCTTGCCGTCACCGCCGAAGATCGTCGAGTCGTCGCGTCCGACCCTGGTGAGGTCGTCGGGCGAGGTGGTCGTCCACTCGACCTGCGTCCCGTGGTACGCCGCCACCTGCTCGGCGATCCGCGTGGTGGTCACCGGCAGCGCCACCCGGCCGCTGCGCCGCTCGGCGGCGACCAGGTCGAGCATGACGAGCAGCGCCCGGTCGTCCTCGATGATCCGGCCCTTCTCGTCCACCAGCGACAGCCGCTCGCCCACGGGATCGAACCGCACACCGAACGCGGCCCGCGCGGACGCCACGATCTCGCCCAGCCGCACCAGCCCCGACCGCCGGGCGTCCGCCGTCTCCGTCGGCCTGGACTCGTCGAGCCCCGGGTTGATGGTCAGCGAGTCCACCCCGAGCTTCCCGAGCAGACTCGGCAGCACCAGTCCGGCACTTCCGTTGGAAGCGTCCACGACGACCTTCAGCCCGGACTCGGAGATCCCGGTGATGTCGACGTTCCGCAGCAGCGAACCGGTGTACGAGTCGAAGACGCTGGAGGGGAAGTGCAGATCCCCGATCTCACCGGGGAACGCGCGCCGGTACTCCTGCCGCGCGAACACCCGGTCCAGCTTGCGCTGGCTGCCCTGGGACAGGTCCGCACCCCGACCGTCGAAGAACATGATGTCCACGGAGTCCGGCACACCGGGCGTGGTCCGGATCATGATCCCGCCGGCGCTCCCCCGCGCGGTCTGCTGCCGCGCGACGGGCAGCGGTACGTTCTCCAGGTCGCGTACGTCGATGGCGCTGGCCTGGAGAGCGGAGATGACGGCCCGCTTCAGTGCTCGCGCGCCACGGGAGTGGTCGCGGGCGGTGGTGACGGTCGAGCCCTTCTTGAGGGTCGTCGCATAGGCACCGGCCAGCCGGACCGCGAGCTCCGGGGTGATCTCGACGTTGAGGATGCCGGAGACACCACGGGCGCCGAAGAGATGCGCCTGGCCCCTGGACTCCCAGATGACCGAGGTGTTGACGAAGGCACCGGCTTCGATGGTCTTGAACGGGTAGACCCGTACATTCCCCTGAATGATCGATTCTTCGCCGACGAGGCACTCGTCACCGATGACCGCGCCGTCCTCGATACGAGCCGCCCGCATGATGTCGGTGTTCTTCCCGACCACACAGCCGCGCAGATTGCTCTGCTGCCCGACGTACACGTTGTCGTGCACGACGGCCTTGTGCAGGAACGCCCCGCTCTTCACGACCACGTTCGAGCCGACGACGGTGTGCTCCCGGATCTCGGCGCCGGCCTCGACCTTGGCGTAGTCGCCGATGTACAGCGGGCCGCGGAGCACGGCGTCGGGATGCACCTCGGCACCCTCGGCCACCCATACGCCCGGGGAGAGCTCGAAGCCGTCGATCTCGACGTCGACCTTGCCTTCCAGGACGTCGGCCTGCGCCTTCACATAGCTCTCGTGGGTGCCGACGTCCTCCCAGTAGCCCTCCGCGACATAGCCGTAGATCGGCTTGCCTTCCTTCATCAACTGCGGGAAGACATCGCCGGACCAGTCCACGGGCACATCGGGGTCGACGTAGTCGAAGACCTCGGGCTCCATGACATAGATGCCCGTGTTCACGGTGTCCGAGAAGACCTGGCCCCAGGTCGGCTTTTCCAGGAAGCGCTCGACCTTGCCTTCCTCGTCGACGATGGTGATGCCGAATTCGAGCGGATTGGGTACACGCGTCAGGCAGACGGTGACCAGAGCGCCCTTTTCCTTGTGGAAGTTGATGAGCTCGGTGAGGTCGAAGTCGGTCAGGGCATCACCGGAGATGACGAGGAAAGCATCGTCCTTCAACGCCTCTTCGGCGTTCTTGACGCTTCCGGCGGTACCGAGTGGCTTCTCCTCGTTGGCATAGGAGAGCTCCATTCCGAGCTCTTCACCGTCACCGAAGTAGTTCTTGACCAGTGAGGCCAGGAACTGGACGGTGACGACGGTCTCGTTGAGCCCATGCCTTTTGAGCAGCCGCAGAACGTGCTCCATGATCGGCCGATTTGCCACCGGCAGGAGCGGCTTGGGCATGCTCGAGGTCATGGGACGAAGGCGTGTGCCTTCGCCTCCGGCCATCACGACGGCCTTCATGTCGGAAGCGTCCTCCTTGAGAGATGACGGTCTAGCCGACTTCACCCGTCCAGATTGTCCCGCACTTTTCCGTCGGGGGCCATCGAGCCGCTACGGCCGTGCCAATGGGCGAGTTCAGTCGGCCTCAGCGTCCGCACGGACCAGGCGGCGGACTTGGACCACATAGAGCACTCCTGCCCACCAGTACAGGGTTGTACCCCATCCGGCGAACGCCCATCCGAAAATAGCAGCGAGTGACGAGATCCATCCAGTTCCGTCACTGAGCAGTAGCAGCGGGAAGGCGTACATCAGGTTGAAGGTGGCGGCCTTGCCGAGGAAGTTCACCTGCGGCGGCGGATAACCGTGGCGCCTGAGGATGCCCACCATCACCAGGAGCATCAGCTCCCGCAAGAGAAGTGCAGCCGTCAACCAGATTGGCAGAATCTCGCGCCAGGTGAGGCCGACCAGAGTCGAGAGAATGTAGAGACGGTCAGCCGCGGGGTCGAGCAGCCGGCCGAGGCTGCTGATCTGGTTCCACCGGCGGGCCAGCTTGCCGTCCAGGTAGTCACTGATCCCGCTCAGAGCCAGTACCAGCAGCGCCCAGGTGTCACTCTTGGGCCCTCCGAACTCGGGCCTGAGGATCAGCCACAGGAAGAGCGGCACCCCGACGAGCCGGGCCATGCTGAGGATGTTGGGGATGGTGAGGACCCGGTCCGTCTGGACGCGGGTCTCCTGGACCTCCACCCGGGGGCCTCCTGTGGGAAACGTGCCAACGATGCTCCCTGACCCTACCTCAACGCAAAAAAGCTCTGGCTCTTGGGCTGCGTGCCCAAGAGCCAGAGCTCTAAAAGGAGTTCGGCGGTGTCCTACTCTCCCACAGGGTCCCCCCTGCAGTACCATCGGCGCTGTAAGGCTTAGCTTCCGGGTTCGGAATGTAACCGGGCGTTT
>NZ_JBIVSV010000002.1:643041-853888 GCF_044756385.1 Streptomyces sp. NPDC091972 | reverse complement strand
AAGGCTCCCAGTAGACGACTGGGTTGATAGGCCGGATCTGGAAGCCAGGTAACTGGTGGAGGTGACCGGTACTAATAGGCCGAGGGCTTGTCCATATTTGCTCGCGTCCACTGTGTTAGTTCTGAGGCAACGACCGTGTCATGTTTCCGGTCTTGTTTCATAGTGTTTCGGTGGTCATAGCGTGAGGGAAACGCCCGGTTACATTCCGAACCCGGAAGCTAAGCCTTACAGCGCCGATGGTACTGCAGGGGGGACCCTGTGGGAGAGTAGGACACCGCCGAACAATTTTTGATGAAAAGGCCCACACCTCATGGTGTGGGCCTTTTCGCGTTGTGGGTGTGGTTCATGGTTTTTGAGGGGGCGCTTTGCGCCCCCCTTTTTTTGTTTACAGGCGGCCGGCTGCTTTCAGTGCCAGATAGGCGTCGGCCAGTGCTGGAGCCAGGTCGTCGGGGGTCGCGTCGACCACGGTCACTCCGTGGCGGCGGAGTTGTTCCGCCGTGCGATGGCGTTCCGTCCGGGCCTGGGCGGCGGCTGCTGCCTCGTAGACCGCGTCGACGTTGCCGCGGCTCGTGGCCATGTCCGCGATATGAGGATCCGCCACTGAGGCCAGGAGGACCGTGTGCCGCTGGGTGAGTTGAGGGAGGACGGGCAGCAGGCCCTCCTCGATGGGCGCGGCGTCGAGGCTGGTGAGCAGCACGATCAGGGAGCGGCGGGGGGCCGTACGCAGGGCTGTGGCGGTGAGGCCGCGGGCGTTCGTCTCGACGAGCTCGGGTTCGAGGGTTGCCATCGCGCTGACCAGTGAGGGGAGCAGGTCGTTGGCCGTCCTGCCCTGGACCAGGGCCCGCACCCCGCGGTCGTAGGCGAGGAGGTCCACGCGGTCGCCGGCGCGGGAGGCGAGGGCTGCCAGGAGCAGAGCCGCGTCCATCGAGGCGTCGAGGCGGGGGGCGTCGCCCACGCGGCCTGCCGAGGTGCGGCCGGTGTCGAGGACGACGAGGATGTGGCGGTCGCGTTCGGGGCGCCAGGTGCGTACGGCGACGGAAGTCTGGCGGGCCGTGGCGCGCCAGTCGATGGAACGGGTGTCGTCGCCGGGGACGTACTCGCGGAGGCTGTCGAACTCTGTGCCTTCGCCTCGGGTGAGGACGCTGGTGCGGCCGTCGAGTTCGCGCAGGCGGGCGAGCTTGGAGGGGAGGTGCTTGCGGCTGGTGAAGGGGGGCAGGACGCGGACCGTCCAGGGCACCTTGTGGGTGCCCTGGCGGGCGAAGAGGCGGAGGGGGCCGTAGGAGCGGATCGTCACGCGGTCCGCCCGGCGGTCGCCGCGGCGGGTCGGTCGCAGGCGAGTGGTGAGGCGGCGGCGTTCGCCGGCCGGGACCGTCAGACGGTGGCGGGAGGCCTCCACCTCCGTGCCGGGCTGCCAACTGCTGGGCGGCCAGGCGTCGCGGACCTGGGCGCGGAGCGGGCGGCCGGACGGGTTGGTGACCGTGAGGGTGACGTCGGCCGTCTCGCCCAGGCGGGCGGAGGTGTCGCCGGACCGGGTCAGGCCGAGCCGTCGTACGGGTGCCGCCAGGGCGAAGTCGCAGGCGCAGGCCACCGCGAGGGGGGCGTTGACGGCGAGGATGCCCGTCCAGCTCGGTTCCCAGATGCCGACGGGGAGGGATCCCAGAGCCGCGAGGAGTGCGGCGCGTCCGGTGAGGGCCATCAGCGGGGGACCGGGACGTGGGCGAGGATCGCGTTGATGACGGAGTCGGCCGTCACGCCCTCCATCTCGGCCTCGGGGCGCAGTTGTACGCGGTGGCGGAGGGTGGGGAGGGCCAGGGCCTTCACGTCGTCGGGGATGACGTAGTCGCGGCCGGTGAGCCACGCCCACGCGCGCGAGGTGGCCAGCAGGGCCGTGGCGCCGCGCGGGGAGACGCCCAGGGTGAGGGACGGGGACTCGCGGGTGGCGCGGCAGATGTCGACGACGTACGCGGTGATCTCGGGGGAGATCGAGGTCTTGGCGACTGCCGCGCGCGCGGCTTCGAGGTCGGCCGGGCCCGCCACGGGGCGTACGCCGGCGGCCTTGAGGTCGCGGGGGTTGAAGCCTTCGGCGTGGCGGGTGAGGACGTCGATCTCGTCCTGGCGGGAGGGGAGCGGGATCGTCAGTTTCAGGAGGAAACGGTCCAGCTGGGCTTCGGGGAGCGGATAGGTGCCCTCGTACTCCACCGGGTTCTGGGTCGCGGCGACCAGGAACGGGTCGGGGAGGAGGCGGGGAGTGCCGTCGACCGTGACCTGGCGCTCCTCCATGGCCTCCAGGAGGGACGACTGGGTCTTGGGCGGGGTGCGGTTGATCTCGTCCGCGAGGAGGAGGTTGGTGAAGACCGGGCCGGGCTGGAAGGAGAACTCGGCGCTGCGGGTGTCGTAGACCAGGGAGCCCGTCACGTCGCTCGGCATGAGGTCGGGGGTGAACTGGACGCGCTTGGTGTCGAGTTCGAGGGCGGATGCGAGAGCGCGGACGAGCAGCGTCTTGGCGACGCCGGGGACACCTTCGAGGAGTACGTGTCCGCGGCACAGGAGGGCGACGACGAGACCGGTCACGGCGGGGTCCTGGCCGACCACGGCTTTGGCGATCTCGGCGCGCAGGGCTTCCAGGGAGGCCCGGGCGGTGTCCGGGTCCCCGGTGGTCCCGGCGTTGTCAGTGGTCGGGTCCATCATGGACGGCGTACCTCTCTTTCGAGGGCGTCGAGTTGGTCGGCTAGGGAGATGAGGGCCGCGTCGTCGCCGGGCGTCGGGCCGAAGAGCAGGGAGTGCAGGGACTGTCCGTCGCCGTTGCGGTGGAGGTGGGCGGACAGGGCGGGGAGCAGGGCTTCGGGCGCGTGCGCCTGGGCGACGGGGACGCCTACGAGGGGGGCGAGGCGGGTGCGGGTGGTGGAGCGAAGAGCGGTGGCCGCGCGGTCGCGGGCGTCGGCCTTGCGGTAGAGGCGGGCTCGGCCTTCGACGGTCTCGGAGGCGCGGATCGCCACGGGGAGTTTCTCGGGCACCAGGGGGCCGAGTCGGCGTGCCCTCCACAGGGCGGCGAGGGCTGCCGCGATGAAGAGCTGGAGTGTGCCCCAGAGCCAGCCCGAGGGGAGCAGGTCGAAGAAGCTCTTCTCGTCGTCCGGGTCGGCGGCGGAGGAGTCGGAGAGCGAGGGGAGGTACCAGACCAGATGGGGGCGGGAGCCGAGGAGTTGGAGGGCGAGCGAGGCGTTGCCCTGCTCGTCGAGGGTGTCGTTGTAGAGGATGTCGGGCGCGCCGAGTACGACGGTGTCGCCGTCCCCGGAGTCCGCCGGGACACGCACCAGGGTGGGCAGGCGGTCGCTGGGGTAGCACTCGTCGTTGCCGGGGTGGGTGACGGTGTAGCGGATGCCGCCGGTGTCGGCGTTGCCCGCGCGCCGGGCCGCCGGCAGGGCGCAGTCGGGGGAGAGCGTCGAGTCGAGGCTGGTGGCGGGGTCCGCGACGACGCCGGGGGCGAGCCGTTCGACGGACCAGTTCCCGGGGGCGACGAGGACGGTGCGGCCGTCGGAGCCGGCGGTCGCGGAGCGCAGTCGGTTCTGCTGGCCGTGCGTCAGGAGGTCGGGTACGGCGACCAGGAGCGTGGTGTCGGGGCCGGCCGCGGCGCTCGCCTCGTCCAGGGTGGTGACGACGCGGGTGTCGACGCCCCGGTCGGCGAGGAGTTCGGCGACCGCGCGGCTGCCGAAGGGGTCGGCGGAGCGCGGGTCGAGGCTGCCGTGGCGTTCGGTGGAGCGGATCGCCGCGATCGCCACGGCCGCGACGAGGAGCAGTACCAGGGCGAGCACGACGCCTCGCGCGCGGGTCCACACCTGACGGGCGGTGGGCGAGGCCGAGGTGGACGGGAGCGTGGCCTCGGTGGTCATTCGGCGGCTCCCGGGCGGGCGTTGTGGTCCGCGCTGTGGCTGCTGCCCGTGCTGCTCCGGCTGTTCCCGCTGTTCGCTGTCGCGAGGACCGGCTTGGCGCGTTCCAGGTCGCGGTCGAGTTCGGCGATGCGGTGGTACGACTGCTCGGTCGCGGCCCTGCCGCCGTACGTGACGTCGTCGAAGGCGCGGGCGGCGGAGCGCAGCCGGTCGGTGTGCGAGGGCAGGGCGCGGCCCGCCTCCGCGGCCGCCTCGTCCGCGGTGCGGCCGGGACGGACGTCGAGGAGGGCGCGTTCCTCCAGGGAGCGGACGATCGCACGCATGCGCTCCTGCACGGCCTGGCTCCAGTGGCCCTGGGCGGCGTGGGCCTCGGCGGCCGCGCGGTGGTCGGCGGCGCTGCGGGGGCGGTCGTCGAAGAGGGCGGCGGAGGAGGCGGGCCCGCGGCTCGGGGTGCCCAGGCGCCACCACAGTGCGCCGACGACCAGGACGATCGCGGCGATGACGACGACCAGGCCGAGCGGTCCGCCCGGGGTCGCCGACGAGGCGGCGTCGAACAGCTTGCCGACCCATTCCCAGAACGCGTTGAGGGCGCGCTGGAACCAACTGGGGTCGTTCTCGTGGTACATGCGCTTGGACAGCTCGCGGCGAGCCGCCTCCCGCGCGGGATCGCGCGGGATCGTCAGCGGCGGCTCGTCGGCGGACCGTGCCTTTGACAGCACGGAGGCGTCGACGCCGCGCAGCATGGTGAGCACTCCCCCCGGCAGGTTCACCGCATCAGCTCCCGGCAGCGGGGCCGGTGCCGTAGCCCTGGACGCCGGCCGCGCGGGCCAGTTCGAGGTCGAGGGCCTCGCGGCGGATGCGCTGGTCGATGTAGAGGAGCACGGTGACGCCCGCCGAGATCGGGAAGGTGATCATGGAGCCGATCACCGCGCCGATGCCGCTGATGATGAGGAACGTCCAGCCGAGGTCGCCCGTGCCGTTGACGAAGCCGCCGACCCCTTCGCCGCTGAGCGCCGCGGCGAGGAACGTGAAGGGGATGACGACGATCGCGGCGACGATGTTCGCGATGATCGCGGCCAGCAGCTGGATGCCGAGGACCCGCCACCAGGAACCGCGGACCAGCTTCGTGGAGCGGCTCATCGACTTCACGATGCTCTGCTTCTCCAGCATCAGCGCGGGCGACGCCAGGGAGAAGCGGATCATCAGCCACAGCGCGACGACGCCGGCGCCGATGACGCCCAGGGCCACCAGGGCGATACCGCCGCCGTCGGAGCCCGCGGCGGCCACGAGGATGCCCGGCAGCGCACCGACGGCGAGCACGCCGAAGGCGATGAGCATCAGCAGGAAGATCAGGCCGAACAGCCTGGGCACCTGCGGGCGGGCGTCGCGCCAGGCCTCACCGGTGGTGACCGGCCTGCCGAGCACGGCCCGGCTGGTGACGGCCGTCAGCATCGCGGTCGCGGCGATCGTGCCGATCAGGGAGATGAGGTAGACGACGGTGGAGCCGAGCATGGTCTCGCCCAGGGCGCGCGTCAGCTCGTCGGCGCTGGCGCTGGGGTCGTTGAGCGCCTCGGTACCCGCGCTGTCGTTCAGGACGAACCCCTGGAGCAGGATGACGAGGACCTCGGTCACGACCGCGACGGCCAGGGAGATGCCGAGGACCGTGCGCCAGTAGGTGCGCATGGTGGAGACCGCGCCGTCGAGGATCTCGCCCACGCCGAGCGGGCGCAGCGGGATCACGCCGGGCTTGGCCGCGGGCGGAGGGCCGCCCCAGCCGCCGTAGCCGCCGCCCCAGCCCGGGGGAGGGGTGTAGCCGGCGGGCGGGCCTGCGGGAGGCTGCGTTCCCCAGCCCGGGCCGGGGGGTGGCGGCGGAGGGGTCTGGCCGGGAGCGCCGGGGCCGGTGGGGGCGGACCACTGGCCGGCCGCCGGCTGCTCCTTGGACCACTTCGAGCCGGCGTCCTGCGCGTTGTCCTCCGGCTGCTGCGCGGGCTTAGCGGCGTCGGGCCGGGCGGCGGGCTCGGCGGGACCGGACGTGCCGGGCTCGTGCCCGTCGGACGGGGCGGATCCGGGCGAGGCCCAGCCCGGAGTGTCGTTCATCGTCGCTCCTTCACGGTGCCCGTCCGCGGTCGCGGCGGCAGGTTGGCAGCCATCGTGCCATGGGGTGGTCGGCGGGGGACCAGCCGCGGTATGGGCTGCACACCTTCAATACTCCGGCGGACAAGGGGCAGACTGATCGCATGGCTGATCAGTACGTGCAATCCGGCGAGGACAGCAAGCCCACCGAGATCCCGGCGATCCGCTGGGAGGAGCCACCCGAAGGCCCCGTGCTGGTGCTTCTCGACCAGACGAGGCTGCCGGCCGAAGAGGTCGAACTGGTCTGTACGGACGCGTCCGCGCTGGTGGAGGCGATCCGTTCGCTCGCGGTGCGCGGGGCGCCCCTGCTCGGCATCGCGGGGGCGTACGGGGTCGCGCTCGCCGCCGCGCGCGGGTTCGACGTGGAGGAGGCGGCGACCGCGCTTGCGGGTGCCCGTCCGACCGCGGTGAACCTCGCTGTGGGGGTGCGCAGAGCCGAGGCCGCCCACCGGGCCGAGCTCGGCAGGAGCGGTGACGAGGAGCTGGCGGCCGGGGCGGCGCTGGCCGCGGCCCGCAAGCTGCACCAGGAGGACGCGGCGGCCAGTGCGGCGATGGCCGAGCGTGGGCTGGCACTGCTGGACGAGCTGCTGCCGGGCGGCGGGCACCGGATCCTGACGCACTGCAACACCGGTTCGCTGGTGTCGGGCGGTGAGGGGACCGCGTTCGCGGTGGCGCTCGCCGCTCATCGCGCGGGGCGGCTGCGGCGGCTGTGGGTGGACGAGACACGTCCGCTGCTCCAGGGCGCCCGGCTGACGGCGTACGAGGCGGCGCGCAGCGGGATGGCGTACACCCTGCTGACCGACAACGCGGCGGGCTCGCTGTTCGCGGCCGGGGAGGTGGACGCGGTGCTGATCGGGGCCGACCGGATCGCGGCCGACGGCTCGGTGGCGAACAAGGTGGGGAGCTATCCGCTGGCGGTGCTCGCGCGGTACCACCATGTGCCGTTCATCGTGGTGGCGCCGGTGACCACGGTCGATCCGGACACCCCGGACGGGGCGTCGATCGAGGTGGAGCAGCGGGCCGGGCACGAGGTCACCGAGATCGTGGCGCCCCAGGTGCCGGTGGCGGGAGCCGAGGCGGGCGGCGGGATTCCGGTGGCGCCGCTGGGGACGCAGGCCTACAACCCGGCCTTCGACGTGACGCCGCCGGAGCTGGTGACGGCGATCGTCACGGAGGAGGGCGTGGTGTCGCCGGTGACGGCCGAGGCCCTCGCCGAGCTGTGCGCGAGGGCCCGCGAGGTGACGATGAGCTGACGCGGATGCGGTGGCCACGCATTCCGTCCCGGGTCGCGGCATGTCCACGGCGGCGGTCGAGGCAGACAGTGACCGTCCGGTACGACTAAGGTCACTGGTCGGTGAGCTGTCTCACCACTGCCTTCACCACTGTTATGAGAATGGGATGATGTCGTTTATGAAGGGACGAGTCCTTGTCGTCGACGACGACACCGCACTTGCCGAGATGCTGGGCATTGTGCTGCGTGGTGAAGGTTTTGAGCCGTCTTTCGTAGCCGACGGCGACAAGGCGCTGGCCGCGTTCCGTGAGGCCAAGCCGGATCTGGTGCTGCTGGACCTGATGCTGCCCGGGCGGGACGGCATCGAGGTGTGCCGCCTCATCAGGGCGGAGTCCGGCGTGCCGATCGTGATGCTGACGGCCAAGAGCGACACCGTGGACGTCGTCGTGGGCCTGGAGTCCGGCGCCGACGACTACATCGTGAAGCCGTTCAAGCCGAAGGAGCTCGTGGCCCGCATCCGGGCGCGGCTCCGCAGGTCGGAGGAGCCGGCTCCCGAGCAGCTCGCCATCGGTGACCTGGTCATCGACGTGGCAGGGCACTCGGTGAAGCGGGACGGGCAGTCGATCGCGCTCACGCCGCTGGAGTTCGACCTGCTGGTCGCACTCGCGCGCAAGCCCTGGCAGGTGTTCACGCGCGAGGTGCTGCTCGAGCAGGTGTGGGGCTACCGGCACGCCGCCGACACCCGGCTCGTCAACGTGCATGTGCAGCGACTGCGTTCCAAGGTCGAGAAGGACCCGGAGCGGCCGGAGATCGTGGTGACCGTCCGTGGTGTGGGTTACAAGGCAGGGCCAAGCTGACATGTCCGGAGACAGCGCCGCTTCGTCGCCCGGGCGGACCGGGGTGACCGCGGGGCGGCCTGTCGGGCGGAAGGGGGCCGGCTCCCGCTGGGGGCGGCTCTTCGAGGGAGGACTGCTCCAGGGCGGCGTCCAGGGCAGCCCGGTCCTCCGGCTCTTCATGCGCTGGGTGCGCCGGCCGCTGCTGCCGGTGATGCGGTTGTGGCGACGCAACATCCAGCTCAAGGTCGTCGTCACCACCCTGCTGATGTCGCTCGGCGTGGTCCTGCTGCTGGGCTTCGTCGTCATCGGGCAGGTGCGCAACGGCCTCCTCGACGCCAAGGTGAAGGCCTCGCAGAGCCAGGCCACCGGCGGGTTCGCGGTGGCCAGGCAGAAGGCGGAGGAGGCCGACGCCGGGACCGACGACACCGCTCCGGCCGACGGCCGGTCCGACCAGTTCGTCATCGAGTGGATGAGCAACCTCGTCTACTCGCTCTCCAGCGGCGGTCAGGGCGCCTTCGACGTGGTGAGCCTGCCCGTGGGCGGCGACAGCGGGAGCGGGCGCGGGCCGCGCGCCTCCGGTGACGTCGACCCGACGGCCAGCGTTCCCGAGGCGCTGCGCGAGAAGGTCGACGACAGCACGGCGGCCGCGCAGAGCTACACCCGCATCGTCTACGACAACACCGACCTGGAGTCCCAGCCCGCCCTGGTCATCGGCAAGCAGGTCAACGACCCCAACGGCGACCCCTACCAGCTCTACTACCTCTTCCCGCTCACCCAGGAGGAGAAGTCGCTCAGCCTGGTCAAGGGCACCCTGGCGACCGCCGGGCTCTTCGTCGTCGTACTGCTCGGAGCCATCGCCTGGCTCGTGGTGCGGCAGGTCGTCACGCCGGTGCGGATGGCGGCCGGGATCGCCGAGCGGCTGTCCGCCGGGCGGCTCCAGGAGCGGATGAAGGTCACCGGCGAGGACGACATCGCGCGGCTCGGCGAGGCCTTCAACAAGATGGCGCAGAACCTCCAGCTCAAGATCCAGCAGTTGGAGGACCTGTCGCGGATGCAGCGGCGGTTCGTGTCGGACGTGTCGCACGAGCTGCGGACGCCGCTGACGACCGTGCGGATGGCCGCCGACGTCATCCATGACGCGCGGGAGGACTTCGATCCGATGACCGCGCGGTCGGCCGAACTGCTCGCCGACCAGCTCGACCGGTTCGAGACGCTGCTCGCGGACCTGCTGGAGATCAGCCGGTTCGACGCCGGGGCGGCGGCGCTGGAGGCCGAGCCGATAGACCTCAGGGAGGTCGTGCGGCGGGTCGTCAGCGGGGCCGAGCCGCTCGCCGAGCGCAAGGGCACGACCGTCCGGATCGTGGGCGACCAGCAGCCCGTCGTCGCCGAGGCCGACGCCCGGCGGGTGGAGCGGGTGCTGCGCAATCTCGTCGTCAACGCCGTGGAGCACGGCGAGGGCAAGGACGTCGTGGTCAAGCTGGCCTCGGCGGGCGGGGCCGTCGCGATCGCCGTACGCGACTACGGGGTCGGGCTCAAGCCCGGCGAGGCCACACGCGTGTTCAGCCGCTTCTGGCGGGCCGACCCGGCACGCGCGCGTACCACCGGCGGTACGGGGCTCGGGCTGTCCATCGCCCTGGAGGACGCGCGGCTGCACGGGGGCTGGCTCCAGGCGTGGGGTGAGCCGGGCGGCGGCTCGCAGTTCCGGCTGACGCTGCCCAGGACGGCCGACGAGCCGCTGCGGGGCTCGCCGATACCGCTGGAGCCCAAGGACTCGCGGCGCAACCGTGGACTCGACGACGCCGGCCTGCCGCGCGGGGGCGGCGACAAGGCAGCCACCGTGCCGGTCCGGCCCAAGGACGACCAGGTGACCACCCGGGACCCGATAGCGCCCCGGACGAACCCGGTGCACCCCACGGCCGATCCGACGGCGCTGCCCGGCAACGGCGCGCGGGTGGTGTCCCGGCCGGCGCCGAATGCGCGACGGCCGGAGACCGCGGTCGGCGGGGACGCGTCCGGCGGTGGGACCGCCGACCGCGCGGACGCCGGGTCGCAGGAGTCGTACGGCCGGCAGGAGTCGTACGAGCAGCAGGGATCGTACGAACAGCAGGAGTCGTACGAGCAGCAGGGGGAGGCTTTCCGTGGACGCTGACCGCGACGGGGGCGGCCGGCGCACGCCGGGGCGCGCGGCGGTGTACGCAGCCTGTGGTGTCGTACTGCTGGCGGGGTGCGCCTCGATGCCGGACAGCGGGGATCTGCGCGGCGTGGACTCGACGCCGCGGCAGGACACGCAGGTGCGGGTCTTCGCGATGCCGCCGCAGGAGGATGCCGAGCCCACGGACATCGTGCAGGGCTTTCTCGAGGCGCTGACCAGCGACGATCCCAACTACGAGACGGCCCGCAAGTACCTGACCGCGAGCGCGGCGAAGCAGTGGCAGCCGGGGCTGTCCACGACGGTGCTCGACGACGGGCCCGGTGCCGACGTGGTGCCGCCCGTGGACCGGGAGCAGGGCGACGACAAGTCGTTCACGCTGGTCGGCACCAAGGTGGCCGTGGTGGACGCACAGCAGTCGTACACGCCGGCCTCGGGCGAGTACCGGGAGACCGTGCACCTCGTGCACGACAAGAAGACCAAGCAGTGGCGGATCGACAGCCCCCCGCGCGGTGTCGTCATGGGGAAGTCGGACTTCCAGCGCAACTACGTGTCCGTCAACAAGTACTACTTCGCCTCGAACACCAGGTCGGCGTCGGCTCCGCAGACCGTGGCGGTAGCCGACCCCGTGTACGTACGCGAGCGCGTGGACCCCATGACGCAGTTGGTGCGGTCCCTGCTCAGCGGGCCGACGAGCTGGCTCGACCCCGTCGTCAGGACGAGCTTCCCCACCGGTACGGCACTCAGGAGCGGTGTCTCCGCGCTGGCTCCCGACGACCGGAGCACGCTGACGGTGCCGCTCAACGGCAAGGCCGAGCGCGTCGGCGCGGACCAGTGCAAGGCGATGGCGACGCAACTGCTGTTCAGCCTCCAGAACCTCACCCCTGCCGTGGACGACGTCGAACTGCAGGCGGGCGGCAAGCACTTGTGCTCGGTCAGTGAGAGCGAGGCCAACGGGGACGCCATGCGCGGCTCGGTCGAGCGCCCCGATTTCCTGTACTTCGTCAACGGTGAGCACCGGCTGGTGCGGGTCTCGGCCGAGGCGGACGGCAGCGGTACGAAGGCGCAGGCGGTGCCGGTCCCCGGGGCGCTGGGCGAGGGCGACAAGGCTCTGCGGTCGGTGGCCGTCTCGCGTGACGAGCACACGGCGGCCGGTGTCGGCATCGACGGCAAGGCGCTGTACGTCGGGTCGCTGGTGTCGGGCGGGTCGCTCGGGGAGCCGGTGCTGGTCAGCACCGGCAAGAATGAGACGGACCGCCTGACCACGCCGAGCTGGGACACGGAGGGCGACCTGTGGGTGGCCGACCGGAACCCCGCCGATCCGCGGCTGCTGCTGTTCAAGGAGGGCGCGGGCGAGCCGCTGGACGTGGGGACCCCCGGCCTGGACGGGCGCATCAAGGACCTGCGGGTGGCCGCCGACGGGGTGCGGATCGCGCTCGTCGTGGAGAAGGGCGGCAAGCAGTCGCTGTTCATCGGGCGGATCGAGCGGGAGGGCAAGACCGGGGACCCGCAGAGCGTCTCGGTGCGGGAGCTGCGCTCCACGACACCGGATCTTGAAGAGGTCACGACCATGTCGTGGGCCGGTGACAGCAGGCTCGTGGTGGTCGGGCGCGAGCAGGGCGGTGTGCAGCAGACGCGGTACGTCCAGGTCGACGGTTCGACTCCGGAGGGTCCGCCGCCGGCCGCGCTCACGGGCGTGAAGGAGATCGCGGCGTCCGAGAACGACGAGATGCCCTTGGTGGCCTACTCGGAGGACGGGATCGTACGGCTGCCGTCCGGGGCGCAGTGGCAGAAGGTGGACGCGGACGGGACGGCGCCGGTTTACCCGGGGTGAGGGGGCCGGCGTGCTGCCGCGGGGGGAGCGCCTTCGGGATGCGAGAGCGGGACTGAGGCGGCTGGGTGCGCCTCCGCGCCATCGTGTTGGGAGCGGCTGCTTTTGCCGGGGGTGACTCTGGTGAGAGCGGCCGCTTTTGGTTGGTGGGGGTGGGGGATTCGTGGCTGCGGGGGGTGCCTGGATTCGCCGGCGGTGGAGCGGGGGCTGAACGGGGGCGGAATCGGTGTAGGGGGCTGATTAGTGGGGCGTGGTCGACCGGCCATTTAGTTGTATAGGGCCGGGATTTGTGGTGGGAACTGCTGTTCGTTTCAGGGGTTTGGGGTTCTACGGTCAGTTATCCACAGCCGTTATCCACAGGGGTGGTCGGCCGGCTTCCGTGTTGGCACAGTGATGGGCATGCGGGGGTGGTGGCGGGACCTCACGGATCTGGTGCTGCCGGCCGAGTGCGGAGGCTGCGGGAAGCCTCGCACGGTGCTCTGTGGGGAGTGCCGTGCCGCCCTGGACGGGGCCGCGCCGAGCCGGGTGCGACCGGTGCCGGAGCCGCCCGGCCTGCCGGTCGTCCATGCGGCGGCTCGGTATGCGGACTCGGTACGGGCGGTGTTGCTGGCGCACAAGGAGAGGGGGGTGCTGGGGCTTGCGGGGCCGCTCGGTACGGCATTGGCGGGGGCCGTGTGGGTGGCTGTGCGGGTGGCTGTGGGGGAGGTGGAGGGCCGTTCCGGCGGGGCGGGGGCGTATGCGGGGCGGACCGGTCGGACGGGGGTGCCAGGGGCGGGGGTTTCTGTGGGGATGCCGGGGGAGGGGGCTTCTGCTGGAGGGGGCGGCTGGGGGTGGTCGGAGGGTCTACGAGGGACGGGGGGAGCGGCTTCGGGCAGTGGCGGTGGCAGTGGTGGTGGCGGTGCGTCGGGAGCGGAGGTCCTGGCTGTCCGTCCCGGTGGCCCACAGTCCCCTGCGTACGTCGGTGGCGGTCGGACGGGTGAGGCGCTCGGTGTGCCGGTGTTGCTCGTTCCCGTGCCGTCCGCGCGGCGGGCGGTTCGGGCTCGGGGGCATGATCCGGCGCGGCGGATCGCGCTCGCGGCGGCAGCCGAGCTGCGGCGGGCAGGGATGCCGGCGCGGGTGGTGGCCGTACTGCGGCAGCGGTGGGGCGTGGCCGACCAGTCCGGGCTCAACTCCCGGCAGCGGAGGGAGAACCTCGCGGGCGCGCTGACCGTGGTGCCCGGTGGTGGACGGCTCCTGTCCGAGGGACTGGTCGTGCTGGTCGACGACCTGATGACGACGGGCGCGTCCCTGGCCGAGGCGGCGCGCGCGGTCCGGGAGGCGAGGGCGCGGGAGAGCCGGGAGGGGGCGGCGCAGGAGAGCCTGGCAGTGAGTGCGCGGCAGGGTGTCGTGCGCCGTGGTGAACGGACGGCCGTCGGGCGCCGTGATCAACGGCAACAGGGAGGTGCAGAGCACGGCGGTCGCGGGCACTTGGAGACAGGTGGACCGCCAGGTCATGGGCGGCCGGGACCAGCGGGACGACGGGGCCGCGTACAGCACGGGACGGACGGACTTCAGGGTGAACGACGACAGGGTCGCAGAGGGCGCCACGGTGGCCGAGCGGTGGCCGGATGTGGCGATGATCCGACGGGCCTCGTGTACACCGCTGCAACTCGGGAAGGCATGGGGGAACGGATGATCGCAGTGGCGGAGGAGGACGCGGACCGGGAGCGCTGCTTGACGACAACGGCGGGCGCCCATGGCGTCGGTGACGTCATCTGCGCGGCCGTGGTCGCGGCCTCGCCGGATTCCTTCGGAATAAACCGGAACTGACTGCGAAGTTGCATCGTTGCAGGTTACGAGAGAGTCAATTCACCTGAACGGAGGTACGCCGCGGTAGAGGGTGACGACATCCGTCCAGGCGAGATATGTTCGGTTGTGAGAGAAAGGCGCAGGCCACACCTCGCAAATCCGAATGCCGTGCCCGCGGGATTTCCACCATCACCCGCGACGGTGGAATGGAGATCTTGCCCGCGGGGGAGGAGGTGGACGTCACCGAGTCCGAGGTTCCGGGGCTCACCGGAGCCTGGTGCAAAAGGGAGATGCTCCGCATCGAGGCGGAGCGATCCGGGAACGGAGTTCTGCGTGGACATCGTCGTCAAGGGCCGCAAGACCGAGGTGCCCGAGCGGTTCCGCAAGCACGTGGCCGAGAAGCTGAAGCTGGAGAAGATCCAGAAGCTCGATGGCAAGGTGATCAGCCTCGACGTCGAGGTGTCCAAGGAGCCGAACCCCCGACAGGCCGACCGCTGTGACCGAGTGGAGATCACGCTCCGCTCCCGCGGTCCGGTGATCCGGGCGGAAGCGGCAGCCAGCGATCCGTACGCGGCACTCGACCTGGCGGCGGAGAAGCTGGACGCCCGGCTGCGCAAGCAGCACGACAAGCGCCACACACGCAGGGGCGCACGGCGGCTCACGGCGGCCGAGGTCCCCGACCACGTTCCGGACGCGGCGACGCTGAACGGCAACGGCCACCCCGTCCACGAGGACGAGTCGGACGGCGTGCCCACCAAGCGGATCGGCTCGCTGGAGATCAAGGGTGAAGGCCCCCTGGTCGTCCGCGAGAAGACCCACGTCGCCTCCCCGATGACCCTCGACCAGGCGCTCTACGAGATGGAACTGGTCGGGCACGACTTCTATCTGTTCGTCGACTCCGAGACGAAGGAACCGAGTGTCGTCTACCGGCGGCACGCCTACGACTACGGCGTCATCCACCTGAGCACGGACCCGATGGTCGCCCGGGCGCACTCTCCCGCGGTCGGCGACACGACGGGCAGCTGACCCTCCCGGATGACAGATGAGCCGGTGCCCCTGGAGCGCGTGTGCGCCCCCAGGGGCACCCGCGTGCGACCACTTCGCGCACCGCTCTGTCACCTCACTGTCGTCCGGGCATGGAATCATGGGCCCACCGGCCCAACCGGTGGGTCGTTGCCTTGGGTTGGCGATGGCACAGGACCAGCCACAGCCTTCAGGGGGAGGAACGATGGCGGACAGCTTCGGACCGCTGCACGGCGCGGACGCCGGCGACGGCGCCGTCGGCATGGGCGCGGACACGGGCTCTCCACGCAAGGAGCCGATCCGGGTTCTCGTCGTGGACGACCACGCCCTCTTCCGGCGCGGACTGGAGATCGTGCTCGCGGCCGAGGAGGACATCCAGGTCGTCGGGGAGGCGGGCGACGGTGCCGAGGCCGTCGACAAGGCCGCCGACCTGCTGCCGGACATCGTTCTGATGGACGTGCGGATGCCCAAGCGGGGCGGGATCGAGGCCTGTACCTCCATCAAGGAAGTCGCACCCAGCGCCAAGATCATCATGCTGACGATCAGTGACGAGGAAGCCGACCTCTACGACGCGATCAAGGCGGGCGCGACCGGATACCTCCTCAAGGAGATCTCGACGGACGAGGTGGCCACCGCCATCCGCGCCGTGGCCGACGGGCAGTCGCAGATCAGCCCCTCGATGGCGTCGAAGCTGCTCACCGAGTTCAAGTCGATGATCCAGCGGACGGACGAGCGGCGTCTCGTGCCGGCCCCGCGGCTGACCGACCGGGAGCTGGAAGTCCTCAAGCTGGTCGCCACCGGGATGAACAACCGCGACATCGCGAAGGAGTTGTTCATCTCGGAGAACACCGTGAAGAACCACGTGCGCAACATCCTGGAGAAGCTGCAACTGCACTCCAGGATGGAGGCCGTGGTCTACGCGATGCGGGAGAAGATCCTCGAGATCCGCTGACCCGGCAGCGGTCAGCGCAGGGCCGCCACCAGGGCCCGGGTCACCTCCGCGGTGAGCGGCTCGCGCAGCTCCGGCGCGTCCACCCGCTCGACCCGGATGTCCGTGCAGTCCACCCAGCTCGCCGCCTCGACCAGGGCCTGGGCCACCGCGGGAACCGCCTTCGGGCCGTCCAGGCTGACCTGCCTGGCCACCAGCGTGCCGCCCTCCCGGGCCGGATCCACGCGGCCGACGAGACGGCCACCTGCCAGCACCGGCATCGCGAAATAGCCGTGGACCCGCTTGGGCTTGGGGACGTACGCCTCCAGGCGGTGGGTGAAGCCGAAGATGCGCTCCGTGCGCGCGCGTTCCCAGATCAGCGAGTCGAACGGGGACAGCAGAGTGGTCCGGTGGCGGCCGCGCGGGGGTGTCTCCAGGGCCGCGGGATCGGCCCAGGCGGGCTTGCCCCAGCCCTCGACCGTGACCGGCACCAGGCCCGAGTCGGCGATCACCGCGTCGACCTGCTCGCCCTTGAGACGGTGGTAGTCGGCGATGTCCGCGCGGGTGCCGACGCCCAGCGACCGCCCGGCCAGCCGGACCAGGCGGCGCACGCACTCGGCGTCGTCCAGCTCGTCGTGGAGCAGGTCGGCCGGGACGGCGCGCTCGGCGAGGTCGTACACGCGCTTCCAGCCGCGGCGCTGCACGCAGACCACCTCGCCGTACATCAGGGCGCGCTCGACGGCGACCTTGGTGCCGGACCAGTCCCACCACTCGCTGGTCCTCTTCGCGCCGCCCAACTCCGTGGCGGTGAGGGGGCCCTCGGTGCGGAGCTGCTTGATGACCTGGTCGTAGGTGCCGTCGGGGAGCTGGTGGTTCCAGTGCGGGCGGTTGCGGTAGGCGCGGCGGCGGAAGGCGAAGTGGGGCCATTCCTCGATGGGGAGGATGCACGCCGCGTGCGACCAGTACTCAAAGGCGTGCGGTCGTGCCGGAGGCGCGCCGAGGGGAGCAGTGGTCCAGTAGGCGTCCTCCACCGTCTTGCGGCCCACCGCGCCGAGACGGGCGTACGGGATCAGCTCGTGGGAGCGGGCGAGGACCGAGATGGTGTCGAGCTGGACCGCGCCGAGGTGACGCAGGACGCCGCGGACTCCGGCCCGGCGGTCGGGAGTGCCGAGGAAGCCCTGGGCGCGCAGCACGATGCGGCGGGCCTCGTCGGCCGAGAGGTCGATGGTGGGACGCGGAGTCGTCATGGGTCCGAACGATAGAGGCCGGCACTGACAAAGCGGAGTGCCCCCGAGGATCTACCGAGGCGCGGGGAGGTACTGCACCGTCGACGGCAGGCCCAGGTCCGACGGGAGCAGCGCGCCCACCCAGCAGTCCCGGCGCACGCCCTGGTGGGTGATGCCGGAGCGCTGGACGCCCTCCATGACGAAACCGACGCGCTCCGCCACCGCGCGGGAGGACTGGTTGCCCACTTCCGCACGCCACTCCACGCGGTCGATCGACAGCTCGGTGAAGGCCCAGCGGGAGACGGCGCGCACGGCCTCGGTGACGTAGCCCTTGCCGCGGTGCTCCTTGCCGGCCCAGAAGCCGATCTCGGCGGTGCCCGGCGCACGCATGGCCAGACCCAGCATGCCCACCAGTTCCTCCTCCTCGGGCAGGAACAGGCCCCAGGTGCACGTGGTGCCGTTCGCCCAACCCGTCGGAACGAGCTGCTCCGTGAAGCTCCGGGCGTGCTCCACCAGGTAGGGGGAGGGGATCGTGGTCCAGCGCAGGATGTCGGGGTCCTGCACGGCCGCGAGGACGGTCCCGGTGTCCTGCGGGGTGGGCGGGCGCAGCAGGAGACGGTCCGTGGTCAGCGTGACGGGTTCCATCGGCCGATTCTGCTCAGGTGTTCGGTCCGGACGCCATCGTTTTCGCTGTGAGTGAGCGGGTGATCACAATTCGCGCAATTCGTGAGCGGGGCGCGGCACCATCGGCGTTCCCCGTCCGTTGTCCCCTTTGAAGCAGATTTGAAAGAGCTGACAGCCGGCCTACCCGGCAGGCCTCCCGACGCGGCGGGGTCCTCGCATACGATGGCCGTTGCTCAGTAAGCCAAATGGAAACCGACCGTCCCAGGCCCGACCGGCAAGGAGACCAACCCCCGTGTCCGTCCTCTCGAAGATCATGCGTGCAGGCGAAGGCAAGATCCTGCGCAAGCTGCACCGCATCGCGGACCAGGTCAACTCCATCGAAGAGGACTTCGTCGACCTCTCCGACGCCGAGCTGCGGGCCCTCACCGAGGAGTACAAGCAGCGGTACGCCGACGGTGAGAGCCTGGACGACCTGCTGCCCGAGGCGTTCGCCACCGTGCGCGAGGCCGCCAAGCGCGCGCTGGGCCAGCGCCACTACGACGTGCAGATCATGGGCGGCGCCGCCCTCCACCTCGGCTACGTCGCCGAGATGAAGACCGGTGAGGGCAAGACGCTCGTCGGCACCCTGCCCGCGTACCTGAACGCGCTGTCCGGCAAGGGCGTCCACCTCATCACGGTCAACGACTACCTGGCCGAGCGCGACTCCGAGATGATGGGCCGCGTCCACAAGTTCCTCGGTCTGACCGTCGGTTGCATCCTCGCGAACATGACGCCGGCCCAGCGCCGCGAGCAGTACAACTGCGACATCACGTACGGCACGAACAACGAGTTCGGGTTCGACTACCTGCGCGACAACATGGCGTGGTCCAAGGACGAACTCGTCCAGCGCGGCCACAACTTCGCCATCGTCGACGAGGTCGACTCCATCCTGGTCGACGAGGCCCGTACGCCGCTGATCATCTCCGGCCCGGCCGACCAGGCCACCAAGTGGTACGGCGACTTCGCCAAGCTGGTCACCCGCCTGAAGAGGGGCGAGGCCGGCAACCCGCTCAAGGGCATCGAGGAGACCGGCGACTACGAGGTCGACGAGAAGAAGCGCACGGTCGCCATCCACGAGTCCGGTGTCAGCAAGGTCGAGGACTGGCTGGGCATCGACAACCTCTACGAGTCGGTGAACACCCCTCTGGTGGGCTACCTGAACAACGCCATCAAGGCGAAGGAGCTCTTCAAGAAGGACAAGGACTACGTCGTCATGGACGGCGAAGTCATGATCGTCGACGAGCACACCGGCCGTATCCTCGCCGGCCGCCGCTACAACGAGGGCATGCACCAGGCGATCGAGGCGAAGGAAGGGGTGGACATCAAGGACGAGAACCAGACCCTCGCCACGATCACCCTCCAGAACTTCTTCCGCCTCTACAAGCGCCACGACCACGACGGCAAGGAACAGCCCGGTCTGTGCGGCATGACCGGTACGGCCATGACCGAGGCCGCCGAGTTCCACCAGATCTACAAGCTCGGCGTGGTCCCGATCCCGACGAACAAGCCGATGATCCGCAAGGACCAGTCGGACCTGATCTACCGCACCGAGGTGGCCAAGTTCGAGGCGGTCGTCGACGACATCGTCGAGAAGCACGAGAAGGGCCAGCCGATCCTCGTCGGCACCACCTCGGTCGAGAAGTCCGAGTACCTCTCGCAGCAGCTCAGCAAGCGCGGCGTCCAGCACGAGGTGCTCAACGCCAAGCAGCACGACCGGGAGGCGATCATCGTCGCCCAGGCCGGCCGCAAGGGCGCCGTCACCGTCGCCACGAACATGGCCGGCCGCGGTACCGACATCAAGCTCGGCGGCAACCCCGAGGACCTCGCCGAGGCGGAGCTGCGCCAGCGCGGCCTCGACCCCGAGGAGCACATCGAGGAGTGGGCCGCCGCTCTGCCGGCCGCCCTGGAGAAGGCCGAGCGGGCGGTCAAGGCGGAGTTCGAGGAGGTCAAGCAGCTCGGCGGGCTCTACGTCCTCGGCACCGAGCGGCACGAGTCGCGCCGTATCGACAACCAGCTGCGCGGTCGTTCCGGCCGTCAGGGCGACCCCGGCGAGTCCCGCTTCTACCTCTCCCTCGGCGACGACCTGATGCGCCTGTTCAAGGCCCAGATGGTCGAGCGCGTGATGTCGATGGCGAACGTCCCGGACGACGTCCCGATCGAGAACAAGATGGTCACGCGCGCGATCGCGTCCGCGCAGTCGCAGGTCGAGCAGCAGAACTTCGAGACCCGTAAGAACGTCCTGAAGTACGACGAGGTCCTCAACCGCCAGCGCGAGGTCATCTACGGCGAGCGCCGCCGGGTCCTGGAGGGCGAGGACCTCCAGGAGCAGATCGTGCACTTCATGGACGACACGATCGACGCGTACGTCGCGGCGGAGACCGCCGAGGGCTTCGCGGAGGACTGGGACCTCGACCGGCTGTGGGGCGCGTTCAAGCAGCTCTACCCGGTAAAGATCACCGTGGAGGAGCTGGAGGACGCGGCGGGCGACCGCGCGGGCCTGACCGCCGAGTACATCTCCGAGTCCATCAAGGACGACATCCACGAGCAGTACGCGGCGCGCGAGGCGCAGCTCGGCTCCGAGATCATGCGTGAACTGGAGCGCCGGGTCGTGCTGTCGGTCCTGGACCGCAAGTGGCGTGAGCACCTCTACGAGATGGACTACCTCCAGGAGGGCATCGGCCTGCGCGCGATGGCCCAGAAGGACCCGCTGGTCGAGTACCAGCGCGAGGGCTTCGACATGTTCACCGCCATGATGGAGGGCATCAAGGAGGAGTCCGTCGGCTACCTGTTCAACCTGGAGGTCCAGGTCGAGCAGCAGGTCGAGGAGGTCCCGGTCGAGGACGAGAAGCCGTCCCTCGCCAAGCAGGACTCCGTTCCGGCGCAGGCCGGCGCGCGTCCCGAGATCCGCGCGAAGGGCCTTGACGCCCCGCAGCGCAGGGACCTGCACTTCTCCGCGCCGACCGTGGACGGCGAGGGCGGTGTCATCGAGGGCGAGTTCGCCGACGACGACGAGCCCGTGCGCTCCGAGGCGGACGGCCTCACGCGCGCGGAGCGCCGCAAGCAGTCCCGCGCGCGGGGCCGCCGCAAGAAGTAGCGCGTGCGGCGTCCCGGACGCCGTTGCCGATCGACGTGACGGTGCCTGGGGCGCCGTGTCGTAGGAAGGGCCGGTCACCTGAGGGTCACCTCAAGGTGGTCGGCCCTTCGGCGTGTGGGGCACTCGCGGGCCTCTGTGGGCCTCGGCGGGGCTCTCAGTCGTCGTTCGGACGGGGTGCCCGGGGGCCGCCCAGTTCGACCGCCGTGCAGCGCCAGCGGAGGTCCTGGCCCTGTTCAAGGCGGAAGGCCATGGCGCGCAGTTGGTCGCCTGCACCGATCCGGGCGAAGGCCTCCACGGCGCCTCGGCGCGGGACGTAGTAGCCGATGTCCCGGACGACCGGGCGGGCGCCGCGGGTGCGCAGGGGGCCGCGCTCGGCGAGCCAGGCCAGCTCGTCGTAGGCACGGCCGGCGGTGTGCCGGAGCATCGAGTGCACGGGACGCTGGCCGCTCAGGACGGCAAGCAGCAGGTCGGCGAAGAGGTCGGTGGGGCGGGGCTGGGGGACGACGGGGCGCCGGGGGGTCTGGGGCGGGACGGTGGCCGTGGCCGTGGCGGTGCCGGTCGTCGTGGCGCCGGTCGTCGTGCCGCCGGAGCTGGTCGTCGTGCCGCGGTGAGCGGCCGCGGTGGGCGTCCCGTCGGGGCCGGGGATGCTCTGCGGGCGGCTGTCCGCGGGGCGCGTGCGGGCGCGGGGGCCGCTGCCGGGGGAGCCCGGTGGGCGGCCGTCGCCCGGGGCCGTGCGGGGAGCGCTGCCACCGGGAGTGCGAGGCGGCGTGCCGCCCGGGCGGCGGGAGTCGCGGCGGGCCGGCGGGCGGGTGCCGGGGTGATGCTGGGCCCTGGTCATGACCTTGTTCATGGGATCCCCGTTCAGCGGGCCCGGGAAGTACCGGGCAGTAACTTCGGTTGGGGATCTTGTACGGGGCCGGAGACCGCTGCGGCAAGGAAGCGGCGGGCCCGGGTCGGGTGGCCGGGATGTTCACCTATCAGGCTGATCCGAGGGGCGAAAAGCCCGTGAACGCGGGGGCAGGGAGGGTGAATTCCGGGCCCGGAGTGGACGCCCGCCGAGGCTTGGGCAGGGACTCGAAAGGGGACGCCCGCACGTATCCTGAAGGCCTTCGCGGACCCTTCCGACGATGTTCCCCGACCACGAAAGCGGCCAGTCATGCGCGTCTACGTCCCCCTGACCCTCTCCGGTCTCGCCGAGGCGTACAAGACGGGTGAGCTGGGGGCCGGACCGCTCCTCGCCTACGCCGTCACGCCCGCCCTGCGCGAGTGGTACCTCTCCGACGACATCGAGGAGCTGGAGTACGCGGCCCTGAACCGGGCAGCGCTGGCCTCGCTGCGGCTGCTGGCCGCGGACTCCGGGGCCGTGCGGCGCCGGGTCGTGGTGGCCGTCGACGTGGCCGACGGGGCGGCGGTAGCCGACCCCGACCGGGCGCTGGACCCCGCGGCGCTGGGTGAGGTGCGGGTCGCCGGGCCGGTGAGGCTGGCCAAGGCGGCCGCGGTGCACGTCGACTCGGACGACGCGGTGGAGGACGTCACCGCCGCCGTGGACGCGCTGGAGGCGGCCGACGCCGGGGACGACGACGCGCAGTTCGTCGTGGACGGGGCCGAGGACCACGAGCTGCTGTGGTACGCCACCCAGGAGATCCCGAACCTGGTGGGACTGGACGGCTGAGCCCGTTCCCGCCGTCCCGGGCCGCGGCTCCACCCGGCGCGACCTGCCGGTCTCTTGATTGTCAGTGGGGGCGGGTACGTTTTCGGCATGGGGAAGCTGACAGGGGCGCACATCGTCTGGGACTGGAACGGCACGCTGTTCCACGACAACGACGCGATCATCGGGGCGACGAACGCGGCATTCGGCGAGCTGGGGCTCGCGCCGATCACGATGGAGCAGTACCGGGCGCTGTACTGCGTGCCGGTGCCGAAGTTCTACGAGCGACTGCTCGGCCGGCTGCCCACCGACGCCGAGTGGGAGCTGATGGACGACACCTTCCACCGGTACTACGCCGAGCACCGGGTGGGGTGCGGGCTCACCGACGGCGCGGTGGAGCTGCTCACGGGGTGGGGCTCGGCCGGGCGCAGCCAGTCGATCCTCAGCATGTACGTCCATGACGAGCTGGTGCCGTTGGTCCGCGGGTTCGGGATCGAGGAGCACTTCCTGCGGGTGGACGGGCGGACGGGACCGTCCGGGGGGAGCAAGGCGGAGCACATGGAGCGGCATCTCGCCGCCCTGGTGGGAGTGGAGGCGGCCCGGACCGTGGTGATCGGGGACGCCGCGGACGACGCGGTGGCCGCGATGCGGGTGGGAGCACGGGCCGTGCTGTACACCGGCGGGTCGCACAGCCGGGCCAGCCTCGAAGGGGTGGGGGTGCCCGTGGTGGACACCCTGGCGGAGGCGGTCGCGGAGGCCGAGCGAATAGCGGCGTGACGGCCTGCCGCCGTTCCGCGACCACGGCGGCGTACGGCAGGTACCGGCGCCGCGCCGGCTAGCTCACCGGTGCCTTCGCCCTGAGCACCTTCAGGAACTCCCGCATCCAGGCCGAGTGATCCGGCCAGGCGCGGGAGGAGACCAGGGTGCCGTCGACCACCACCTCGGTGTCCTGGTAGGCCGCGCCGGCGGACTGCATGTCGGGTTCGAGGGCCGGATAGGCCGTGACACGGCGGCCGCGGAGGCCGTCGACCGCGGCCGTGAGCAGCGGGCCGTGGCAGATCTGGGCGACCGGCTTGTCCGCGTCGAAGAACGACTTGAGGATCTTGCGGAGCTCGGGGTCGTTGCGCAGGTACTCGGGGGCGCGGCCGCCGGGGATGACGAGAGCGGCGTACTGGCCGGCGTCGACCTCGGCGAAGGCCAGGTCGGCGGGCCAGGTGTAGCCGGGCTTCTCGGTGTAGGTGTCGAAGCCGGGTTCGAAGTCGTGGACGACGAAGCGCAGCTGCTTGCGGTCGGGGGCCGCGACATGGACGTCGTAGCCCTCCTCACGCAGGCGCTGGTAGGGGTACAGGACCTCCAGTGACTCCGCGGCGTCACCGGTGACGATGAGGATTTTTGCGGTCATGTCGGCAAAGTGCACCGACGGGGCGTGCTTGCCAAGAGGGTGTGCGAAAAGGAGGGAAGAAGGTCATGGCCTGGATGCGACGTCGGCACTGTGCAGAGTGTCAAAGTTCCACCCCCGGTTTTGTACACATACGGCTCATGACGGCCCCCCTGTGGGGAGCGATAGCCTTGGTGGCGTGATCAGCGCGATAGTTCGCGGGGGCGCTGTGGCCCCCGCCCCGCGCCCGGTGCGCACGGAACACCTCCGTGGCCGGGCGGCGGCCGCTGGTCCTCGCGGGCGGGACGGGGCCGTAGGGGCCCTCATGACGCCGAGCACACCCTCGTCACCGGCGCGGCAGAGAGCAGCGTCACACCTGACGGGCGTGTCGAGAATGGCCGATATACCCCCGCTCATCTCACCCTGCGGCATAGCGTCGGAGCAGACCGGAGACCCCGGGCCGTGGCGTCGAGCCGCAGGGGAAGAGACCGTACTTCCTTCTACGTCACGCAACGGCGCGCGACAGGAGTCAGAGGACAATGCAGACCAAGCTGGACGAAGCCAAGGCCGAGCTGCTCGAGAGGGCCGCGCGGGTAGCTGAGAACAGCCCGGCCGGGGGGCACCTACCGACTGGGACGACGGACGACGAGACCCCCCGCACCCCGGACACCCCGGACAGCGAGACCGTCCTCGCGTTCCTCCAGCGCTACTACCTGCACACGGCCCCCGAAGACCTCGCCGACCGCGACCCGGTCGACATCTACGGAGCCGCTCTCTCCCACTTCCGGCTGGGCGAGGCCCGCCCGCAGGGCACGGCCAACGTGCGGGTGCACACCCCCACGGTGGAGGAGAACGGCTGGACCTGCACCCACTCGGTCGTCGAGGTCGTCACCGACGACATGCCCTTCCTCGTCGACTCCGTCACCAACGAGCTGACCCGCCAGGGCCGCGGCATCCATGTCGTGATCCACCCCCAGGTCGTCGTCCGCCGCGACCTCACCGGCAAGCTGATCGAGATCCTCGCCGCCCCGCCCTCCGCCGCCGACCTCCCGCACGACGCGCACACCGAGTCCTGGATCCACGTCGAGATCGACCGTGAGACCGACCGCGGCGACCTCAAGCAGATCACCGCCGATCTGCTGCGCGTCCTGTCCGACGTCCGGGAGGCCGTCGAGGACTGGGAGAAGATGCGGGACGCGGCCCTGCGGATGGCCGAGGAGCTGCCCGCCGAGCCCGTCGCCACCGATCTGCGCGACATGGAGATCGAGGAGGCCCGCGAGCTGCTGCGCTGGCTGGCCGACGACCACTTCACCTTCCTCGGCTACCGCGAGTACCAGCTCAGGCCGGACGACTCCCTCGCCGCCGTGCCCGGCACCGGCCTCGGCATCCTGCGCTCCGACCCGCACCACGCCGGCGAGGAGGGCCACCCGGTCAGCCCGTCCTTCGAGCGGCTGCCCGCCGACGCGCGCGCGAAGGCACGCGAGCACAAGCTGCTCGTTCTGACCAAGGCCAACAGCCGGGCCACCGTGCACCGGCCGTCCTACCTCGACTACATCGGGGTCAAGAAGTTCGACGCGGACGGCAACGTCGTCGGCGAGCGGCGCTTCCTCGGACTGTTCTCCTCCGCCGCCTACACCGAATCCGTACGCCGGGTTCCGGTCATTCGGCGCAAGGTGGACGAGGTGCTCGAAAGGGCCGGATTCTCGCCCAACAGCCACGACGGCCGCGACCTGCTCCAGATCCTGGAGACCTACCCGCGCGACGAGCTGTTCCAGACCCCGGCCGACGAGCTGGAGTCCATCGCCACCTCCGTCCTCTACCTCCAGGAGCGGCGGCGGCTGCGCCTCTACCTGCGCCAGGACGAGTACGGCCGCTACTACTCGGCCCTCGTCTACCTGCCCCGCGACCGCTACACCACCGGCGTCCGCCTCCGGATCATCGACATCCTGAAGGAGGAACTCGGCGGCATCAGCGTCGACTTCACCGCCTGGAACACCGAGTCGATCCTGTCCCGGCTGCACTTCGTGGTCCGCGTCCCGCAGGGCACCGAGCTGCCGCAGCTCAGCGACAGCGACAAGGAGCGCATCGAGGCCCGCCTCGTCGAGGCCGCCCGCTCCTGGGCCGACGGCTTCGCCGAGGCGCTCAACGCCGAACTCGGCGAGGAGCGCGCCGCCGAGCTGACCCGCCGCTACGGCAACGCCTTCCCCGAGGGCTACAAGGCCGACCACAGCCCCCGCTCCGCCGTCGCCGACCTGGTCCAGCTGGAGCGGCTCGGCGAGGAGAACGACTTCGCGCTCAGCCTGTACGAGCCGGTGGGCGCCGCCCCCGAGGAGCGCCGCTTCAAGATCTACCGCAAGGGCGACGCCATCTCCCTGTCCGCCGTCCTGCCGGTCCTCAACCGGCTCGGCGTCGAGGTCATGGACGAGCGGCCCTACGAACTGCGCTGCTCCGACCGAAGCATCGCCTGGATCTACGACTTCGGCCTGCGCATGCCCAAGTCGCAGAACGGCTCGGGCGACTACCTCGGCGACGACGGCCGCGAGCGCTTCCAGGAGGCCTTCGCCGCCACCTGGACCGGCAAGGCGGAGAACGACGGATTCAACGCCCTGGTGCTGAGCGCCGGCCTGAACTGGCGTCAGGCGATGGTGCTGCGGGCGTACGCCAAGTACCTCCGCCAGGCCGGCTCCACGTTCAGCCAGGACTACATGGAGGACACCCTCCGCAACAACGTCCACACCACCCGGCTGCTCGTCTCCCTGTTCGAGGCGCGGATGTCGCCGGACCGCCAGCGCGCCGGCCACGAACTCGTGGACGCCCTCCTGGAGGAGCTCGACGCCGCGCTCGACCAGGTCGCCTCGCTGGACGAGGACAGGATCCTGCGCTCCTTCCTCACCGTCATCAAGGCGACCCTGCGCACCAACTTCTTCCAGGAGGCCACGGGCGGCAAGCCGCACGACTACGTCTCCATGAAGTTCGACCCGCAGGCCATCCCCGACCTCCCGGCCCCGCGCCCGGCCTTCGAGATCTGGGTCTACTCGCCGCGCGTCGAGGGCGTGCACCTGCGCTTCGGCAAGGTCGCGCGCGGCGGACTGCGCTGGTCCGACCGGCGTGAGGACTTCCGCACCGAGATCCTCGGCCTGGTCAAGGCGCAGATGGTGAAGAACACCGTCATCGTGCCGGTCGGCGCCAAGGGCGGCTTCGTCGCCAAGCAACTCCCCGACCCGTCCGTCGACCGGGACGCGTGGATGGCCGAGGGCATCGCCAGCTACAAGACCTTCATCTCGGCGCTGCTCGACATCACCGACAACATGGTGGCCGGCGAGGTCGTGCCCCCGGCGGACGTCGTCCGGCACGACGAGGACGACACCTACCTCGTCGTCGCCGCCGACAAGGGCACCGCGACCTTCTCGGACATCGCCAACGGGGTCGCCGAGCAGTACAACTTCTGGCTCGGCGACGCCTTCGCCTCCGGCGGCTCGGCCGGTTACGACCACAAGGGCATGGGCATCACCGCCCGCGGCGCCTGGGAGTCCGTCAAACGGCACTTCCGCGAACTGGACCTCGACACCCAGTCCGAGGACTTCACCGTCGTCGGCATCGGCGACATGTCCGGTGACGTGTTCGGCAACGGCATGCTGCTCAGCGAACACATCCGTCTGGTCGCCGCCTTCGACCACCGGCACATCTTCATCGACCCGAAGCCGGACGCGGCCGCCTCCTACGCCGAGCGCCGCCGCATCTTCGAGCTCCCGCGCTCCAGCTGGGCCGACTACAACACCGAGCTGATCTCCACAGGCGGCGGCGTCTTCCCCCGTACCGCCAAGTCGATCCCCGTCAACGCCCACGTCCGCGAGGCCCTCGGCATCGAGGACAAGGTCACCAAGATGACCCCGGCCGACCTGATGAAGGCCATCCTCAAGGCGCCGGTGGACCTGCTGTGGAACGGCGGCATCGGCACCTACGTGAAGGCGTCCACCGAGACCCACGCGGACGTCGGCGACAAGGCCAACGACCCGATCCGCGTCGACGGCGCCGACCTGCGCGTGCGGGTCGTCGGCGAGGGCGGCAACCTGGGCCTGACCCAGCTCGGCCGGATCGAGTTCGCGCTGCACGGCGGCAAGATCAACACCGACGCCATCGACAACAGCGCGGGCGTGGACACCTCCGACCACGAGGTGAACATCAAGATCCTGCTCAACGGCCTGGTCGCCGAGGGCGACATGACCGTCAAGCAGCGCAACAAGCTGCTCGCCGAGATGACCGACGAGGTCGGCCGCCTGGTCCTGCGCAACAACTACGCGCAGAACACCGCGATCGCCAACGCGCTCGCCCAGTCCAAGGACATGCTCCACGCCCAGCAGCGCTTCATGCGCCACCTGGTGCGCGAGGGCCACCTCGACCGGGCCCTGGAGTTCCTGCCCACCGACCGCCAGATCCGCGAACGGCTCGGCGCGGCACAGGGGCTGACCAGCCCGGAGACGGCCGTCCTGCTGGCGTACACGAAGATCACGGTCGCCGAGGAACTGCTGCACACGTCGCTCCCTGACGACCCGTACCTGCACGGTCTGCTGCACACGTACTTCCCGAAGGCGCTGCGGGAGCAGTTCCCCGAGCACATCGACAACCACCCGCTCCACCGCGAGATCACCACGACCGTCCTGGTCAACGACACGGTCAACACCGGCGGCACGACCTACCTGCACCGCCTGCGCGAGGAGACCGGCGCGTCGCTGGAGGAGATCGTCCGGGCGCAGACGGTGGCCCGCGCGATCTTCCGCTCGGGCGTGGTGTGGGACGGAGTCGAGGCACTCGACAACAAGGTCGAGGCCGCCGTACTGACCCGTATCCGCCTGCACTCGCGCCGCCTCGTCGAACGCGGCACACGCTGGCTGCTCAACAACCGGCCGCAGCCGCTCCAGCTCGCCGAGACCGTCGAGTTCTTCGGCGACCGCGTCGAACAGGTGTGGTCGCAGCTCCCGAAGCTGCTGCGGGGCGCCGACCTGGAGTGGTACCAGAAGATCTACGACGAGCTGAGCGGCTCCGGCGTCCCGGACGAACTCGCCACGCGCGTGGCCGGATTCTCCTCGGCCTTCCCGACACTGGACATCGTCTCGGTGGCCGACCGCATGGGCAAGGACCCGATGGACGTCGCCGAGGTGTACTACGACCTCGCCGACCGGCTCCACATCACCCAGCTCATGGACCGCATCATCGAACTCCCCCGCGCCGACCGCTGGCAGTCCATGGCCCGCGCCTCCATCCGCGAGGACCTGTACGCGGCCCACTCGGCGCTGACGGCCGACGTCCTGGCGGTGGGCAACGGCACGTCCACGCCCGAGCAGCGCTTCAAGGCCTGGGAGGAGAAGAACGCCCCGATCCTCGGCCGGGCCCGCACCACCCTGGAGGAGATCCAGAGCTCGGACGCGTTCGACCTGGCCAACCTGTCGGTGGCCATGCGCACGATGAGGACACTGCTGCGGCAGCACTCCTGAGGCCTACGGCCCCTTCGCCGGGCCTACGACCATGAGGGCGCCCGGGACTTCACGGTCCCGGGCGCCCTCGCCGTCGTGCTGCAGGAGCTGTGGGTGGAGCTGTGCTGTCAGGCGGCGGCCTTCTGCCGGGCCTTCGCCTTGTCCGGACCGCCCGTGAAGTCCTCGTAGGCCGCCAGGACCTCGTCGGTGGGGCCGTCCATGCGCAGCTCGCCGCGCTCCAGCCACAGCACCCGGTCGCAGGTGTCGCGGATCGACTTGTTGCTGTGGCTGACCAGGAACACCGTGCCCGCGTGCTTGCGGAGCTCGCGGATGCGGGCCTCGGAGCGCTTCTGGAACGAGCGGTCGCCGGTGGCGAGGGCCTCGTCGATCAGGAGGACGTCGTGGTCCTTGGCGGCGGCGATGGAGAACCGAAGCCGGGCCGCCATGCCCGAGGAGTAGGTGCGCATCGGGAGGGTGATGAAGTCGCCCTTCTCGTTGATGCCGGAGAAGTCGACGATCTCCTGGTAGCGGTCCCTGACCTGCTCGCGGGACATGCCCATGGCGAGGCCGCCGAGGTGGACGTTGCGCTCCCCAGTCAGATCGTTCATCAGGGCCGCGTTGACGCCGAGCAGCGAGGGCTGACCGTCGGTGTAGATACGGCCGTTCTCCACCGGGAGCAGGCCCGCAACCGCCTTGAGCAGGGTCGACTTGCCCGAACCGTTGGTGCCGATCAGGCCGATCGCCTCGCCCTTGTAGGCGACGAACGACACGTTCCTGACGGCGTGCACCCTGCGCACGCCCGCCGCCTTCTCGGCCTGGCCCCTGCGCAGCATGCGGTTCAGGGCGGCGGTGGCCGAACCCTTGCCCGCGCCGGTGCCGTTGACGCGGTAGACGATGTCGACGCCGTCGACGACGACGGTCGGGATCTTGTCGGTCTCGATGTCAGCCACGGCCGTACGTCTCCTCAGCCTTCCAGAAGTAGATGAAGCCCCCGACGCCGGCGAGCAGCGCCCAGCCCACGGCGATCGCCCACACGTGGTGCGGCAACTGGCTCGCGTGGAAGCTGTCGATCAGGGCGTAGCGCATCAGGTCGATGTAGACGGCGGCCGGGTTGGCCTGGAGGACCGGGACCACCCAGGACGGCCAGTCGTGGTGGCCCTTGGCCAGCTTGTCGATGCTCCACATCACCCCGGAGACGTACATCCAGGTGCGCAGGACGAACGGCATGAGCTGCGCGATGTCCGGTGTCTTGGCGCCCATCCGCGCCACGATCATCGAGACGCCCGCGTTGAACGTGGACTGGAGCACCAGCGCCGGAACCGCCAGCAGCCAGGACGCCGCGACCGGGACACCGAAGCAGAGCAGGATCACGACCAGGGCGGCCATCGAGAACAGCAGCTGCTGCAACTGCTGGAGCGCGAACGAGATCGGCAGCGCGGCCCGCGGGAAGTGCAGCGCGCGCACCAGACCGAGGTTGCCGGAGATCGCCCGGGTGCCCGCCATGATCGAGCTCTGGGTGAACGTCCAGATGAACACACCCGTCACCAGGAACGGCACATAGTCCGGCACGTTCCTCTTGGTGCCCAGCAGCACACCGAAGATGAAGTAGTAGACCGCCGCGTTCAACAGCGGGGTCATCACCTGCCAGACCTGGCCGAGCTTGGCCTGGCTGTACTGCGCGGTGAGCTTGGCGGTCGAGAACGCGGTGATGAAATGACGCCGCGCCCAGAGCTGACGGACGTAGTCGGGCAGGGAGGGACGGGCGCCGCTGACCGCGAGGCCGTGCCGGGCGGCCAGGGCCGAGAGGTCTTCGTCGGCTCGGGGCGCTGTCGGGGGCGGGGTGTCGAGGACCTGGCTCACATCCGTTGCTTTCGCTCGGGGGTGGGGGTGGTGCACATGTGCGGCCGGCACGCCCGTCATCCGGCGTTTCCTTACGAGACTCTTCACGTTTTCTTACGTCGGGACGGGACCGTATCGTCGCAACGCGAGCGTACGGCGAGAGTGCGTCGGAACGCAACCGTTTCGTCGTCACGCGCGACGTCGGGACGAAACCGTTTCGTCGTGCCGCGCCACGTAGGGACGAAACCGTTTCGTCGTGCCGCCTCGCGTCGGAACGTAACCGTTTCGTCGCTACGCCCTATGCTGTCCGCATGACGACCAACGCCGACGCGCCGCAGACCCGTACGCGCCGCCGTGCCCCGGCAGGAGCCGCCGTACTCCGTGAGGACGTGACCGACGCGATCCGGGCGGCCGTGTTCGAGGAGCTCGCGGCCGTCGGTTATGCGCGGATGTCGATCGAGGGCATCGCGCGTCGCGCGGGTGTCGGGAAGACCGCGGTGTACCGCCGGTGGCGTTCGAAGCTGCACCTGGTGCTGGACGTCGTGTCGGAGATCGCGGTGATGGGTCTGCCGGTGCCGGAGACGGGTTCGCTGGAGGATGACCTGCGGATGCTGTACGAGGTGACGTCGCGGGCGCTGCGGCATCCGGTGGCCTCGCAGATCATTCCGGATCTCCAGGCGGAGGCGGCCCGTAATCCCGAGATCGCCGAGGCGTTGCAGAACGCGTTGCAGAAGGGTCAGGAGGGCGTCGCCAGCAAGATCATCTCGGCGGCGGAGCAGCGCGGGGAGCTCCGCGCGGGCCTCAACGACGAACTGGCCCTGGATCTGATCTCCGGCCCCCTGTACTGGCGTTCGGTCGTGATCCGCAGCCCGAAGCTGCCGAAGGGCTATCTGGCGGCGTTGGCGCGGGCGACGACGGAGGCGTTGAAGGCGCTCTGAGCCTCAGCGGCCGGGCCCGGCGTCCGGTGCCGCGCGCAGGGCGAGGAGTTCCGGGGCGAGCACCTGGATCCGGCTGTCGCCCGTGCCGTTGCCGCCGCTTTCCGTGGGCCCGATCAGTCCGTCCCGCCGGAGCCGGGACAGTGCGCGGTTGACCGTGACGCGGGTGACTCCGAGGAGGTCGGCGAGTGCGCGCTGACCGCCGGGGAGGGGGCGCGGCTGTCGGTGCCGTGCCGGCTCAGTTCGTCGAGGAGCCAGGACGCGAGGCGGGCCTCGCAGGGCAGGGTGGCCGTGTCGGTGAGCCGTTCCTGCTGGGCGCGTGCCTGCGCGGCGAGGAGCCGCAGGACGTGGGCGCGGACGGCCGTGGAGTCGTCGAGCAGGGTCGTGAAGCGGGTGCGGGGGAGGGCCCGTACGGCGCAGGGGGTGAGTGCGGTGAAGGTGGCCGTGTGGCCGGCTCGGTCGAGCAGGGCGACCTTGTCGAGGGCGCAGGGCCCGGACCAGGTGCCGAACCGCAGGACGCGTCCGGCGGCGGTCGTGGCGGACGCGGAGGCGGTGCCGTCGAGCAGGACGAGCAGGTGGTCGGCGGGGGCGCCCTGGTGGCGCAGGATCTCGCCGGGGCCGTAGCGGCGGGGGACCGAGGTGTCCCACAGGTGGCGCAGGTCGGGCTCGGGGAGGGCGGCGAACAGCGGGACGTCCTGCAGTCGCCGCCAGTCGGAGGTGGGCACGGCGGCTGCTCCTTCCCTCGCTGTATCGGCTGATACAGACGGGCGCGGCGGGCTGAGCCCAGCATCGTCGCGTCGGATTGTCGTCCTGGGAAGGGGACCTTGTGCTGGTCGTGGATCTCGCCTTCACCTCCGCGCCGGAACGCCTCGCCGCCCGGCCCGCTCACCGTGCGGTGCTCGGCCGTCTGCACGCGGAGGGGAAGCTGTTCGCCGCGGGGCCGTGGGCGGACGACCGGGGGCGATGCTGCTGTTCGCGGTGGAGCGGGCGGAGTTGGAGGAGCTGCTGGAGGCTGATCCGTACTACCGCTCCACTCCGGGGGTCGAGGTGCGGGCGATCCGGGAGTGGGTGCCGGTCGTCGGGGGCTGAGGTGAGCCGTGCCCCGCAGGCCCGCCCGGACCTCCGGGACGCGTCCCGCGCGCCCTGCCTTCGACACCCCGCACCCCCGCCCCCACCCCTCACCGGCCCTACTCGATGACCAGGTCGACCTCGATGTTGCCGCGGGTGGCGTTGGAGTAGGGGCAGACCTGGTGGGCCTGCTCGACCAGCTTGCGGCCGGTCTCCGCGTCCACGGTGTCGGGGAGTTCGACGCGGAGGGCGACCTTGAGGCCGAAGCCCTCGCCCTGCTTGCCTATGCCGACCTCGGCGGTGACGGCGGCGTCGCTGACGTCCACCTTGGCCTGGCGGCCGACGAGGCCGAGGGCGCTGCCGAAGCAGGCGGCGTAACCGGCGGCGAAGAGCTGCTCGGGGTTGGTGCCCTGTCCGTTGCCGCCCAGTTCCACCGGCGGGGCCAGAGCGACGTCGATCTTGCCGTCGTTCGTGTAGGCGCGGCCGTCCCGGCCGTGGGTGGCGGTGGCGACAGCGGTGTAGAGCGCGTCCATGGGAAACCGTCCCTCTCGAAGTCGTGTTCCGGCGGCTCTTCCGGGGCCGCCTCACGGCCATAAGTAGAGCACACAATTCAATTGCGCACAACTAAATGGCTCGCAAGAGCTATCCTGGAGCCATGGACACGCCCCCGACCACGGCAAGCGCTCCCGCCGCGACCCCGGCCGCCACCGACTGGCTCCGCCTGGACCAGCAGATCTGCTTCTCCCTGAACGCGGCCTCCCGCGCCTTCGGCGGCCTCTACCGCGTGATCCTCAAGGACCTGGGGATCACGTACCCGCAGTACCTGGTGATGCTGGTGCTGTGGGAGCACGGCGATCTGCCCGTCAAGAAGCTCGGCGAGCACCTGCGGCTCGACTCGGGCACCCTCTCCCCGCTTCTCAAGCGACTGGAGGCGGCCGGCCTCGTCCGCCGCGAACGCAGCACCCGCGACGAGCGTTCGGTGGAGGTGCGGCTCACCGAGGAGGGCGTCGCCCTGCGTGAGCGCGCGGAGCAGGTGCCCCGCCGGATCGTCTCGGCGACCGGCTTCGACGTGGACGAGATCAGCGACCTGCGGGCCCGCCTCGACCAGCTCACCTCGGCCCTGGACGCGGCGGTGCACGCCGAGCTGCCCGACGAGGACTGACGTGACCGGCGCGCCGGCCGGCCCGGCACCGCACGTGCCCCCGTCGCGCGCACGGTGACGACCGGGGCGCCCTGGTTCACTGATACGCGGACACGGGTCAACCGAAGAGGGGACGGCCGTAGATGACCTGGCTGATCACCGGCGGTGCCGGTTACATCGGGGCGCACGTCGTGCGGGCGCTGACCGAGGCGGGCGAGCAGGCGGTCGTGTACGACGACCTGTCCACCGGCGTCGCCGAGCGCGTGCCGGCCGCTGTGCCGCTGGTGACGGGTTCCACGCTGGACGCCGAGCGGGTCGCGCACACCCTGGCGGACCACGAGGTCACCGGTGTGGTGCACCTCGCGGCGAAGAAGCAGGTCGGCGAGTCGGTGGAGCTGCCGCTGCACTACTACCGGGAGAACGTCGAGGGCCTGCGCGTCCTTCTGGAGGCGGTGACGGCGGCGGGGGTCCCCTCCTTCGTCTTCTCGTCCTCGGCGGCGGTGTACGGCATGCCGGACGTTCCGCTGGTGACCGAGCGGACCCCGTGCGCGCCGATGTCCCCGTACGGCGAGACCAAGCTGGCCGGGGAGTGGCTGGTCCGCGCCACGGGCCGGGCGACCGGCCTGTCCACCGCCTGCCTGCGCTACTTCAACGTGGCGGGAGCGGCGAGCCCCGAACTGGCCGACACGGGTGTCTTCAACATCGTCCCGATGGTCTTCGAGAAGCTCACGGAGAACGCCGCCCCGCGCGTCTTCGGCGACGACTACGACACCCCCGACGGCACCTGCGTCCGTGACTACATCCACGTCGTCGACCTGGCCGAGGCGCACGTGGCCGCGGCCCGCGCCCTCCAGTCGGCCCCGGGCCGTGACCTCACCGTCAACATCGGCCGCGGCGAGGGCGTCTCCGTCCGCGAGATGATCGACCACATCAACGCCCTCACCGGCTACGACCGCCCCCCGACGGTCGTCGCCCGCCGCCCCGGCGATCCGGCCCGGGTCGTCGCCTCCGCCGATCTGGCGGCCTCGGAGCTCGGCTGGCGGGCCAAGCGCGACGTCCAGGACATGATCACGTCGGCGTGGGAGGGCTGGGTGCGGCTGCACCCGGAGGCGGTCAGGGGTTAGGTCCCTCGTCGAAGTGCAGCGGGCAGGCGGGAGTTCGACGACAGGGCCTACCGGCGCGGCCGGCGTCCCGGCCGCCCGACCGGGCGCCAGGTGGACGGGCGGGTCGGTGTGGGATGGGAGGCGCTGGACGGCATCGGCCCCTCCTAGCGGGTCTCGGCGACGGGCGTGTCCGTTGCCGGCCGGGGCACGGTGGCCAGCGGGGTCCGGTCGAGCGCCGCCGCGGCCGACGGCACCGGGTGCCGCTCCGCGAGCGGGACCACCTCCGGCAACTCGGTCTCGCCCAGGACGACACGGCGTACGACCCGCTCGGCGGCGCGGCCGTCGTCGTACGGGCAGAAGCGCTCGCGGAACGCCGCGCGCAGTTGGGCGGAGCGGGAGCCGCGCCAGTGGCCGGTGGCGAAGATGTCGATCAGTTCGTCCTCGCTGCGCGCGACCGCTCCGGGTGCGAAGGACCGCAGGTCGAAGTAGGTGCCGCGGGCCGCCTCGTACGCCTCGCGGTCGTCGGCGTGGATCACGATGGGGCGGTCCAGGTTGGCGTAGTCGAACATCAGGGACGAGTAGTCGGTGACCAGGGCGTCCGAGGCGAGGCAGAGGGACTCCACGCTCGGGTGGCCGGTGACGTCGACGATCCGGCCCGTCGGGTGCGGGACGAGCGGGCCGCCGTGCCGGTGGTGGGCGCGGGCCAGCACGACGAAGCGGGGGCCCAGGCGGCGCAGCACGCGGTCCAGGTCGAGGGGGGTGTGCTGGGTGCGGCGGTAGTCGCGGTGGGTGGGCGCGTACAGGATCGCCACCGAGCCCTCGGGGATGCCGAGGGACTCGCGCAGCCTCCGCACGTCCTCCGAAGTCGCCCGCTGGAACACGTCGTTGCGGGGGTAGCCGTAGGGGAGCGTGGTGTAGCGGCCGGGGTAGACCCGCTCCCAGGTGAGGGTGGTGTGGCGGTTGGGGGACAGGAGGTAGTCCCACTGGTCGACGCCGTGCAGCATCGCCTCGAAGTCCGTTTGACCCGCGGCGGCGGGGCGTTCCCGCAGGTCCAGGCCCATGTGCTTGAGGGGCGTGCCGTGTTGGGTCTGGAGGAGGACCTGGCCGGGGCGCTTGACCAGGCGGTGGTCGAAGCCGGTGTTGTCGACGAGGTACTTGGAGCGGGCCAGTGCCGTCCAGTGGGCGGCCGTGCCGGGGCGCAGCCTGCGGGTGGCGGTCGGGATGGTGTGGTGGTGCTCGGGGCGGGCGACCCACGCGGTGCGGATGTGCGGGGCGAAGGTGCGGAACGCCTCCTCCAGGGCGCCCGGGTTGCAGCCGTGGCCGCGGCCCCCGTACGCGGCGAAGACGGCACGGTCCGCGCGCAGGGGGAGGCAGCGCTGGACGCGGTAGTGGAGGCGGAGGGCCGCCGTGCGCAGGGACCGGGCGAGGCGTGCGGCCGGGCGGGCGGTCCGGCGGCCCAGGCTCCGGGCCAGTTCCGTGAGCCGGTGGGTGCGGTACAGGCCGAGGCGGATCACGGTGTGGCGCAGCCGGGAGCGCACCGGGGCCGGGTGGCCCGGGGTGCGGTGGGCGCGGTGGTGGGCACGGGCGCGCCGCAGGAACTCGGCCCGGGCGCCGCGCGGCAGACGGCCGGGCCCGGTGAACACCGCCCACAGGTCGTCCACCATGCGACGGAACAACACCGGGCGCCAGCAGGCGAGTTCGGGGCGCGCGGTGAGGTGCGCGAAGACCCTGTCGTACTGCTCGAACAGGTCGAAGTGCCCCGTCGCCTCCGGGAGTTCGCTCCTGCGATGCCGCCGGTGGTGGACGCAGACCCGGTCCAGGGTGGCGATCGACTCGGCGGCCATCAGGACCGGGTAGGTCCAGGGCAGGTCGGCGTGCCGGCCGGGCGGGAACGCGAAGCCCCCGCGCTCGACGAACTCCCTGCGGTACGCCTTGTTCCAGGCCACCGGCGGCACCCGCAGCAACCCCGGGCGGTCCTCCAGGCGGAACGGCGCCGGGCCGCGCTCGGTGAGCCGGCCCGCGGAGGTCTCGCGGACCTGCTCGCCCGACCGGTCGACGAGCGCGTGGTCGTGGACCAGGACGTCCGGCTCGCCCGTCTCCTTCAGCCGGTCGGCGACGGCCCGCAGCGCGTGCGGGGTGAGCGTGTCGCCGCCGTCCAGGAACAGCAGGTAGTCGCCCGTGGCCTCGGCCGTCCCGGCGTTGCGGGCGGGGCCGAGTCCCGAGTGCCGTGTCAGGTGGACCGCCCGGACCCGGGGATCGCGGGCCGCGAACTCGTCGATGATCTCCCCGCACGCGTCCGGCGAGCGGTCGTCGACCGCGATCAGCTCCAGATCCTCGTACGACTGCGACAGCACCGATTCCAGGCACGCTTGCAGGTGGGCCTGAACCTCGTACGCGGGGACGATGACACTGAACCTGGGCACGGCACATCCAAGGGTCGGCGCGGGAGTTCTGCCCGGGAACGCCCCAGCGCGGCCCGGGGTTACGGTCCGTACGGCATTCGGGCGAACGCGAAGGGGCGGACCGTCTCCGGCCCGCCCCTCCAAATGCGCTGTCTGCGACGCTACTTGACCGCGCCCGCCATCACCCCGGACACGAACTGCCGCTGGAACGCGAAGAACACGATCAGCGGAATCACCATCGAGATGAAGGCGCCCGGTGCCAGGACGTCGACGTTGTCGGCGAAGGCACGCATCTGGGTCTGGAGGGCCACCGTGATCGGCTGGCTGTCGGCGTCGGTGAACACCAGCGCGATCAGCATGTCGTTCCACACCCACAGGAACTGGAAGATGCCCAGGCTCGCGATCGCGGGCCCGCCGAGCGGCATCACCACCCGTACGAACAGGCGCAGTTCGCCCGCGCCGTCCAGCCGTGCCGCCTCCAGGAGTTCACGGGGGATCTCCGCGAAGAAGTTCCGCAGCAGGAACACCGCGAACGGCAGGCCGAAGCCCACATGGAAGAGGATCACTCCCATGATGTTGCCGAACAGGCCGATCTTGCCGAAGAGTTCGGCGATCGGGATCAGCGCCACCTGCACCGGCACCACCAGCAGCCCGACCACGGCCATGAACCACCAGTCGCGGCCCGGGAACTCCATCCACGCGAACGCGTAGCCCGCGAGCGCGCCGATGACGATCACCAGGATCGTCGCCGGGACCGTGATCAGCACGGTGTTGACGATGGAGCCGGTGATGTCGCTGTTGTGGAGCAGCTTGTCGTAGCTGTCGAGGGTGAGCTGGGAGGGCTTGGTGAAGACCTTCCACCAGCCGGTCGCGGCGAGGTCCCCGGGGCTGCGCAGCGAGGAGATCAGCAGCCCGATCGTCGGCACCAGCCAGAACAGGCCGACGACCACGAGGAAGACGCTGATCAGGCCGCCGCTGACCCGTTCGACGAGCCGTGAACCCAGCGACTGCCGTGCCTTCGCCCCCTCGGCCGGTGCCGTCTCGGGGAGCCTTTCGGCCTGAGTGGTCATCGCCGTACCTCCCGCCTGAGCCGACGAATGTTGAACCACATCACCGGGATCACCAGCAGCAGCAGGAACACCGAGATGGCGCTCGCGATGCCGGGCTGGTCCTCGGCGAAGCCCTTGCGGTACAGCTCCAGGGCGAGGACGTTCGCGTCGTCCTGCGAGGAGCCCGGAGGGATGATGAAGACCAGGTCGAAGATCTTCAGGACGTTGATCATCAGGGTCACGGTGACGACCGCGAGGACGGGCGCCAGCAGGGGCACCGTGACCCTGCGGAAGACCTGCCACTCGCTCGCGCCGTCGACCCGGGCCGCCTCCAGGAGTTCCCGGGGGATGCCCGCGAGCCCGGCCGCGATCAGCACCATCGCGAAGCCGGCCCACATCCAGATGTACGCCCCGATGACCGCCGGCGTCACCAGCGACGGGCCGAGCCAGTCGACCCCGTTGTAGGCCTCCTTGAAGTTGCTCGCCGGAAGTCGGAGCCTGGCCCCGTCGGCCTTCTCGGAGAAGGAGAACGTGCCGTCGTCTCCGGCCTTCGCCGTCTCGACGACCTTGCCGTCCTTGACCGCCTCGATCTTCATGCCGGGGTAGCCGAGTTCGGTCGGGTCGACCCCGCCGAGCTTGCCCACGCCCTTGCCCCGCGTGAAGTCCTGCCAGGTGGTCCCGGTGATCCGGCCCGGGTCCGCCTGCGGCGCCACGGCCTTCTTCGCGTCACCGGGCATCTGGTCCGGGGCGACGCCCACCAGGGGCAGGGTGACCGTGCCGCCGGTGTGGACCGTGGCCTTGGTGACGAAACCGCCGCCCTGGGGCACCAGCGGCGAGTTGCGGCCCGGGTGGGCCTTCGGGAACGCCGAGGACTGCGCGAACGTGTCGTGCACGCCCACCCACACCGCGTTCGCGAACCCCTTGTCCGGGTCCTGGTCGTAGACGAGCCGGAAGATGATGCCCGCCGCCAGCATCGAGATCGCCATCGGCATGAAGACGACCAGCTTGAACGCCGTTCCCCAGCGCACCCGTTCGGTCAGCACCGCGAAGATCAGACCGAGCGCGGTGGCGATCGTCGGCGCGAACACCACCCAGATGATGTTGTTCTTCAGGGCCGTGCGGATGCCGTCGTCGGTGAACAGGGCCTTGTAGTTGTCGATGCCGGCGAAGCCGTCGCCGGACTGGTCGTAGAAGCTGCGGACGATCGAGTACCCGATCGGGTAGACCACGAGCGCGCCCAGCAGCACCAGGGCGGGCAGCAGGAACAGCGCTGCCACGGTCCTGCGCGTGCCGGTCACGCTCTTGCGCGACTTGGGAGAGGCAGGGGCCGGAGGGACCCCTGCCTCGGTGGCTGCTGTCATCGCCTCAGTTCCCGTAGGCGGCCGCCGCGTCGGCCTCCAGCCTCGCCTGCGTGCCCGCGACGTTCTTCGGGTTCGCCAGGAAGTCCTGGAGCGCCTTCCACTCACCCTTGCCGGGGGTGCCGCCGAAGGCCTGCGGGGCCTGGTCCGACATGTCGAAGCGGAAGTCGTCGCCCGAGTCGATCAGCGCCTTGGCGATCTTCTGCTGCACCGGGTTCGGATACGACGAGACGTCCACGCTCTTGTTCGGCGAGAGGTAGCCGCCCAGCTTGGCCTGGATCGTCGCCGCGTCCGGGGAGGCCAGGAAGGTGGCCAGCGCCTGCGCCGCCTTGGAGTCCTTCAGGATCACGGCCGCGTCGCCGCCGGAGACCACGGGGGCCGTGTCGCCGACCTTCGGGAAGGGGAACACCTTCGCGTCCGTGCCGACCTTCGCCTTCGCCGTCTGGATGTTGACCTGCGCGAAGTCGCCCTCGTAGACCATCGCCGCCTTGGGCTGCTCACCGCCGGTGAAGGTCTGCGTCACCGAGGCCGGGAAGTCCGTCTGGAGCGCGCCCTTGGCGCCGCCCGCGACATAGTCCTTCTTGCCCCACACCTGGGCCAGCGTGGTCAGCGCGTCCTTCACGGACGGGTCCGTCCACTTGATCTCGTGCTTGGCGAGCTGGTCGTACTTCTCCGGGCCCGCCTGGGAGAGGTAGACGTTCTCGAACCAGTCCGTCAGGGTCCAGCCCTCGGCACCGCCCACGGAGAACGGTGTCACGCCCGAGTCGTAGACCGTCTGGGCCGTGGTGAGGAGCTCGTCCCACGTCTTCGGCTCGGAGGCGCCCGCGTTCTCGAAGACCTTGGCGTTGTACCAGATCAGCGACTTGTTGGCGGCCTTGTAGTAGACGCCGTACTGGGTGCCGCCGACCTTGCCGATGTCCTGCCAGCCCTGCGAGTAGTTCTTGGCCAGCTCGGCCTTGGCCTCCGCGCCGAGGGGCTTGGCCCACTTCTTGTCCACGGCCTGCTTGATCGCGCCGGGCTGCGGAAGCATCGCGATGTCCGGCGGCTGGCCGCCCGCGACCTTCGAGCCAAGGAAGTTGACGATCGGGTCCTGGGCGGGCACGAAGGTCACCTTGGCGCCGGTGCGCTTCTCGAACTCCGCAAGGACCTTCTTGAAGTTGGCCTGTTCGGCGCCGCTCCAGACGGCGGCGACCTCCAGGGTCTGACCGTTCAGTTTGGGGAGGGTGACCGTGGTGCCGGTCTCCTTGCCGCCTGTCGCGCCCGAGTCACTGCTCTTGTCGTCGTCTCCGCCGCATGCGGTGAGCGACAGGGCGAGGGCCGCCGCGAGGGCGGCGGCCGCCGATTTCGCAGCCCTGTTCGCTGACCTGGGCTTCCGCTGGGTGCTGCTGGTGGTGCGCATCACGACCCCGTTCTTCGTTCCTCGTCGAACGTCCGAGGGCTGTCCCGTGCGATCTGGTCTACGCCGGGGGAACGAGGTCGGCAAGTGGGCGTCCGCTGTCAACCGGAAGATCGTGATGCCGTCGTGACCAGTGCCGGTGCGTCGTGGCACGCGTCGGCCGGGGGCGGCGCCCCCGGGCCCCTCGATGGCTACAGCAGGGACGGGACCTCTGTCGCAGCGACTTCCCTCGCCGCGCGTTCCAATGCACTTGCCAGCAGGGCAAGATCCGTCGGTCCGTTGCCCAGTTCGCGGACCGGGCGGCGGGCCGGGGGGTCGCCCATGCGTTCCCATTCCAGCGGGACGACCGTGGGCCGCAGGGTCGCGGTGCGGGGGATGCGGCCGGTGACCCGGCCGGCCTGGAAGGCGGTGACCCGGCCGTCGGGCCGGGTCAGCCGGCCACGTCCGGGAGCGGGTTCCTCCGGGCCGGTGGCCGGGGCGTCCAGGGCGACGCGGAGGGTGGCCCGGCGGGCCGCTTCCCACTCCGCCGTACGGCCGCCCGGACCGGTCGCGGCGACCAGGTGCACGCCCAGGCGCTCACCCTCACGGGAGACCGCCTCCAGCGCGCGTATGACCGAGCCGGCGGCCGGCCTGCCCGGCGAGCCGAGGGGCGGGGAGACCAGGGCGTCCAGGTCGTCCACGACCACCACGAGACGGGGGAGCGGGGGTGCCGTCTCCGTCTGCCGCCGGGCCGCCGCCGGGCGCAGGCGGATCGTGGAGCTGGGCGGCGAGTCGAGATCGCCGGAGGCCGGGTCGCCGGGGGCGCCCGCGGTGCCCGCCGTGCCCCGAGGGGACGTGCGCCGGGGGGAGGGGGAGCGCTGGGCGACCATGCGGCCCGACACCTCCCGGCCGGTGTGCCACTCCGCGAAGTCGCAGCGGCCGAGCAGCTCCGCGCGCCGCTTCAGCTCGGCGCTCAGGGACTGCGCGAACTCCCGCATGCGGACCGGGTCGTTGGCGGTGAGGTGGGTGGTCACGTGCGGTACGTCCGTGCACACGCGCAGCCCCTCGCCGTGGCCGCCGGCGGTCACGCTGTCCCGGCCGTCCATCAGGACGACGCTGAGGCGGTCGGGGCGCTCGGCCGAGGCCAGCGAGGCGACGACCGCCCGCAGCAGTTCCGTACGGCCGCTGCCCGCGGGGCCCTCGATCAGCAGGTGCGGGCCCTCCGCCACGAGGTCGGCGCAGACCGGACCGCGCGGTCCGGCCCCCAGCACCGCCCACGCCCGGCCGCCGAGCGACTCCGGGTCGTCGGCCGCGTCCGCCCAGCGGGTCATCAGCGACGGCGGGGTGGCCCGGGCCAGCCCCAACTCGTCGAGCAGCCGGGCCGACCGGGGCAGCGGCGAGGACACGCGCGCGTGGCCCGCGGCGGCGGTGCCGTCCGTCCGCAGCGGTGCCAGCGCCCGCGCGAACCGCTCGGCCCAGGCCACGGAGACGGCGTCCACCGCGGCGATCGTGCCGTGGCCGACGGGGGCGGGGGCCGCGGTGAGGTGGAGGGTGTCGGCGTCGGTACGGGCGCCCGGGCCGGCGGGACGGGCCTGGGCGCCGGTGCGGTGCGCGTCGGCGTGGCGTGCGTCGGCCGGGGACAGGGGGGTGCGGGTGCGGCCGGGCTCCGGGGCGGCGGTGCGGTAGGCGTCGGTGCCGTCGGGGCCGGTCTCCGTGGGCACCCCCGCGCGCGCCACCCGCATCAGCCGCAGGGCCGTCGCCACGTCCCCGCTGAGCAGCCCGACCGCCCCGCACTCGCGGAACGTGGGGGCCGCCGCGCACGCCGCCTCGTAGGTGTCCGTCACCGGGGAGGCGGGCGAGGCCGGGGCCGTCTCGGCCAGGCAGACGACGTGGATGCCGGCCCGGGGGCCCTCCGCCGCCAGCCGCGCCATCGCCTTGCGCAGATCCGCGCCGCCCGGGTCGCCGTCCACGACGACCACGGTGTACGGCCCCGGGAAACCGCCGCCCGGACCGTCCTCCGCGTCCTCCCGGGCCCAGGAGGGCCGTCGGACGGCAGTGCCGGGACGGTTCTGCGGGGCGGCGGAGCGGGCGGCGGGGACGGCGGGGGCGAGCTCGGCGTCGGTCAGGTGGTCGTCCAGGCGCCGCAGGAGTTCGTCGGCGCGGGCGGCGGCCTGTTCGCGGTCGTGGGCGAGGAGGAGACGGCAGTCCTGGCCGTGTCCCGGGCGGACATGGGGGAGCCAGCCGAGCCAGGACCACTCGGCGACCCGCTCGTGGGCGGGCCGGGACCGGTCCGTGCTGATCAGGACGATCTCCAGGGTCTCCGGCGCGTGCAGGGCGGCGAGCTGGGCCACCACCGCGCGGGCCAGCCCGGCGAGCCGCGCGCGCGGACCGGCCAGCCCGAGCGCACCGGCCTCGCGCAGGTCCGCGGTGACCGGAACCGCCGGCAGCAGTCCCGAGCCGTCGGGGGCCGCCCGGTCGGCGGTGCCGAGCCGCACGGTGAGCGCCTCCGGATGGCCGGGCCCGCGCTCCCACAGGCGCGCGCCCGGACCCAGCGCCGTGAGCAGCAGGGCGGCCGGGTCGGGCCAGACCTCGGGCACCTGGGGCCCGGCGGCCGACGGCACCGCGGTGACGGACGCGGCCGTGCCGTCGTACGCCTCGTCCTGCCCGGACGGCTCCTGCTCGCCCCGTCCCCCGGCCAGCCGCCGGGCCCACGCGGACAGCCCGCCGCGCCGCCGCACGCCTTGCGGTACGTCGGTCCCGCGCAGAGGAGTGCCCTTGCGGCGGCCGGCCGCGGGGGCGTCCGGGGCGTCGGCGGCGGAGGACGCCGAGGAAGGGGAGGAGCCGTCGTGGGCGGCCGGGGGAGGCGGGGGGACGGCGGTCGTGCGCGTCACCTCGAAGGAGCCGAGGCCGGACCGGCCGCCGTGGGTGTCCCCACCGGAGGCACCGGTGTCCGGGCGTCCGGCACGGGAGTCGTCCCGGTGCTCGATCCGGGGCGCGCTGCCCTGACCCGGTACGACGACCGGCGGCTCGAAGGGGCCGTGGCCCTGCGCACCCGTGTCCCCGGGACCGCCCGACGCACCCCAGCTCGCGGAACCGTAGGCGTGATGGGTGCCGTCGGCGGGCGGACGGGGGGAGGCGTCGCCGCTGTCACGGCCGTCCCGCGCGCGTGCCGAGCCCTCGGCCGAGGCGGACGCGGCCCTCGCCGACACCCGGCCCCGCGCGCGTGGCGAGGCCGGTCCGGTGACCGGGCCTGCCGCACCCCTGTCGTCCTCGTGCGGTCCTGCCGTCCCGCGGTCCGGGGCAGCGCCGGACTCCGAGCCCCGGCGGGCGGCGGGCACGCCCGGTCCCTGACCGCCGCTCGGCCCACCGGCCGGCGCGGAACCCGCGTGTGCCAGGCTTGCGCCCGCTGTGGGCCCGGAGCGGCCGGCACGGGCGGCGTCCGCGCGCCCGAGCCCCCGCTCGTCGCCCGGCCACGGCCCGGCCTCGTCGGAGGTGATCCGCACATGGCCCTCGCCGTCCGGTTCCGTCCCGAGCCGTCGTCCGCCGCTCGGCGACAGCCGGAGCACCGACTCGCCGATCCTCAGGAGCGCCCCCGGAGGGAACCGGACCGGGCGGGTGCCCACGCGGACGCCGTCCAGGGTGGTGCCGTTGGTGGAGTCGAGGTCGGCCACCGAGACGCGGCCGTCGGGCGCGACCGTGACCGCGCAGTGCAGGCGGGAGACGTCGGGATCGTCCAACGGGACGTCGGCGTCGGCGGAGCGGCCGATGTGGATCTGGCCGCCGTGCAGCAGATGGACGCCGCCGGCGTCGGGGCCGGCGACCACGTGGAGCTGGGTGGGGGCGTCGTCGAGCTCGGGATGGGGCTCGGGGGCCGCCGGAGCGCCCAGGGACAGCACGGCCCCGTCGATCAGCGGGGGCTCGCCCAGGGTGGCGCGCTGGGCGTCCAGCCGCTCGCCGTCGGCGTACAGCACGACCGGACCGCCGCCGCGCTCGGCCTCGCCCGCGCGGGAGGCGGCCCCGTCCCCGGGGACCGCCGAGGCGAGCGCGGTGGCCACCGCGGCCAGTGCGGTGCCGACGGGGGCGGTGACCAGCACGTCGCGACTCGCGGCGCGGCCCCGGGTCCGGTCGGGCGGGCCCAGCGGGTCTACGACGGTCAGCCGGATCTGCATCGCCGTCAGCGGTCCCTTCTGCTCGGACGCGGACAGCCCCACCCCCGCACGAGCACATCGGCCAGTACTGCACGCATCCTCGCACCTGACACTGACAACGCGCCCGTCGCCCGAGGGCAAGTGATCTTGATTGGTCAGCTCTGCCCCCAAAAGTGCCTGACCAGTGCAGCGCCGGCGATCACTTGAGATCGGTCACGTCACCGTCCGGCAACCGAAGGCCCGGACGGAGCGTCCTTCTCCGGAAAGTGCTTGGCAACGCTTACGTGGTGCCCGCGGGAGCGGCACTACAGTGGGTCGGAAGTGGGTCGGAACGACAGCAAGCAGCAGGGAGTGCATGACGTGCGGCCGGTAGGCAGCAAGTACTTCCTCGAGGAGCCGCTCGGACGCGGTGCCACGGGGACCGTGTGGCGAGCCCGCCAGCGGGAGACCGCGGGCGCCGAGGCCGCCGTACCGGGACAGCCCGGCGAGACCGTCGCGATCAAGGTCCTCAAGGAGGAGCTCGCGAGCGATCCGGACATCGTGATGCGGTTCCTGCGCGAGCGCTCCGTGCTGCTGCGGCTGACCCATCCGAACATCGTGCGGGTGCGTGACCTGGTCGTCGAGGGCGATCTGCTCGCCCTGGTCATGGACCTCGTCGAGGGTCCCGACCTGCACCGCTACCTGCGCGAGAACGGCCCCTTCAGCCCGGTCGGCGCCGCTCTGATCACCGCCCAGATCGCCGACGCGCTCGCCGCCAGCCACGCCGACGGCGTGGTCCACCGCGACCTGAAGCCCGCCAACGTGCTGCTGCGGCAGCACGGCGGCCAGATGCACCCCCTCCTGACCGACTTCGGCATCGCGCGCCTCGCGGACTCCCCGGGCCTGACCCGGACCCAGGAGTTCGTCGGCACGCCCGCGTACGTCGCGCCCGAGTCCGCCGAGGGCCGCCCGCAGACCTCCGCCGTCGACATCTACGGCGCCGGCATCCTGCTGTACGAGCTGGTCACCGGCCGTCCGCCGTTCGCCGGCGGTTCCGCCCTGGAAGTCCTGCACCAGCACCTGAGCGCCGAGCCGCGCCGCCCCTCCACGGTCCCCGACCCGCTGTGGACGGTCATAGAGCGCTGTCTCAGCAAGAGCCCCGAGCGGCGCCCCAGCGCCGAGAACCTCGCGCGCGGGCTGCGCGTCGTCGCCGAGGGCATCGGCGTGCACGCGAACTCCGCGCAGATCGCCGCGGCGGACAACGTCGGAGCGCTGCTGCTGCCCGACCCGGACCCGGCCGCCGTGCCGGACACCCCGGGTGCCGCCGACCCGACCCAGGTGCTGCCGCACGGCGCCGGCGCCGCGGGCGGCTACGACCCGAACGCGGCGACCAGCTTCCTGCCGCACACCGGTCCCGGGAACCCGGTCGGCGCCGCCGACCCCACCGCCGTGCTCCCGCACCGCGGCGCGGCCGATCCCACGGCCGTCATGCCGCCGGTGCCGCCCGGGCAGCCGGGCCAGGGCCAGTACGGGCAGCAGGGGCAGCAGTCCGGCGGCCCCGAGGACCCGCACCCCTGGCAGAACCAGCTCCGCGCGGCCCGTGACCGTAACGAACAGACGCAGGTCCAGTACCTCGACCCGAACGAGGACCCGCTGCGCCGCCGCCCCCAGCGGCAGGTCGCCAGGCCGCAGCAACAGCAGCCGCCCCAGCGGCAGCAGCGGCCCCAGCAGCGCCCGCCGCAGGGCGGTTACGGCCGTCAGCCGCAGCAGCAGCCCCAGCAGTACGCCCCGCAGCAGCAACCGCAGCGCTACGCGCCCCCGCCGCAGCCCGAGCGCCCCGCGCGTGAGCCCCGGCAGCCGCGGCAGCGCAGCGCCAACCCGATGAAGATCCCGGGTCTGGGCTGCCTCAAGGGCTGCCTCTTCACGCTCGTCATCCTGTTCGTGGCCAGCTGGCTGATCTGGGAGCTGAGCCCCCTCCAGGACTGGATCGGCACCGGCAAGAGCTACTGGCAGCAGATCGGTGACATCGTCGAAACCGTGAGCGGGTGGATCAGCGACCTGGGCGGAAACTCCTCAGGTCAGCAGTAAGTCTGGAGATTTGTCGACACCCGGCGGGTGATTTCCGTCTCCGCGGTGAAGGTTGGCTCCTACGGCGCGTAGTTTTAGCGACAACACGCGTCTGTAGGAGCAGCCTTGGCACGGAAGATCGGCAGCCGGTACACCGCCAACCAGATCCTGGGGCGGGGCAGCGCCGGCACGGTGTGGCTGGGCGAGGGACCCGAGGGGCCCGTCGCGGTCAAGCTGCTGCGCGAGGATCTCGCGTCCGACCAGGAACTCGTCGGGCGCTTCGTCCAGGAGCGCACGGCCCTGCTCGGCCTGGACCACCCCCACGTGGTCTCCGTACGCGACCTCGTGGTCGACGGCAACGACCTGGCGCTCGTGATGGACCTGGTCCGGGGCACCGACCTGCGCACCCGGCTCGACCGGGAGAAGCGGCTCGCGCCCGAGGCGGCCGTGGCGATCGTCGCGGATGTCGCGGACGGGCTGGCCGCCGCGCACGCCAAGGGGGTCGTGCACCGGGACGTGAAGCCGGAGAACATCCTCCTGGACATGCAGGGGCCGCTGGGCCCCGGCGGCGCGCACCCCGCCCTGCTGACGGACTTCGGTGTGGCGAAGCTCATCGACTCGCCGCGCCGGACCCGCGCCACGAAGATCATCGGGACGCCGGACTACCTGGCCCCGGAGATCGTCGAGGGGCTGCCGCCGCGGGCCTCCGTGGACATCTACGCCCTCGCGACCGTCCTGTACGAGCTGCTGGCCGGGTTCACACCGTTCGGCGGCGGGCACCCCGGGGCGGTGCTGCGACGGCACGTGACGGAGACGGTGGTCCCCCTGCCGGGGATCCCCGACGAACTGTGGCAGCTCGTCGTGCAGTGCCTGGCCAAGGCGCCGGCCTCCCGTCTGCGCGCCTCCGAGATGGGCGCACGGCTGCGGGAGCTGCTGCCCCTGCTGGCCGGGATGCCCCCGCTGGACGTGGACGAGCCGGACGCGGAGCACGAGGAGGAGCAGGACGCCGAGGACGCGGCCGCGGACTCGGCCGGGGAGCCGGTGCCGGCCGGGCGGCCGGCGCGGCGGGGCGCGGTGCCGCTGGTGCCGGGGGCCAAGCCCGCGGACTCCAACCGGGACACGCACACCTCGATGCGGGTGCCGGGCCCCGACGAGCTGGCCGGCGGCGCGCGCGGGACGGCCCGGGTGCCGAGGCCCGCCGGGGCGCCCCGCCCCGGATCCGCGCGGCACCGGGCGACCACGCGGCGGCGCAGGCTGGTGGTGGGCGTCGCGGGGCTGGTGCTGGTCGCCGCGGCGGGCGCCGGGATCTGGGCGGCCACCTCGGGCGACGACGCGGGAGCCGCACCGCGGGACACGGAGAACTCGGCGCCCGCCTCCCCCTGAGAGGGGCGGCGGCCCGGGGGACGACCGACGTCGGTTGCCACAGCCGTTAGGCTGGAGGGCGTGGCAGTCGTCGATGTATCCGAAGAGCTCAAGTCCCTCTCCTCGACCATGGAGTCGATCGAGGCCGTTCTGGACCTCGACAAGCTGAGGGCAGACATCGCCGTGCTCGAGGAGCAGGCGGCCGCGCCGTCCCTGTGGGACAACCCGGACGAGGCGCAGAAGATCACCAGCAAGCTGTCCCACCTCCAGGCCGAGGTCAGGAAGGCGGACGCGCTGCGCGGTCGCATCGACGACCTCTCCGTGCTGTTCGAGATGGCCGAGGAGGAGGACGACCCGGACACCCGCGCCGAGGCCGAGTCCGAGCTCGCCGCCGTTAGGAAGGCGCTGGACGAGATGGAGGTGCGGACCCTCCTCTCCGGCGAGTACGACTCCCGTGAGGCGCTCGTCAACATCCGCGCCGAGGCCGGCGGCGTCGACGCCGCCGACTTCGCCGAGAAGCTCCAGCGGATGTACCTGCGCTGGGCGGAGCAGAAGGGCTACAAGACCGAGGTCTACGAGACGTCGTACGCCGAGGAGGCCGGCATCAAGTCGACCACCTTCGCCGTGCAGGCGCCGTACGCCTACGGCACGCTCTCCGTCGAGCAGGGCACCCACCGGCTCGTGCGCATCTCGCCCTTCGACAACCAGGGCCGCCGCCAGACCTCCTTCGCGGGTGTCGAGGTGCTGCCCGTGGTCGAGCAGACCGACCACATCGAGATCGACGAGTCCGAGCTGCGCGTGGACGTGTACCGGTCCTCCGGGCCCGGTGGCCAGGGCGTCAACACCACCGACTCCGCGGTGCGGTTGACCCACCTCCCGACCGGCATCGTCGTCTCCTGCCAGAACGAACGCTCGCAGATCCAGAACAAGGCGAGCGCGATGGCCGTCCTCCAGGCCAAGCTGCTGGAGCGGCGCCGCCAGGAGGAGCAGGCCGCGATGGACGCCCTCAAGGGCGACGGCGGCAACTCCTGGGGCAACCAGATGCGTTCGTACGTGCTGCACCCTTACCAGATGGTCAAGGACCTGCGCACCGAGTTCGAGGTCGGCAACCCCGAGGCCGTGTTCAACGGCGAGATCGACGGTTTCATCGAAGCCGGAATTCGCTGGCGCAAGCAGCAGGAGAAGTAACTTTGTCGACTTGACCGTCGGCCCGCAACTGCCGCCCCCCGGGCGGCAGTTTGCTTTATGTCTGGGTTTTACATCACACTCACAGACCGCTTTCCCCGGCAAAGAGCGCTTACCAGGACATCGCGCCCGCAACGGCCTTGACGATGCTTTGAAAAATCGGAAGGGTAAAGCGTGGCATGCGTATCTCTGGGGCGCATGTGAACCGGGGGACATCAGCACACCGCTACCTTCCTCCGTCGATCACGGCCCCGAGCGCCGCCTCATTGACGATGAGCTACTGGGGGTAGCAACCACATGACGAAGAAGACGCGGATCCGGATCGCGCGCATAGCCGCCGGTGCCGTGATCGCAGCCGGTGCCTCGCTGACCGCCGCAGGCGCCGCTTCCGCGCTGGAGCTCGGCGTGACCGTGGGCGACAGCGGTGTCGGTGTGAACGTGAACACCGACGACGACCCGACCGACCCGGGCACGGAGATCCCGACCGACCCGGGCACCACGCTCCCCACGGACCCCGGCACCGAGGTGCCGACGGACCCGGGAACCACGCCGCCGGTCACCGAGGAGCCCACGGACCCGACCGAGGAGCCCACGGAGCCCACCGAGGACCCGACCGACCCGGGCAACGGGAACGGCAATGGGAACGGCAACGGCAACGGGAATGGCAACGGGAACGGCAACGGCAACGCCGGGGGCGGTGGCAACAGCAACACCAACCCCGACGGCGGCTCCAACACCTCCACCCAGGAAGAGGGCTCCTCGGCCCTGACCGAGACCGGCACGGACACCACGTCCAACACGTCGGCCCAGGGCAACGGCCAGGAGCTCGCCGAGACCGGTGCCGGCCAGACCGCGTTCCTGATCGTGGGTGCCGCCACGATGATCGCCGGCGGTGTCGGCTTCCGTCTGCTGCCCCGCCTCGCGGGCGGTCGCGGTGGCGCTGCCGCCTGACGGTGACACCCGGTAGCCGCGCACTCGCCTGACGTGTGCGTACGGTACGGACGAAGGGCCCGGAGCGTGTCCGCTCCGGGCCCTTCGTGCGTCCTTCGTATGTCCTCGGCCGCCGCCTAGGCGGTCTGGTGCGCCAGCAGGGCCACCGCCGCGATCAGGACCGCGAGCAGGGCGATCAGGGCCATCGGGTTCAGCCCCGCGAAGAGGTTCTCCTGCTGAAGCCGCTCACGGTTCGCACGGCAGACGGGGCACCGGCCCTCGCTCACGGGCGCCGCGCAGTTTGCGCACACCAGGCGGTCGTACGTCATGCGCGTCACCCTTCTTGCGATATACGTTCCACAGGGAGAACGCCCCCGGGTCGGAGAACGTTCCCCTCCCTACTGTGCCAGGTTCCTCCGGGGGCCGCCTGTGCGCTGCCGGAGCCGGGGTCAACAGGGGGGCACAAAACAGCCCAAGCAATACGCAACCCGAACCGGCGCCTGCGCTCGCGCACCCGGTTCGCGTATGGTCACGCTCATCTACCCCCGGCCTACCGTGGTGCATCCGTGATCCGATTCGACAACGTATCCAAGGTCTACCCCAAGCAGACCCGCCCCGCACTCAGGGACGTCTCCCTGGAAGTGGAGAAGGGCGAGTTCGTGTTCCTCGTCGGGTCCTCCGGCTCCGGGAAGTCCACCTTCCTGCGGCTGCTCCTCCGCGAGGAACGGTGCAGCCAGGGACAGGTGCACGTGCTGGGCAAGGACCTCGCCCGCCTGTCCAACTGGAAGGTGCCGCAGATGCGGCGCCAGCTCGGGACGGTGTTCCAGGACTTCCGGCTCCTGCCCAACAAGACGGTCGCCGAGAACGTGGCCTTCGCGCAGGAGGTCATCGGCAAGTCCCGCGGCGAGATCCGCAAGTCCGTGCCGCAGGTGCTCGACCTCGTCGGGCTCGGCGGCAAGGAGGAGCGCATGCCCGGTGAGCTCTCCGGTGGTGAACAGCAGCGCGTGGCCATCGCCCGCGCCTTCGTGAACCGGCCCAAGCTGCTCATCGCCGACGAGCCCACCGGCAACCTCGACCCGCAGACCTCCGTCGGCATCATGAAGCTGCTGGACCGGATCAACCGGACCGGCACGACCGTCGTCATGGCCACGCACGACCAGAACATCGTGGACCAGATGCGCAAGCGCGTCATCGAGCTGGAGAAGGGCCGCCTCGTCCGCGACCAGGCACGCGGCGTCTACGGCTACCAGCACTGACCGCCGTTCGAAGAGTCCCCGGAAAGGCCTGAAGAAGACGCCATGCGCGCCCAGTTCGTACTCTCCGAGATCGGTGTCGGTCTCCGTCGCAACCTGACGATGACGTTCGCGGTCATCGTCTCCGTCGCCCTGTCGCTCGCCCTGTTCGGCGGGTCGCTCCTGATGAGCGATCAGGTCGGCGCCATGAAGGGCTACTGGTACGACAAGGTCAACGTCTCGATCTTCCTCTGCAACAAGAGCGACGCCGAGTCGGACCCCAACTGCGCCAAGGGCGCGGTGACCGACGACCAGAAGAAGGACATCCTCTCCGACCTGAAGAAGATGTCGGTCGTCGAGACGGTCATCCACGAGTCCCAGGACGAGGCGTACAAGCACTACAAGGAGCAGTTCGGCGACTCCCCGCTGGCCGCGTCCCTCACCCCGGACCAGATGCAGGAGTCGTACCGGATCAAGCTGAAGGACCCGGAGAAGTACCAGGTCATCGCGACCGCCTTCAACGGCCGTGACGGCGTGCAGTCCGTGCAGGACCAGAAGGGCATCCTGGACAACCTCTTCACGATGCTGAACCTGATGAACAGGGCCGCGCTCGGCGTGATGGCGCTCATGCTGGTCGTCGCCCTGCTGCTGATCGTCAACACGGTGCGGGTCTCGGCGTTCAGCCGTCGGCGGGAGACCGGGATCATGCGGCTCGTGGGCGCGTCCGGCTTCTACATCCAGGCGCCGTTCATCATGGAGGCCGCCGTCGCCGGTGCGATCGGCGGCGGGCTGGCCTGTGTCTTCCTCGTCGTCGGCCGGTACTTCACCGTCGACCACGGCATGGCCCTGGCCACCAAGCTCAACCTGATCAACTTCGTGGGCTGGGACGCCGTCCTGACGAAGCTGCCGCTCATCCTCGCCGCGAGCGTGCTGATGCCCGCGTTGGCCGCGTTCTTCGCGCTGCGCAAGTACCTGAAGGTGTGACACATGCCAAGAGGGCCGTACGGTCAACCGACCGTGCGGCCCTCTTGCGTTGTCCTAGACTCACCGGCATGCAGGGCCGAGATCTGTTCTGTCAGCCCCGCCGCATCCGCCGCGGGGCGGCCCTGACATTGGTGTTCGCGAGCGTCCTTGTGGCCGGCGCGGCGACCGGCTCCTTCCCCGAGGCCGACGGCGGCGACCGGAAGTCCTCCTCGGACACGGCCCGTTCGGCCGCCCCCGCGGGTCACCACGAGGACGTGGCCGAGGCCGCCCAGGAAGCCAAGGCGGCCGGCGCCTCCCCCGTGGAGGCCGCCGAGCGTGCCGTCAGCCGCAGCGGGGACCGCTGGGCAGCCGTCTACTCCCGGGGCGAGTACGAGGAGTTCGAGGAGGCCCTCGACGGCCAGTACACCGGCGTCGGCCTGTGGGCGCGGCGCGAGCGGGACGGCCGTATCGAGGTGACCCGGGTGAGCTCGGACTCGCCCGCGGCCGCCGCCGGGATCCGCGAGGGCGACCGGCTGCGCAGCGTCGACGGCGAGCGGGTGGACGGCCACCCGGTCACCGAGGTGGTCTCCTTACTGCGCGGCGACGCCACGGACGCGGCCGCCGGCACGGCGGTCCGGCTCGGCCTGGAGCGCGGCACGCACGCGTGGACGCAGACCGTCCGGCGGGCCCGGCTGTCCACGGACTCGGTCGCCGTCCGGGAACTCCCCGACGGGGTCACCGTCATCAGGATCGACTCGTTCACCAAGGGTGTCGGCGCCGAGGTCCGGGACGCCGTCCGGGACGCTCCGGCCGGCGGCGGGATCATCCTCGACCTGCGCGGCAACTCCGGCGGCCTGGTCACCGAGGCCGTCACCACGGCGTCCGCCTTCCTCGACGGGGGCCTGGTGGCGACCTACGACGTCGACGGGACCCAGCAGGCGCTGCACGCCGAGCCCGGCGGGGACACCAGCAGGGCGCTGGTCGCGCTGGTCGACGGCGGGACGATGAGCGCGGCCGAGCTGCTCACGGGGGCGTTGCAGGACCGGGGGCGGGCGGTGGTCGTCGGTTCCCGCACCTTCGGCAAGGGGTCGGTGCAGATGCCGAGCCGGCTGCCGGACGGGGCGGTGGCCGAGCTGACCGTGGGGCACTACCGGACCCCGTCGGGGCGAGGGGTCGACGGCCGGGGGATCACGCCGGATCTGGAGGCCGACGACCGGGTCCTCCAGCAGGCGCAGACGGTGATCGCGGGGCTGGGCGACTAGCTCGCTCCATGAGCTTGCGCCTCCGCCGGATAAGCACTGGTCTCCGCACCCCTTCCTAGTGCGAAAATGGCAGCACTATGAGCAAGGGAATGTACGTACCGAAGGAGTCCCAGCCGAAGCAGGGTGGCGGGGGCGGCAAGGCGCGGGACGGGGAGAAGGGGGGCAAGCGGAAGCTGGTCGCCCAGAACAAGAAGGCCCGGCACGACTACGCGATCATCGACACCTACGAGGCCGGGATCGTGCTCACCGGCACCGAGGTGAAGTCCCTGCGTCAGGGGCGGACCTCGCTCACCGACGGGTTCGTCCAGATCGACGGCGGTGAGGCGTGGCTGCACAACGCCCACATCCCCGAGTACAGCCAGGGGAGCTGGACCAACCACTCCGCGCGCCGCAAGCGCAAGCTGCTGCTGCACCGCGAGGAGATCGACAAGCTGGAGACGAAGGCCCAGGAGACCGGTCACACGATCGTGCCCCTCGCCCTGTACTTCAGCAACGGCCGGGCCAAGGCCGAGATCGCCCTCGCGCGAGGCAAGAAGGAGTACGACAAGCGGCAGACCCTGCGGGAGAAGCAGGACCGGCGGGAGTCGGACCGTGCGATCGCGGCGGTCAAGCGGAGGCAGCGGGCCCAGTAGGGCGAGCCGCCGGGAATACGGTGGCATCGGCGTGCGTTGGTCACGTACGATGGAGTCAACACCGGCCGCGGTCGGTGGGCTGATTGACAACACAACATGGGGATGATCGGTTTCGACAGCGGCTGTTGAGGCAGGGGAAGCGTGTCGAGGAAGCGGCAATGATCTCGTAAACCATATGTCGCAACCAATAATCGCCAATTCCAAGAGCGATTCCCGCGTCTTCGCCCTCGCTGCCTAATAAGCAGTGAGCGAAGGCCCTAACGGGTGTCAGCCCGGGAGTGTTCCCGACCCGGATCCTGGCATAATCTAGGGGACTAAACCATTGAGCCCGGTCACGGGGTTCAATGGGAAATCAAACAGTGACTGGGCCCGTCGGCGACTTGTTCGCGTGATCGCCGGGGCCGAGAAAATCGCAGCGAACTGCACACGGAGAAGCCCTGGTTCTGCACCGTTGGACGCGGGTTCGATTCCCGCCATCTCCACTCGTCCCTCCGGGGACCACCCCATGTGGGCGAAGGCCCCGCTGCTTGACGGCAGCGGGGCCTTCGTCATGTCTGTCCGGGAGTATCCGCACCGGTCCCGGTCTTCACACGTTGCTCACATGTAACCCGGAAAACTCTTGTCCTGCACCCGACATGTATGTCTAAGGTGAACGCCGCGCCGGACGGAGCCGACCACTCCGCCACAGGGCGCGTCGAACGGCGACCGGGGGAACACCGTCGCCACGGGGAGGACAGACCACCATGCCGAGACATCGGCTCTTCACGCATGCCCGGGCGCACTCCGGGCTCCTGACGCCACTGCTGACCTCCGCGGTCGCCGTGGCCCTGATCGGGTCGGTGGCCGTACAGCCGGACCTGATCAGCCGGTACGCGGCCGAGGACATGGCTGCCGCGGCCGCCACCTCGGACAGCGGCGACAGCTACGAAGGCTTCGACGCCAAGGCCGCCGAACAGCTCCGCCAGGACCAGTGCCTGCTGGGCGAGACACTGCGGATGGGCGGGCCGGCCATGTTCGGCGTCGCCCAGGACGGGCTCAATCAGCCGCCGGACAAACTGCACGCGGCGGCGAACCGGTCGTATTGGGAAACCACTCCGCTGTCGACGGCGTTCAAGCAGGACCGGGACGCCGCCAACAAGCAGGGCACTGAACTGCACGACCACCTCCGGGACTTCCAGATTTCCGGGCTGTCTCAGCCAGGCGGTTTCCAATCGAAGGCCGACTTCGAGTGGCCGCCCGGCACGAGCGGTGACCCCCGGCCTGACTTCTTCGAGCAGAGCGGCATCTCGACTTGGATCTGGGATCAGTTCTGGAAGAGCGAGAGCGACTTCTACCGCGACCTCACCCCGCCGGCTGACGAGGCCGCCGTCAAGGCGGTCAAGGACCTCGGTGACCCGTTGTACGGCGGAGATCCCGACCCGAAACTGCCCAACTGGAATCAGCGGTACGAGGAGCACAAGGCCTACGACGGCCTGGTGAACTGGTCCATGGAGCCGACGGCCGCGGACAACGCCCGGCTCTTCCTCTCGTACGGCGGCTTCCCGCGCACCGCGCCCGAGCCCGGCAGCGTCGAGTACCGCATCGCCGTCGAGGACCTGAAGACCCGGTTCGCCTCCTGTGCCTGGCGCACCCCGGTCGACCCGAACAAGGTGCTCGGCAAGGAGGTCGCCACCGCGTCCGCCGAGTGGCAGCAGGAGATCGCCGCGCAGGCCGGCCCGCGCAACCAGATCCTGACGGCGAACAAGAGCGCCACCAAGGCCCTCGCCGCCGGCTCCAAGGCGTTGAGCGAACTCCTCGGGCTGTCCTGGCGGGCCGACCACCTGGTCCGCTGGCAGGACCACTGGTCGGCAGGCGGTCCGGGCTGGATCGGCACCAGCCCGTTCGTCGTGCACGCCCACGGGTCCACCGACAAGTGCCTGGACGTGGCCGGCGGCCAGAAGGACAACGGCACGCCCGTGCAGATCTACACCTGCAACGGCAGCGCCGGACAGAAGTGGCAGATCGACGCCGACCGGCTGGTCAACCCCAACTCGGGCAAGTGCCTGACCGTCAAGGGCGGTGCGAGCGCCAACGGCACGCCGGTGCAGATCTCCACCTGCGGCACCGGGGCCTCGCAGAAGTGGCAGTACGGCACCCACGGCACGACCCGGCTCCACAACCCGGGCACCGGCAACTGCCTCGACCTCGCCGACTACACCAACAGCCGTGACGGCCGCATGTGGGACTGCACGGGCAAGGCCCCGCAGCAGTTCGACATCGTCCCGTCCGGACACCAGGGCGCCGACGACGACCTCGACTACCCCACCAAGGCCCAGTTCGACAAGGCGAAGCAGTGGGTCACGGCCGCCCAGACCGAGGCGAAGAAGCAGGTCGACCTGCTCAAGTCCCAGGCCACGGCGGCGAAGACGGCCGCCACCACGTCGGACACCGCGCTGACCGCGGCGTACGGCATCGCCGACAAGGCGGGTGCCCCGCGCGGCCGCGGCCTGCTCGTCGGGCAGCAGAAGGCGCAGGTCACCAAGGCGTCGTCGGCCGCGCTGGACGCCCTCGCCAAGGCCGGTGACACCGCGTACGCGGCCACCCGCGCCGCCGCCGGGGACAGCGCCACCATCGCAGCCCGCGCACTGACGCAGGCCGCGCAGTCGAAGGCCGCCTTCCGTACCGCGGCCGCGAACGAGGCCCGGGCGCAGGCGAAGGCCGCCGCCGACGCGGCCGCCGTACAGGCGCAGACCGCCAAGGCCGCCCGCGACCTCGCGAAGGCCAAGCTCGCCGAGACGCAGAAGGCCGAGGCCGACGCGAAGGCGGCGGCCGCCGACGCGCACGCCAAGCGGCTCGCGGCGGAGGCCGAGGCGGCGACGGCGAAGGCGGAGAAGGAGACCGCCGCCGCCAAGCAGGCCGAGGCCGCGCAGCACAAGCAGAACGCTGAGGGGTACGCGCAGACCGCCCAGGAGGCCAAGGGCCGGGCGGAGAACGCCGAGTCCACCGCCCGCGCCAAGCGGCAGGACGCCGAGGCCGCGCGGGACCGGGCCAAGGGCAAGCGGGACGACGCGTGGGACGCCGAGAGCCAGGCCAACGCGGCCCGCGCCAAGGCCGACGCCAAGGACGCCTACGCCGAGGCCCATGACTCCGAGTCGGACGCCAAGGAGTCCCGGGCCGCCGCCGACCAGGCGGACGCCGCCGCCGACGACGCGGAGTCGGCCGCGCGCTCGGCCCGCTCCGAGGCGGACGCGGCCACCCAGGCCGCCGCCGACGCGGACGCCGCCGCCACCCGCGCGGAGGCCGCCGCGAAGCGGGCCCGCTCCGACGCGGACGCGGCCCAGGCCGCGAAGCTCCGGGCCGACGCGGCCGTCCGTACCGCGACCAGCGCCGCCGCAGACGCCATCAAGGCGTCCGAGGCCTCCGCCTCCGCCGCCCGCAGCGCGGTCGAGCTGGCCGACGAGGCGGAGAAGCACGCCGCCGACGCCATGAAGCAGGCCGACGCGTCGAAGGCCGAGGCCGCCAAGGCGGTCGCGGGCGCTGCGGACGCCGCCGGCCACGCCTACACCACCGCCCAGGCGGCGGAGGACGCCGGCAACGCGGCCCAGCAGGTCGCCGCCCCCGCCAACGACGCGATCCAGCTGGGCGCGCCGTACGTCACCACCGACTCGGCGGCCGGCCTCGCCGTGCTGTCGGGCCAGGCGTCGAAGACGATCGCCGAGCAGCAGCGGGCGGTCGCCGAGGCGCACGCGGCCAACGCGCAGAAGAACGCGGACCAGGCGGCGAGCCTCGCCGCCGCGGCCACCGGTGACGCGAAGGCGGCGTACACGCTGGCGGCGGAGGCCGCCGGATTCGCGGCCGACGCCCGCAAGTCGGCGAAGGAGGCGCTGGGTTACGCCGCCGAGGCGGCCCAGTACGCGGCCGACGCGCAGGCGTCCCTGGCCCGGGCCAAGGAGTACGACCGCCAGGCCACCGAGGACGCGGCCGCCGCCGACCAGGCGGCCGACCGCGCCGAGACCTACGCGGCCGACGCCCGCTCCTCCGCCGACCAGGCGGCCCTCGATGCGGAAGCCGCCCGCTCGGCGGCGGCGGAGGCCGAACAGGCCGCGAAGGACGCCCGCGCGGCGGCCGACCGCGCGGACGCGGAGGCGACGGCGGCGGAACAGGCGGCGAAGGACGCGCAGAAGTACGCGGAGTCGGCGCAGCAGGCGGCCGAGCAGGCGGCCAACAAGGGTGCGAACGAACAGGTCGCCAAGGGTGCGGCGACCGGCCAGGAAAACACCTTCCTCGTCATCGACAAGATCACTCTGACCGAGCAGCCGAAACAGCTCAACGGCTGCACGCTCACCGTCGACGGCTGCACGGTGGAGTTCGAGTTCCACTTCGACGCGATCGTCAGTTTCTACTACTGCGCCAACCCGGACGTCCCGGCCACGGAGTCGGGCTGCCCGAAGGCGGACACCTTCTACCTCGGTTCACAGCCGCAGAAGGGGCTGTCGAAGAAGATCACCTACCACTTCAGCTTCTGGGAGGTGGAGAAGGCCGGCCTGCAGAGCCTGGGGCTGTTCGTCGCGAACCTGGCCTACGGAATCCTCGTCGAGGACTTCGTCCAGTGCTACCACCAGTTCACGCCCTCAGACGACGGGGGTTCCGCGTCGGGATGTGCCTGGGCGGCCGCTGTCTTCGTCCCCGTCGGGAAGGTCGCGGAGGCGCTGAAGGCCGCCAAGCTCGTCGAGGACGCGATCAAGACGGGCCGGGGAGCGGAGAAGCTACTCGGCGACCTGAAGAAGCTCTTCGGTGAGAAGCCGTCCGCCACGGACCTGGCGGACCCCGACACCCTCGCGGGGATGGCGTTGCGGCTCTCCCAGCGCATGGCGGACCGGGCCAAGGCGGCGAACAGCGTCGACCTGGACCTGGTGCGCAAACTGGAGGCCAGCGGTGCCAACTTCAACCGGGCGGACGTGGTGATGGCGGTGCGCTATCCGCGGCCCGGTGTGCCGGTGGCGTGGCTGGAGTTGGGCACTCACAAGTCGGGTCTCGTCCACATCATCTTCCGGCACGCGGGAGAGTTCATCGAACGCGGTGTAGCGTCCGAGGACATTCCCAAGCTTCTCAACAAGGCACTGAGCGAAGGCAAGATCGTGGGACAACAGGGAGCGGACGGCGGCCGGCCGATCTACGAGACCGTGTACAACGGCAGGACCCAGCGGGTGGCCATCACAGTGGGCGACAACGGATTCATCGTCGGAGCGAACCCCGCATGACCTGGGAGCCGGCTCCACGCCATCTGCTCGTCCGTGCGCGGGGCGACGACTCGCCGCTGTATATCGCGGAGCACGAGGGCGACGACGACCTCACCCGGTTCACCCGCCCCGTTTCGCTCGACGACCCCCGGCTCGGGCTGACCGAGTCCCTGGCCGGGCGGCTGTCCGCCTGGGCGCGGGCCCGGCCCGGGGCAGGGGCGTCCCGGCAGAACCTGCGCCGGCACGCGAAGCGTGGACTCGAGGTCGCCCAGGCGTTGGCCCGGTACCTCGGGCCGCGGTGGGTGGTGCGCTACTGGGACGACGCGTACGACACCGACAAGTTCGTGTGCTGGGGATGCCGGCGACTGCACTGGTCCCTGGAGGAGCACGACGCGCCGCCCTATCCGCTCCACATCACCGTCGAGGGCGAGTACAAGTGGCACCCGCTCCGGGCGGAGGGGCTCGGGGACTTCGCTCCGGACGATCCCACCGCCGGACTCGACCTGTCCGACGAACTGGTCGCGGACCTGTACCGATGGGCGGCCGACTTCGACGCCGGTATGGAGCAGTACCTCAAGGACCGGGACGAAGAGCGGGACGACGAGAGGCGCCGGGAACTGGATCTGCGGGGCCGTGACCTGGCAGCGCGAGTGGCCCGGGAAGCGGGTCCGGCCAGGACCGTCACCTACGGGGGACTCGCCTAGTGAGGGCCCGTACTCGACCGGGTACGGGCCCTCTCCGTACGCCTGCGTCGGCGTCTCACGGAACCGTCCGCCGCCCCGTGCTCGCCCGTTCCGTCATCCGTGGTGGCAGCAGGGTCGACTCCGGTGCGGCTGTTCCCGCCAGTTGCTTCATCAGGAGTTCCACGGCGCGTTCGCCCAGTTCCTCCGACGGCAGGGTGACCGACGTGATCGGGACGCGGGTCGACTCGGCCACCTCGTCGGGGCAGATCGCGGTGACCGACAGGTCCGTGGGGACCCGTAGGCCCAGGCGGGCGAAGGCGTCGAGGAGAGGTTCCAGCAGGGCCTCGTTGTGGACTACCACCCCCGTCAGCGCCGGTTGGTCGCGCAGGAGGCGCTCGGCGGTCTCGCGGGCCGCGTCCGGTTCGCAGGGCAGGACCGTCGAGGACATGCCGGCGCGGTCCGCGGCGGCCGTGAAGCCCTGGACCACCCGTTGGGCGAAGGCCGTGCGGCGGACGTAGACCTCCGGCGGGGAGCCGACCAGGGCGACCGAGCGGTGGCCCAGCCGGGCCAGGTGCTCCACGCACGCCTCGCCCGCAGCCTTGAAGTCGAGGTCGACGCAGGTGAGGCCCGTACAGGAGGCGGGGAGGCCGATCAGGACCGACGGCAGGTCCAGCGTGCGCAGCAACGGCAGCCGGGGATCGTCCAGTTGGACGTCCATCATGACCAGGCCGTCGACCAGTGCCGTGTCCGCGACCCGGTGCAGCCCCTCCTCGCCCTCTTCCTGCGTCAGCAGCAGCACGTCGTGGTCGTACCGCCGGGCCGTGGTCACCACCGACACCGCGAATCGCATCACGGTCGGGACGTGGATGCCGGTGCGTAAGGGCACCACCAGCGCCAGCACGTTGGCGCGCCGGCCGGCCAGGGCGCGGGCACCGGCGTGCGGGCGGTAGCCCAGTTCGCGGATGGCGTCCTCGACCCGCTGCCGGGTCTCCTCGGAGATCGGGCGCTTGCCGCTGAGGGCGTAGGAGACCGTGCTGGGGGAGACCCCGGCCCGTCGCGCCACATCCGTGATCTTCACCATCAGCCCAGCTCCAGGGAGAGGAACCCGGTACCGGCCCGCGCCCGCGCCGCCCGGTCCCCGGCCGCCAGGCCCCAGGGCGCCGACGGGTCGTCGCAGGACGCCCGCAGTGTGTCCCCTTCGCGTACGACGGTGTAGGCGACCTCTCCGACCCGTACCGTGACCTGCTCGCCCCGGGCCAGGCCGTACGCCCGCAGGGTCACCCCGTCGGCGTGGTCGTAGTCGGGGCGGTCGTCCACCGCGCCGACCGGGATCACCGCGCCGGGCCGTACCAGCAGTGGCACGCTGCTGAAGTCGTGCCGCTCGCGCACCCAGCGCGGGCCGGTCACCGTCTCCCCGGTCACGAAGTGGGTCCAGGTGCCCTCGGGGACGTAGTACGAGACCTCCCCGGAGTCGGTGAACACGGGCGCCACCAGGAGATCGGGGCCGAGCATGTACTGGCGCTCCAGGTGCGCGCAGCCGGGGTCGTCCGGGAACTCCAGGACCATCGCCCGCATCACCGGCACGCCCTCGGTGTGGGCGGTGCGCGCCGCCTCGTAGAGATACGGCATGAGGCTCAGCTTGAGGCGGGTGAAGTGGCGCAGGACGTCCACGGACTCCTCGTCGAAGAGCCACGGGACGCGGTACGACGAGCTGCCGTGCAGCCGGCTGTGGGAGGACAGCAGGCCGAAGGCCAGCCAGCGTTTGAAGAGCGCCGGGCTCGGGGTGCCCTCGAAGCCGCCGATGTCGTGGCTCCAGAAGCCGAAGCCCGACAGGCCGAGGGACAGGCCGCCGCGCAGGGACTCGGCCATCGACTCGTACGTCGCCTCGCAGTCGCCGCCCCAGTGCACCGGGAACTGCTGGCTGCCCGCGGTCGCGGAGCGGGCGAAGACGACCGCCTCCTCCTCGCCGCGGTGCTTGCGGAGCACGTCGAAGACGGTCCGGTTGTAGAGGTAGGTGTAGTAGTTGTGCATCCGCTCCGGGTCGGAGCCGTCGGACCACTCCACGTCCAGCGGGACCCGTTCGCCGAAGTCGGTCTTGAAGCAGTCCACGCCCTGCGCGAGGAGCGCCTCCAGCTTGGACGCGTACCAGTCGCGGGCCGCCGGGCTGGTGAAGTCGACCAGGGCCATGCCGGGCTGCCACAGGTCCCACTGCCAGACGCTGCCGTCGGGGCGCCTCAGCAGATGACCGAGGGCCTTGCCCTCCGCGAACAGGGGGGACCGCTGGGCGATGTACGGGTTGATCCACACCGAGACCCGCAGGCCCCGCGCGTGCAGCCGGGCGAGCATGCCCTCCGGGTCGGGGAAGACCCGCGGGTCCCACTGGAAGTCGCACCAGTTGAACTCGCGCATCCAGAAGCAGTCGAAGTGGAAGACGGACAGGGGCAGTTCGCGGTCCTTCATGCCGTCGATGAACGACGTCACCGTCTCCTCGTCGTACGACGTCGTGAAGGACGTCGACAGCCACAGGCCGAAGGACCAGGCGGGCGGGAGGGCCGGGCGGCCGGTGAGGGCCGTGTACTTGCGGATGATCTCCTTGGGGGACGGCCCGTGGATGACGTAGTACGTCAGCTCCTGTGTCTCCGCGCTGAACTGCACCCGGGAGACCGCTTCCGAGCCGACTTCGAAGGAGACCTTGCCCGGGTGGTCCACGAAGACGCCGTAGCCGGCGTCCGTGAGGTAGAACGGCACGTTCTTGTAGGCCTGTTCGGTGGCCGTGCCGCCGTCGGCGTTCCAGATGTCGACGACCTGGCCGTTCTTCACCAGCGGCCCGAAGCGCTCACCGAGGCCGTACACCGAGGTGCCGACGGCCAGGTTGAGCTGCTCGCGCAGGTAGTGGGCCCCGGCCGCGTCCCGCATGATGCCCATGTTCTTGGTGCCGCTGCTGGTCAGGACCCGGCCGTCGGCGAGGAAGTCGACCTGCCACGGGCCGGTGCGGGCGAAGCGGACCGACAGGGAACCGGAGGTCAGGGTCGCGAAGTCCTCGTCGGATCCGCTGTGCGGGGTGAACTCCTCTCGGGCGAGCGCGAATTCGGGACGGTTCGGTTGCTCACCCTCGAAGTGCGTGAAGGTGATGCCGATGACGTCGGGCATCGGGGCGTGGGCGCTGATCGTCACGACCGGTCCCTTCAACAGGTCGCCGCGGTGGCGGATGGGCTGGGACGGCGCGTGGATCTCGAGCCCGCCGTCCGACGCGACGACCTCGTGGACCACGGCCGGGTGGTCGGCGGTGACGCCCTCGCGCAGCAGCCAGTAGCCGTCGGTGAACTTCATCTGAGGGGTCCTTACTTCACGGCACCCACGGCGATACCGCGGGTGAGGGTTCGCTGGAAGACGAGGAAGAAGACGATCGCGGGGAGCACACCGAGCAGGGCGGCCGCGTTGGTCATCGTGGCGTCCATCAGGCGCTGGCCCTGGAGGACGCCGAGGGCCACCGACACCGTCTGGTTGTCGTTGGAGATCAGCATGACCAGGGGGAGCAGGAACTCGTTCCAGGTCCAGATGAAGAAGAAGACCAGCAGGACGCCGAGGGTGGGGCGGCTGACCGGGACGACGATCCGCCACAGGACCTGCCACTTGCCCGCGCCGTCGATCCGGGCCGCCTCCAGGATCTCGCGGGGGAACTGGCCGAGCACCGCGGAGAGCAGGTACGTGCCGAAGGCCGCCTGGATGACCGTGAACACGATGATCACGCTCAACCTGGTGTCGTAGAGGCCGACTTCCTTGCTCAGGTAATAGACGGGGTAGACCAGGGCCTCCTGCGGCAGCATGTTCGCCAGCACGAAGAAGGCGAGGACCCAGGTGCGGCCCTTGATGCGGCCGATGCCGATCGCGTAGGCGTTGAGGACCGACAGGACCACGGCGAGCACCGCCACCGAACCGCTGATCAGGACCGAGTTGACGAGCTTCCGGCCGAAGTCGACGCGCTCCCAGAAGTCCCTGACGCCGTCGGTGTAGAGACCGTCGGGGAGACTGAGGGGGCCGTTCTGGGCGTACTCCGCCGGGGACTTGAAGGCGTTGACCGTGACGATGAGGAACGGCACGACCATGAACAGGGCCGCGACGCACAGGGCGATCAGCACCGGGTAGCGGCGCAGGGCGGTGGTCATGCGTCCGTCCTCTCCTGGAGCTTCAGACCGATCAGGGACAGCGCGAGGATGATCACCGTGAGCACGGTGGAGATCGCGGCGCCGTAGCCGACCTGCGTCTTCTCGAAGAACGTGGTGAAGGAGAAGTAGGACGGCACGTTCGTGGCCCCGCCCGGTCCGCCCTTGGTCAGCACGTACACCGCGCCGAACACCTTGAGCGCGGCGATCGAGCACCAGGTCAGCACGACGTAGATCTCCGGGCGGATCTGCGGCAGCGTGATGTGCCAGAAGCGGCGCCACCAGCCGGCCCCGTCCAGCTCGGCGGCCTCGGCCAGTTGGGGGTCGGCGCGTTGCAGGCCGGCCATGAAGACGACCAGCGGGAAGCCCAGTTGGACCCAGACCATGACGCCCATGACGCTGTACAGGGCGAGGTCGGGATCGCCGAGCCAGTCCTGCTGCCAGCTGCCGAGGCCGACCGCCTTGAGGAGGGCGTTGAGGGAGCCGTTGTCGGGGGCGAGGATCCAGCTCCAGACGATGCCGGCGACCGCGATCGGCAGGACCTGGGGGAGGTAGAAGCAGGCGCGCAGGACGGCCGCGATCCGGGTGCCGAAGTGCTTGCCGACGTAGTCGAACAGGGCGGCGGCGAGGACCAGTCCGAGGACGGTCGGAACCGCCGCCATCGCCACGACCATGAACAGGCTGTGCCGGAAGGACGCCCAGAACTCGGAGTCGTCCACCAGCTCGCGGTAGTTGGCGAGCCCCGACCACTCGGGGGAGCCCACGCCCTGCCAGTCCGTGAAGCTCACATACGTGTTCATCACGAACGGCAGGACGACGACCGCGAGGAAGGCGAGGGCGCCCGGGAGCAGGAACAGGGCGTAGGAGTCGCGGGGGCGGCGCGGGGGGCGGGGGGCGCTGCCCTTGCCGACCGCCCGCGCGGTGCGTTCGACGGTCGCCGTCATTGCTTCGGCGCGCCCTTGTCGTAGGCCTCCTGGAGGTCGCTGAGGTAGCCCTCGGGCTTCTCGCTGCCCGTGATCAGCTTCTGGGTCGCGGAGACGAGGACGTCGTAGAAGCCGGGGACGGGCCAGTCCGGGTAGAAGGCCAGGCCGTCGGTCTCGGAGAGGGTGTTGAAGTCGTCGATCAGGGTCTTGGACTGCGGGTCGGTGATGGCGGAGGCGTCGGCCGCGACCGGGACGCCGCCGGAGTTGCCGAGCAGGTTCTGGATCTTCTTCGACATGGTGATGTCGATGAAGTCGTAGGCGAGTTCCTTGTTCTTCGACCCCTTCGGTACGACCCAGAGGTTGCCGCCGGAGCCGAGGGTGAGCTTCGAGTCGGGCCAGCGGAAGGTGCCCCAGTCGAACTTGTTGTCCGTCTTGAAGCGGCCGTACCACCAGCTGCCGGAGAACAGGATCGGCGCCTTGCCGGAGGTGAAGGCGACGCCGGCGGCCTCCTCGTTCTGGCCGCTGGAGCTCTTGCTGAAGTAGCCCTTCTCGACCCAGTCGGCGAAGGTCTCGGCGCCGTAGGTCCAGGCCGCGTCGTGGAAGTCGGTCTTCCCCTTGTAGAGCTGGTACGAGTCGACCCAGGCGCGGTCGGCCTTCGAGAGCGCGAGCTGGTAGAGGTACTGCTGGGCGGGGTAGGCGGCGCCGCCGTTGGCGAGCGGGGTGACCTTGTTCTCGACGAACTTGTCCATGGCGGCGGTCAGTTCGGCGAGCGACTTCGGCACGGCGACGCCGTACTTCTTGAAGAGGTCCTTGTTGTAGTAGACCAGCGTGTACTCGGCGTAGTTGGGGACGCCGTACCACTTGCCGGAGCCCATCACGCCGTTGGTGTCGTAGAGGCTGGTGGTGCGGACACTGGGGCTGAGCGCCTTGTCCCAGCCGCGCTCGGTCGCTTGTTCCGTGAGGTCGGTCAGCAGTCCCTGCTTGGAGAGCAGGCCGGCGGTCGCGTTGCCCTTGTTGTACTCCATGAGGTCGGGCGCGTCCGAGGAGTTGAGGACCATCGGGGCGGTCTTCTGGATCTGGTCGAAGCTCTTCTCCTCGAACTCCACCTTCACGCCGGGATGCGTGGCCTCGAACTCCTTGATGGCCTCCTTCCAGGCGATGCCCATCGCGCTGCTCGGGCCCTCGTAATGCCACAGCCGCAGGGTCTTGCCGTCCGAGGACCCGCTGTCGGAGTCCCCGCAGGCCGTCATCAGCAGTGACCCGGCCAGGACCACCGCGGTCACCACCACACGCCTTCGTGCCGTCAACATCCCGTACCTCCGGGGAGTCGGATGGTCGCTTCGGGCGGGCGCCGCGCAGGGGTCGTTGATTCGACTCGGTTCGACGGCCCCTGTCGAAGCGCTTCGACGAAGGAACGTATGCGGGGGCCTCAAGGTCGTCAATGGGTTGCACAGGATCTGGTGAAGCGATTCGACGATCGGGGGGTGCGAGGGAGGGGTGCGGCGGGGGCGTCGTGCCGGTGCTGGTGGCTGGGGCGGGTCTTCCGGGGGGCGGTCGGAGGTTCCGGTCGGGGGCGTCCGTACCGGCGTGGTCGGAGGGGCCCGACTGCTGTGGCGCTCTTGGCTGGGAGGCCGTGACCGCCACGGGGCCGCGGGAAACTGTGCGATCAGCCCTCATCGGGCGGGCGGTGTGGTGCGGGTGAGGGCCGGGAGCGGGGTCGTGCGGTGGTTGTGGGGGAGGGGCCGGATCCGCCGCCGGGGGGTGTGGGCGGTCGCCCACCGTTCGCCGCGGATGCGCCGCAGGCCTCAGCGGCGCGGGGAACGGCGCGACCAGCCCCCACCGGGCCGGCGGTGTGGTGAGGGCCGGGGTCGGGGTCGTGTGGTGGTTGTGGGTGGCGGGCCGGATCTGCCGTCGGGCGGCCTATCGCTTGCCGCGGATGCGCCGCAGGCGTCAGGGGCGCGGGGAACTGCGCGACCAGCCCCCACCGAGCCGCACCCGCCAGCTCACCGCCGAGCCCACCCCAGCGCTGTCCTCAGAGCCACCGTCCCGGCCGCCACCGTCGAGCCCACCTCAGCGCTGTCATCAAAGCCACCGCACCCGCCAGCTCACCGTCGAGCCCACCCCAGCGCTGTCCTCAGAGCCACCGCCCCGGCAGCCTCACCGTCGAGCCCACCCCAGCGCCGTCAGCAGAGCCACCGCCCCCGCCGTGACCGGGATGCCGTAGCCCGCCAGCGGCGACACGTGTTCCGCCGTCCAGCCGCCCGCCGCGCTTCCGCAGGCGATTCCCGCGAGGAGGCCGGTCACGGCGAGGGTCATGCCCTCGTTGAGGTGGCCGGGCGGGGTGCGCCGCTGGATCAGGGTCATGCCGGTGACCATCGTCGGGGCGGTCGCCATCCCGGCGATCAGGAGAGCGACCGCGAGGACCGGCAGGGAGCCGGTGAGGGAGGCGGCCAGCAGGGGGAGGGTCAGCAGGGCCGTCATGGCGGCTATGCACCACACGTAACGGTCCGCCGCAGAGCCGGTGCCGGTCCGGCTCCCCGCCCCGTAGACCAGCCCCGCCGCGCACGACCCGGCCGCCTGGAGCGCGAGCACGACGCCGGCCGCCGAGCGGTGCCCCTGCGTGTCGGCGAAGGCGATGGTGACGACCTCGATGGAGCCGAAGACGGCACCCATGGCGAGGCAGACGGCGAGGAGGGGAGGGACGCCCGGCGCACGCAGGGGCGCCTTCGCCGGTCCGCGCCCCCGCACCGGCGGCTCCGTCGCACGCTGGGCCGTGAACACCAGCACGCCCGACACCAGCAGCACCACCCCGGTCAGCGTCCCCGCCTCCGGGAAGAACGCCGTGCACAGGAAGGCCGCGAGCACCGGCCCCAGCATGAAGCACGCCTCGTCCACGGCCTGCTCGAAGGAGTTCGCGACATGCAGCGACCTCTCGTCGCCGTCGAGGAGATGGGCCCAGCGCGCACGCGACATGCCGCCGAGATTGGGGGTCGTTGCGGTGGCGGCGTACGACACGAAGAGCGTCCACGCCGGGGCGCCGAGGTGGACGCACAGCAGCAGCGCCAGCGAACCCAGTGCCGCCAGGACCGTGGCCGGCACGGCGATCTTGGCCTGTCCGTGTCGGTCGACGAGCCGCGCGGTCCACGGGGCGACGACCGCCGTGGCCCCGAGCCCGGCCGCGGTGACGGCGCCGGCGAGGGCGTACGACCCGCGCGTCCCCGCGATCATCACGACCGCGCTGACGCCGAACATGCCCATCGGGAGCCGGGCGAGAAGGTTCCCGATGGTGAAGGCGCGGGCTCCGGGGGTGGCGAGAAGGCGGCGGTAGGGGCCGGGGGCGCGGCGGCGACGCGAAGCCCGTGGGCCGAAGTCGGCGATGACGAGCGCGTCCGCGGTCATGGTGAACATCGGTCGGTTCGATGGCGGCATGTGCCCACCGTCGCGCGGCAACGATCAAGGGGTCCAACACCTTCTCCGCAGCGATTCACGCACCTGTGTTGTAAGTTCGCCCGATGTCCGTGCCCAGCCCCCGCCCCAACCCCGGCCCACGCTCCCGCCACCTCGACCCCCGCCTCCTGCGCGCCTTCCTCACCGTCGCCGACGAGCTCCACTTCACGCGCGCGGCGGCCCGGCTGTACGTCGCCCAGCAGGCGCTCAGCCGTGATGTGCGGCGGCTGGAGCGGGAGTTGGGTGCCGAGCTGTTCGTGCGCACCACCCGGCAGGTGACGCTGACCGCCGACGGCGAGCGGCTGGTGCCGTACGCCCGCCGCGCCCTGGACGCCCAGGACGAGCTGCTCGCCGCGTTCGCGCAGGCCCGCCCCCTGCTCGTGGACCTGAACTTCCCCGACCAGGCCACCGCCCGCGCCGTCCTGCTGCGGGCCCGGGAACTGGCGCCCGACCAGGAGCTGATGGCCCGCTACGAGAGCGGGCTGACGGGCGCGGCGGGGGAACTGCTCGCCGGTCGCCTCGACGCCTCCTTCGGCCGGTTCGCCGGTCTGGACCCGGCGCTGCGGGCGGGCCTGGACCACCAGCCCGTGCGCTACGAGCCCATGGCCCTCGTCCTGCCCGAGGACCACCGGCTGGCCCCCCTGGAGCGGGTGCCGCTCGCCGCGCTGGAGGGCGAGACCGTGTACGCGGGAGCCGGAAATCCGCGTACTCCGGAATGGACCGATCTCGCTCGTCGGCTGTTCGAAGGACGGGGTATCCGGATCGCCCCGCCGATGCCGCTCGCGGTCGGCGACGAGGAGTTCCAGCGGCTCATGGCGAAGATCCGTAACCCGGTTCTGGTGGTCCTGGATTTTCCGGCCATGCCCGCCACCGTGCTGCGTCCGCTGGTCGAGCCGGTGCCGCTGTCGCCCGTGTCGTTGGTGTGGCGCAGGGGTCTGGTGCACCCCGCCTTCGACGCTCTCCGCCGTGCCGCGATCGAACTGTCCGTCGAACACGGTTGGCTCCGTCGGCCGTCCGATGGATGGATTCCAGCCATCGATGAGGCCGATATGAACATCCACAAATGACACGTGGCAAACACGGATCCTCCGTGTGCGCTACATTCGTGGCCTGAGCACGGTGTGGTAAGGGGGGCGCTCGGACCGGGTGGGGGCCTGGTTCAGCCGACGTGTGCTCAAGGTCGAAAGCGCGCCCAGATCAGCCCGTGGGGGATGTGCGTGCGCGTGAAAAACTGGCGAGAAGACGCCCAACCGGAATGGCCCGAGGTCGCATCAGGGACCCAGGACATCCCGACGACGGGGGGCGCCACCCAGACGTTCCCGGAAACCGGAGGGTTCGCCTCGACCGGATTGAACGGCTTGACCGGATCGGCCGGGTCGGCAGGAACGGCCGGGTCGACCGGGTCGGCAGGATCGACCGGGGCCGCCGACTCGACCCGCTCGAAGGGATCGACCGGTCCGGCCGGAGTGCCGGCCGCCGGCCTCTTCGGCTCGGTCGGGACCGAGGGCCCCGAACCGACGGCCGACCGCTCCGGGACACCGGCGGGACCGGACGGAGACCGGGACTTCCCCGGGGCCCCGACAGCGGACCACACCGGGGACGAACCGGAACCCGCGGGCCGCAGAGTCGTCGTACGCGACCCCTGGGACGAGTCCGGCGTCGGTGCCGGCGGCACCCACGACCCGCACGAGGTGACCGTCCAGCTCGACGCGATCAGCCTGAACGGCCAGGACCGTATCGAGGGCCGCTCCGGCGGCGACGGCGGATCCGAGGGCTCCGAGGGCCCGGTCTTCGTCGACGAGTCCGGCCGGCGCAGTCGGCGCTTCCGCCGGATCGGCATGGCCGTCGGCCTGGCCTGCGCGGTCTACGCCGTCGTCATCGTCGTCACCCTGCTGTCCGGCAACTCCAACGCGCCCTGGATCCCGATGAACGGCCCCAAGGACGACGCCCCGGCCGGCAAGGTCGACACCAGCCCGACGCCGGCCGAGTCCACCGCGCCCTCCGCCGGCGCGGGAGTGCTCCCGGGGACCACCCCGACGGTCAGCGGCGGGGTGACACCGGCTCCCGGACTCAGCGGCACCGCCCCCGGGGCCACCGTGAGCCCGGGCGGACCGGGGGCGTCCGCCGACGCGCCGGCCACGGCCACCCGGCCGGGCGGCAACCCGTCGGCGAGCGCCGACCCGTCGACGCAGCCGACGCAGTCGGTCACCCCGCCGCCCAGCCCCTCGGTGACCCCACCCGTCACCACCAGCCCCGACCCCTCGGTCGCCCCGACCCAGACCACGGGCGGTGACAGCGCCGGACCCGGCACGGTCGCCGACGGGCCGGCCGCCCCCTCGCCCATCGCGTCGGAGACGTCCCCGACCTCGGCACCCGGCACCTCCGCCCCGGTGCCCTCCGGCGCCCCGCTCTCCTCCCCGTCCCCGGAGTACATCCTCTGATGGCATCCCGCACCCGCCGCCCGGGGGCCGCACCAGGAGCCCCCGACGGCTCCAGGCGCCGTCGCCTGCCCATGCGCCTGCTGCTGCCCGTGCTCGTCCTCGTCGCCCTCATGGCGATGCTGATGCTGCGCGGCTACGTCCACAGCGAGATCCTCGCCGACCACCGCATCCAGCCCGAGGCCTCCTCCGACAAGGTGCCGGAGAAGATCATCGACGGCGGGCCGGTGATCGACACCCGCAGCGGCCGCACCACCAGCCTGAGGATGCCCGACCACCGGCTCGTCCTCACCTTCGACGACGGCCCCGACCCGACCTGGACCCCCAGGGTCCTGGACGTCCTGAAGAAGCACCACGCGCACGCCGTCTTCTTCGTCACCGGCACCATGGCCTCCCGCTACCCGGACCTCGTCAAGCGCATGGTCGACGAGGGCCACGAGGTCGGGCTGCACACCTTCAACCACCCCGACCTGTCCTTCCAGTCGAAGAAGCGCATCGACTGGGAGCTCTCCCAGAACCAGCTCGCGCTGGCCGGCGCGGCCGGCATCCGCACCTCGCTGTTCCGGCCGCCGTACTCCTCCTTCGCCGACGCCATGGACAACAAGTCCTGGCCGGTCACCGAGTACATCGGCACCCGCGGCTACATCACCGTCGTCAACAACACCGACAGCGAGGACTGGCGCAAGCCCGGAGTCCGGAAGATCATCAGCAACGCCACGCCGAAGAACGGCAAGGGCGCGATCGTGCTGATGCACGACTCCGGCGGCGACCGCCACCAGACGGTCCAGGCGCTCGACCGGTTCCTGCCCGACATGAAGGACAAGGGCTACGAGTTCGACAACCTCACCGAGGCCCTCGACGCGCCCACCGCGCACACCGCGGTCGCCGGACCCGAGCTGTGGAAGGGCAAGGCGTGGATCTTCCTGGTCCAGGCCTCCGAGCACATCACCGACGTCCTCGTCGTCGGGCTGTCGATCATCGGCTCCCTGGTCATCGGCCGCTTCGTCCTCATGCTGCTGCTCTCCGGCATCCACGCCCGCCGGGTGCGCCGCAAGGACTTCCGCTGGGGCGAGCCGGTCACCGAGCCGGTGTCGGTGCTGGTCCCGGCGTACAACGAGGCCAAGTGCATCGAGAACACCGTGCGTTCCCTGATGGCGAGCGAGCACCCCATCGAGGTGCTCGTCATCGACGACGGCTCCAGCGACGGCACCGCCCGGATCGTCGAGGCGATGGGCCTGCCGAACGTCCGGGTCGTGCGCCAGCTCAACGCGGGCAAGCCGGCCGCCCTCAACCGCGGTCTGGCGAACGCCCGCCACGACATCATCGTGATGATGGACGGCGACACCGTCTTCGAACCGTCCACGGTCCGCGAGCTGGTCCAGCCCTTCGGCGACCCGCGCGTGGGAGCCGTCGCCGGCAACGCCAAGGTCGGCAACCGCGACTCGCTGATCGGCGCCTGGCAGCACATCGAGTACGTGATGGGCTTCAACCTCGACCGCCGGATGTACGACGTCCTGCGCTGCATGCCGACGATCCCGGGCGCGGTCGGAGCCTTCCGCCGCTCCGCCCTGGAACGCGTCGGCGGCATGAGCGACGACACGCTCGCCGAGGACACCGACATCACCATGGCCATGCACCGGGACGGCTGGCGCGTGGTCTACGCCGAGAAGGCGCGGGCCTGGACGGAGGCACCGGAGTCCGTCCAGCAGCTCTGGTCGCAGCGCTACCGGTGGTCGTACGGCACCATGCAGGCGATCTGGAAGCACCGGCGCGCGCTGGTGGAGCGGGGCCCGTCGGGCCGCTTCGGCCGCGTGGGACTCCCGCTGGTCTCGTTGTTCATGGTGGTGGCCCCCTTGCTGGCCCCCCTGATCGACGTGTTCCTGCTCTACGGCGTCGTGTTCGGCCCGACCGGGAAGACGATCCTGGCCTGGCTGGGCGTCCTCGCCATCCAGGTGGTCTGCGCCGCCTACGCGTTCCGCCTCGACCGGGAACGCATGACCCACCTGATCTCGCTGCCGTTGCAGCAGATCCTCTACCGCCAGCTCATGTACGTCGTGCTGCTCCAGTCCTGGATCACGGCCCTCACCGGGGGCCGCCTGCGCTGGCAGAAGCTGCGCCGCACGGGAGTCGTCGAGGCACCGGGCGGACCGGTGCCGAGGCCACGGGCGAGCAGTGAGAGCGACGAGCGGAGGCCGGTCGGATGACCCAGGAGTACACGGCGGGGCTCGCCGCTCCGGCGCCCGAGGCGGAGGCGAGGAAGCCCGGCCGGGACCGGTACCTGGACCTCCTGCGCTCCCTCGCCCTGGTCCGGGTGGTCCTGTACCACCTGTTCGGCTGGGCCTGGCTGACCGTGCTGTTCCCGTCGATGGGCGTGATGTTCGCGCTGGCGGGCTCGTTGATGGCGCGGTCGCTGAACCGCCCCGCCCTGAGCGTGATCAGAGGGCGGATACGCCGACTCCTGCCCCCGCTCTGGGCGTTCAGCGCGGTGGTGCTGCCGCTGATGTTCCTGGGCGGCTGGAAGCTCTCGGAGGACCCGGACCACAGCGGCACCTGGGGCCTGCTGGAGCTGGTCAACTACGTCATCCCGATCGGGGCACCGCCGTACCCCTGGGAGGTCGGCTTCCCGAACGACCTGCTGGAGAGCACGTGGGCGGACCAGGCGGTGGGCCCGCTGTGGTACCTCCGCGCGTACCTGTGGTTCGTGCTGGCGTCCCCGCTGCTGCTGTGGGCGTTCCGCAGGGTGCCGTGGGCGACGCTGCTGGCCCCGCTGGCGCTGACGGCCGTCGTGGGCACGGGACTGGTGACCATCCCCGGTGAACTGGGCAACGCGGTCACCGACTTCGCGGTCTACGGCAGCTGCTGGGTCCTCGGTTTCGCGCACCACGAGGGAGTGCTGGCGAAGGTCCCGCGCTATCTCGCGGTCTCCGGATCGGTGCTGGTGATGGCGTTCGGCCTGTGGTGGGCGTCGGGCCACCTCGGCCCCGAGGGCTGGGACCTGAACGACATCCCGCTCGCCCAGGCGGCCTGGTCCTTCGGTTTCGTGGTCATCCTGCTCCAGTACTCCCCGTCCTGGCAGGAACTCCCGGGCCGCCTGGCCCGCTGGGACAAACTGGTCACCCTCTCCAACAACCGTGCCGTCACGATCTACCTCTGGCACAACCTGCTCATCATGGCCACGGTCCCGATCATCGACCTGGCCTACCGACTCCCCTTCATGCAGAGCGACCGCGCGGTCGCAGCCCTCGACTCGACGGACACGCTGTGGATGTTCTTCCTGGTGTGGCCGCTGATCGGCCTTGCGATCCTGGCCTTCGGGTGGATCGAGGACCTGGCGGCGAAGAGGAGGCCGCGGTTTTGGCCGAACGGGGTGAAGCGGGGACGGGTGAAAGGGACGGCGCGCGCGGGGCACGGGGCATGACGGCCCACGGGCGCGACCTCGGATGAACGTGACCCTCCTGGCCGTGCCGACGACCGAAACCGGCGCCGGGTTCGACCAGGTCGTCGCCCGGTTCCGTGCACCGGAGGCGGGCGACGCCTCTCCTTGGGGCTCCTGCGACCTGGGGGAGGAAGCGGGGGTGGTCGAGGAGTTGCTGCTGCGCGCGGACGCGGGTGAGCTCGCCGGTCTCGCCGCCTACGGCGGGACCGTCCTCGGGGACGACCGTGCCGGTACGGTGTGCACGCTGCTGTCGGCCGACGAGGTGGTGCGGGTCCACGAGTTCCTCGCCGCGGTCGGCACCGCAGGCGTGACGGACCGGATGGCCGACGTGCTGGATGCGACCGTGCGTGGGGGCGTCCCCTACGGTTACGCGGATGATCTCACCGAGCTGGTGGACGAGTTGACCGCCCTCTTCGCGTCGGCCGCGCGGAACGGGCTCTGTGTGGTGCACCTCCATGAGGGATGAGGAGCGAGAGGCCGCGGCGGTCGCGAGTGTGCGCGGTCTCCGTGACCGGGGGACGCCCGAGGACGTCGTCGCCGTGCATGCGGCCTGCCGGTACTACTCGGTGATCGAGCTGGAGCAGCTGGGCGAGTTCGACCTGTACGACCTGCGTGACCGGCTCGAAGGTGTCGTCTGGGTCGGTGACGAGGAGTTCGCCGCCCTCGGGCTCGGTCCCGACGAGATCGCCGAGCTGCGGCTATGGGCCCTGGACTGGGAGTCCGACCTCGGGTTGCGGATCCTTGAGGACCACGAGAACTCCCAGGACGACGAGTACTGACGCGGAGCTCTTCGTAACACAGAGCACCCATGACCTCTCATCCCGCCCGCCCCCGGGGTGAGAGCAAAGTTCCTTTCCGGTCACCCGGCGAAACACAGGCAGGAAACGCGCCCTCCCTACTTTCGGGATCAGCCAGTCGTAGCAGGACCTGAGCCCGTCGCACCGTGGAGGCGTCATGACAGCCCCTAGTACAGCCCCCGCACCCCCGAGCAGGGGCGGTCGCTGGATCCAGCAGTGGGATCCGGAGGACGAGACGTTCTGGAAGGAGACCGGAGAGAAGGTCGCCAAGCGGAACCTGCTCTTCTCCGTGCTCTCCGAGCACATCGGGTTCTCGGTCTGGACCCTGTGGTCCGTGCTGGTGCTCTTCATGGGCCCGGAGTACGGGCTGACCCCCGCCGACAAGTTCCTGCTCACCTCGATGGTCACGCTCGTCGGCGCCGTCGTCCGCGTCCCCTACACCTTCGCCGTCGCGATCTTCGGCGGGCGGAACTGGACGATCATCTCGGCCAGCCTGCTCCTCGTCCCCACCATCGCCGCGTTCACCGTGATGGAGCCGGGTACCTCGTTCGGCACCTTCCTCCTGGTCGGTCTGCTGGCCGGCATCGGAGGCGGCAACTTCGCCTCGTCCATGACGAACATCAACGCCTTCTTCCCGCTCCGCAAGAAGGGGTGGGCGCTCGGGCTCAACGCCGGCGGCGGCAACATCGGCGTCCCGGTCATCCAGCTGGCCGCCCTCGCGATCATCGGCGCCAGCGGCGGACCCCGGGTGCTGCTCGGCATCTACATCCCGCTGATCCTCGTCGCCGCCGTCCTCGCCGCGCTCTTCATGGACAACATCGAGAACGTGAAGAACGACACAGGGGCCGCGAAGGACGCCGCACGGGACGGCCACACCTGGATCATGTCCTTCCTCTACATCGGCACGTTCGGTTCGTTCATCGGCTACAGCTTCGCCTTCGGGCAGGTGCTGCAGAACCAGTTCGGCCGGACCCCGCTGGAGGCGGCCTACGTCACCTTCATCGGCCCGCTGCTCGGCTCGCTGATCCGCCCGGTGGGCGGCGCGCTGGCCGACAAGTACGGCGGCGCCAAGATCACGCTGTGGAACTACGTCGCGATGGCCGCCGCCACCGCCGTCCTCATCGCCGCCAGCATGGAGAAGTCGCTCGGACTGTTCACCGTGGCGTTCGTAGTCCTGTTCGTCCTCAGCGGCCTCGGCAACGGCTCGACCTTCAAGATGATCCCCGGCATCTTCCACGCCAAGGCCCTGGGCAAGGGCCTCGAAGGCGAGGAGGCCGCCGCCTACGGACGCCGTCTGTCCGGTGCCTCCATGGGCCTGATCGGCGCGGTCGGCGCGCTCGGCGGTGTCGGCATCAACCTCGCCTTCCGCCAGTCCTTCCTCTCCTACGGCTCCGGGACCGGCGCGTTCGTCGCCTTCCTCGCCTTCTACGCGGCCTGCTTCGGGGTCACCTGGGCCGTATACCTTCGCCGTACGGCCGACAAGGGGTCGACCACGGCCGCCGCCGAGACGAAGCCGCAGCTCAGCTATGCCGAGGTGTGACGTAACACTGGCGACATGAACCGGAACCGAGCCTGTCACGAGCCGTTGACAGGCTCGGTCGGCATGTAGGGACGACCCACGTACGACCACGTACGACCACGTACGACCACGTACGACCCACGTACGACTGTGTACGACGACTCGAGTGCGGGACGAGAGCCATGTACGAGCAACAGCAGGACGCAGAGCGACACGGCCCCCTCGCGGGGTTCACCGTGGGAGTCACGGCCGCGCGCCGGGCGGACGAACTCGGTGCGCTGCTCCAGCGCCGCGGGGCCGCGGTCCTGCACGCGCCGGCCCTGCGGATCGTGCCCCTCTCCGACGACAGCGAACTGCTGGCGACGACGAAGGACCTGATCGACCAGGCACCGGACGTGGTGGTGGCCACCACGGCCATCGGCTTCCGGGGGTGGGTCGAGGCCGCCGACGGATGGGGGCTCGGGGAGCCGCTCCTCGCCCGGCTGCGCGAGGTGGAGCTGCTGGCGCGCGGGCCGAAGGTCAAGGGTGCGGTGCGGGCCGCGGGGCTGACCGAGGACTGGTCGCCGTCGTCCGAGTCCATGGCCGAGGTGCTGGACCGGCTCCTGGAGGAGGGCGTCGAGGGCCGCCGGGTCGCCATTCAGCTGCACGGCGAGCCGCTGCCCGGCTTCGTGGAGGCGCTGCGGGCCGGGGGAGCGGAGGTCGTGGGGGTACCGGTGTACCGGTGGATGCCGCCGGAGGACATCGGGCCGGTGGACCGGCTGCTGGACGCGGCGGTCTCGCGAGGGCTTGACGCGCTGACGTTCACCAGCGCGCCGGCCGCGGCCTCGCTGCTGTCCCGGGCGGAGGACCGGAGCCTGCTGCCGGAGCTGCTCGCCGCGCTCGACCACGACGTGCTGCCGGCGTGTGTCGGGCCGGTGACGGCGTTGCCGTTGCAGGCGCGGGGGGTGGAGACGGTCTCGCCCGAGCGCTTCCGGCTCGGACCGCTCGTGCAGCTGCTCTGCCAGGAACTGCCCGCCCGGGCCCGGTCGTTGCCCATCGCGGGGCACCGGGTGGAGATCAGGGGGCACGCGGTGCTGGTCGACGGGGAGCTGCGGCCGGTGCCGCCCGCGGGGATGTCCCTGCTGCGGGCGCTGTCCCGGCGGCCCGGGTGGGTGGTGTCCCGGGCGGAGCTCCTGCGGGCGCTGCCGGGGGCGGGCCGTGACGAACACGCGGTGGAGACGGCGATGGCCCGCCTCCGCACGGCCCTCGGAGCCCCGAAGCTGATCCAGACGGTGGTGAAGCGGGGCTACCGCCTCGCCCTGGACCCGGCGGCGGACGCGAAATACGCCGACTCCTAGTCATCGGCCGTGACGTACGCCGACTCCTAGTCATCGGCCGTGACGTACGCCGACTCCTGGTCAGTCGGACGCGAAGTACGCCGACTCCCGGTCAGCCGGCCGCGGGGGCACGGCTGCCGGTGGCCTTCACCAGCAGCCCCGTCGCCACCGTCAGCAACACCGCCCGCACCACGTTCCACGCCACCCACGGGTCCTCGAACTCCTCGCGCAGGGCGGTGGGGTCGCCGTCGGCCGCGAGCGCGTCGTTGAGGGGGATGTTGCAGGCGACCGTGACCAGGAAGGCCAGGGCGGAGGCCGCCAGGGCCGCCCACACCCACCTCCGGTGACTCGCGCCCCGCGCCTGCCACGCCGCCACCGCCGTGAGCAGCGGGGCGCCCAGGAAGCCCAGGAAGAACACCGGGTTCTGGATGACCTCGTTGATGTCCCGCATCACCGTGACGTAGACGCGGTCGTCGCTGCGGGCCAGGGCCGGCATCACGGCGCACGCGAAGACGTAGAAGGCCCCGGCGATCAGGCCGGTGGCGACCGCGGCCGCGCCCAGGACGAGGCCGTCGCTCCTGCTGTTCTGTGTCATGCAACCAGTCAAGGACCCCGTCCGCCGGGCCGACATGGCCGAGACGCGCCTCCGCATACGTGCGCGTCCAGGCACCGCTCCGGGTACGGGGGGTTCCGGCGGCGGGGGCGGGAAGGCACTGTGGGAGGGAGCCCCGGAACAGCCCCGCACAGCCTTGAAGCACCCCACCGACCCCATCCGACCGGGGCACCCTAGGCGGTGACAGGCACATGGCACTGGGTACGGCCACGGTCGCGTACGAGCTGCGGTTCGACGCCGGACGGATCTGTCTCGACCTCCTCGCGACCACCCACCCCGGGGAACGCCTCGACTCGACCGGGGTGCTCGCCGCCTGGATCGTCGGTTCGGGGCTGGTGCCGCGGGGGACGGACCTGACGCACGCGGACCCCTCCTGGCTCGTCGCCTTCCGCGAACTGCGCGAACGGATCGGGGAGTTGGTGCGGGGCACCTCCCGGGACATCCCGGGACCCGGTTACGACCTCGCGCTCGCCCAGGTCAACGAGGCCGCCCGTACCGCGCCGCCCGCCCCGCGCGCGGTACCGGGCGAGGACGGCTCGCTGGTGCGCGAGCTGGACGGTCCGCCCGACTGCGCGGCACTGCTCGGGGCCATCGCCAGGGACGCCGTGGAACTGCTCACGGACCCTGTCGCGCGGGCGGCGATCAGAGAGTGCGAAGGGGACAACTGCCCCATCGTCTACCTCGACACGTCACGGGGACGCAGGAGGCGCTGGTGCTCCAGTGAGGTCTGCGGGAACCGCGAAAGGGTGGCCCGGCACCGTCGGCGCGCGGCTCTCTCGCGGACCTGACTGGCCGTTATGTCCCTTCTGTGGAGCGGCTGTCGAAGTGATTTCGATTACATGTCGTTTACCCGCTCAACCTCACGGGCCGTAGTCGTGATCTTGCCCGTGTGGCGGAAATGTAAAGATCGCGCGGCGGGAATGTGCGCGCATGTCCTGTCTCGTCACGTCACTCGGAAGAAAACTGTCGCCACCCTTTGAACATCCAACTCATCGCGTGCGTACCCGTAGTCGAGCGACCGACTGGGGGAACCCCCGGACATCGGAGGTGGGCGTGCGCAAGGATTCCGTCGTGGCCAATGAACGTGGATCGAGGGCCCGACATCGCATGTCCCAGCCCTCGGAACCTGATGAGGAGCTGATGCGTGCCCTGTACCGGGAGCACGCCGGACCTCTCCTTGCGTACGTCCTTCGTCTGGTCGCGGGTGACCGCCAGAGAGCCGAGGACGTGGTGCAGGAAACACTCATCCGTGCCTGGAAGAACGCCGGACAGCTCAATCGAGCGACCGGATCGGTACGCCCCTGGCTGGTGACGGTCGCCCGGCGCATCGTCATCGACGGCCACCGCAGCCGGCAGGCCCGGCCGCAGGAGGTCGATCCGTCGCCGCTGGAGGTCATCCCCGCGGAGGACGAGATCGACAAGGCGCTGTGGTTGATGACGCTGTCGGACGCGCTCGACGACCTGACCCCCGCCCACCGGGAGGTGCTCGTCGAGACGTACTTCAAGGGGCGTACCGTCAACGAGGCGGCCGAGACCCTGGGCATCCCCAGCGGAACCGTCCGCTCGCGGGTCTTCTACGCCCTGCGGTCGATGAAGCTCGCACTGGAGGAGCGGGGGGTGACAGCGTGATGGGTGTTTACGGGGGTAACCAGGGATTCGGCACAGGTGGTTCGGGTATGTCTGGCTCCATGATGGGATCTCCGGTGCCGAACGAGCACGAGACCGTCGGCGCCTACGCCCTCGGAATCCTCGACGACGCCGAGGCGACCGCCTTCGAGGCCCATCTCGCGACCTGCGAGTGGTGCGCGCAACAGCTCGACGAGCTCGCCGGCATGGAGCCGATGCTCGCCGCCCTCGCGGACCTGCCGGGCTCCGGCACCCCCGCGATCGGGGAGTCGCTGTCCGCCAAGCCCAGTCCGCGGATCGTGAACAAGCTCGTGGACGAGGTCGCCGAGCGCCGGGCGCAGAAGCGGCGCCGCAGCTTCTACATGGTCGCGGCCGCGGCCGCGCTGATCATCGGCGGCCCGTTCGTCGCGATGGCGGCGAGCGGCGGCGACTCGGACGGCGGGGCCAAGCAGGGCCAGGTCCTGGCGGCCACCCCGAAGGAACTCTTCGAGTCCATGCGCGACAAGGTGTCCGCCACCGACTCCACGACCGGCGTCAGCGCGACCGTCGCCATGCAGGAGAAGAACTGGGGCACCTCGCTGGGCCTGGAGCTCAAGGGGGTCAAGGGACCGCTCAAGTGCTCGCTGATCGCGGTCGGCACCAACGGTGAGCGCTGGACGGCGTCCACCTGGTCCGTCGGCAAGTGGGGCTACGGCATCCCGGACGGCAAGACCGAGGAGTCCAAGAAGCCGCTCTACATCGGCGGCGCGGTCGCTCCGGCCCAGAACGAGATCGATCACTTCGAGGTCGTGGACTCGGACGGCAACAAGCTCGTCCAGGTCGACGCGTAACTTCCCGCCGGGGCCCCCTTCGCGTACGGTTGACGGCTGCCCAGCACGTCAGAAGGGGGCCCGGTGGCCGCTCAGGCTCAAACAACCGCGGTCGGCTCGGTTCAGGACTCGGTTCGGGACCGTGAGATCAGCGTCGAACAGGAACATCTGGACCGGGTCTACCGGCGCCTCGAGGAGAAGATCCACGAGGCGGAGTTCCTGATGAACGACGCGGCCAAGCGTGGCCAGGTCGGCACGCCCGGCGCGCTCGCCGAGCGGGACGCCCAGGTCTTCCGGGCCGGCGTCCACCTCAACCGGCTCAACAACGAGTTCGAGGACTTCCTCTTCGGCCGGATCGACCTGCTCGCCGGCAAGGACGGCAAGAAGGGGCCCGACGGCGCCTACACCGCCGTCGAACCCGCCGAGGGCGCGGTCCGCGAGGACAACACCGCGGACATCGCGGAGACCCTGCACATCGGCCGGATCGGGGTCCTCGACTCCGAGTACGCACCGCTCGTCATCGACTGGCGCGCCCCGGCCGCCGCGCCCTTCTACAGGTCCACTCCGGTGGATCCCGGGCGTGTCGTACGACGCCGGGTCATCCGCTCCAAGGGCCGCAGGGTCCTCGGCGTCGAGGACGACCTCATGCGCCCCGAGCTCACGGCCTTCCTCGACGGCCAGGAGCTGCCCGTCATCGGCGACGGCGCCCTCATGGCCGCGCTCGGCCAGGCCCGCAGCCACACCATGCGGGACATCGTCGCCTCCATCCAGGCCGAGCAGGACCTGGTCATCCGCGCTCCCGCCGCGTCCGTGACGTACGTCGAGGGCGGGCCCGGCACCGGCAAGACCGCCGTGGCCCTGCACCGCGCGGCCTATCTGCTCTACCAGGACCGCCGCCGCTACTCGGGCGGCATCCTCATCGTCTCGCCCACCCCTCTGCTGGTCGCCTACACCGAGGGCGTCCTGCCGTCCCTCGGCGAGGAGGGCCAGGTCGCCATCCGCGCGATCGGCTCCCTGGTCGACGGCGTCGAGGCCACCCTGTACGACTCCCCGGCGGTGGCCCGCGCCAAGGGCTCGTACCGGATGCTCAAGGTGCTGCGGAAGGCGGCGCGGGGGGTGCTGGAGCTGGGCGCCGACGGTTCGGGCAGGGCCGCGCCGGGCCCCTCCGACTCCGGGCAGCTCTCCTTCGGGGACGCCGGTGACCTCGACGGCGGTGCCGGGGGGGGAAGCGGTGCCGGTACCGCCGTAGCACCGAAGGCCGGGCCCCCCACCCGCCTGCGCGTGGTCGCCTTCGGGCGGAGGCTGGAGCTGGAGGCGGACGAGCTGGAACGTATCCGCCGCAACGCCCTCGGCGGCACCGCGCCCGTCAACCTGCTGCGGCCCCGGGCCCGCAAGCTGCTGCTGGACGCGCTGTGGGCGCGCTCCGGGGCGGGCAGCCGGCACACCGATCCGGAGCTGGCCGCCGAGCTGCGGTCCTCGTTCGACGAGGACATCACCTCCGAGGACAGCTTCGTCGAGTTCCTCGACGCCTGGTGGCCCGAGCTCACCCCGAAGGCCGTCCTCGCCGCCATGGCCGACGAGCGGCGCCTCGGCCGCTGGGCCCGCCGCATCCTCAACCCCGGTGAGATCCGCCGGGTCGCCCGCTCGCTCCGGCGGGACGGCCTCACCGTGCACGACATCGCCATGCTCGACGAGCTCCAGGCGGTCCTCGGCGCTCCGGCGCGCCCCAGGCGCCGACGTGAACTGGACCCGCTCGACCAGCTCACCGGGCTGGAGGAGCTGATGCCGGTGCGCGAGGAGTCGCAGCGCGAGCGGGCCGAGCGGCTCGCCCAGGAGCGGGTCGAGTACGCCCACGTCATCGTCGACGAGGCTCAGGACCTCACGCCGATGCAGTGGCGCATGGTCGGCCGCCGCGGCCGGCACGCCACCTGGACGGTCGTCGGCGACCCCGCCCAGTCCTCCTGGTCCGACCCCGACGAGGCCGCCGAGGCCCGCGACGAGGCCCTCGGCACCCGGCCCCGCCGCCGCTTCCAGCTCACCGTCAACTACCGCAACCCCTCCGAGATCGCCGACCTCGCGGCGAAGGTGCTGGCCCTCGCCATGCCGGGCGCCGAGTCCCCGCGGGCCGTCCGGTCCACCGGCGTCGAGCCCCGGTTCGTGACCACGAACAGCGGACGCGGCAGCGGCGTGCGCAGGTCGCTGGGCGAGACCGTCCGCGAGGAGGCGGCCCGGCTCCTCGGCCTCGTCGACGGCACCGTCGGTGTCGTGGTCGCCATGAACCGCCGCGAGGAGGCGGCCCGCTGGCTCACCGGCCTCGGGGACAGGGTCGTGGCGCTCGGCAGCCTGGAGGCCAAGGGCCTGGAGTACGACGCCACCGTGGTCGTCTCCCCGGCCGAGATCGCCGACGAGTCGCCCGCCGGACTGCGGGTGCTCTACGTCGCCCTGACTCGGGCAACCCAGCAGCTCACGGTCGTCTCGGCGGAGCGCGACCAGCCAAACGCGGAAGGCGTGCCGGATCTGCTGAAAGATTGAACTCTCCGCACGGGAATGGTCTTTCGGGATCCGTTTGTTAGCCTGGATGTGACACCGGCCCGATCCAAGCCCCCGGGCCCAACCTTCGTCGCTACGAGCGACCACTTGCCGCGAGGCGAGCATGGCGGGTCGGTGTCACTGACCTGGTGAGAGGCCCACGTCCCTGTGACGTGGGCCTCTTTCGCATGAACGGCCCCGTGAACAAAACGTCCGCAATCCGGGGCGGCTAACGCCTACTCATCAGTAGGTGCGACGATCGGACGGCATCAGCAGTACAGGTGAAAGCAGAGGAAGTCGGCCATGGCAACGGCGCCCAGCGTCTCCTACTCGATGACGGTCCGGCTGGAGGTGCCCGCGAGCGGAACCGCCGTCTCGCAGCTCACCACCGCCGTGGAGTCCTCCGGAGGCTCGGTGACCGGCCTCGACGTCACCGCGTCCGGCCACGAGAAGCTCCGGATCGACGTCACCATCGCGGCCAGCTCCACCAAGCACGCCGACGAGATCGTCGAGGAGCTGCGCGGCATCGAGGGCGTCACGCTCGGCAAGGTGTCCGACCGAACGTTCCTGATGCACCTCGGCGGCAAGATCGAGATGGCGTCGAAGCACCCCATCCGCAACCGCGACGACCTCTCCATGATCTACACCCCGGGCGTGGCCCGCGTGTGCATGGCGATCGCCGAGAACCCCGAGGACGCCCGCCGCCTCACCATCAAGCGCAACTCCGTTGCGGTCGTGACGGACGGCTCGGCCGTGCTCGGCCTGGGCAACATCGGCCCCAAGGCCGCCCTCCCGGTCATGGAGGGCAAGGCGGCCCTCTTCAAGAGGTTCGCCGGCATCGACGCCTGGCCGCTGTGCCTGGACACCCAGGACACCGACGCGATCGTCGAGATCGTCAAGGCGATCGCCCCCGGGTTCGCCGGCATCAACCTCGAGGACATCTCCGCGCCCCGCTGCTTCGAGATCGAGGCCCGGCTGCGCGAGGCCCTCGACATCCCCGTCTTCCACGACGACCAGCACGGCACCGCGATCGTCGTCCTCGCCGCCCTGACCAACGCGCTGCGCGTCACCGGCAAGGCGATCGAGAACATCCGGGTCGTCATGTCCGGCGCCGGCGCGGCCGGTACGGCCATCCTCAAGCTGCTGATCGCGGCGGGCGTCAAGAACGCCGTCGTCGCCGACATCCACGGCGTCGTGCACGCCGGCCGCGAGGACCTCGTCGACGCCGCCCCCGGCTCGGCGCTGCGCTGGATCGCCGACAACACCAACCCCGAGAACCTGACGGGGACGTTGAAGGAGGCCGTCCGCGGCGCCGACGTCTTCATCGGCGTCTCGGCCCCGAACGTCCTCGACGGCGCCGACGTGGCCGCCATGGCCGAGGGTGCGATCGTGTTCGCGCTCGCGAATCCCGACCCCGAGGTCGACCCGGCGATCGCCCGGCAGACAGCGGCCGTCGTGGCCACCGGCCGCTCCGACTTCCCGAACCAGATCAACAACGTGCTGGTCTTCCCGGGCGTCTTCCGCGGCCTGCTGGACGCCCAGTCCCGCACGGTCAACACCGAGATGATGCTCGCGGCCGCGAAGGCCCTCGCGGACGTCGTCACCCAGGACGAGCTGAACCCGAACTACATCATCCCGAGCGTCTTCAACGACAAGGTCGCGGGCGCGGTGGCCGGCGCGGTGCGGGACGCGGCGAAGGCCGCGGGCGCGACGGCGTAGGGCCCCCGGCCGGGTCCGGGGACCCGCGTCTACAGTGGTAGTCGTATGTTTGTTCGGCTGTGAGGATTGCCACGGCGGTCCTCCGGCCCGGCGCGTCGCGAAACCGGGGGCTTCGCGCCACCCTCTAGGGTGGCGCCACGCCCAGGCCTCTGTTCGTGTGACCCCCTAGGGTGTTCTCACGAGTCCAACGGGTGCCGGATTGGCTTTCCCGCAGCAGGTAGGGGCAGGATGCGTCCCTGGGCGCGAGCGCATCGGCTTCGCTGTGCCTCGTGTGCGGCCCCGCCGCGTGGCACACCCCAACGGCAAGAAGAACACGGGAGTAACAACATGAACCGCAGTGAGCTGGTGGCCGCGCTGGCCGACCGCGCCGAGGTGACCCGCAAGGACGCCGACGCCGTTCTGGCCGCGTTCGCCGAGACCGTCGGCGAGATCGTCGCCAAGGGCGACGAGAAGGTCACCATCCCCGGCTTCCTGACCTTCGAGCGCACCCACCGTGCCGCTCGCACCGCGCGCAACCCGCAGACCGGTGACCCGATCCAGATCCCGGCCGGCTACAGCGTCAAGGTTTCGGCGGGCTCCAAGCTCAAGGAAGCCGCCAAGGGCAAGTAAGCGCTCCGCTTCGAGCGCCGGGTGACTGCGGGCCGTCCTTCGGCTGACGGGACCGCCGTGGCTGGTCGCGCAGTTCCCCGCGCCCCTTCGGGGCGCACAGCACAACGCCGATGGGGCGGTCACCCGGACTCGGGTGACCGCCCCATCGGCGTCCGTACGACCGGCGTCAGCCGAGCGCCTTGCCCGGCAGTTCGACCTTGGCGCCGAGCTCCACGAGCTTGTCCATGCTGTGTCCGCCCGGGGGCAACCCCCGGACCCCCGGCCGGGCAGGGAAGCAGCCGGGGTGGTCATGCGGCCGGGGCGGCCATCCGGTGTGGTGGCCGCCCCGGCGTCGTGTTGTTCAGGAGATGCTCAGCCGAGCGCCTTGCCCGGCAGTTCGACCTTGGCGCCGAGCTCCACGAGCTTGTCCATGAAGTTCTCGTAGCCGCGGTTGATGAGGTCGATGCCGTGGACCCGGGACGTGCCCTGGGCCGCGAGGGCCGCGATCAGGTACGAGAAGCCGCCGCGGAGGTCGGGGATGACCAGGTCGGCGCCCTGGAGCTTGGTGGGGCCCGAGACGACCGCCGAGTGCAGGAAGTTGCGCTGGCCGAAGCGGCAGTTCGAGCCGCCCAGGCACTCGCGGTAGAGCTGGATGTGCGCGCCCATCTGGTTCAGCGCGGAGGTGAAGCCGAGGCGGGACTCGTAGACCGTCTCGTGGATGATCGACAGGCCGGTGGCCTGGGTGAGCGCGACCACCAGGGGCTGCTGCCAGTCCGTCTGGAAGCCCGGGTGCACGTCCGTTTCGAGCGCGATGGACTTCAACTGGCCGCCGGGGTGCCAGAACCGGATGCCCTCGTCGTCGATCTCGAAGGCACCGCCCACCTTCCGGTAGGTGTTCAGGAACGTCATCATCGAGCGCTGCTGGGCGCCGCGGACGTAGATGTTGCCCTCGGTCGCCAGCGCGGCGGACGCCCAGGAGGCGGCCTCCAGACGGTCCGGCAGGGCGCGGTGGTTGTAGCCGCCGAGCCGGTCCACGCCCGTGACGCGGATGGTCCGGTCGGTGTCCATCGCGATGATGGCGCCCATCTTCTGCAGCACGCAGATGAGGTCCTCGATCTCCGGCTCCACCGCGGCGTTGGAGAGCTCGGTGACGCCCTCGGCGAGGACCGCCGTCAGCAGCACCTGCTCGGTCGCGCCGACGGACGGGTAGGGCAGCCGGATCTTCGTGCCGCGCAGCCGCCGCGGCGCCTCCAGGAACTGCCCGTCCGCGCGCTTCTCGATCGTCGCGCCGAACTGCCGCAGCACCTCGAAGTGGAAGTCGATGGGCCGGCCGCCGATGTCGCAGCCGCCGAGACCGGGGATGAAGGCGTGACCGAGCCGGTGCAGCAGCGGGCCGCACAGCAGGATCGGGATACGGCTGGAACCCGCGTGGGCATCGATGTCAGCGACGTTGGCGCTCTCGACGTGCGTCGGGTCCATCACCAGCTCGCCCGGTTCCTCACCCGGACGGACCGTCACGCCGTGCAGTTGCAGCAGCCCGCGTACGACACGCACGTCACGGATGTCCGGAACATTGCGCAGTCGACTCGGCTCGCTGCCCAGCAGGGCGGCGACCATGGCCTTCGGTACGAGGTTCTTCGCACCGCGGACCCGGATCTCGCCCTCCAGCGGGGTTCCGCCGTGGACAAGCAGTACGTCGTCAGAGCCGTTGACGGTCATGTATCTCGCGTTCCGATGAGTCGGGCAGGGGCCAGAAGGGACAAGGGTAATCGCCGCCCACCCCCCTTCTGTAAGCCCAAGTGCCGCTCAGTCACGTCATAGCTCTGTCACAACACGGCGTGCTCATCACCGGGCACATGGGGTCACCGGCGCCCGGCGTGCGCTCGCGGCGCACCGGTGCGCTCTGAGCTGCATCCGCCGTCGTCGGGGCATTGCCTCCCCACGCGGAGGGAAGATGCGGGATCATGTCTGGCATGACCGAGGTGTCCTCGCTCACAGGGCGGTTGCTCGTGGCAACGCCCGCCCTGGCGGACCCGAACTTCGACCGTGCGGTGGTGCTCCTTCTCGACCACGACGAGGAGGGCTCCCTCGGCGTCGTCCTCAACCGGCCCACCCCGGTGGACGTCGGCGACATCCTGGAGGGCTGGGCCGACCTCGCGGGCGAACCCGGAGTCGTCTTCCAGGGCGGCCCGGTCTCCCTGGACTCGGCCCTGGGGGTCGCCGTCATCCCCGGCGGCGGGGCCGTCGACGGGGCGCCGCTGGGCTGGCGCAGGGTGCACGGCGCGATCGGACTGGTCGACCTGGAGGCCCCGCCGGAGCTGCTCGCCTCGGCCCTCGGCAGCCTGCGCATCTTCGCCGGGTACGCCGGCTGGGGCCCCGGGCAACTGGAGGACGAGCTGGTGGAGGGCGCCTGGTACGTCGTCGAGTCGGAGCCCGGCGACGTCTCCTCCCCGGCCCCGGAGAGACTCTGGCGCGAGGTGCTGCGCCGCCAGCGCAACGAGCTGGCGATGGTGGCCACGTACCCGGACGACCCTTCGCTCAACTGATCCATGTGAGCTTCAGTACTCTTGGGCTTATGAGCACTCTCGAGCCCGAGCGCGGGACTGGTACGGGGACCCTCGTCGAGCCCACGCCGCAGACTTCCCACGGCGACGGCGACCACGAGCGCTTCGCCCACTACGTCCAGAAGGACAAGATCATGGCGAGCGCCCTCGACGGGACTCCCGTCGTGGCGCTGTGCGGCAAGGTGTGGGTACCCGGCCGCGATCCCAAGAAGTACCCCGTGTGTCCCATGTGCAAGGAGATCTACGAGTCCATGGGCTCCGGGGACGACGAGGGCAAGGGCGGCGACAAGTAGCCGTCCGGCCCCACTGAGCTTCACGAGGCCCCCGAGGCGTGTTCCGCACGCCTCGGGGGCCTTTCGCGTGTCACGAAGTGGTGGAGACCTCTTGTGGGCGTGTTCATGCAAGCCATAACCTCCGTTGCGTTGAGCGAAACCGTCATTGCACATGTTGCAACGCACGCTCGGAGGACCGCTTCATGAAGCTCTCCCCCCGCCTTCCCGCACTCCTCCTGACCGCCCTCCTCGTCACCGCCTGCGCGCCCCAGACCTCCTCCAACTCCGCCTCCGACAAGGACGAGAAGACCGGAACCCTGCGCGTCTGGCTCTTCCAGGAGGTCGGCAACAAGCCGAAGGAGAAGGTCGTCGACTCGGTCGTCACCGCCTTCGAGAAGGCCCACGAGGGCACGGAGGTCGACGTCGAGTACATCCCCGTCGAGACCCGCGCCCAGCGCGTCAAGGCCGCCTTCAACGACCCCTCCTCGGCGCCCGACGTGATGGAGTACGGCAACACCGACACCGCCGGCTACGTCAAGGACGGCGGACTCCTCGACGTCACCAGGGAGTTCGGCGACTGGAACGAGGCCAAGGACATCGACCCCACGGCGAGGACCTCGGTCACCGTCGACGGGAAGGTGTACGGCTCGCCCTTCTACGTCGGCGTCCGCGCGCTGTACTACCGGACCGACGTCTTCGCGGAACTCGGCCTGCACGTCCCGAGGACCATGGCCGAGTTGGCCTCCACGGCCCGCAGAATCCGGGCCGCGAAACCCGAGTTGTACGGCCTCGTGGTCGGCGGTGCCTACACGTACGGCGCGATGCCCTTCATCTGGGCGAACGGCGGCGAACTCGCCACCGGCAAGGGCGGCTCGTACACCTCCGCGATCGACGGCGCGGCCGCGCAGAAGGGCATCGAGGAGTACACCTCGCTCTTCACCGACGACAACTGCCCCGCCGCCAAGTGCGCCGGCATGGGCGGCAACGACACCGTCACCGCGTTCGCGGCGGGCAAGGCGGGCATGGCGATCGGGGGTGACTTCAGCCATGCGGCGGTGGAGGCCGGCAAGGTCAAGGGCAGGTACGCCGTGGTGCCGTTGCCCGGGGTCGCCGCCGGGTCGATCGCTCCCGCCTTCGCCGGCGGCAACAACATCGGAGTGCTGAAGAGCACCTCGCACCGCACGCAGGCCGTCCGGCTCATGGAGCAGCTCACGTCGAAGAGGACGCAGGCGGCGATGTTCGACGCGATGGGCTTCCTGCCGACGTTCGCGGACGTCCGGCAGCAGGCGGCGGCCGAACGGCCGTACGTGAAGCCGTTCGCGCGGACCCTCGCGGCCGGCACCAGGTTCGTGCCCGCGTCCCCCGGGTGGTCGCGGATCGACTCCTCGCTGGTGCTGCCGACGATGTTCCAGGAGGTCATCAGCGGCCGGAAGAGCGTGGCCGCGGCTTCGAAGGAAGCGGCGGCGAAGATGAACGACGCGTTCTCCACCGCCGGGTGACCTCGGTGAACACCCGCGCCACCTGGACCCCGTGGCTCTATCTCGCCCCCGCCCTCGCCGTCCTCGGCGGCCTGCTCGTCTACCCCGTGTACCAACTCGGCCTGATCTCCCTCTTCGAGTACACCCAGGCCCAGGTCAGCGGCGGCGCGCCGACCGCCTTCCAGGGGTTCGGGAACTACTCGGCGCTGTTCTCCGACCCGCAGTTCTGGCAGGTGCTGCTGGCCACCGTGCTGTTCGCGGCGGCCTGTGTCGTCTCGACGCTCGCCGTCGGATGCGCGCTGGCGGTGCTCCTCACCCGCGTGCGTGCCCTGCCGCGGATGGCGCTGATGCTGGCCGCGCTCGGGGCGTGGGCGACCCCCGCGGTGACCGGCTCGACGGTCTGGCTGTTCCTCTTCGACCCCGACTTCGGCCCGGTCAACCGGCTGCTGGGACTCGGCGACCACTCCTGGACGTACGGGCGGCTCAGCGCCTTCCTCCTCGTCCTGCTCGAAGTCGTCTGGTGCTCCTTCCCGTTCGTGATGGTCACCGTCTACGCCGGGATCCGGGCCGTCCCGGCCGAGGTGCTGGAGGCCGCCGCGCTGGACGGGGCCTCGCAGTGGCGGATCTGGCGGTCCGTGCTCGCGCCGATGCTGCGTCCGGTCCTGACCGTCGTCACCATCCAGTCGGTCATCTGGGACTTCAAGGTCTTCACACAGATCTACGTCATGACGAACGGCGGCGGCATCGCGGGCCAGAACCTCGTCCTGAACGTCTACGCCTACCAGCAGGCGTTCGCCTCCTCGCAGTACGGCCTCGGCTCGGCGATCGGGGTCGTGATGCTGCTGATCCTGCTCGCCGTCACGCTGGTGTACCTGCGGCTGCTCCGCCGCCAGGGGGAGGAACTGTGAATCTTCCGCGTCCGGATCTTCTGCGGCGGCCCTGGCGCACGGCCGCCGAGGCCTCGACGCTCCTCATCGCCGTCGCCGTCGCCTTCCCCCTCTACTGGATGGTCCTCGGCGCCTTCAGACCGGCCTCGGAGATCGAGTCGACCGAGCCCCGGCCCTGGACGCTCGCGCCCTCGCTGGATTCCTTCCGGCGGGTGTTCGGGCAGCAGGATTTCGGTCGGTATTTCGTCAACAGCCTGGTCGTCGCATGCAGTGTGGTGATCGTCTCCGCGTTGATCGCGTTTCTCGCGGCGACCGCCGTGACGCGATTCCGCTTCCGCTTCCGGACCACCTTGCTGATCATGTTTCTGGTGGCCCAGATGGTGCCGGTGGAGGCCCTCACCATCCCCTTGTTCTTCCAGATGCGGGACTTCGGTCTGCTGAACACGCTGGGCTCGCTGGTGCTGCCCCACATCGCCTTCTCGCTGCCCTTCGCGATCTGGATGCTGAGGGGGTTCGTGAAGGCCGTACCGGAGACCTTGGAGGAGGCCGCCAGCATCGACGGGGCGAGCCGCGCGCGATTCCTGTGGCGGATTCTCTTCCCGCTCGTCCTCCCCGGGCTCGTGGCCACCAGCGTGTTCTCCTTCATCTCGGCCTGGAACGATTTCCTCTTCGCCAAGTCCTTCATCATCAGCGACACTTCGCAGTCGACGCTGCCGATGGCCCTGCTGGTCTTCTACAAGCCGGACGAGCCCGACTGGGGCGGGGTGATGGCCGCGTCGACGGTGATGACCCTTCCGGTGCTGGTGTTCTTCGTACTCGTACAGCGACGCCTGGTCTCGGGGCTGGGCGGAGCGGTCAAGGACTGACGTGACTTCATTGGCAGGACTGATTCCCGCGCCCCGCGCCGTCGAGGGGCCCACGGCGTGCGGCTTCGTGTTCGGACCGGAGACCGCCCTGTGGGGTGCGCCCGGCACCGGGAGCACACAGCGGTGGCTGCGCTCCACCCTGGGCGCCGCCCTCGGCCTGCCGCTGCCGCCCGGACAGGAGGGCGCCGAGAACACGCTCACGCTGCGCCTCGACGACACCCTGGACCCGGAGGGCTACCGGCTGAAGGTCACCGCCGGGTGGGGCGTCGAGATCACGGGCGGCGGCCCGGCCGGGGTCTTCTGGGGCGCCCAGTCGCTCCGTCAGCTCCTCGGCCCCGACGCCTTCCGGCGCGCGCCCGTGGCACCCGGCCTCCAGTACGGCGTCCAGCACCAGACCGTCGAGGACGCCCCCCGCTTCCGCTGGCGCGGCCTCATGCTCGACGTGGCCCGGCACTTCATGCCCAAGGACGGGGTCCTGCGCTACCTCGACCTGATGGCCGCGCACAAACTCAACGTCTTCCACTTCCACTTGACGGACGACCAGGGCTGGCGGATCGAGATCGAGAGGTACCCCCGGCTCACCGAGGTGGGTTCATGGCGAGCGCGCACCAAATTCGGCCACCGGGCCTCACCGCTGTGGGAGGAGAAGCCGCACGGCGGTTTCTACACCCGGGACGACATCAGGGAGATCGTCGCCTACGCGGCCGAACGGCATATCACCGTCGTCCCCGAAATCGACGTGCCCGGACACTCGCAGGCCGCCATCGCCGCGTACCCGGAACTCGGCAACACCGATGTCATCGACACGTCCTCCCTCTCGGTCTGGGACAACTGGGGCATCTCCGCAAACGTACTCGCCCCCACTGACAACACCCTGCGCTTCTACGAGGGGGTGTTCGAGGAACTGCTGGAACTGTTCCCCTCGGAGTTCATTCACGTCGGGGGTGACGAATGCCTCAAGGACCAGTGGAAGCAGTCGCCCACCGCCCAGGCCCGCATCAAGGAACTCGGCCTCGCCGACGAGGACGGCCTCCAGTCGTGGTTCATCGGCCACTTCGACCGGTGGCTGGCCGCGCGCGGACGCCGGCTCATCGGCTGGGACGAGATCCTGGAGGGCGGTCTCGCCGAGGGAGCCGCCGTCTCCTCCTGGCGCGGCTACCAGGGCGGGATCGCGGCGGCGCGATCCGGCCACGACGTCGTCATGTGCCCCGAGCAGCACGTGTACCTGGACTACCGTCAGGACGCCGGCGCGGACGAGCCGGTGCCGATCGCGTACGTCCGCACCCTGGAGGACGTCTACCGCTTCGAACCCGTTCCGCCGCAGCTCACCGCGGAGGAGGCCGCTCACGTGCTGGGCACGCAGGCCAACCTGTGGACCGAGGTGACGGAGGATCACGCGCGCGTGGACTATCAGGCGTTCCCGCGGCTGGTGGCCTTCGCCGAGGTGGCCTGGAGCGCGCTGCCCGCACCGGCGGAACGGGACTTCGCCGACTTCGAGCGGCGGATGACCGCGCACTACGCGCTGCTCGACGCCCTGGGCGTCGGCTACCGGCCGCCCACGGGACCGCTGCCGTGGCAGAAACGGCCCGGAGTGCTCGGCCGGCCCCTTGAGGGGACGCCCCCGAACAGGTAGGAGAAAAAGACCTCAGGAGTCACCGAAGAGTGTCAATCGCCATGTGCGGGTTATCCCGGACGAAAACGGACCATCTCCCTGATGGGGCGGGCGAATGCCGCCGAACGCCTCCTGGCGGACCCCTGTCCTCGGGTGTTGCGAAGATGTGCCAGAGTTGCCACGTCCGCCCTGTCAGCACGTACCGTACGGCAACAAGCAGGCAGGACCAGCAGGACCAGGTGGGGCAGCGGGAAGGGGCAGCCGGTTTGACCACGCACGCACCGCAGGCGGCGCAGGCCGTCACGCTGCCCACGACGCTGGACGAGGCCGTGGCGGCCCTCACCGCGATGCCCGCCGCCGTGCCCGTCGCCGGCGGCACCGACCTGATGGCCGCCGTCAACTCCGGGCAGCTCAGGCCCGCCGCCCTCGTGGGCCTCGGCCGGATCAGCGAGATCCGCGGCTGGCAGTACCAGGACGGGCACGCCCTGCTCGGCGCCGGACTCACGCACGCGCGCATGGGCCGCCCCGACTTCGCCGCCCTCATCCCCGCGCTGGCCGCCGCCGCCCGCGCCGCCGGCCCGCCGCAGATCCGCAACGCCGGCACCCTGGGCGGCAACATCGCCTCGGCGGCCCCCACGGGCGACGCGCTGCCCGTCCTCGCCGCCCTCGAGGCCACGCTGATCATCGCGGGCCCCGAGGGAGCCCGCCGGGAGATGCCGGTCTCGCACCTGCTGGCCGGCATGGAGATGCTGCGCGCGGGCGAGCTCATCGGCTACGTGCGCGTGCCGCTGCTGCACGCCCCGCAGGTCTTCCTCAAGGTCACCGGGCGTACCGGACCGGGCCGCGCGACGGCCTCCGTCGCGCTGGTCCTCGACCCGGCCCGGCGCGGGGTCAGGTGCGCCGTCGGCGCCATAGCGCCGATGCCGCTGCGGCCCCTGGACGCCGAGCAGTGGGTCGCCCGGCTCATCGACTGGGACAACAACCGCGCGATCGTCCCGGAGGCTCTGCAGGCCTTCGGCGAGTACGTCGCCGCGGCCTGCATCCCGGACCCGGCACCGGCCCCGGACGGCTCCGTGCCGCAGCATCCGCCCGCGGTACTGCACCTGCGGCGCACCGTCGCCGCGCTGGCCCGACGAGCACTGGGGAGGGCACTGTCGTGACCGACGACCAGCACGGAGAGGGCACGCCCCGCGCCGCCGGCCGCTGGGACCCGCTGCCCCAGGGCGACTACGACGACGGCGCGACCGCCTTCGTGAAGCTCCCCGAGGGGGGCATCGACGCCCTCCTGGCCTCCGCCGACAGCCCGCTCGCCGCGCCCGGCCACGGCTACGTGCCGCCGCAGATAACGGCCGCGCAGGGCGACGGGACCGACCCGGGCGCCTGGACCGCGCCGGCCGAGGGCGCGCAGTGGCCCGACCCGAGCACCCTGCCGCAGGGCCAGACCGGGCAGTTCACGTACAACCCGGCGGCCACCCAGCAGTGGCAGGTCGAGGACACCGCGCCCGCGCCCGCGCCGGGCCACGACGTCACCGGCCAGTGGTCGATCCCCGTCGCCGGCGGCGAGCTCCCGGACGAATCGGGCGAGTTCACCACGTCGTCCCTGGTCGAGCAGTGGGGCGGCACCCCTCCGGCGACCCTGCCGGGCGGCGCGGCGGCGCCCTGGGCGACCCAGCCGGCCCAGCCGTGGGGGGACCAGCCCCAGGGCGGCCCCGGCGCGGGACCCGAGCACGGCGGACCGGCCGGGGAACCGCACACGCACGTGCCGCACGGCGACGGTCCCGGGAGCGGGTTCGACGACGGACGCGGTGGCTTCGGCGACGGCCACGGCGGCGGGTTCGACGAGGGCCGCGGCGGCGGGTTCGACGACGCTCACGGCGGGACGGCCGGTGACGGGCACGCGGGTCCGGCCGGCGACGGCCACGCGCACGTGCCCGGCGGTGAGTCGCCGGGCGAGTCCGACGACCCGCACGGCGCCGGCGGTCCGGCCGGCGACGCGCACATGCCGTCCGCCGTGCACCCGGGAGGCCACGCGGTCGCCGACGCGCCCCCGCACCCCGAGCCCGGCGAAGCCCCCCACGAGGCGGCCCAGGACTCCGCGCACCCGCACACCGACGGTCGCGGCACCGCCCTCGCCGACCCGCACGGCACGGCCCGCCCCCACGACCCCGCCGAGCCCCACGCGGACGGCCCCTCCGTGGCCGCCTCACAGCCCCCGTCCGGCCCCGGCGAGGCATCGGTGGCCCTCGGGGCCCCCGAGGGCGCCGAAGCGGCCGTGGAAGCCGCTGACGGCCCCGCCGAGCCGGGCGACGGGCACGCCCCCGCTGCGGCCGACGACGAACCGGCGCCGGAAGCCGCCGAGGAACACGCCGCCGACCCCGGAGAGGACACCGGCGACCAGGCCACCGCGCTCCCCGGCGAGGAACACCCCCTCGCCGCCTACGTCCTGCGCGTCAACGGCGTCGACCGCCCCGTCACCGACGCCTGGATCGGCGAGTCGCTGCTCTACGTCCTGCGCGAGCGGCTCGGACTCGCCGGCGCCAAGGACGGCTGCTCGCAGGGCGAGTGCGGGGCGTGCAACGTCCAGGTCGACGGACGGCTCGTCGCCTCCTGCCTGGTGCCCGCCGTGACCGCCGCGGGCAGCGAGGTCCGTACCGTCGAGGGCCTCGCCGAGGACGGACAGCCGTCGGACGTGCAGCGCGCCCTCGCCCGGTGCGGGGCCGTGCAGTGCGGCTTCTGCGTGCCCGGCATGGCGATGACCGTGCACGACCTGCTGGAGGGCAACCCCGCCCCCACCGAGCTGGAGACCCGCCAGGCGCTGTGCGGCAACCTCTGCCGCTGCTCCGGCTACCGGGGTGTCGTCGACGCCGTCAGGGAGGTCGTCGCCGAACGCGAGGCCCACGCGACGGCCGACGCTGAGACGGACGGCGACGAGGCACGTATTCCGCACCAGGCGGGTCCCGGGGCCGGCGGCGTCCACCCGTCGGCGTTCGACTCCCCGGGGTTCCCGAACGCCTCCGGGCCGCATGAGCAGGCGTACGGACAGGGACAGGACGGAGGCCAGGCGTGAGCAACGAAGCCGCCACCGCGACCACCGCCGCGGAGGCAGCACCCGCCCCCGAGCCGATTCCGCACGGCATCGGCGTCTCCCTGCCGGCCGCCGACGCGCGCGCCAAGACCGAGGGCACCTTCCCCTACGCGGCCGACCTGTGGGCCGAGGGCCTGCTGTGGGCGGCCGTCCTGCGCTCCCCGCACGCGCACGCGCGCATCGTGTCCATCGACACCACCCACGCGCGCGAGATGCCCGGAGTCCGCGCGGTCGTCACCCACGAGGACGTGCCCGGCAGACCGGTGCACGGCCGCGGCAGGGCCGACCGCCCGGTGTTCGCCTCCGAGGTGGTGCGCCACCACGGCGAGCCCATCGCGGCCGTCGCCGCCGACCACCCGGACACCGCGCGCATGGCCGCGGCCGCCGTCATCGTCGAGTACGAGATCCTCGACCCGGTCACCGACCCGGAACAGGCCTTCGAGGCCGAACCCCTGCACCCCGACGGCAACCTGGTCCGGCACATCCCGCTCCAGCACGGCGACCCCTCCGTGACCGGCGAGATCGTCGTCGAGGGCCAGTACCGCATCGGCCGCCAGGACCCCGCCCCCATCGGTGCCGAGGCCGGCCTCGCCGTGCCCCGCCCCGACGGCGGCGTGGAGCTGTACCTCGCCTCCACCGACCCGCACACCGACCGCGACACGGCCGCCGCCTGCTACGGCCTCGAACCCGAGCGCGTCAAGGTCGTCGTCACCGGAGTGCCCGGCGCCACCGCCGACCGCGAGGACCAGGGCTTCCAGCTCCCGCTGGGCCTGCTCGCGCTCAAGACCGGCTGCCCGGTGAAGCTGACGGCCACCCGCGAGGAGTCCTTCCTCGGCCACGTGCACCGCCACCCGACGCTGCTCCGCTACCGCCACCACGCCGACGCCGACGGCAAGCTGGTCAAGGTCGAGGCGCAGATCCTGCTCGACTCGGGCGCCTACGCCGACACCTCCTCCGAGGCCCTGGCCGCCGCCGTGGGCTTCGCCTGCGGGCCGTACGTCGTGCCGAACGCCTTCATCGAGGGCTGGGCCGTGCGCACCAACAACCCGCCCTCCGGCCACGTCCGCGGCGAGGGCGCGATGCAGGTGTGCGCCGCCTACGAGGCGCAGATGGACAAGCTCGCCAAGAAGCTCGGCGTCGACCCGGCGGAACTGCGCCTGCGGAACGTACTGGCGACGGGGGACGTGCTCCCCACCGGCCAGACCGTGACCTGCCCGGCCCCGGTCGCCGAACTGCTCCAGGCCGTACGGGACTTCCCGCTCCCGGCGCTGCCCAAGGACACCCCCGAGGACGAGTGGCTGCTGCCCGGCGGACCCGAGGGCGCGGGCGAACCGGGCGCGATCCGCCGGGGCGTCGGCTACGGCCTGGGCATGGTGCACATGCTGGGCGCCGAGGGCGCGGACGAGGTCTCCACGGCGACCGTACGGGTCCAGGACGGCGTCGCCACGGTGCTCTGCGCGGCCGTCGAGACCGGCCAGGGATTCACCACGCTTGCCCGTCAGATCGTCCAGGAGACGCTCGGCATCGACGAGGTCCACGTGGCCCCCGTCGACACCGACCAGCCTCCCGCGGGCGCGGGCGCGCGTGGCCGTCACACCTGGGTCTCCGGCGGCGCGGTGGAACGCGCGGCCAAGATGGTCCGCACCCAGCTCCTCCAGCCCCTGGCGCACAAGTTCGGCATGTCCACCGAACTCCTCCAAATCACCGACGGCAAGATCACCTCGTACGACGGCGTCCTGTCGACGACCGTCACCGAGGCCATGGACGGCAAGGAACTGTGGGCCACCGCCCAGTGCCGTCCGCACCCGACGGAACCCCTCGACGAGACGGGCCAGGGCGACGCCTTCGTCGGGATGGCGTTCTGCGCGATCCGCGCGGTCGTCGACGTCGACATCGAACTCGGCTCGGTCCGCGTGGTCGAGCTGGCGCTCGCCCAGGACGTCGGCCGCATCCTCAACCCCGCCCAGCTCGAGGCCCGTATCGAGGCGGGCGTCACCCAGGGCGTCGGGATAGCGCTGACGGAGAACCTGCGCAGCGCGCGCGGTCTGATCCGCCACCCGGACCTCACGGGGTACGCCCTGCCGACGGCGCTGGACGCGCCGGACATCCGGATCGTCAAGCTCGTGGAGGAGCGGGACGTGGTCGCCCCCTTCGGCGCGAAGGCGGCCAGCGCGGTGCCGGTGGTCACGTCACCGGCGGCCGTCGCCTCCGCCGTACGGGCCGCGACCGGCCGTCCCGTCAACCGGCTGCCGATCCGCCCGCAGGCCGCGGTGGTGACGGACCGGTGAGCGCGCCCGGGCAGGAGCCCCGCGAGTACGAACCGCCGCCCGGGTTGGGCAAGTTGGCGCTGTGGATCCTGCTGTTCGTGGTCGCGGCGGTCGTCGTCGTGGTGGGCGGCGTGTACTTCGCGTGATGCGCGGGGTCGTGCTGGTCACCGGGGTGATGGCGGCCGGGAAGTCGACGGTCGCGCAGGCGCTGGCGGAGCGGTTGCCGCGGGCGGCGCACGTCCGCGGTGACGTGTTCCGGCGGATGATCGTGACGGGACGCGAGGAGTACGCGCCCGGGGCCTCCGAGGAGGCTGCCGCCCAACTTCACCTGCGATACCGGCTGTCGGCGGCGACGGCGGACGCGTACGCCGAGGCCGGGTTCACGGCCGTCGTGCAGGACGTGGTGCTGGGCGAGGCCCTCCCCGCGTACGTCGGACTGGTCCGCACCCGACCGCTGTACGTGGTGGTCCTCGCGCCGGACGCGGAGACGGTGGCCGCCCGTGAGGCCGCCCGGACGAAGACGGGCTACGGACCGGCCTGGTCGGTGTCCGCCCTGGACGAGGCGCTGCGGGAGGCGACCCCGCCGATCGGCCTGTGGCTGGACACCTCCGCGTAGACCCCCGCGCAGACGGTGGAGGCGATTCTCGCGGGACGGGAACGCGCCAGGGTGCTCTGACGTCTCCTTGGTACGGGGGCGTTGTCAGTGGCGGCGCGTAGTGTTTCGAGCAGTGGGGGACGAGCGCAGGCCCGACGGGTTCGCCGTGCCGTGCCCGGCCAGGGGACTGCGTACGAAGCACACGGGGGAGCCATGAGCACGACCGATGCCGCCGTAGCGGCGATCAGACTGACCGAGGACGAACTGCAGCCGTACATCTCGCACGTGTCGACCCGCCGCTGGCTCAGCGGTCCCGGACTGCCCGCCGACAGCGACCTGTTCACCTTCGAGGAGCTGCGCCGGGAGGGCCTGCGCACGGTCGCGGACTCCACGTCCGACCCGGCCGGACGGCTCAGCGAGGAGCTGCGCGACCAGTTGGTGATCGGCGGACTCACGGACCTGCACGGCAGGGAGACGGAGTCGGTCCTGCTCGACGGGGCCACCGGCGAGGTCTCCACGACGGCGTTCTTCCACGCCCGCCCCGACCTGATGGACCGCACGCCCCTGGCCCCGTCGCTCCCCACCCTGGTCCGCTTTGCGACGGCGACGGACGAACTGACCGAGGTGCGCGGCCAGTTCGCCGCCTACGCCGGCCGCTTCGGCCCTACGGCGGTGGAGGACGCGACGCGCCAACTGCTGACGGTGTTCGAGGAGGGCACGGGCGGCGACGTGCCGACGTTCTGGAAGATCGCGGCACTGATCCGCCCGCTGACCCTGGTGGCGGGCCCGGGCACGGATTCCGGACTGGCCCTGGACCTCCCGCCGCGCCTGCTGGACCACGAGTTCGGCCGGAACCGGGTCGCCCGCTTCGAGGACATCGACTTCCCGTCCACGCTCACGCACGCCCCGACCCGCCGCTTCCTCGCGGAGACGGGCCTGCCCGAGGACGGCGTCCTCTTCCACACCGACCCGGACGCCCCGCTCCCGACCCTCGCGGAGCACCGGGCCGAGCACCTGGTCGCCCTCCCGCCGCGCGCCGGCCACCTGATCGTCCTCGGCCATCTGATCGAGGACAACACCCTGGTCGTCGACGGCGAGACGGGCGCGGTCCTGAACTGGAGCGAGCGCGAGGGCACGCTCCACCCCCTCAACACCGACATCTCCACCCTCGCCTTCACCCTCTGGCTCCTGCACCGGGAGCGCCGGATAGACGAGTCGCTCGCCCACGAACTGACGAACACGCTGTACGTCCAGGTCGCCAAGACGATGATCCGCGCCCTGTCCACGATCGACCCCACGGGCACGACGACGGACGCGGACTGGCACTACTGGACGGAGCTGTTCCAGGACGAGGTGGGCGGGGTGCTCTGACCGGCCGCACGCCGCAGCGTCGCCGACAGGTGGTGCTGCAGGGGCTGCCCGACCGCTGCCAGATCGTGCACGAAGTCCAGAGTGCCGGCGTCGGCGAGGGTGTAGCGGCGACGGGTGGCGGTCACGTCCTTGGCGGTGGGGGTGAGCGCCACGGAGTGCGTGGCGAGCTCGACCGCGCCCTCCCCGGCGTGCCCGACCAGGATCTCGGTGATGCCGGTGGGCTGGGTGACCAGCGCCTCCACCCGGCCGTCCGGCTGCAGACGCCACCACCCGCTCTCCCGGGCCGCGGGCCGCAGGGGCGCCCCCTCGTCGTCGAGCAGCCAGGCCCGGGCCTCGTACCGGAGGAAGGGCCGCCCGTCGTGACTGAACCGGACCTCCTGCGCGTACCCGAAGCCACCGTCGAGCGTCGGATACCCGCCCCGCCCCCGACCGCGCCACACCCCCAGGAACCCGAGCACGGGCCCGAGCAGCGCGTGGGGGGCAGGCGCCTGATCCGCCCACAGGGAATCGGGAAAGGGCGGCTCCGCCCCGCTGTCGACCACGCCCGCGTCCTCCTCGCTCACGACCACAACCGCCGCAAGCGTAGGACGCCCCACGGGAAAGGGGCGGCACCTCGAACGAGATGCCGCCCCCTCTCCACGGAGGCCGTGGCGGGAATCGAACCCGCGTAACTCGCTTTGCAGGTTTGTCCGAGCTGGTCAGGGCATGATCCGGGGTCGTTCAGAGGCGTTCAATCTTGTGCGGTCGGCACCGCAGGGGAGTGAGCGAATCGTCCTGAACGGCCGCGTACTGCTACGAACGAGACGGAAACTGAGACGGAGCTAGGACGGCTGACCTAGACGACGCCCCCGGCACGTGAGCAGAAGGGCGGCACCCTGTGCAGGGGTGCCGCTCCTTCCACATACTCGGCTGACACTGTCGAGCTACACCGCTGAACAGGTAAAAGGGCGTTTGCTGGCGTTGGTTGTCGATGGACCCGTGTGAGGGCGTTGTGCCCTCCGGACGCGGCGTGACAAGCGCCGCTGAGGACGCGCGTGGACTGCGGATCCAGGCGAGCGATACGGGAGCCCATCATCTGGTGGTAGTTGGCCATGCCTCTGCAGAGCAGGATGAAGACCGACCGTATGGAAGGAACCGCAGCGACGCGGGCGCCCAGCGATTCCGCATGAGCTACGGCGCACCTGGCAGACACGACGGCGGACGCTTAAGTACCTTCGTTCTGCGTAAAACAGCTGACCCTCAGGGCACCTGTGACTGTACGCTCTACCCAACTATGCCACGGGATGGGAGCTGGCTGGTGGTGCAGCAGTACGACTATGAAACGCTGGGTGCCGATACATTTCAGCAGTTGTGTCAAGCGCTACTGGTTAAGCAGTATCCCGACGTCCAGTGCTTTCCAGTCGGCATGCCGGATGGCGGTCGAGACGCGTCTAGCCCAGCCGAACAAATTTCCGATAGTGCAGTCTTCCAGGTTAAATTCCGCAAGCCGACGCCAAACAAGCTGGCCACGGCAGACGAAATTGCCAAGTGGCTGATTGATCACATTAAAGGCGAGCTGGGCAAGGTCGAGCGCCTCGTTGCTAAAGGTGCCACTAGTTATATTGTTATGACAAACGCCCAGTGTTCCTCGCATGAGGATGTGGGTACACGCGATAGGGTGCAAAGCTGGCTAGACGATAACGTGGATATTCCCTCCCAGGTTTGGTGGCGAGACGATATTGATCGCCGCCTGGATGGTGAGACGGAAATTAAGCGCACGTATGGCTTCCTTCGAGACGTTGTCGGACTGGCTGAACTTATCGGGGCGGTCAGGCATGGAATAAATGATCATGAAACTGTAAAGGTCGCTCGCGCTGATCGTCGAGTAGCTGCTTTACTCAAATACCTTCGACACCAGTACCAAAGAGATAAAGTGGTCAAGTTCAAGCAGACGGAGCATGAACCTGACCTTCTCGATGTTTTCGTCGATGTGCCCGCAGAGGCGTATAGGACCGATACTGTCGCAGCCCATGCCGTGATGTCGGTTCGGGCCGCAGCGCCTGGGGCCGATGAATCCGACGGAACTCTCGCGATGTGGGAAGGACTGCTTACCCCGCAGACGCAATCGATTCTCTCGGTAAGGGATAGATCGGAAGCTGCACCAGCGGCAGAACTGCTGCTATCGCGAGATCTGTCGATAATCCCAAAAGATGATGCGGAGTCAACGCATACTCGCATTGTTCTAGAGGGTGCGCCTGGGCAGGGTAAGTCGACTGTCGCACAGTATATCTGTCAGGTACACAGAGCGCGCCTTCTGGGCCTCACTAGTGAAATTTCACGCTTCCCGTCTTCGCACATCTCCAGCCCAATTAGACTTCCGTTCCACGTGGATCTGAGGGACTTGTCGGCGTGGCTCCGGAAGGAGGACCCTTTCGACATTAAGAACACCGGTACCCCGCCCAATTGGGGGGCGAGCCTTGAGGCCTTTTTGGCCGCTCAAGTATCGCGCGATTCAGGCGACATCGAGTTCAAAGCGAGCGACTTGGATGCCGTCACAAGTGCCACGCCAGTGTTGCTGATGCTGGATGGTCTGGATGAGGTGCCGGACTTCAACGATCGCAAGAATGTAGTAAATGCTGTAGATGAGGCAGTTAACCGAATTTCGTATAGCTGCCCTTCTTTGATGACGGTCGTAACGAGCCGTCCCAGTGTTTTCGCTAAAACCCCTGGATTTTCGCGCAAAGCCTACAATTACCTCAGCCTCTCAGATCTGCCATTGCAGATGGTGCTCCAATACACCGATGGCTGGCTGAAGTCGCGAAATGTTCCACACCAGGAGGCCTACGCAGTCCGTAAAGTCCTGGGTGAAAAGCTCGGGCACCCGCATATAGTTGACCTTGCAAGAAATCCCATGCAGCTTGCGATCCTTCTGTGGTTGGTAAAGCGCAAGGGGCCTTCCCTGCCGGATAAGCGTACGGCGCTTTATGGTTCCTATATGGACACCTTCCTCGATCGAGAGGCTGAGAAGAGCTCGATAGTGAGGGACGAACGGGATCTCATTCTTGAGATGCACGGTTTCGTCGCTTGGGAGCTTCATTGTCAAGCTGAAACTGGGCAGTCCGGCGGAAGAATCTCCGAAGTAAAGCTCAAGGGCCTTCTCAGGCGATACTTGGCTCGCGAGGGGTATAAGAAACCCGATCTCTTGGAGCAGCTGTTCACTGGTATGACCTTGCGGGTCATGGTCCTCACAAGTCGGGTTGAGGGGACATTCGAATTCGAAGTTCAGCCGCTCCGTGAATATTTTGCTGCGCGGTTTTTGTACCTGACTGCTCAAAGTTCTCCCCCTGGCGGCGAGCGTCGCGGAAGTAGGTCCGATCGTTTCGAAGCGCTGCTGAGAAATCCATATTGGTGGAATGTCACACGGTTCTACGCCGGGTTCTCCGACAAGGGCGAACTGGCCAACGTGGTTGACCTTCTGGAAGCGCTTAGCGAGGACAAGGATTTCGCCCTGGTTGCATATCCGCGTATGGCGGCCGCCACGCTCCTGCGTGATCAGGTCTTTTCCCAAGGTCCACGCAGCGCGGCGCGGGTATTCGATCGAGTTACATCGCCGGACGCGCTTGCACTGATGCTGGCCTCTCGCACAAGCAATGAGGCGCTGACATTCGGCGGCGATGGTGGGGATATCGTCCAAGAAATGAAGGGTCGTATCCAGAAGGGTATCTCGGCGAGCGGTCAGCTTGATTTGGTCGGCTGTCGCGCCCTTTCCAAGAATGGCGACCCTGCGGGACTGACTAGCTGGTGGTTGGACAGGTTTAAATCCTCTAGGAATGTTACGCAGCAAAAGCTTTGGTACGTGGCTGCATCAGAGATGAATCTCTTGCGAACGCTCTCTGATGAAAATTTGAGTTATATCGCCGAGCGAATCTCCGATCCTTATTTGTTTTGGAGAAGACTAGTCTCGGACGATGTCGTCTTTGACCCTGCCGAGGGCACAGTCGCCTTCCAGCAAATGCGCGAAGCAGTGCGAGACGTGATCGTTGAACCCGTATTTCTCTACCGGGCTGGCCCGCATTTCAGTATGGTAATCAGGACACTCAGCTCAGTGTCTCTTTTCCCTTTGTCCGTCTATCGTAGGCTCATGGCACAAAGCTTGAGCATGCTGCGACTGACAGACAACAGCGGTCCGGGTGGCCAGCTGGCGGAAGAGGTCACAGAGGCTTTGGTCGGTCTCTATCACTCCATGCGCGAGAACACAAATAACATCGATGTCTGGCAGTCTGCGTACGAGAGCCTGGTTCGAGTCTTGGGCAGTGAGGCCAAGCAAACGCAGATGTTTGCGCTCGCCGGCGGCAGGGTCCGAACCAATAATATTTCAAGAGAAAAGGGCGGGCGTCTACTCGATGAGGAACTGCCCGCAGTCTTTCGCGCCCGCTATGCTCGGCAACGGCGAAAGGATGCGGAGTGGTGGGGGACACAGGTCCGCTCAATCGAGACGAAGCAGGATGCGTGGTTCATCATTGCTGCGATGCTGTCCTATGCGTCCGCTGAGATGATGCTCGACCATGCTCGCGAGCTGGATCAGTGGGTATCTGAGTTTACGCCTGAGGATATTCGTGGGCTCTCGACTGCTTTCCGGGGGCGATCAATCTCCACAGATCCTGGCGTAGGGTTTCGATTGCCTCGAGGGCTGTCGCACCAGTCACGATTTATTAGCGTGCTGTCGGGCGCCAGTGATCGCTTTGACGAAGATATCGCTACGGCCATTCGAAAGGCCGGATCGCAACGGGAATTTGTCGGTCTCTACGCTAACCATCAGTTGCAGAGGTTTCTACACTCTCCGCTTGTAAAAGTCGTCCCTTCTTTGAGTGCGATCAAAGAGGCGATGCGACTAGTTTCCCGAGGGTTTGATCCAGTTGAGGCGAACTACTATATAGAGCACAGGTTGCAGCCCGCTGACTCCAGAAAGGTTCTAGCGGAGCCGAGCCGTATGTTGCCTCAACATGTTAACAGCGCCGACCTTTCACTCATGGCCGCAATTTCTGAACACTGTTCTCCGTTGGCCGTCATTGCGGAGAGCGAAGGGTGGTTCGAGGAGATGTAAGCCAGTGGGACGGACGGGAAGACAATGATTACCTGCTTCGCGCCTGTGGTGGGGCTATGGGACAGCAGGGTGGTCCGGCCTGCTCGGTTTTTCGGAGGCAGCGCGGTGCCGACCTGTCGTGGGATGGTAGAGAGGAGAAGGACAACGACGGCATGGGCGAAGAAGGGGAGGACGCGTGCCGCAGGGCAGTCCGCGAGGTACGTACCTAGAGGTCTCGGAATCTCTCAAGACCTCTTGGCCGAGGCGAAGGTGCGGGACGGTCGGCTGCACAACGCGCGCCACACGGCCGCCACGGTTCTACTCATCCTCGGTGTCCCCGGGCGGGCCGTCATGGGCCTCATGGGGTGGTCCACCACAGCCATGGCCGCCCGCTATCAGCACATGGTGGACGGCGTGCGCGCCGACGTGGCGAAGCAGGTGGACGGTCTGATCTGGAAGGCTGAGGCGGTTCGGGACGAGGACAATGGCGTGGCTGGCAGTCAGCCCAGTGATCAAGTGCCGCCCGAGAAGTAGGAACTGGATGGGATCGCTGGTCCCTGGGCGACCGCTTCCCTGTACATCTCGTCGACTATGGTCACGAAACGCATCTCTCTGCGAACCTTTGAAGCGTTGGCTAATTGTCGCCAGTGTTGGCCGGCACCCTCCCAGTGCTTGCGAGGAATTTCACCTCTGAAGTGGGTGCTCAGCACCACTCGAAGTTCGCCATCATTCAAGCGCTTCAGACGGTACTCGGCTATCCAGTTGCTGACGAAGAGGTTCGTCAACATCATCTGCCTCGCCTCTTGCTCTGTCACGTTGATTGGAGGTGGTTCGCCGCCTGGGAGAAGCGTCGGATCGTTCATCACCAGCGCGATCACGTACTGATGCGAGGCGCGCAGAGCCTGCTCCGTTGTAACGGCTGTCTGGCGGGACTGGTGAACCAAGGATGCGACTACACCAAGAAGTGCGGCTGCGGAGAAGAAGACAGAAAGCGCTCCGTATGCCTGGCTGATGTTACTGAGTTGCTCCCAATCCTTGTTGGATGGGGCAGCCGCTTGGAGCAAGAACGGAGTGATCACTATCAATAGAGTTGTGAGCACTCCCACGACCGCCCACAGGGCGATGCCCCGTCGCCTTACAGGCATCATCGCGAATCCCCCCGTCTTGATGCTCTTACTCATCTTGGGGAGCTTGTCGGTGCTGAGCAAGACGGCGGCGGGGCTGAGCCGAGCCCCACCCTCATCGCGGGTGTACCGGGCGTCGATTGAGACGGAAACTGAGACGGACGAGCGATAGGGCGGCATCTCCGAGGAGATGCCGCCCTATCGTCTTACCTGGTCAAGGCACTGGAGGCCGTGGCGGGAATCGAACCCGCGTAACTCGCTTTGCAGGCGAGTCCCTGAACCACTCGGGCACACGGCCGGGATGAACCGGTGACTTGACCGTAGGGGGCCGTGGGGGGTGGTTCAAGGGAGGCGTGGGGGCTGCAACGGGACCGCCATACGCCGTTCATGAACGGGGACGGGGCCCGAGGGGGTCGTACGACCAAGGTCTCAGGGGGAGGCGGGCTTTCGACAGGGGCAAAGGCGGGCCGAGGACCTTACCCTGGCGGGCATGTCAGTGCTCGAACCACGTGACGCCGGTGTCACCGGCGACCCTCAGGTCCCGTCCGTCGACGAGGGGGAGGAGGGGGTGCTGGGGCGTTCGTACCGGGCGCTGAGCATCGGCATCGTGTCCGTCGTGCTGCTGATCGCGTTCGAGGCGACCGCCGTGGGGACCGCGATGCCGGTCGCCGCGCGGGAGCTGGACGGGGTCGCGCTCTACGCGTTCGCGTTCTCCGGGTACTTCACCACCAGCCTGTTCGGGATGGTGCTGGCCGGGCAGTGGGCGGACCGCAAGGGGCCGCTCGGGCCGTTGACCGCGGGGATCGCCTGCTTCGGGGCGGGGCTGCTGTTGTCGGGGACGGCCGGTGCGATGTGGCTGTTCATCCTCGGGCGGGCCGTGCAGGGGTTCGGGGGCGGGCTGGTCATCGTGGCGCTGTACGTCGTCGTCGGCCGGGCCTATCCGGAACGGCTGCGGCCCGCGATCATGGCGGCGTTCGCGGCGGGCTGGGTGGTGCCGTCGATCGTGGGGCCGCTCGCGGCCGGGGCGGTGACCGAGCACCTCGGGTGGCGGTGGGTGTTCGTCGGGATTCCGGCGCTGGTCGTCCTCCCGCTGGCCCTCGCCCTTCCGCAGATACGGCGGCGGGCCGCGGGCCCGGTGGACGGTCGTGCTCCCGGCGCCGACCGGCGCCGCATCCGGCTCGCCCTCGGGATCTCCGTGGGCGCCGGGCTCCTCCAGTACGCAGCCCAGGACCTGCGTCCGCTCTCCCTGCTGCCCGGTCTCGTGGGGGTGGCCCTGCTCGTGCCGGCCGTGCTCGGACTGCTCCCTCGCGGCACGTACCGGGCGGCGCGCGGGCTGCCCTCCGTCGTGCTGCTGCGCGGGGTCGCGGCGGGCTCCTTCGTGGCGGCGGAGTCCTTCGTGCCGTTGATGCTGGTCACCCAGCGGGGGCTGTCGCCGACGCTGGCCGGGTTCTCGCTGGCGGCGGGCGGGGCCACGTGGGCGCTGGGGTCGTGGGTGCAGTCACGGGCGCGGGTGGAGCCGTACCGGGAACGGCTGATGACCGCGGGGATGGTGCTGGTCGCGGCCGCGATCGCCGCCGCGCCGAGTGTGCTGATCGACTCCGTGCCGGTCTGGACGGTCGCCGTCGCCTGGGGCTTCGGCTGTTTCGGGATGGGGCTGGTGATCTCCTCCACCAGTGTGCTCCTGCTGCATCTTTCCGCCCCGGAGGAGGCCGGCAGCAACTCCGCCGCCCTCCAGATCTCCGACGGCCTCTCGAACGCCGTCCTGCTGGCGGCGGGCGGCGCCGCCTTCGCGGCGCTGGGCGGCGGCACGGTGAGCCACACCGCGACCCAGGCATCCGGCTCTCACCCGGCCGCGTTCGCCGTGGTGTTCCTGCCGATGGCGGGGGTGGCCCTGGTGGGGGCGTGGGTGACGACCCGGCTGCACGCCGGGCAGGGGTCCGCCCGCACATGAGGGCCACCGCCGGCGGACCCACTGTGACCTCCGTCCCACCCCCACCCGCCCCGGCCCCGTCCGCGCGGTGACACGTGCGGGCCGCCGGTAAGGTGACCCGGTCGTCATACACAGGCGAAGACACCGCCCAGCCGCTCGACCCCGACGGAGACCGTGACTACCACCGCCGCCTCCTCCCACCACCTTTCCCCCGCCTTCCCCGGCCGGGCCCCCTGGGGCACCGCCAGCAAGCTGCGTGCCTGGCAGCAAGGGGCGATGGAGAAGTACGTCCAGGAGCAGCCGCGTGACTTCCTGGCCGTCGCGACGCCGGGGGCCGGCAAGACGACCTTCGCGCTCACGCTGGCCTCCTGGCTGCTGCACCACCATGTCGTGCAGCAGGTGACCGTCGTCGCGCCGACCGAGCACCTGAAGAAGCAGTGGGCCGAGGCGGCCGCGCGGATAGGGATCAAGCTGGATCCCGAGTACAGCGCCGGGCCGCTCGGCAAGGACTACCACGGTGTCGCCGTCACCTACGCGGGTGTGGGCGTGCGGCCCATGCTGCACCGCAACCGGGTCGAGCAGCGCAAGACCCTCGTCATCCTCGACGAGATCCACCACGCCGGCGACTCCAAGTCGTGGGGCGAGGCCTGTCTCGAGGCCTTCGAGCCCGCCACCCGCCGGCTCGCGCTCACCGGTACGCCGTTCCGCTCGGACACCAATCCGATCCCCTTCGTGACGTACGAGGAGGGCAACGACGGGATCCGCAGGTCGGCCGCCGACTACACGTACGGGTACGGCAACGCGCTCGCCGACCACGTCGTGCGGCCCGTCATCTTCCTCTCCTACAGCGGCAACATGCGCTGGCGGACCAAGGCGGGGGACGAGATCGCCGCCCGGCTCGGCGAGCCCATGACCAAGGACGCCATCAGCCAGGCCTGGCGTACGGCCCTCGATCCGCGCGGTGAGTGGATGCCGAGCGTGCTGCGCGCCGCCGACCAGCGGCTCACCGAGGTCAGGAAGGCCATCCCGGACGCCGGGGCCCTCGTCATCGCCTCCGACCAGGACTCCGCGCGCGCCTACGCCAAGCTGATCCGTGAGATCACCGGCACCCGGGCGACCCTCGTCCTGTCCGACGACGCCGGCGCCTCGAAGCGGATCGACGACTTCAGCCAGAGCAACGACCGGTGGATGGTCGCGGTGCGGATGGTGTCCGAGGGCGTCGACGTCCCCCGCCTCGCGGTGGGCGTGTACGCCACCACCATCTCCACGCCCCTCTTCTTCGCCCAGGCCGTCGGCCGTTTCGTACGGTCCCGGCGGCGCGGCGAGACCGCCTCCGTGTTCCTGCCGACCGTGCCCGACCTGCTCACCTTCGCCAACGAGATGGAGGTGGAACGGGACCATGCCCTCGACAAGCCGAAGAAGGAGGGCGAGGAGGACCCGTACGCCGAGTCCGAGAAGGAGATGGAGGAGGCGAACAAGGAGCAGGACGAGGACACCGGCGAGCAGGAGCAGTTCGCCTTCGAGGCGCTGGAGTCCGAGGCCGTCTTCGACCGCGTGCTGTACGACGGCGCCGAGTTCGGCATGCAGGCGCACCCGGGGAGCGAGGAGGAGCAGGACTACCTCGGCATCCCGGGCCTCCTCGAACCGGACCAGGTGCAGCTGCTGCTCCAGAAGCGGCAGGCCCGGCAGATCGCGCACAGCCGCAAGAAGCCGGACAGTGAGGCGGACCTGCTGGAGCTGCCCGCCGAGCGGCGGCCCGTCGTCTCGCACAAGGAGATGATGGAGCTGCGCAAGCAGCTCAACACCATGGTCAGCGCCTACGTCCACCAGAGCGGCAAGCCCCACGGTGTGATCCACACCGAGCTGCGCCGGGTGTGCGGCGGCCCCCCGAGCGCCGAGGCCACGGCCGGGCAGCTCCGCCAGCGGATCGCCAAGGTGCAGGAGTGGGCCACCCGGATGCGGTGAAGCCTGCCGGAGGCCGACCGTACGTATCAGGACAAACGGAGTGGTCCGTACCGGCTGGTGCCCGGATTCTGGACGGAGGCTTCCGCTGAGCGAACCCGCTTCGCTACTGTCCCGCTACGCACACGCCCCGTGGCAGCGCCGCCGCGGAGCGCAGCCGTGAAGCGACGCGGCCCGGCGAGGGACCGGGCCGCCGGCCGATCGGCGGCCTCTGAAGCGCGTCACTGACGGGACTCGGTGACGCATCCGCCGCGAGGGGGCTGCCGACCTCACCACTTGGAGGAGTGGGCGTCGTGACCGCGGAGACCTCTCAGACGCTTGACCGGGGACTGCGTGTCCTCAAGCTCCTGGCCGACACGGACCACGGGCTCACCGTCACCGAGCTTTCCAACAAACTGGGCGTCAACCGGACCGTGGTGTACCGGTTGCTGGCCACGCTGGAGCAGCACGCCCTCGTACGGCGTGATCTCGGCGGGCGCGCCCGGGTGGGGCTGGGGGTGCTGCGGCTCGGACGGCAGGTGCATCCGCTGGTGCGGGAGGCGGCGCTGCCCGCGCTGCGGTCGCTCGCGGAGGACATCGGGGCGACGGCCCACCTCACGCTGGTGGACGGCGCCGAGGCGCTGGCCGTGGCCGTCGTGGAACCCACGTGGACGGACTATCACGTGGCCTACCGGGCCGGGTTCCGGCATCCGCTGGACCGCGGGGCCGCGGGGCGGGCCATCCTCGCGGCCCGGCAGCAGGGGTTCGGGGAACCGGGGTACATGCTGACGCACGGCGAGCTGGAGGCCGGGGCGAGCGGGGCGGCCGCGCCGCTGCTCGGGGTCACCGGGGTCGAGGGCAGTGTCGGGGTCGTGATGCTGGCGGACGCGGTGCCGGAGCGGGTGGGGCCGCGGGTGGTGGACGCTGCGCGAGAGGTGGCGGAGGCGCTGCGCTGACCTGAGCGGTGCGGTGCGGTGCGGTGCGGGTTCGTCGTCGGCTGCGGGTTCGGTGGGGGCTGGTCGCGCAGTTCCCCGCGCCCCTGGGTGGGTGTGGTTGCCGTCCGCCGACACGCCCTCGTGTGAACCTGCCGTCGCCGTCCGCGGCCACGCCCTCGTGTGAACTTGTCGCCGCCGTCGGCCGACACGCCCTCGTGTGAACCTGCCGTCGCCGTCGGCCGCCATGCCCTCGTGTGAACCCGCCGCCGCCGTCGGCCGACACGCCCCCGTGTGAACCCGCCGTCGCCGTCGGCCGCCATGCCCTCGTGTGAACCTGCCGCCGCCGTCGGCCGACTTGTGCGCGTGGTCAATCGGCGGGCGTGCTCGGGCCGAGGCCCGCCAGTACTCTCAACTGGAGCCACATCACCAGGCGTTCGTCGGGGTCGTCCAGGTCGATGCCGAGTTGCCGGCGCACCTGCTTCAGCCGGTAGCGGCACGTGTTGGGGTGGACGGCGAGCGACTTCGCCGCGCCCGCCATGTCGCACCCCGCGTCGAACCAGCACACCAGCGTGCGGGCGTGGTCGGTGCCGTGCTCCTCGTCGTGGGCCAGCACCCGCCGCCAGGTGCCCTTCGTCAACTCCCCGTGCTCGGCGAGCACTTCGGCCAGACGCAGCAGCGTGACGCGTGGCCGCACCTCGTCGACCGTCGCCACCGGCAGCGAGGGCCCGAGCACCCGCAGGACCAGGTCGGCGTCGGCCCGTGAACCGGCCACCTCCCCGAGCCCCGCCACCACCTCGCCCAGTCCCGCCCGCACCGGCACCCTGAGCGCCTGTCCGGCCCGCGCCACGATGTCCTCGGCCAGCCGCCGGTGACGGTCCCCGGGCGCCGGCAGCAGCGCGTACACCACCCCGTCGAGCAGTACGCACGCGTGCCGCCCGTAGCGCGCCTCGCACTGGAGTCGTACGACGTCCAGCAGCCGCAGCCCGGTCTGTCCGGCGTCCGGGAGGCCGGCCGCGTCCGAGACGAAGGCCGCCACCCGCACCGGCCCCTCGACCCCGAGCCGTACGGCGGACGTCGCCGGGTCCGCCGTGCCGTCCAGCACCCGCCGCAGCAGGTCACCGCTCTGGTGCCGGGCCAGCTCCTGTGCCGCCCGGGCCCGCAGGAGCAGCACGGCCGCCGTCGACGCGCCCTGGACGAGCGTCTCCTCCGCGTCCAGCGCGAGTGTGCCGGCGTCGACGACCCACACCGAGCCGAGGGTCTCCCCGCCGGCCCGCACGGCGACCGCGAGGCGCGGCAGGGAGCCGTCCCGCAGCGCGGGCAGCCGTACCGGTCCGGCGGCCGCGAACAGCTCCCGGTACTGCTCGGTGTTCTCCACGTCTGCCGGCACCCGGAGGCCCAGGATGCCCTGCCGGCGGTCCTCGTCGACCGGCTGGCCGGGGACGGTGGAGTAGGCGAGGATCCGCCGGCGCGGGTCCTCCACGGCGGTGGCCCCGCCGGTCGCCGTCGCGATGGCGTCGGCGAGGGCGAAGAGGTCGCCGTGCCCGGCCGTGGACGGCACCGGCCGGGCGCCGGTCGCCGAGGCCAGCAGCAGGTGCGCCCGGTGCCAGGCGGTGTCCTCGGCGACGGACAGCAGCGCCACGCCGTACGCCTCGGCTTCCGCTACCGGCCCGTCCGGGCCCCGGACCACCAGGCCGGTCATCCCGGCCTCCGCCGCCGCCCTCGCCAGCGGCCCGGCCGCGGCCGCCCGCACCCCGACGGCCAGCAGCAGCGCGCCCGGCACGCGGGGGAGCGGGGCGTGGGCGTCGTGCAGGACCACCTCCGTGACGGGGGCGGTGAGCCCGGCGGGGGCGGTGTGCAGCCGTACCGAGGTGCCGCCGACGATGTCGAGGAGGTCGCCGAGGGTGCAGGCGTCCACGAGTCGCACCTCCCCGCTCCTTGGCTGTTCCGCAAAGGAACGTACGCACACGTTGTACGACTGCACAACCCGGAGCGCCCGCCCGCGGCCGAGACTGGGCGCATGACCGTGGTGAGCATCCGTACCGTCCACGACGTCGCCGGCCTCGGTGCCGTCAGCGCGTACTTCGGCGAGGTGTGGCGGACCCCGCCCTCGGCCCCGCCCTACCCGGCCGAGGTGCTGCACAGCCTGGTCCACGCGGGCGGCGCGGTGCACGCGGCCCACGACGGGCGGCGGCTCGCCGGGGCCTGCGCCGCCGTGTTCGGGCCGCCGGGTTCGGCGGAGGCGTACTCCCTGGTCGCCGCCGCGGAACCCGGGGTCGGGCAGACGGTGAAGCAGGCGCAGCGGGCCTGGGCGCTGGGTCTCGGTGTCCGCACCATGCGCTGGACCTTCGACCCGCTGGTCGCCCGCAACGCCCGCTTCAACCTGGTCAAGCTGGGCGCGGTCGGCACCGAGTACCTCGTCGACTTCTACGGCCCCATGCACGACGGCGTGAACGGCGGCGACGAGAGCGACCGGCTGACGGTGACCTGGGACCTGACGGCGCCCGGACAGCCGTACGACACGGGGGAGCGCGAGGACGCGCCCGCCACCCACCGCGCTCCCGACGGCGGGGTCCTCGCCCGCCGCGACCTCGCGGACCTGCACGTCTGGTGCCGGGTCCCGGACGACGTCGTCGGGCTGCGGGCCGCCGACCCGGCGCTCGCGCTGCGCTGGCGGCGGGCCGTGCGCGAGGTGTTCACGGAGGCGTTCGGGCAGGGTTTCCGGGCGACCGGGATGTCCCGGGACGGCTGGTACACCCTCACCAAGGAGGCCGCCGCATGAGGCTGGAGCGCGTCGAAGTCGTCCATGTGGCGATCCCGCTGGTCACTCCCTTCCGCACCTCGTTCGGCACGATGACCACGAAGGACACCTTCCTGCTGCACGTCGTCACGGACACCGCCGAGGGCTGGTCGGAGTTCGCCGCCGACCCGCAGCCGCGGTACTGCTCCGAGTTCGTGGCCGGTGCGGAGTTCGTGCTGCGGGACTTCCTGGTGCCGAGGGCGGCGGCGCTGCCCACGCTCTCGGCGGCGCTGGTCGGGCCCGCCGTGAGCGGGACCAAGGGGCACGAGCTGGCGAAGGCGGCCCTGGAGACGGCGGTGCTGGACGCGGAGCTGCGGTCGTACGGCATGCCGCTGGCGGTGTACCTCGGCGCGGTGCGCGACCGGGTGCCCGCCGGGGTGTCGGTGGGGATCAAGGAGTCCGTGCCGGAGCTGCTGGACGACGTCGAGGGGTATCTCGCCGAGGGGTACGTCCGGATCAAGCTGAAGATCGAACCGGGCTGGGACATCGAGCCCGTACGGGCCGTGCGCGAGCGCTTCGGGGACGCGCTGCCCCTCCAGGTCGACGCCAACACCGCGTACACGCTCGCGGACGCCGAACACCTGCGGCGGCTCGACGAGTTCGGGCTGCTGCTGATCGAGGAGCCGCTGGACGAGAACAACCTGTACGGCCACGCACGCCTCCAGAGCCGTATCACGACCCCCGTCTGCCTCGACGAGTCCCTGCACAACGCCCGGGACACCGCCTCCGCGATCGCCATGGACGCGTGCCGGGTCGTCAACGTCAAGCCCGCGCGGGTGGGCGGCTATCTGGAGGCCCGGCGCATCCACGACGTGGCCCGCGCGCACGGGGTGCCGGTGTGGTGCGGCGGCATGCTGGAGACGGGGATCGGCCGCGCCGCGAACCTCGCCCTGGCCGCCCTGCCGGGCTTCACGCTCCCCGGCGACACCTCCGCCTCCTCCCGCTACTTCGCCGAGGACCTCACCGAGCCGTTCGTCCTGGCGGACGGCCACCTGCCGGTGCCCCGGGGGCCGGGCATCGGGGTCGAACCGCTGCCCGACGTCCTACGGCGTTTCACCCGCGCGCGACGGGATCTGTACCGGGGCTGACCGGCTCGTGGCCGGAAGTGACCGCCGCGTTAGATTGATCCCGTGCTCTCTCGCCTCACGCGCCCCCAGGCCGTCGCCGTCTGTGCCCTGCCCGTCGTGGCGCTGGTCGCCACGGCCCTCCTCGCGCCGCTGCCGTTCTCGCTGGCGCAGCCGGGGATGACGGCGAACGTCCTCGGTGACAACGAGGGCGCGGCCGTGATCACGGTCTCCGGGGCCGCGACCCGGACGACGAGCGGGCAGCTGCGGATGACGACCATCGAGGCGACCGGGCCCGACGCGCACATCTCCCTCGGCGACATCGTCGACAACTGGTTCCGCACCGACCGGGCGGTCATGCCCCACGACGCGGTCTACCCGAGCGGGCAGAACGTCGAGGAGATCGAGAAGCACAACACCGCGCAGATGAAGGAGTCCCAGGACGCGGCGACCCAGGCGGCCCTCGGCTACCTCAAGCTCAGCGACGACAAGGTCAAGGTGACGCTGAGGCTCGCGGACGTCGGGGGGCCGAGCGCGGGTCTGCTGTTCGCGCTGGGGATCGTCGACAAGCTCCACGGCAACGGCTCCGGGGGCGAGCTCACGGGCGGCCGCACCATCGCCGGGACCGGCACGATCGACGCGGACGGCACGGTCGGCGCGGTGGGCGGTGTGGCGCTGAAGACACAGGCCGCGAAGCGGGACGGGGCGACGGTGTTCCTGGTCCCGAAGGACGAGTGCGCCGACGCGAAAGCGGAGCTGCCGAAGGGGCTGCGGCTGATCCCGGTGACGTCCCTGAAGGGGGCGGTGGGTGCGCTGACCGCCCTGGAGTCCGGCAAGGGGTCCGTCCCCGCCTGCTAGGGCGCGAGGGCAGGCCGCGGGGAGGCGAGCCGGAGCCCGACCTCCACGAGGGTCCAGCCGAGGCGGGTGCGGATGGCGTACGGCCGCCTGGCCTCGACGGCGAGCCGGTGCGCGTCGGCCTCGGCGCGGAGGTCGGCGGCGCGGAGCTGGTGCAGGGCCAGGTGGGTGTCGGGGTGCATGGCGGGGCCTCTCAGTCCGTCTCGGTGGGGAACAGGTGCGTGTGGACGCGGACTTGCTCCGTGCCGGGGGCCTCGTCGGTGACCCGGCCGCGGTAGTCGTTGATCAGGGCGTGCATCTTGTCGACGAGCTCGGTGGCCAGGTCGGGGGTGAGCCGGAGCGTCATGTCGCTCATGTCGGAGGCGCGGGTCCACTCGGTGGACCAGTGATCCCGGGTGCTGAGCCAGCCGGAGAGCTCGCGGGCGTGCGTGGCGGCGACCTCGTGCAGGTAGATCTCGGCCATGCCCCGAACCTCGGGGCCCGCGCCGTCGAACTCGGTGGTGTCGAAGGTCAGCCCCTGGTCCACGGCCTGCCACCACCGCTCCCGGCCCTTGCCGTGCTCCGGGGCGTCGGCGATGAAGCCGTGCTCGGCGAGCTGGCGCAGGTGGTAGCTGGTGGCGCCGCTGGACTCGCCCAGGCGCTCGGCGAGCATCGAGGCGGTGGCCGGTCCGCGCCGGCGCAGCGCGTTGAGCAGTTCCATCCGCAGCGGGTGGGCCAGCCCGCGCAGTGAACGGGCGTCGAGTTTCCGTACCTTCGGCTCTTCCGGCATGCGTACAAAGATAACTCTGCAAAGGTTCCTTTGCAACGGGTTCTTTGTAACTCGGCGGATCGGGAGCCGGCCCCTACTTCACGAACCCCTCCGCCTTCATCCAGTCCAACGCCACCTGGTGCGGGTCCTCCCCGGCGACGTCGACCCTGGCGTTGAGCTCCCGAGCCACCGTGTTGTCCAGCTTCTCCGTGACCGGGGCGAGCACCTCCGCGATGGCCGGCCACCGCTTGAGGGACCTGGAGTTGATCACGGGCGCCGCGTTGTAGTTGGGGAAGAACCTGCGGTCGTCCCGCATCACCGCGAGGTTCATGGACGTGATGCGGCCGTCGGTCGTGAAGACCTCCCCGTACCGGCAACTGCCCTTCGCCACCTGGGTGTAGATGATCCCGGTGTCCATCTGGGTGATGTACCCCGCCGGGACGCTCATCCCGTACGCCTTCTCCATGCCCGGCAGCCCGTCGGCGCGGTTGGCGAACTCGTTCTCCACGCACAGGGTCACCGCGCCGGGGTCCTTCTTCGCCAGCGCGGCCACCTCGGAGAGCGTTGTCGTGCCGTACTTCCGGAGGCCGGCCCGGTTCGTGGCGAGGGCGTAGGTGTTGTTCAGGGGTGCCTTCGGCAGCCAGGTCAGCCCGTTGGCCAGGTCGGCCCCGCGCACGGCCGTCCACTGCTCCTGCGGGTCGGCGATCGGCTCGCTGTTGCCCTGGTAGGTGATCCACGCCGTGCCGGTGTACTCGTACATCCCGTCCGCGTCCCCGGACCTGACCGCCTCCCTGGCCCCGACCGACCCCTGGATGCCGGTGCGGTCCAGCACGTCCGCCCCGGCCGCCTCGAAGGCGATGCCCATGATCGCGCCGAGGACGAGCTGCTCGGTGAACTCCTTCGACGTGACCGTCAGCTCGGCACCCTTGAGCGGCTCACCGCGGCCGATCGACCCCGGCTCCACGTCGTCGGCCATGGGCGAGCCGCTGGTCAGCCCACAGCCGGCCAGCAGGACCAGGCAACCGCTCAGCACCAGGAGGGCCGGTTTCACACCGTCACCTCACGTCGTCGCGACGGGAGGCGCGCTTCCCTGTCGGCGGGCGGGCACGTGGACGTCATGGCGTGACCGCCGAACCGGTTGCCCCCAAAGGCAGTTCGACCGACCGGGCGACCGGCGGAGGGCCCGGGCTGCCGGGGGCCCCGGAGGTTCCCGTGCCTCGTCGTCGGCACGGCAGGACCGGGGAACGGACGCCCGTCGGGCCCGACGCCGGGCTCCTCCGTTCCAGGCCCCCGCCCCCGGCCCCCTGCACGTGGGCAGCGGTGCGCCGGACGCGAGGGGGGAGGGGCCCCGGCCTCAGAACCCGTGGGACGGCCGGCGAGGCCGGTGCCCGGCGTCCGCACCTCATCCCCCCACCTCCAATCCCCGTGGTTCGAGCAGCAGTTCCGCGAGGGAGGCCAGCCAGTCGACCAGGAGGGCGAGGGTGACCGTGAGGACGGAGCCCAGCATCAGGACCGGCATCCGCTGGTTGGTGATGCCGGTCGTGATGAGGACGCCGAGGCCGCCGCCCCCGCCGAAGGCCGCCAGGGTCGCCGTGCCGACGTTGAGGACCAGGGCCGTGCGGACGCCCGCGAGGATCAGCGGGACCGCCAGCGGGAGTTCGACGCGGGCCAGTACTCCCAGCGGGGACATGCCGATACCGCGTGCCGCCTCCAGCAGGGTGGGGTCGTTCGCCTTCAGGCCCGCGATCGTGTTCGACAGGACCGGCAGGACGGCGTAGGCGACGATGCCGATCAGGGCCGCCTTCGTGCCGGTGCCCAGCCAGATCACCAGCAGGGCCAGCAGGCCGATCGCCGGGGTCGCCTGGCCGATGTTGGCGGCCGCCGTCACCACCGGGCTCGCCTTCCGGAAGGCGCCGCGGGTCAGCACGATCCCCAGCGGGATCGCGATGATCAGCACGAAGAACGTCGAGACCACCGTCAGCTCCACGTGCTGCCACAGGGCCTTGGACACCTGCCCGTTCGACAGCGCGTTCGCGGAGAGCGGGTCCAGGTCGGCCTGCTCGAACCACAGCCAGGTCGCGAGCAGGACGGCGAGGAGGAACGCGGGCAGGAAGGTCAGCTTCCGCCAGGTCACCCGCCGCTTCGGCGGCCCCGGCGGGGGAGCGGACGCGCCCTCCTCCCGCCCGTCCTCGGCAACGGGACTCGCGGCCGTCGTCACGCCGTCCGCCCCCCTGCGGCGGCGCCCTCCTGCTCGGCGTGCGTCCGGTCGGCCCGGATCGTCTCCAGTTCGTGCTGATGCTCCATGGCCTCCAGCCGGTCCGCCTCCAGGAGTGCGTGCACGGAGTTCATGAGCGTCTCCATGTCGACGACCCCCGTGTACTCACCGTGCCGCCCCGTCACCGCGACCCGTCCCGCGTTGTCGGTCAGCACGGCCTCCAGGGCGTCCCGCAGGGTCGCGTCCCTGGTCACCGTGTCGCTCACCGGCGTCCCGGCCCGGGCCGGCGACCCCTTCGCCCGCATCATGTCGCCGCGCCTGAGCCACTTGTAGGGCCGTCCGCGCCTGTCGAGCAGCAGGATCTCGTTCGTCCCGCTGCCCCGGAGCCTGTTGAAGATCTCCTGGAGGGGGTCGTCGACGGTCGCGGTCGGACAGCCGGTGATCTCCACGTCCCGCACCCGGGTGAGGTTCAGCCGCTTCAGGGCCGCCCCGGCGCCGACGAACCCGGACACGAAGTCGTCGGCCGGGTTGGTCAGGATCGCCTCCGGGGTGTCGAACTGGGCGATGCGGGAGCGTTCGCGCAGCACGGCGATCCGGTCGCCCAGCTTGATCGCCTCGTCGAAGTCATGGGTGACGAAGACGATCGTCTTGTGCAGCTCGCGCTGGAGCCGGATCAGCTCGTCCTGGAGATGGTCCCGGGTGATCGGGTCGACCGCGCCGAACGGCTCGTCCATCAGCAGGACGGGCGGATCGGCCGCGAGCGCCCTGGCCACCCCGACCCGCTGCTGCTGACCGCCGGACAGCTGGCGTGGATAGCGGCCGTGGAACTCGCCGGGGTCGAGTCCGACCAGGTCGAGCAGTTCCTCCACCCGGTCGCCGATCCGTGCCTTGCCCCAGCCGATCATCCGCGGCACGAGCGCGATGTTCTGCGCGACCGTCATGTGCGGGAAGAGTCCGGCCGACTGGATCGCGTAGCCCACCTTGCGGCGCAGCCGGACCGGATCGATGTCGGTGACGTCCTCGCCGTTGATCCGGATGCGTCCGCCGGTCGGCTCGATCAGCCTGTTGATCATCTTGAGCGTGGTCGACTTGCCGCAGCCGGACGGCCCCACGAGGACGACGGTCTCGCCCGCCCTGATCTCCATGGTCACGTTGTCGACGGCGGGCTGCGGACTGCCGGGGTACCGCTTGGTCAGGTGCTCCAGCCCGATGGCCGCACCCGAGGCGCCGGACGTCTCAGACACGGATCCCCCTCGGAATGGTCAGCCGCCCGAGCAGGACGTACGCGGCGTCGAACAGCAGGGCGAGGACGACGATCCCGAGCGTGCCGGCGAGCACCTGGTTGAGTGCGTTCCTGCTGCCCAGGGAGGCGATGCCGCGGAAGATCTCGTTGCCGAGGCCGGGACCGGAGGCGTAGGCGGCGATCGCGGCGATGCCCATCAGCATCTGCGTCGAGATCCGGATCCCGGTCAGGATCGGCGGCCAGGCGAGCGGCAGCTCGACCCGCGCGAGGCGGGTCACCCGGGACATCCCGATCCCCTCGGCCGCGTCCACCAGCGAGGGATCGACCCCGCGCAGCCCCACGATCGCGTTGCGGACGACCGGCAGCAGCCCGTACAGCGTCAGGGCGATCACCGTGGGCGGCACCCCGAGGCCCACGACCGGGACGAGCAGGCCGATCATGGCGAGCGAGGGGACGGTCAGGATCGTCGAGGTGGCCGTCGTGGCGAGGTTGCCCGCCCACTCGCTGCGATAGGTCACGACCCCGATCAGCACCCCGATCACCGTCGCCGCGACCATGCACTGGAAGACGGCGCTCGCGTGCTGGTAGGCGTCCACGAGCAGTTGCTGGTGGCGGCTGCCGAGGTACTCCCAGAAGTTCACACCCGCTCACCCCGCTGGCTCGGTCACTCCCGAAGGGCCGGATCACCCGCCGCCTGCTCCACCAGCGGGATGATCCGCAGCGGAACGGGGTTCTCCATGACGATCGCGGTGGCGGCCCGGACGATCCCATCGAAACCGACAACCCGGTCGATCACACGTTGGAGATCGGCGTTGGAGCGGGCCACGAGGCGGCACAGCATGTCCCCGCTGCCGGTGGTGGTGTGCAGTTCGAGGACCTCCGGCACGGTCGCCAAGTGCGCCCGTACGTCGGCCCCTTGCCCCTGCCGGATCTGGAGCGTGGCGAACGCGGTCACCGGGTAGCCGAGCGCCGCCGGATCGACCTGCGGACCGAACCCCCGGATGACTCCGTTCGACTGAAGCCGGTCCAGCCGCGCCTGCGCGGTCCCCCGGGCCACCCCCAGCCGCCGGGACATCTCGAGGACCCCGATCCGCGGCTCGCGCGCGAGGAGCACGATGATCCGCCCGTCCAGCTCGTCGATCCCCACGGCAGCCTCCCCGAGAGATGGTCATCCTGCACAGAAAGTCCGTCGATACGGCCGTACCGCTGAACATGTTGTCCAGTGGACACGCAAACTATTGCGCACCTTGCAGGGCGGAGCCAGGCTTCGCACATGACGCAGACCACACACCACACTCCCGACACCGCCCGGCAGGCCGATCCCTTCCCGGTCAAGGGAATGGACGCGGTCGTCTTCGCCGTCGGCAACGCCAAGCAGGCGGCCCACTACTACTCGACCGCCTTCGGCATGCGGCTGGTGGCCTACTCCGGACCGGAGAACGGCAGCCGCGAGACCGCGAGCTATGTGCTGGAGAACGGCTCCGCCCGGTTCGTGTTCACCTCGGTCATCAAGGCCGCCACCCCCTGGGGCCACTTCCTCGCCCAGCACGTGGCCGAGCACGGCGACGGGGTGGTCGACCTCGCCATCGAGGTCCCGGACGCCCGCCGCGCGTACACCTACGCGCTCGAGCACGGTGCCCGCTCGGTCGCCGAGCCGTACGAGTTGAAGGACGAGCACGGCACGGTCGTCCTCGCCGCGATCGCCACCTACGGCGAGACCCGCCACACCCTGGTCGAGCGCACCGGCTACGACGGCCCCTACCTCCCGGGCTACGCGGCGGCCGCCCCGATCGTCGAGCCCCCCGCCCACCGCACCTTCCAGGCCGTCGACCACTGCGTCGGCAACGTCGAGCTCGGCCGGATGAACGAGTGGGTCGGCTTCTACAACAAGGTCATGGGCTTCACGAACATGAAGGAGTTCGTGGGCGACGACATCGCCACCGAGTACAGCGCGCTGATGTCGAAGGTCGTGGCCGACGGCACCCTCAAGGTGAAGTTCCCGATCAACGAACCCGCCGTCGCCAAGAAGAAGTCCCAGATCGACGAGTACCTGGAGTTCTACGGCGGCGCCGGCGTCCAGCACATCGCGCTGAACACCAACGACATCGTGCAGACCGTGCGGACCATGCGCGCGGCCGGGGTCCAGTTCCTCGACACCCCCGACTCCTACTACGACACCCTCGGCGAGTGGGTCGGCGACACCCGCGTCCCGGTCGACACCCTCCGCGAGCTGAAGATCCTCGCCGACCGCGACGAGGACGGCTACCTGCTCCAGATCTTCACCAAGCCGGTCCAGGACAGGCCGACCGTGTTCTTCGAACTCATCGAGCGGCATGGCTCGATGGGCTTCGGGAAGGGCAACTTCAAGGCACTGTTCGAGGCCATCGAGCGGGAGCAGGCGAAGCGGGGCAACCTGTAGCCCCCGCTGATCGAGGGAGGACCGTGACCGAGCGTTTCGACCTGTCCGTGCCGGCCGTCCGCTGGCTGTGGAAGAAGTCGCTGCACGAGGGCACGGTCCTCCAGTCCTTCGCCTTCGACGAGGCGCACGGACACCTCTACGCCCTCCAACTCGCCCCGGGCGGAGCGGAGTCGGGCGATCTGTGCCTGAACCGGCTCGACTACGAGGGCACGCTGCTCGGGCACATGCATCTCCAGGGCTTCGGGCACGGCGTCAGCATGGGCGTGCAGAACGCGGCCGACGGCACCGTCTGGATCTGGACCGAGGCCGCCGCGGAGAACGGCTACGGCCAGGGCATCACCCGCTTCCGCTTCTTCGACGGCGCCACCCGCACCGGCGAGGACGTGGCGATCCGCAAGCCGATGCCCGGCACCACCAACAACCAGCCCTCGGTGTGCATGGCCTCGCGGCGCATCGCGATCCGCTACCGCCTCGACGGCCGGCCCCGCTACCGGATCTGGGACCTCGACGCCTTCGTCGCCCGCGACTACGCCGACCCGGTCGCCGACCTCGCCCAGACCGGCCTGCACCCCGACCCCGCGATCCCCTTCCAGGGGTACGCCCTGTACGGCGACCACGTCTACCAACTGGCCGGGACCGCCTACGACGAGGCCACCAACCCGCCCGAGGAGCACGGCAACGCCTACCTGTCCTGCCTCGACATCCGCACCGGAGAGCTGGTCCAGCGGCAGCGCACCGAGGCCGGCCACTCCCTCGACCACCGCGAGCCCGAGGGAGTCGCCGTACGGCACGGCGGCACCCCGTGGCTGTGCATGGGGCTCGTCTCGGGTGCGACGGGCGCACGGCGTTTCTCCGTCTACCACAAGCCACAGTCCGGGCAACCCTCGTAGGCTGGCCGCATGGCCAGGATGAACGACGTGGGCGGCACGCAGGGGTTCGGTGCGATCGACACCACCGACGACACCGAGCCCTTCCGCGCGGACTGGGAGGCGCGGGTCGTCGGCCTCTACAACACCCTGCGCGCCCAGGGGCTGTTCAACACCAACGAGTTCCGCGACGCGATCGAGTCGATGCCGCCGGCGGAGTACCTGGCGGCCTCCTACTACGAGCGCTGGTTCACCGCGATCTGCACCCTGCTGGAGCGCAAGGGCGTGATCGAGGCCGGTGAGCTCGATGACTGACACGCCGCCCGACCGCTTCCCGCCCGGCACCCGGGTCCGCACCTACCGCCACGACCCGCCGCACCACACGCGGCTGCCGCGGTACGCGCGCGGCCAGCGGGGGGTCGTCGTCGAGCCGGAGGGCCCGGAGGAACTGGCCGACCTCAGCGCGCAGGGACGCGGGGACGCACCCGTCGAGCAGATCTACGCGGTCCGCTTCGCGGCCCGGGACCTGTGGGGCGAGGGCGACCACCACGTCGTGCTGGACCTGTGGGAGAGCTACTTGGAGGCGGACGAGAGGAGCGGGGCCGATGAGCGGTGACCACCACACCGACGCCACGATCGCCAGGCGGGTCAGGCGCCTGGAGACCCTTCTGGAGGAGAAGGGGCTGATCACCGGCGAACGGCTGGACGAGGCGATCGACGCGTTCCTCGTGGAGTCCTCGCCGGCGAACGGCGCCCGGGTCGTCGCCCGTGCCTGGACCGACGACGCCTACCGGGCCCGGCTCCTCGCGGACGGCACGGCGGCCGTCCGGGAACTGGGGTACATGGACGGCTCGTACCAGCGCCTGCGGGTGGTGGAGAACACCGACTCGCTGCACAACGTCGTCGTCTGCACCCTCTGCTCCTGCTACCCGCTGCGCCTCCTGGGCCCCTCACCGAGCTGGTACAAGTCCGAGGCGTACCGCTCCCGCGTGGTCCGCGAACCACGCGCCGTGCTGCGGGAGTTCGGCCTGGAACTGCCCGCCGCCACCGAGATCACGGTGTGGGACTCCAGCGCGGAGACCCGCTACATGGTGCTGCCCCGCAGGCCCGAGGGCACGGCGGGGCTCGGCGAGGAGGAACTGGCGGCGCTGGTGACGAGGAACGCCCTCATCGGTACGGCCGCGGTGTGACCGCCTTCGCGTCCATCACCGGCACCCCCTCGTCCGGCACCTCCCCCAGCGCCGCCAACGCCTCCCGCGCCGCCCGCACCCGCGGGAGCGAGAACCACGGATTGATCCGCAGCGCCTCCCGCAGATGCCGGCGCGCGGGAGCGGAGTGGCCCGACGCGGCCTCGATCATGCCCAGGTGGTAGGCGTACAGCGCGCTGCGCACCTTGCCCCCGTGCACCTTGTCCGTCGCGATCCGGGCGTACCGCAGGCCCTCCCGGCCCCGGCCCGCCCGGTGCAGCGCCCAGCCCAGGGCGTCGGCCACCGCGGTCCCCGGCTGCCGCAGCCACTCGGCCCGCAACCGCCGTACCGCGGACTCCGGGTCGCCGTGGTCCGCCTCGAACTGCCCCAGCACCAGCTCCCCGTCCACCCCGCCCGCCGCGGCGCGCTCGACCGTCGTCCGCAGCAGGTCGTACTGCACCCGGGCGGCCTGCCCCAGCCCGAGCGACTCGTACAACTCGCCCAGCTCCAGGGCGTACTGGGGCAGCGGCTGCTTCGCGAGGGCCGTCCGGTAGGCGCTCAGGGCCTCCGTCGTCCGGCCCAGTGCCGCGAGGGCCCGCCCCTGACCGGCCTGCGCGGCCCGCTGGTCGGGGTCGATCCGGACCGCCGCCTGGAAGTACCGCAGCGCGTCCTCGCGGTCCCCGCGTTCCCAGGCGAGCTGCCCGGCCTGCTCCAGGTACGCGGCCCGCTCGGCCGGCGCCCGCGCCTCCGCCACCGCGTCGACCAGCTGCGCCGCCGCGTCCTCGCGCCAGCCCCGGTCCCGGTACACGGCCGCCGCCCGGGCCCGCACCGCAGGCCCCGACCGCAGCCGCGTCAGCCGCTCCAGCGCCACACCGGCCGCCTTGTGGTCGCCGAGCCCGGTGTACGCGTCGATCAGCGCCGGATACGTCGTCCACCGCCTCGGCTCCAGTTTCCGCGCGGCCTCGCCCCAGGTGCGCGCGGCCCGGAAGTCCCGGCGCGCGTTCGCGAGGGCGGCCAGACCACCGAGGGCCTGGGCGCCGCCGCGCAGCTTCAGGGACCTTTGCAGGCTGTCGTCGGCCTTCGCGTAGAACGTCGTGTCGGCCGTCCGCCGCCCCTGCTCGACGTACGCCGTCCCGAGCACCGCCCACGACTCGGCGTCCCCGGGGTGCCGGCGCAGATGGCGCTCCCGCTCACCGATCAGCGCCGCCAGGTCGGGCAGCGCGGCGGGCACACCGGCGGTGACCGCCGTCAGCGCCTGGGCCCCCGGCGCGGGGGCGGGAGCGCGCGTCACCGTCCGCTCCACGGGCAGCAGCATCAGCACCGTACCGAGCACCGCGCAGCCCGCGACCGCGGCGGCCACCAGGCGCCCGCGCACCCGGGTCCGCCGCTCCTGCGGGCGGTTCTCCGTGGCTTGGTTCTCCATGGCGCTCACTGTGCGGCAGTACGGCGACCACCCCCCGGAGTGCGGCGGTCGGCGCTGGTGGGGTTCACACCGATGGCCCCCGGTGCGACGCTGTGATCATGAGCCGTATCGAAGCCCCCCGCGACGAGGCAACCGGCAACCTGGTGGACCGCCTGCTCACCGGTCTGCCCGCCGACGCCCTCCTCACCGATCCGGACGTCACGGTCTCCTACGCCAACGACATGGCGAGCTTCTGCCCGGCCGGCACCCCGGCCGTGGTCGTCCTGCCCCGCACGGTCGAACAGGTCCAGCACGTCATGCGCGTCGCCACCGAACTGCGCGTCCCGGTCGTCCCCCAGGGCGCCCGCACCGGCCTGTCGGGCGCGGCCAACGCCTCCGACGGCTGCATCGTGCTGTCGCTGACCAAGATGGACCGGATCCTGGAGATCAACCCGGTCGACCGCATCGCCGTCGTCGAGCCCGGAGTCGTCAACGCGACCCTGTCCCGCGCGGTGAACGAACTCGGCCTCTACTACCCGCCGGACCCGTCCAGCTGGGAGATGTGCACGATCGGCGGCAACATCGGCACCGCGTCCGGCGGACTGTGCTGCGTGAAGTACGGGGTCACGGCGGAGTACGTCCTCGGTCTTGACGTCGTCCTCGCCGACGGGCGGCTGATGTCCACCGGCCGCCGTACCGCCAAGGGGGTCGCCGGCTACGACCTGACCCGCCTCTTCGTCGGCTCCGAGGGCTCGCTCGGCATCGTCGTCCGGGCCGTCCTGGGCCTGCGGCCGAAACCGCCCGAACAGCTGGTGCTGGCCGCCGAGTTCTCCTCCGGGGCCGCCGCCTGCGACGCGGTCTGCCGGATCATGGAGGGCGGGCACGTGCCGTCCCTCCTCGAACTGATGGACCGCACCACCGTCAAGGCCGTCAACGACCTGGCGCACATGGGGCTCCCGGAGACCACCGAGGCCCTGCTCCTCGCGGCCTTCGACACCACCGACCCGGCGGCGGACCTCACCGCCCTCGGCGCGCTGTGCGAGGTGGCCGGCGCCACCCAGGTCGTCCCCGCCGAGGACGCGGCCGAGTCGGAACTGCTGCTCCAGGCACGCCGGTTGTCGCTCCCCGCCCTCGAAGCGGTCAAGGGCACCACCATGATCGACGACGTGTGCGTGCCCCGCTCCCGGCTCGCCGAACTGCTCGAAGGCACCGAGCGGATCGCCGAGAAGCACGGGCTCACCATCGGGGTCGTCGCCCACGCGGGTGACGGCAACACCCACCCCACGGTCTGCTTCGACGCCGCCGACCCCGACGAGTCCCGGCGGGCCCGGGAGTCCTTCGACGAGATCATGGCCCTCGGCCTGGAGCTCGGCGGCACGATCACCGGGGAGCACGGGGTGGGCGTACTGAAGAAGGAGTGGCTGGCCCGCGAGATCGGTCCCGTCGGGGTGGAGATGCAGCGGGCGGTGAAGGGGGTCTTCGACCCGCTGGGGATCCTGAACCCGGGCAAGCTGTTCTGAGACCTCGCGCTACGGCTCACTCCCCGTCCGCCGACTCGTCGCCCGGCCACGGGTCGCCCAGCCACAGGTCGTCCGCCGGAGTGGGGGCCAGCAGTTCGGCGAGGCCGTCGTCGATACCGAGCTGCTCCGCCTCGGTGCCCGGCGGGACCGCCCGCAGCGTGCGCTCCAGCCAGGCCGAGACCTGGGCGGCCGGGGCCTCCAGGAGGGCGTCTCCGTCCGGGGAGCTGAGCGCCATCAGCACGACACCGCGCCCCTCGACCTTCGTCGGCCACACCCGCACGTCCCCGTGCCCGCACGGCCGGAACACCCCCTCCACGAGGAGTTCGCGGGCGAAGGTCCAGTGGACGGGGTGGTCCGAGCCGATGTGGAAGGTGACGTGGACGGCGAAGGGGTCGTCGCTGCGGTAGCCCAGTCTGGCCGGGACCGGGATGCTGCGCTCGGGCGACAGGATGAGCTGGAGCTCCAGTTCGCGCTCCACCACCGTGTGATGCATGTCGTTCGTTCCTCTCTCGGCTCGCGTCCGGGTCCCGCGGTGGGCCCGTACGAAGGGAGAGGGGGAGGGGGCGGGATCATTACGCGGGTTCGGCGAACTTTTTTCCGGCGGTACCACGGCGGGTGTCAGGTCGTGCTCAAAAGGAGTGGGTCCGGTGGGACTGGCGGTGGGTCCTGCGCCGGTCTGATAGATGTGGAGCCCCCTCTATTGACCCCCGAGCAGATACGGGACGACGGACATGAGCGCCCCAACCCCGGCACCCGGTGACGACAGGCCCCGCGAGGGCTACTACCCGGACCCGTCCATTCCTGGATATGTCCGTTACTGGAACGGTGCCTCCTGGGTGCCGGGCACCAGCCGTCCCGCCCCGGCGGACGGCGAACCGCTCGCGCCGCCGGCCGGCCCGGGCTCCGGCCCGGCCCCGTCGGTGGAGGAGACGGGCCCGCACTTCTTCGACGAGGACCCGGCCGAGGAACCGCCGCACCCCGACACCCAGCACGGCAGCCGCCCCGAGCCCGCGTCCGCGTGGGCCGCCGACCGGGCCCACCAGGCCGGCTTCGGCGGCGACCAGGACCGCCGGGTGTCGTGGGGGTCCCCGCAGCAGGCCGCGCAGGCACCCCAGGGGATTCCGCAGCAGGGTGCTCAGCAAGGCGCTCAGCAGGGGCCGCAGGCAGTTCAGCAGGGGACGCCGCGGGCTCCGCAGGGCGCCGACCCCAGGGTGCCGGGGCCCGGGCGGTCCGCCGACGGTGCCGCCCCTGGCCGGCCGGACGGACAGGCGGCCCGTACCGAGGGCACGGCGACGATCCCGCCCGCCGAGCCGGACGAGGACGGCGGCACGCGCGTCTTCCGCCGGCCCGCGGCCGGGTCCGGGGGAGCGGGGACGGCCCGGCAGTCCGACGACGGCACCATGAAGTTCCGCGCGCTCTCCCCGCGCACGGCGCAGCAGGGCGCGGGTCCCGGGGCGCAGAACGGAAGCACGCCCGGCGGTCCCGGCGCGGGTGCCGTGGCCCCGGCCGGTCCGCAGGGCCCCGGTTTCGGTGCCGGCAAGGCCGCCGCCGAGCGGGCCGTGGCGTCCGGTGCCGCGGGCCCCCAGGGCCCCGCCTCCGCCGCTGCCGCCGCCCCCTCCGGCCCCCAGCAGCCCGGCCCCGTGCCCGGCCCGCAGACGGCCCCTCCGGGCGTGCCCCAGCAGGGAGCCGCAGCCCCGGCCGTCGGTGCTCCGGTCCCCGCCACCCCCATGAGCGCGGGTCCCGGCGGTGGCCAGCCCTCCTGGGCCCAGCAGGTGCACCGGCTCGCGGGACCCGACGAGGAGCAGCCAGCCCCCTGGAAGCCCCCGGTCGAGGACATCTTCCAGGCGGCCGCCCGCCGCCAGGCCTCGGCCAGGCCCGCCGGGCTCGGCAAGCGCCTGGCCGCACGCCTGCTCGACACCCTCGTCGTCGGCGCGGTGACCGCCGTGGCCGCGGTCCCCCTCGGCACCAAGGCGGCCGACCACGTCAACGAGAAGATCGACGCGGCCAAGCTCTCCGGCGAGACCGCGACGGTCTGGCTGCTGGACGGCACCACATCGGTGTACCTCGGCATCGTGGTCGCCGTGCTCCTCGTCGCCGGTGTCCTGTACGAGGCGCTGCCCACCGCCAAGTGGGGCCGCACCCTCGGCAAGAAGCTGCTCGGCCTGGAGGTGCGGGACATCGAGGCGCACGAGCCCCCGCCGTTCGGTGCGGCCCTGCGCCGCTGGCTGGTCTACAGCGTCCCCGGCCTGCTCGGCATCGGCCTCGTGGGCGTCGTCTGGTGCCTGTTCGACCGGCCCTGGCACCAGTGCTGGCACGACAAGGCGGCGCATACGTTCGTGGCGGGCTGAGCGGGTCCTCCGAACGGCGTACGTGATTCGGTACTCCGGACGGCCGCTCGCCGGATGCGGAGCCGTGGGGTTCGCGGTCGACTCGGGCCATGAGCAGCGAACCCCCCCACGGCTCCGGCCAGCAGCCGCCGGATGACGACCCGTTCAGGAAGCAGCCCCCGCCTGCCGAGGGCTCGGGATCGCCGTACAGCAGCCCGCCCCCGCCCTACGGGGGCACCCCCGGCGGCGACCCGTACGGCGGCGGCTCCTACCCCACCGACCCGCTGGCCGGCATGCCCGCCCTCGCGTCCAGCGGCAGACGCACGCTGGCCCGCATCATCGACATGATCCTCGTGGGCATCGTCGTCTGGCTGATCACCTGGGGCTTCGGGGTGAGCGAGTACGACGTGAACGGCGACAACGTCCAGTACGGCAAGTCGCTCGCCCAGTCCCTCCTCGCCGCGGTGCTCTACATCGCCTACGACACCGTCCTGATCACCCGGTCCGGGCAGACGCTCGGCAAGAAGTGGCTCGGCATGCGGGTGGCGAACCTCGACAACGGCTCCACGCCCTCCGTGCAGACCACACTGATCCGCTCGGCGGTCCTGTGGATCCCGTTCGCCTTCTGCTGCGCCTGCATCTGGACCGCCATCTCGGGCGGCTGGAGCTACTTCGACAAGCCCTACAAGCAGGGCCTGCACGACAAGGCGGCCAAGACGGTGGTGGTCAGCACGGATTGACGCAGGTGTGAGGCCCACGGGCGGCCGCGGCGGCACGCCGGGCTATGCACCCTCGGTGAGGCGGTGTCGCGGCGGCACGCTCATGAGGCCGAGCCGGCAGCCGACGCGTGCGGGGTGCCGCGCTGTGCCGCGCTCTGGGCCGGCGGGGCGGACGCTGCCGCTGCCCCGGCGGATCGGTGGGACGGCGCACGCAACCCGGGTGGGCGTGGGGAACGTGGTGTCGGGGATGCCGAGTTGTCGGCGTCCCGGTTCGCCGTGCGGCGTCGGAGGCGTTCAGTCGTACCCGGGCGCTCGTCGAGCCGTCGTCGGGCGGCACGGCGTGGTGACCGGCGCCCGGAGCGCACCGGCAAGCCCGGGAGCTGTTCAGGCCGCGGTCTTCGAGCCGGAGGCCACCGCGGGGACCGGCTCCTCCGCCGGACGGTCGGCGGGCCTGCTCACCGCCACGACGCGGGGCTTGGGCTGCGGGACCGTCATGGCGACCAGCAGGCCGAGGGCGAGCGCCGAGACCGCGATGACCGCGGTCCCCACGACCGAACTCGTCTGTGACAGCAGCAGCATGGCGAGCGTCGAGAAGATGACGGTGATCGAACCGTAGGCGATCTGTGCGGCGGTCGGACGAGGCATGGCAATCGGTCCTCGGATTTTGGGGTCCACGGGGGGCGTCGGCCTGGCTTTCCGCCGACTTCCGGGCGTTCCGCCAATCGACTCTAATCGCCTGTGTGCCCGAGTGGAACGAACAGTAAGCGTGACCTAACCAACAGTGCCGGTGCACAGGGGGCGCACGGAGTCATGGCGTCCACCAAGTGGACGGCTGCACGCGCCCGTCGCGGTTCTGTCACATGTCCGCAATGCGAACACCGGCTCCTAATAATGCACTTGTCGGGTCCAAGTCAAGGTCTGTCTTTTCTCCTCAACCTTTAGTCAAATACCGGTCACTTGCCTGATAGGGGAGAGGTACAAGTGACTGACAGATCCTGGACGTTCAGGACGGCGGCGACGGTCGTGGCGCTGGCCGCGGCCTCGGCCACGTTCTCCACGTTCGCCGTGGCACAGGCCGCGGACAACTCGGCCGGGACCTCCGCGGTCGACCGGCAGGACCCGCAGCCGGCGAAGGCCAGGGAGCACGACTTCGACGGCCCGCTGACCAAGACCCGGGAGGCGCAGCGCAAGGAGGCGCTCGACCAGGTCATATCCGGCGACGCCGCCGTGCGGAACCGCGACGGTTCCCAGGTGGTCGAGCTCAAGAGCCGCAAGGGCGACAGCAAGTACGTCGAACTCGGCCGCGAGAAGACCGACAAGATCTTCACCATCCTGGTCGAGTTCGGTGACAAGGTCGACCCCCGCTACGGCGGCACGGCCGGCCCGCTGCACAACCAGATCGCCCAGCCCGACCGCAGCCAGAACAACAGCACGGCCTGGCAGGCGGACTACAACCAGGCGCACTTCCAGGACCTGTACTTCGGGACCGGCAAGAAGACCGAGTCGCTGAAGAAGTACTACGAGAAGCAGTCCTCGGGCCGCTACTCGGTCGAGGGCGAGGTCACCGACTGGGTCAAGGTCCCCTACAACGAGGCCCGTTACGGCTCCAACAAGTGCGACCCCGACAACTGCGCCTGGTACGCGGTCCAGGACGGCGTCAACGCCTGGGTCGCCGAGCGCGAGGCCGCCGGGGACACCGCCGCCGAGATCGCCGCGGAACTGGCCGAGTTCGACCAGTGGGACCGCTACGACTTCGACGGCGACGGCGACTTCAACGAGCCCGACGGCTACATCGACCACTTCCAGATCGTGCACGCCGGCGAGGACGAGTCCGCGGGCGGCGGCGCCCAGGGCGAGGACGCCATCTGGGCGCACCGCTGGTACGCCTTCGGCACCGACGCCGGCTCCACCGGCCCCTCGGGCAACAAGCTCGGCGGCACCCAGATCGGCGACACCGGCATCTGGGTCGGCGACTACACCATCCAGCCGGAGAACGGCGGACTCGGCGTCTTCGCGCACGAGTACGGCCACGACCTCGGCCTGCCCGACGAGTACGACACCTCCGGCGGCGGCGAGAACTCCACCGGCTTCTGGACGCTGATGTCCTCCGGTTCCTGGCTCGGCACCGGCAAGGACTCCATCGGCGACCTGCCCGGCGACATGAACGCCTGGGACAAGCTGCAACTGGGCTGGCTCGACTACGACGTGGCCACGGCCGGCAAGCGTTCCTCCCACAAGCTGGGCGTCGCGGAGTACAACACCAAGAACCCGCAGGCGCTCGTGGTGCAGTTGCCGAAGAAGAAGGTCAGCACCGAGGTGGTCACCCCGGCGCAGGGCGCGACCCAGTGGTGGAGCGGCAGCGGCAACGACCTGCGCAACACCCTGACCCGCGCGGTCGACCTGACCGGCAAGTCCTCGGCGGCGCTGACCCTGGACGCCTGGTGGGACGCCGAGAAGGACTACGACTACGCCTACGTCGAGGTCTCCACCGACGGCTCCAACTGGACGCCGATCGACGGCACCCTGGCCGACGGCACCGCGATCCCGCGTGACGGCAGCGGCAAGCCCGCCCTCACCGGCACGGTCGAGGCGTACCAGAAGCTGACCTTCCCGCTGAACGCCTACGCGGGCCAGAAGATCCAGCTGCGCTTCCGCTACCAGACGGACGGCGGGGTAGCCCAGAAGGGCTTCGCGGCCGACGAGATCACGGTGACCGCCGACGGCGCGGCCCTGTTCTCCGACAACGCCGAGACGGCGGACGCCGCCTGGACCGCCAACGGCTTCTCGCGCATCGGCGCCTCCATCACGGACGACTACGCGCAGTACTACATCGCCGAGAACCGCCAATACGTGTCGTACGACAAGGTCTTGAAGGTCGGCCCGTACAACTACGGCTTCTCCAAGACCCGTCCGGACTGGGTGGAGCACTACGCCTACCAGAACGGCCTGTTGATCTGGAAGTGGGACACCTCCCAGGCCGACGACAACACCAGCCAGCACCCGGGTGAGGGCCTGATCCTCCCGGTCGACTCGCACCCGACCGCGCTGAAGTGGTCCGACGGCACGCTGATGCGCAACCGCATCCAGGCCTACGACTCCACCTTCAGCTGGTACCCGACGGACGCGATCACGCTGCACAACGCCGACGTCCCGACGAAGATCAAGTCCAAGCCGGGCGTCCCGGTCTTCGACGACGGCACGTCTAACTACTACGACGCGACGAACCCGCTCGCCGGTGTCAACATCACTGACACCGACACCAGGATCAAGATCGTCAAGGAGCCCCTGGACGGCTCGACGATCACGCTCCAGGTCGGCCCTTCGGCCAAGAAGCGGTAAAACAGCAGGTCAGAAGCGTATCGGCGGCAACCCCTGGCGGGTTGCCGCCGATCGTGTTTAGGTGCGTCCTGTGGCTTCCTTATTGACACCGACGCACACGGGGGTGTGACCGCATGGCCGCAGGAGGTTTCTGCAAGCTGCCGAACGGCAGGGTGGTGGTGGCGCTGAACCTGCCCCGCCCGCCCGCCGACGGCTTCGGCAGCGTGCGGGTACTCGTCCACGCCCAGAACCGGGCGCGCGCCCTGACCAGGCTGCGCAACCTGGGTCTGCGGGCGGTGTACCTGCGCGGCAACGGCGCGCCCCCGACCCCCGACGAGATCACGGCCGTACTGCACCACCCGGACGGACTGATATGGCGTACCGCCCCTGACAACGCTGTCGCGGGCGGACCCGAGCTGGTCCAGGAGCTGTGGCATCCCATCAGGTCACTGCTGCGGAGACCGACGGCACCGGTCTGAGCACCCGCCCTAGACGACCGGCTTCCCGGAGAGCTCCACGCCCGCCTCCCGCAGCTCCTCGATCGCCCGCTCCGTCGTCGCCTCGGCGACCCCGGCGGTGAGGTCGAGGAGGACCTGCGTACGGAAGCCCTCCCGGGCCGCGTCCAGCGCGGTGGCCCGTACGCAGTGGTCGGTGGCGATCCCGACCACGTCCACCTCGGTCACGTCCCGCGCCCGCAGCCAGTCGGCCAGCGGCACGCCGTTCTCGTCGGCGCCCTCGAACCCGCTGTACGCCGCCGCGTACGCCCCCTTGTCGAAGACCGCGTCGATCGCCCCGGAGGCGACGGCCGGCGCGAAGTTCGGGTGGAACCCCACCCCCTCGGTCCCGGCGACGCAGTGCGCGGGCCAGGAGTGCACGAAGTCGGGGTTGTCGGCGAAGTGGCCGCCGGGCGCGATGTGGTGGTCCCGGGTGGCCACCACGTGCTGGTAGCCGGAGCCCGCCGCCTGCCCGATCAGCTCGGTGACGGCGGCGGCCACATCGGCGCCCCCGGCCACCGCGAGGCTGCCTCCCTCGCAGAAGTCGTTCTGCACGTCGACGACGATCAAGGCGCGGCGCATGGTGGGTGTCCTTCGACTAAGAGTGAACTTACGAGCCTAGAGACTTCGCGGAGTGAGCGGGAGGGGGCACGGGCGGGCGCGTTCGGGGCGGCGGCCGCGGGGCCTGTCCGGCGGATCACGCCGGCGCCGCGGGGGCCGGGCCGCCCACCTGGGGCGTTGCCGTCGGCAGCCGATCCGCCACGCCCGAACAGCTTCGTACGGGGACCGGCCCGATCGGCCGGACAGCTCCTTAGCTACCCGTGCGCCCGTTGACATACTCCGTCGGAATGACGGGCTCCCCACGCGAGAGCTGGGTCGCCGACAGCGGCAGGTTGGCCCGGGCGGCCGCGTGCCGGTCCCGTACGACGTCCAGCGGCTCGCGGGCCACGACCTCGCCGCCCTTGACCAGCTCCACCAGGAGCTGCCGGTCCGTGAGCCCCGCCGGCACGGGTCCGGTGCCCACCACCTCGGCCTCCGCGATCCCGTCCGCGTCCAGTCGCCGGGCCGCCCACTTGCGGCCGCCGACCGAGGTCTTGCCCCCGGACGACTTCTTCGCGACCGGGATCAGCGGTGCCTTCGGGTCGTCCGACCCGGCCCGCGCGACCAGCTTGTAGACCATCGAGGCGGTCGGGTGCCCGGACCCGGTCACCAGCTGGGTGCCGACGCCGTAGGCGTCCACGGGGGCCGCGGCCAGCGAGGCGATCGCGTACTCGTCGAGGTCGGAGGTGACGATGATCCGTGTCCCCTTCGCGCCCAGCTCGTCCAGCTGCTGCCGCACCCGGTGGGCGACGAGCAGCAGGTCGCCGGAGTCGATGCGCACGGCCCCGAGCTCCGGCCCCGCCACCTCGACGGCCGTACGGACGGCCTCGGTGACGTCGTAGGTGTCCACCAGCAGGGTTGTGCCCCTGCCCAGCGAGTCCACCTGGGCTTGGAAGGCGTCCCGCTCCTGGTCGTGCAGCAGGGTGAAGGCGTGCGCGGAGGTGCCCACCGTGGGGATGCCGTAGCGGAAACCGGCCGCGAGGTCGGAGGTGGTGGCGAAGCCGCCGACGTAGGCGGCGCGGGCGGCGGCCACCGCGGACAGCTCGTGGGTGCGGCGGGCACCCATCTCGATCAGCGGCCGGTCGCCCGCGGCCGAGGACATCCGGGAGGCGGCCGCGGCGATCGCGGAGTCGTGGTTGAGGATCGACAGGATCACGGTCTCCAGCAGCACGCACTCGGCGAAGGAGCCCTCCACCCGCATGATCGGCGAGCCCGGGAAGTACACCTCGCCCTCCGGGTAGCCCCAGATGTCGCCGCCGAAGCGGTAGGAGGCGAGCCAGTCCAGGGTCTCCTCGTCGACGATGGAGCGCTCGCGCAGGAAGGCGAGGACGTCCCCGTCGAAGCGGAAGTTCTCCACCGCGTCCAGCACCCGGCCGGTGCCCGCGACGACGCCGTAGCGGCGCCCCTCCGGCAGCCGCCGGGTGAAGACCTCGAACACGCTGCGCCGTTCGGCGGTACCCGCCTTCAGTGCGGCCTGCAGCATCGTCAGCTCGTACTGGTCCGTGAAGAGTGCCGTCGAGGGAACGTCCACCGGCAGCCCAAGGTCCGCTGTGTTCATAGCAAGAGATGCTACCCCACTTCGCGTCAGTGTGACGATTTGTGGGGCGCGTGGCAGCATGGGCCGTGTGACGTCACCCGCTCCCGTAGAGATCGAACGCACCGAGTCGGCGGAAGAGGTCTTCGCCGTCCCCGAGCCGGACGTCCCCTGGGTCACGATCGTCCACAACGACCCGGTCAACCTCATGAGCTACGTGACCTACGTCTTCCAGACGTACTTCGGCTACTCGAAGGACAAGGCCACCAAACTGATGCTCGACGTCCACCACAAGGGCCGGGCGGTCGTCTCCAGCGGAACCCGCGAGGAGATGGAGCGCGACGTGCAGGCCATGCACGGCTACGGTCTGTGGGCCACCCTCCAGCAGGACCGGAAATGACCCGACCCCGCCCGCAGGACCGGAAGTAGCGACAATCCCTGATGCCCGGAACCTTCGAACCGCTCCCCGGCGGCGGCGCGGCCGTCGCCCTCGACGACGTCGAGATCTCCATCATCCGGTCGCTGGCCGTCCAGCTCCTGGAGCTCATCGGCCCCGGACCCGCCGAGGACGCCCCCGACGACCCGCTCGCCGAGCTCTTCGCGGAGGGGCCGAGCGAGCCGCCCTCCGACCCGGTGCTCAGGCGGCTCTTCCCGGACGCCTACAGCGACCCCGAGGGCACCCCGCAGGCCGAGGAGGCCGAGGAGCAGCGGGCGTACTCCTCGGAGTTCCGCCGCTACACCGAGAACGACCTGCGGGCCGGCAAGCGCGAGAACGCCCTCGCGGTGGTCCGCTCCCTGGACGCGCTGCGCTCCGCGGGCGACGGCGGCGCGGTCCTCAAGCTGTCGGCCGACGAGTCCCGGCAGTGGCTCGGCGCCCTCAACGACCTGCGGCTCGCCATCGGTTCCCGCCTCGACATCACCGACGAGGAGGACACCGACCTCCTCTACCGGCTCCCGGACGAGGACCCCCGCAAGCCGATGGTGATGGCGTACCTGTGGCTGGGCGGCCTCCAGGAGACCCTCGTGAACACCCTTATGCCGTGAGATGTGACGGTTCCGTGTTCGCTCAGAGGACGCTCAAATCCGGATAACGATCACGTCACCGTGATGGCCGCCTATGTCCGCCACGGGTGCTCTTTGTCCGCTTCTCCCTGTGGTGACTGCCACATCGCGCCCAGGTGATCACTGTTGCGGCCGTGATAAATCTTCACGACCGCCCGGCGAACACCACCCGCATGTTCGTCCGGGTGCGCCACCGAGCCGGCAACCGCCGGCCAGGCACGACTCCATCAATCCGGGGGGATCGAAACCCGATCCGTGGCCGACGAGAGGCCCGGTTCGGCATGGAGAAAGGCGCACCACCACATGACCTCCGCTCAGGTCGAAGGCAAGGGCTCAGGCCCGCAGAAGGCCCCTGACGAGACCGAAGAGGGCTACGAGCGCGGACTCGGCAGCCGCCAGGTCCAGATGATCGCGATCGGCGGCGCCATCGGCGTCGGCCTCTTCCTCAACGCCGGGGCGAACATCGCCAAGGCCGGTCCGAGCCTCATCCTGATGTACGCCCTCGCCGGCGTGATCATCTTCTTCATCATGCGGGCCCTCGGCGAACTGCTGCTGTACCGCCCGGTCTCCGGGTCCTTCGCGGAGTACTCCCGCGAGTTCCTCGGCCCGTTCTTCGGTTACTTCACCGGCTGGACCTACTGGCTGATGTGGGTCGTCACCGGCATGGCCGAGCTGACGGCCGCCGCGATCTACATCCACTACTGGTTCCCCGGCATCCCGCAGTGGGTCACGGCCCTGGTCTTCCTGGTCGTCCTCTTCACCGCGAACCTGATCTCGGTGAAGCTGTTCGGCGAGATCGAGTTCTGGGCCTCCATGATCAAGGTCACCGCGCTCATCGGCATGATCGTGATCGGCCTCGGCGTCCTCACCTTCGGCTTCAGCAACGCCGGTGACACCGCCGCCGTCTCCAACCTGTGGGAGTTCGACGGCTTCTTCCCCAACGGCATCGGCTCCTCCCTGATGACCCTCCAGGGCGTCATGTTCGCCTACCTCGCCGTCGAGCTCGTCGGCGTCACGGCGGGCGAGTCCGAGAACCCCGAGAAGACGCTGCCCAAGGCGATCAACACCCTCCCGTGGCGGATCGCCCTCTTCTACGTCGGCGCGCTCACCGTCATCCTCTGCGTCGTGAAGTGGACCGAGTTCGCGCCGGGTGTCAGCCCCTTCGTCAAGGCGTTCGCGATGATCGGCATCCCCGCCGGCGCCGGCATCGTCAACTTCGTCGTCCTCACCGCGGCCCTGTCGTCCTGCAACTCCGGCATGTACTCCACCGGCCGCATGCTGCGGAACCTGGCCGACAGCGGAGAGGCCCCCGCCGCCTTCGGCAGGCTGTCCTCCACCAAGACCCCCGCCCTCGGCATCACCGTCTCGGTGCTCTTCATGGGCATCGGCGTGGTCCTGAACTACGTCGTCCCGGAGAAGGCGTTCGCCTACGTCACCTCGGTGGCCGTCGGCGCCGGCATCTGGACCTGGCTCATGATCCTCGTCAGCCACGTCCTGTACCGCCGCGCGGTCGAGGCGGGACGGCTGCCCGCCTCCTCCTTCCCGGCGCCGGGCGGCTCGGTGGGCTCCTGGATCGCCATCGTGTTCCTGCTCTTCGTGACCGGCCTGATCATGAAGGACTCCGAGTCCCGGATCAGCCTGTACGTGCTCGCCGTGTGGGCCGTCGCCCTCGGTGTCGGCTGGGTGGTCCTCAAGAGCCGCAACCCGCGGATCACCGAGCGCCGCGAGCCGGAGTTCGAGAAGGTCGGAAGCTAGCCGGTCCGGCATGTGGGCCGCTTCGTACCACTCCTCGGTACGAAGCGGCCCTCTGCTTATCCTTTCGGCATGCTGACCATTACCCAGGCCCTCGTGGACCAGATCGTCGCGCACGCGCGCAAGGACCACCCCGACGAGGCGTGCGGAGTCGTCGCGGGCCCGGCCGGATCGGACCGCCCGGAGCGCTTCATCCCCATGCTCAACGCGGCGATGTCCCCGACCTTCTACGAGTTCGACTCCGGCGACCTGCTCAAGCTGTACCGCGAGATGGACGACCGCGACGAGGAGCCGGTGGTCATCTACCACTCCCACACCGCGACCGAGGCTTACCCGTCCCGCACCGACATCTCCTACGCCAACGAGCCCGGCGCCCACTACGTCCTCGTCTCCACCGCCGACACCGACGGCCTCGGCGACTTCCAGTTCCGCTCCTACCGGATCGTCGACGGCGAGGTCACCGAGGAGGACGTGGAGATCGTCGCGGCGTACTAGGCCCGGGGAGGTCCGGTGGGCGAGGTCCACCGCGTGAGGCCGCCCTGCTGTTCCCGGACGACCCCGACGGCCGCACCCGGGCCGCCGACCGGCTCCACGGGATGGCCGACGGGCACGGTGTCCCGGTCGCCTCCGGCGGTCGCCCCCTGCCGTGTGCGGGTGACACCGTGCGGGCCGTCCAGCGTCTCGTCTTCCCGGCCGCACGAGGATCGCGACCGTCACCGGCCCGGACGGCCACCAGCACTCCGCGGGAGAGGGGCCGCCGGGTGCCCGAGGGCGTCGCGGTCACCGGCCTCGACGACCTGCCCGGGATCAGCGGGACGACGGACCCGCCGCCGGCCACGGTCGACCAGGACGTGGCGCACCCGGGCCGGCTCAGGGCCTGCGGGCTGCTTCTGCGGCACTCCGCCTGAGCTGCCGTATCTCAGCCAGCGGCCGGATTCCGTCCGCATGGTGGGATCACATTCCGGGACCCGGAGGGGGAATCGATACGATGACCCCATGGTTTCTTACGACGTGAGCGAGAAGACGCCGGGCACCCTGCTCGTGGCGCGGCTGCACGTCGACCTGTGCAGGCTCGCCAGCGCCATCTGTTGACGCTGCCCCTGCCGCCGTACGGCCGTGAGCCGCGGCGCGCCACACACGCACGACCTGCCGCACCAGAGCTGCCGCGCGCCCACCGACCAGACACCATCCGACAGGAGCCCTGAGCCATGGCCATCGAGGTCCGCATCCCGACCATCCTCCGCACCTACACCGACGGCCAGAAGGCGGTGGAGGGCAACGGGAACACCCTCGCCGAGCTCTTCGCCGACCTGGAGACCCGGCACGCGGGCGTCCAGGCCCGCATCGTGGACGGCGGTGAGCTGCGCCGCTTCGTCAACGTCTACCTGAACGACGAGGACGTCCGCTTCCTCGACGGCATCAACACCAAGCTCGCCGACGGCGACAACGTCACGATCCTGCCGGCCGTGGCCGGCGGCATGGCCTGATCGTCGATGCGTTACGACTCCCCGCTGGCCGCGGTGGGCAACACTCCTCTGGTGCGCCTGCCGCGGCTCTCGCCGTCCGCCGACGTCCGCATCTGGGCCAAGCTGGAGGACCGCAACCCCACCGGCTCCGTCAAGGACCGCCCCGCCCTGCACATGATCGAGCAGGCGGAGAAGGACGGCCGGCTGACCCCGGGCTGCACGATCCTCGAACCCACCTCCGGCAACACCGGCATCTCGCTGGCGATGGCGGCGAAGCTCAAGGGCTACCGGATCGTCTGCGTGATGCCGGAGAACACCTCGCAGGAGCGCCGGGACCTGCTCGCCATGTGGGGCGCCGAGATCATCTCCTCGCCGGCCGCGGGCGGCTCCAACACCGCCGTACGGGTCGCCAAGGAGCTGTCCGCCGAACACCCCGACTGGGTGATGCTCTACCAGTACGGCAACCCCGACAACGCGGGCGCCCACTACGCCACGACCGGCCCGGAGATCCTCGCCGACCTCCCCTCGATCACCCACTTCGTCGCGGGCCTCGGCACCACCGGCACCCTGATGGGCGTCGGCCGCTACCTGCGCGAGCACAAGCCGGACGTGAGGATCGTCGCCGCCGAACCGCGCTACGACGACCTGGTGTACGGCCTGCGCAACCTCGACGAGGGCTTCGTACCGGAGCTGTACGACGCGTCGGTGCTCACCACCCGCTTCTCCGTCGGCTCCGCGGACGCGGTCACCCGCACCCGGGAGCTCCTCCAGCAGGAGGGCATCTTCGCGGGCGTCTCGACGGGCGCCGCCCTGCACGCGGCGATCGGCGTCGGCACCAAGGCGGTCAAGGCGGGGGAGTCCGCCGACATCGTGTTCGTCGTGGCCGACGGCGGCTGGAAGTACCTCTCCACGGGCGTCTACACGGCGGCGACCACGGAGGATGCGATCGAGACGCTCCAGGGCCAGCTCTGGGCCTGACCTCCCGCTAGGTCGCCAGGTGACGGACCTGGTCCCACAGGACCGGGTCCACCACCCCCGCCCTGCGCCGGAAGTCCCCCACCGGCACCTCGCGCAGCTCGTGCGTCTCCAGGAAGCTCGCCCGGCCCTGGGCGTCGCCCACCGAGCCTGGCGGCAGGGGGATCACCCCGGCCCGCTCGTCGTGGTACTTGCTGGTGATCTTCGCGACGACGGCCCGCCGCCCGCGCACGGCCAGCACGAGACACGGCCGGTCCTTGGCCCCCGGCCCGTCCTCGTACGGCACCTGAGCCCACCAGATCTCGGCGGGCCGCGGCCGCACCCCCGTGGTACGCCCGGACGGGCCGGTCGTACGGTCCGAGCGCCCGCGGGGCCGCTGCCCCCGCCCCCACCCGTCGACGAGCGTGGCGACCAGCGCCAGCAGCACCACGGCCGCGAGAGCGAGCCACCAGGACGTGTCCATGAGGACGACGTTACCGGCGCGCGATCTGCCCCGCGCGCCCTCTGTTCAAGCCGTTAGCGCGGTCACACTCCCCACACGCCCCTGGTCCAGCCGAACCGGTGACACCACAGGTGAGTTCGCCCACAACAGCCCTTGGCGGAGGAGCGACCGGAGGTTTTGCGCCTTACGCTCGACGGACCGCACGACCCCCGTCTCTTTCCCAGAAAAGTTCCCGCCAGCGGAGGTTTCTGCTCTATGAAGCTCACCGTCGTCGGCTGCTCGGGGTCGTTCCCGTCCGCGGAATCGGCCTGCTCGAGCTACCTCGTCGAGGCCGACGGCTTCCGGCTGCTTCTCGACATGGGCAACGGTGCCCTTGGCGAGTTGCAGCGCCACTGCGGTCTCTACGACCTCGACGCGATCTTCCTCAGCCACCTGCACGCCGACCACTGCATCGACATGTGCGCGTACTTCGTCGCGCGCTACTACCGCCACGAGGGCGGCCGCTGCGACCCCATCCCGGTCTACGGCCCCGAGGGCACCGAACACCGTCTGACCACGGCCTACGCCGACACCCCCACCGCCTCCTCCATGAGCGAGGTCTTCGACTTCCACACGGTCAAGCCGTCCACCTTCGACATCGGCCCGTTCACCGTCCACACCGAACGCGTGGCGCACCCGGTCGAGGCGTACGGCATCCGCATCGAGCACGGCGGCAGGTCGCTGACCTACTCCGGCGACACGGGGGTCAGCCCCGCCCTGACCGAACTCGCCCGCGACACCGACCTGTTCCTGTGCGAGGCCGCCTTCACGCATGGCAAGGAGAACATCCCCGACCTGCACCTCAACGGCCGCGAGGCGGGTGAGACCGCGACCCGGGCCGGCGCCCGCCGCCTGGTCCTCACCCACATCCCCCCGTGGACCGACCCCCAGGTCAACCTCGCCGACGCCCGCGCGGTCTTCGACGGCCCGGTGTCCCTGGCGACACCGAGGCAGTCGTACGAGATCTAACCCCTACGACATGCCGAAGGCCCCCGGAGCGGTTCAGGGCTCCGGGGGCCTTCGCGTGCGGTACGGCTGTGCCTACGCCTTGGTGAGGTCCTCGACCTCTTCCTCGGGCTCGCGGCCCGGGGTGGGGAGGTTGAACTTGACGATGGCGAAGCGGAAGACGGCGTAGTACACCGCGCCGAAGACCAGGCCGATCGGGATGATCAGCCAGGGCTTGGTGGCCAGGTTCCAGTTCAGCCCGTAGTCGATGACACCCGCGGAGAAGGTGAAGCCCGCGTGGACACCGAGAGCCCAGGTCACCGCCATGGAGACGGCGGTCAGGACCGCGTGGATCGCGTAGAGCACCGGCGCGATGAACATGAACGAGAACTCGATCGGCTCGGTCACGCCCGTGACGAAGGAGGTCAGCGCGAGCGAGACCATCATGCCCATCACGGCCTTGCGGCGCTCGGGGCGGGCGGAGTGGGCGATCGCGATCGCGGCGGCCGGAAGACCGAACATCATGATCGGGAAGAAGCCCGACATGAACTGCCCGGCGGTCGGGTCACCGGCGAAGAAGCGGTTCAGGTCGCCGTGCACGACCGCGCCCGTGGCGTCCTTGAAATCGCCGAGCTGGAACCAGGAGACCGTGTTCACGAACTGGTGCATGCCGATGGGGATCAGCGCACGGTTGATCAGGCCGAACAGCCCCGCACCGACAGCGCCGAGACCGGTCATCCACTCACCGAAGTCGGAGATGACCTCACCGATCGGCTCCCAGACGAGGCCGAAGAAGACGCCCATGAGGGTGCCGACGAAGGCCATGATGATCGGCACGAGACGGCGGCCGTTGAAGAAGCCGAGCCAGTCCACCAGCTTGGTGCGGTGGAAGCGCTGCCACAGCACGGCCGAGAGCAGCCCCATCAGGATGCCGCCGAGGACGCCGGGGTTGTTGTAGGTCGCGGCTATGTCGGCGCCGGCCTGGACCTTCGCCTCGGTGACCGGGAAGGCCTTGAGGACGTTGCTGTACACCAGGAAGCCGACCAGGGCCGCCAGTGCGGTCGAGCCGTCGGCCTTCTTGGCGAAGCCGATGGCGACACCGATGCAGAACAGCATCGGCAGGTTGTCGAAGATCGCGCCACCGGCGGTGGCGAACACGGACGCGACCTTGTCCCAGCCGAAGCCGTCCTTGCCGAATACATCGGGCTGGCCGAACCGGAGCAGCAGCCCCGCCGCCGGCAACACGGCGATCGGGAGCTGCAGGCTGCGGCCGACCTTCTGAAGGCCCTGGAAAAGACCGGATCCCCGCTTCTTTGCGGGGGCCGCCGTCTCGGTGGCGGTGCTCATGACGCTTCCTCCATCGGGTGGTGGTCTACACCACTCAGTGGTGTAGACCTGTTGTACACGATGGGGGCGTTATAAGGAACCCGTCAATTCCGCAACCGGAGGACTACAGCTTGGTGACGTCCTCGACCTCCTCCTCGGGCTCCCGGCCCGGCGTCTTCAGGTCGAACCGGGTGATGGCGAACCGGAAGATCACGTAGTACACGGCCGCGAAGCACAGGCCGATCGGGATGATCGCCCACGGTCTCGTCGCCAGGTTCCAGTTGATGACGTAGTCGATGAGACCGGCCGAGAAGCTGAAGCCGTCGTGCACCCCGAGGCCCCACGTGACCGCCATCGACACCCCTGTCAGCACCGCGTGCACTGCGTACAGCACCGGCGCGATGAACAGGAACGAGTACTCGATCGGCTCGGTGATCCCCGTCACGAACGAGGTGAGCGCGACCGACAGCATCAGACCGCCGACTTCCTTGCGCCGCTCCGGCCGCGCACAGTGCGTGATCGCCAGCGCCGCCGCCGGCAGCGCGAACATCATGATCGGGAAGAACCCCGACAGGAACTGCCCCGCGTTCGGGTCGCCCGCCAGGAACATGTTGATGTCGCCGTGCACCTCGGTGCCGTCCGGCTTGGTGTACGTCCCGAACTGGAACCAGATGGGCACGTTCAGGAACTGGTGCAGCCCGATCACCAGCAACGCCCGGTTCGCGACACCGAACAGCCCCGCACCCCACGCCCCCGCGTCCTTCAGCCAGTCGCTGAAGTTCTCCAGACCGTCGCCGATCGGCGGCCACACCCACAGGCACAGCGCCGCGAACACGATGGCCACGAACGCCATGATGATCGGCACGAGACGGCGGCCGTTGAAGAAGCCGAGCCAGTCCACCAGCTTGGTGCGGTGGTACCGCTGCCAGAAGAACGCCGTCAGCAGCCCCATCACGATGCCGCCGAACACCCCCGGGTTCTGGTAGGTGAACGCCACCACCGTGTGGTCCACCGCCGCCTGGCACCCGATGCCCGGCACTGCCTTCGCCCCGCTCGGACAGTCCTCCGGGAACTGCCTCAACACCGTGAAGTAGACGAGGAATCCGGCCACCGCGGCGAGCGCAGTGGACCCGTCCGCCTTCTTCGCCATCCCGATGGCCACCCCGACGCAGAACAGCAGCGGCAGCCCCAGCTGGCCGTCGAGCAGCGCTCCGCCCGCGCCCGCCATCACCTTGGAGACGTTCGTCCAGCCCAGCCCGTCGTCCCCGAACACGTCCGGCTGGCCGAGCCGGTTGAGGATGCCCGCGGCCGGCAGCACGGCGATGGGGAGCTGAAGGCTGCGGCCCATCTTCTGGAGCCCCTGGAACGCCGACTGCCACCGCCGGCGTGCGGGCGAGATCTCGGTTTCCGAACTCATCAGTTGGCGACCGCCTGTCGGGTGGTGTAGACCAGTCACGGACGATTGGTTGCTGTGACGTCATCTTTCGGCACGAACAGCGCAATCGCCCGCGAAGTTGGGCCAACTGTGCATGAGGAGAACGACATGGCCACCAAGGCTGAGAAGATCGTCGCCGGACTCGGCGGCATCGACAACATCGACGAGATCGAGGGCTGCATCACGCGCCTGCGCACCGAGGTCCACGACGCTGCCCTCGTCGACGAAGCCGCCCTCAAGGCCGCCGGCGCCCACGGCGTCGTCAAGATGGGCACCGCGATCCAGGTCGTCATCGGCACCGACGCCGACCCCATCGCCGCCGAGATCGAGGACATGATGTGAGCTGAGCGCGCCAAGCGCTCACCCGGCAGGCCGATAGGCTCGACGCCATGTCTCGAATCGACGGCCGCACCCCCGAACAACTCCGCCCGGTCACCATCGAACGCGGCTGGAGCAAGCACGCCGAGGGCTCCGTCCTCGTCTCCTTCGGCGACACGAAGGTCTTCTGCACCGCCTCCGTCACCGAAGGCGTCCCTCGCTGGCGCAAGGGCAGCGGCGAGGGCTGGGTGACCGCCGAGTACTCCATGCTGCCCCGCGCCACCAACACCCGAGGCGACCGCGAGTCCGTCCGCGGCAAGATCGGCGGCCGCACGCACGAGATCAGCCGGCTCATCGGCCGCTCCCTGCGCGCGGTCATCGACTACAAGGCACTCGGCGAGAACACGATCGTCCTCGACTGCGACGTCCTCCAGGCCGACGGCGGCACCCGCACCGCCGCCATCACCGGCGCCTACGTCGCCCTCGCCGACGCCGTCGCCTGGGCACAGGGCAAGAAGCTGATCAAGGCCGGCCGCAAGCCGCTCACCGGCACCGTCTCCGCCGTCTCCGTCGGCATCGTCGGCGGCGTCCCCCTCCTCGACCTCCGCTACGAGGAGGACGTGAAGGCCGACACCGACATGAACGTCGTCTGCACCGGCGACGGCCGCTTCGTCGAGGTCCAGGGCACCGCCGAGGCCGAACCCTTCGCCCGCGACGAACTCAACTCCCTCCTCGACCTCGCGGTCCTCGGCTGCTCCGAACTCGCCGCCCTCCAGAGCAAGGCGCTTGATACGGTCCTCGAAAGGTAAAGGGACCGCCAAGAACGGTGGCCGGCGAGCGCAACCCGACCGGCCGCCCCGGCGTCTTCGGGAGTACGGGCGCCCGCTGTGCACAACGGGCGCCCGGCCAGTCGACGGGGGGCCTCCCCAGGCCTGCCACAGGGAGGGAACAGATCCATGGCCGCGAGCCGACGCCGCCGTAGTCGCCGTATCACCATCGCCGCCGCGGTGGCCGCCGCAGTACTCACGACCGGCCTCACCACCGGCTGCGACGCCGTCAGCAAGGCCCTGGACTGCGTCCAGACCGCCGAGGCCGTCGCCGACAGCGTCACCGACCTCCAGCAGGCCGTGGAGAACGCGTCGAACGACCCCACCCAGATCGACGAGGCCCTCGCCTCCATCGACCAGAACCTCGACGAGATCGGCGACAAGACCGACAACGCCGACGTCAACAAGGCGGTCGACGACCTGAACTCGGCCGTGTCCAACGTCCGTACCGCGGTGAGGAACGGCGACGAGACCCCCGACCTCAGCCCCGTCACCGACGCGGCCGGCGAACTGACCAAGGTCTGCACGCCGTAATACTGGTGGGCATGACCCGCCTGATCCTCGCCACCCGCAACGCCGGGAAAATCACCGAGCTCCACGCGATCCTCGCCGACGCAGGTCTGCCGTTCGACCTCGTCGGCGCGGACGCGTACCCCGAGATCCCGGACGTCAAGGAAACCGGCGTCACCTTCGCCGAGAACGCCCTGCTGAAGGCCCACGCCCTGGCCCGGGCCACCGGCCTGCCCGCCGTGGCCGACGACTCGGGCCTGTGCGTGGACGTCCTGGGCGGCGCCCCCGGCATCTTCTCGGCCCGCTGGTCCGGCCGCCACGGGGACGACAAGGCCAACCTGGACCTGCTGCTCGCCCAGCTCTCCGACATCGCCGACGAACACCGCGCCGCCCACTTCGCCTGCGCGGCGGCCCTCGCCCTGCCGGACGGCACGGAAAGGGTCGTCGAGGGCCGCCTGAACGGCACCCTCCGCCACACCCCGACGGGCACGAACGGCTTCGGCTACGACCCGATCCTCCAGCCGGAGGGCGAGACGAGGACCTGCGCGGAGCTGTCACCGGAGGAGAAGAACGCGATCAGCCACCGCGGCAAGGCGTTCCGGGCACTGGTACCGGTGGTGCGGGAGCTGTTGGGCTGAGGCTACGCGGGTACGGCCTGCGCATCGGTCCTTCGATGCGCAGGCCGTTCGTGTGCGGCGGAAGGGATTCGAACCCTCAAGCCCGATCAGGGGCCACAGGACCTAAACCTGCTGCGTCGCCGTTGCGCCACCGCCGCCAGCCGTCTGTCATCGTACCGGGAGTCGCTCGTCGCCTTCCGCCGCCTCTGCACCAGGTGCTGGTGATCGCGTGACAGTTGGGGCACAACAGCCGCAAGTTCTCCCGCCGGTCGTCGCTCCAGTCGCCGTTGATGTGGTCGACCTCCAGCGTCATGGGCTTGCCCAGCCATTCGGGGCCGGTTCCGCAACAGACGCACTCCTCGGTCACGCCGACTTCCAGCAGCGCGCGGCGCAGTCGCTTGGTCGTTGTCCGGTGTGTGCCGTGGTGCCGGACCAGTACCTCCTCCGGGCGCTTGGCGTTCGCTGACGATTTGCCTCGTCGGTGGGCTTGCCCCAGGAAGTGCGAGGTCGCGATCTCATGCTCGGCGATCCACCGGCGCACCTGACTCCGTTGACTGCCATTTTCCGGGCGATCCAGTCGGCGCAGCACCTCCGCGAGGGAACTCGATTCGGCGACCGCTGCTCGCAGTTGGTGCTCTGAGGGGCGAGTCAGCCTCCCGCAGGGACGGAAGTGCGAGATGTCGATACCGAAGTGAGCGAAGCGCCTTACGAGGTAGCGACGGAGGCAGCCGTAGGGCCGGGTGCCGAAGAAGGTGATGACCTCGTCGATGTCGGAACATCGCACAGCGGCTTCGACCAGCCTTTCCCGGGTGTACCGCACGCCACTGCTCATGAGGCACGCGCCTTCCCGCGCCCGCGGTAACTGTCCGTCGTCGAGTGGCAGTTGGGGCACAGGAGCCGCAGGTTCTCGATCCGGTTGTTCCGCCAGTCGCCGTCGATGTGGTCGACCTCCAGCGGCAGCGGTTCGCCGAGCCACACCGACTCGATCCCACACAGGGCGCAGCGCTCCTCTGCGCCCAGCTCGCGCATCGCCCGCTTCAGACGGCTGCCCGGTACGCGCGTGGCATGCGCCGAGGTCTCCTCGACGAGGATCTCCTCAGCCGTCCGGCGGCGCTGGTTGCACCGCTGTCGCTCCGTACGGCGCACCGGCGTGAAGTGCGAGGTGTCGAGGCCGTACGCCTTGATTCGCCGGGAGATGTTCGTGTGGTGACCGCCGACCGGGTCGAGCCCCAGGTGCCGCAGGACCTCGTAGACGCTCGATGACCGAGCGACCACGGGCTCAAGGATCTCTCGAGTCCACTTGACCCCCTCCCGCTCGAAGTGCGAGACATCCACCCCGAGCTTCTGCATGCGCTCGTGGATGTACCGTCGCTTCCAACCTTTCGGGTCCACCCCCAGCCTCCCCAACGCCTCCGACAACGTCCGAGCCCCCCGAGCCGCCTCCTCCAGCCGCTCCCTGGTGTACGCACTGGCCCCCATCGGTCCCCCTCCGTCCTCGGCCACGCGTTCGTGGCCTCGTACGGAGTAACGAACCGTTTATCGGACAGTCACGCCCGGAACGTGGAGCGGCCCGCGCCGGGGGTCCGGTGCGGGCCGTTCGGAGGGGGAGGGTCAGATGCCCAGGTCCTTGATGATCTTCGCCACGTGGCCCGTCGCCCGGACGTTGTAGAGGGCGCGTTCGACCTTGCCCTCCTCGTCCACGACGATCGTGGAGCGGATGACGCCCATGTAGGTCTTGCCGTAGTTCTTCTTCTCGCCGTAGGCGCCGTAGGCCTCGGTGACGGTCTTCTCGGGGTCGGCGAGGAGGGTGACCCTGAGGGACTCCTTCTCGCGGAACTTCGCCAGCTTCTCCGGGGCGTCGGGGGAGATGCCGATGACGTCGTAGCCCGCGCCGGCCAGCACGTCCAGGTTGTCGGTGAAGTCGCAGGCCTGCTTCGTGCAGCCGGGGGTCAGGGCGGCCGGGTAGAAGTAGACGATGACCTTGCGGCCCTTGTGGTCGGACAGGGACACCTCGGTGCCGTCGGCGTCGGGCAGGGTGAAGGCGGGGGCCACGTCCCCGGGCTGGAGTCGCTCGCTCATTGGGTCAGCGTAACCGGGGGTCCTGACAGTGCGGTCGCGGGCGGAACTGACAGACTGTCCAGGACAAGTAGCAGCGACCCCGGAGGCTCTACCGTGGCGGACACGTCGGACATCAGAACCCCGGCGCAGATCGAGGCGGACATCAAGCGCCGCCGCGAGGTGCTGGCAGAGACGCTCGACGAGATCGGGGTGCGGGTGCACCCGAAGACGATCGTCGGCGACGCCAAGGCCAAAGTCGTCTCCAACATCGACCACACGCTCGGGCGGGCGTACGTCTCCGTGAACAAGGCCGTGACGGACGTGAAGGCCCAGTTCGTGGACGAGGACGGGGCACCCCGTCTGGAGCGCGTCCTGCCCGTCGCCCTCGTCGCCGTGGGACTCGTGGGGCTGCTCGCCCTGGGCGCCCGGCGCCGCAAGGGCTGACCCGGCCGCGTACACGGGCGTCGAGGACAGGTAGGTTCAGTGGCGTGAGCGCCAAGAGAAACGACACCACGCACGACAAGCTGCCCATCCGGATGCTGCACGACCGCGTGCTCGTGCGGCAGGAGAACAGTGAGGGCGAGCGGCGGTCGGGTGGCGGCATCCTCATTCCCGCCACCGCGGCCGTCGGACGCCGGCTGGCCTGGGCTGAGGTCGTCGCGGTGGGGCAGAACGTACGGACCGTGGAACCGGGCGACCGGGTGCTGTACGACCCCGAGGACCGGGCCGAGGTCGAGGTGCGTGGGACGGGTTACGTCCTCATGCGTGAGCGTGATCTGCACGCCGTGGCGGCCGACCGGTTCGAGGGGTCCGAGGACTCGACGGGCCTGTACCTCTGAATCAGCGGTTCAGAAGGGCTGGTGACCATCGTCACCAGCCCTTTTTGTCGTTCCTTTGCTAGTTTTGAAAGTGCCAGCCCGACGAGACGCGCCGTACCGGGACTGCCGTGGAGACATCGGAAAAGACGACGCACCCGCTGTCGGAGTTCGTTTCCCGGAGGTGTCCGTCATGGCCTGGGTCCTGCTCGTCGTCGCCGGTCTGCTCGAGGTCGGCTGGTCGATCGGCATGAAGTACTCGGAGGGCTTCACCCGGCCGGTGCCGAGCCTGCTCACCGGCGCCGGGATCGTCGCGAGCATGGTCCTGCTGTCGTACGCGGCCAAGTCCCTTCCCATCGGTACCGCCTACGGCGTCTGGGTCGGGATCGGCGCGGCCGGGGCGGCGGTGCTCGGCATGGTGGTGCTGGGGGAGCCGGTCACCGCCGCGCGGATCTTCTTCGTGTGCCTGCTGCTGGTCGCCGTGGTGGGGCTGAAGGCGACCTCGGGTCACTGAGGCGCGGTCACTCCCGGCGGCTCGTGGTCAGCAGGTTCTGGCCGCCCGTCGCCCCGCCGCTCGGCGAGTCGCCTGTCGTGCCTCCGGTGGCGTCGCCCGTGGTGCCGCCGTCGGTCGTGCCGCCCCCGGTGGAGGTGTCCCCGGTGGTCCCGCCCGTCGTCGTGCCGCCGTCGGTCGTGGTGCCGCCGTCGGCCCCGCCCGTGGTGTCGCCGCCGGCGGCGCCGCCGTTGTCCTGGCCCTCGGTCTGGCCCTGGGACTGGCCCTCGCTCTGCCCCTCGGTCTGGCCCTCGGTGCCCTGGCCGCCGGTGGTGTCGCCCGTGGTGCCGGCGTCGCCCTGGCCGCCCGTGGTCGGGTCGACGGGGGCCTGGGTGCTCGGGGCCCGCTGCTCGGCGCCCGCCTGGAGCTGGAGGTCGAAGTCGCCGACCGGCTTCCCCTTGAGGGCGTCCTTGGTGTACTGCGCCCAGATCTCGGCGGGCGGCCCGCCGCCGTTGACGCGTTCCAGGCCCATCGCGCCGTACAGCGACTTGTGCGCGGCGGTCACCGGGTCCTGGCCCATGACGGAGACGACGGTGGCGAGTTCGGGGGTGTAGCCGGCGAACCAGGCCGCGGTGTCCTCCTCGGCGGTGCCGGTCTTGCCCGCGGCGGGGCGGCCGGCGCCCTGGGCGGCGGTGGCGGTGCCGTTCTCGACGACGCTCTGGAGGATCGAGGTGGTGGTGTCGGCGGCCTCGCGGCTGACGGCCTGCTTGGTGCGCTGCTTCGGCAGCTCGACGGTCGCCTCGCCGTCCTTGGTGATCTTGTCGATCATCGTGTAGGTGCCGTGCCGGCCGTGGTTGGCGAGGGTGGCGTAGGCCTCCGCCATGTCGAGGACGCTCGCGGTGTTGACGCCGAGCGCGATGGAGGGGGACGCGGTCAGGTCCGGGGTGTCGGCGGGGATGCCCAGGTCGATCGCGGTCTGCTTGACCTTGTCGGAGCCGACGTCGACGGCCATCTGCGCGTACACCGAGTTGACGGACTTGTCGGTGGCCTCGCGGACGGTGATCTCGCCGTAGGAGCCCTGGTCCTCGTTCTCCGGGGCGTAGGAGCCGCCGCTCCACCCGACGACGGGGCGCTTGTTGGTGCCGTCGTAGTAGGTGTTGGGGGTGATGAGCCGGCCGTCCTGGGTCTCGGAGTGGTTCTGGACGGCCGAGGCGAACACGATCGGCTTGAAGATGGAGCCGACCTGGAAGTCACCGCGGGTCGCGCCGTTGGTGTACTGCTTGACGTAGTCGATGCCGCCGTACATCGCGACGACCCGGCCGGTCTTCGGGTCGACGGAGGCGCCGCCCGCGCGGACGTAGTTGTCGACCTTGTTGTTCTTCTTGTCGAGCTTCTTCATCACCTGGTCGTTCACCGCCTTCACGAAGGCGTCCTGCTTGCTCTTGTCCAGCGTGGTGGTGATGCGGTAGCCGCCCGCCTCCAGCTGCTCGGCGGTGACGATCTTGTTGGTGGTGAGGTAGTCCTTGATCGCCTGGACGATGTAGCCGCGCTGCCCGGACAGGCCGGTGGAGACGGTCTGCTCCTTGGGCATCGGGAACTTCAGCCCGGTGCGCTCGGACTGGTCCAGCCAGCCCTTCTTGACCATGCCGTCCAGGACGTAGTTCCAGCGGGCCTCGGCGGCGGCCTTGTTCTCGGGGTGGGCGACGACGTCGTACTCGCTGGGCGCGTTGACCAGCGCGGCGAGGTAGGCGGCGTGGGCCGGGTCGAGGTCGACGGCGTCCTTGCCGTAGTAGGCCTGGGCGGCGGCTTGGATGCCGTAGGCGTTGCGGCCGAAGTAGCTGGTGTTGAGGTAGCCCTCGAGGATCCGGTCCTTGGACTGGGTGCGGTCCAGCTTGATCGAGATGAAGAACTCCTTCACCTTGCGGGTGACGGTCTGCTCCTGGGCCAGGTAGTAGTTCTTCACGTACTGCTGGGTGATCGTCGAGCCGGACTGCTTGCCCTTGCCGGTGGCGGTGTTCCAGCCGGCCCGGAGCATGGCCTTCGGGTCGATCGCGGACTCGCTGTAGAAGTCGCGGTCCTCGGCGGCCAGCACGGCGTGCTGGGCGTCCTTGGAGACCTGCGAGAGGGAGACGTTCTCGCGGTTGACCTCGCCGTCGCGGGCGAGCTGGCTGCCGTCGGCGTAGAGGTAGACGTTGGACTGCTTGATGGCGAGCGCGTTGGCCGGCGGGATCTTGACCATGGAGTAGCCGAGGAAGAACAGGCCGGCCAGGGCGATCAGTCCGAGGACGAAGGTGCCCAGCACCATGCGCCAGGTCGGGACCAGCCGTCGCCAGCCGGTCCGCCTGGGCCGCTTGGCCTTCTTCTTCCCGTCGGGCTCTTCAGCCGCCTGCGGGTCTGTCGGTGCCCAGCCCTCGGTCGGCTGCTGCGGCTGGTCGCTCATCTCGTGCACGGACTCCTGTTTCGCGTCGTACGTTCCCGTACGACCTCGTACGCCTTCTGCGTCCCCTGTTGAAGACTCTCGCACCCTGCGTTCCGTTCCCGGATATGGCGCGCGTCTCGCCCGGAAAATGAGTGGCACGCCCCGTCACCTGCGCACTAGGCTCCTGCGCTTCGGTGTCCGCGGGCCGAGGAGGGCTGTCGATGTGGGTTCCTGGCGGTTGTACGCGACCGTCGCGGCAGGGGGATTCCGACGATACGCGACATATCGCGCGGCCACGTTCGCGGGGGTGTTCACCAACACCGTTTTCGGTGTGATCCTCGTCTACACGTATCTCGCGCTGTGGGACGAGAAACCCCATCTGGGCGGCTACGACCAGGCGCAGGCCGTCACCTACGTGTGGCTGGGGCAGTGCCTCTACTCGACGCTGGCCCTCCAGGGCGGCGGCGCCGAGAAGGACGTGATCGAGCGGATCCGCACGGGTGAGATCGCCGTCGACCTGTACCGCCCGGCCGACCTCCAACTGTGGTGGCTGGCGAGCGACTTGGGGCGCTCGCTGTTCCAGCTGCTGGGCCGCGGGGTGATCCCCTTCGCCTTCGGCGCGCTGTTCTTCCCGATGGCGCTGCCCACCGATGTCACGTCCTGGGCGGCCCTGTTCGTGGCGCTGCTGCTCGCGATGGTCGTCAGCTTCGGGATCCGCTATCTCGCGGCGCTGAGCGTGTTCTGGCTGATGGACGGCATGGGTGTCATGCAGGCCGTGATGATCACGGGAGTCTTCTGCTCCGGCATAGTGTTCCCGCTCAACGCCTTCCCCGGGGTGCTCGGCGACATCGTGCGGGCGCTGCCGTGGGCGGCGCAGCTCCAGGTGCCGGCGGACGTCCTGATGGGGGAGGCCGACCCGCTCGGCGCGTACGCCTTCCAGGCGACCTGGGCGGTGGTCCTGCTGGGGGCCGGGCGGCTGCTCCAGTCGGCGGCGACCCGGCGGGTGGTGGTGCAGGGTGGCTGAGACGTCCCGCCTGGCCGACGGGGTGCGGGCCTACCGGCTGATCGCCGGCATGTGGGTGCGGTCCGCGATGACCTACCGCACCTCCTTCGTCGTCACGATGTGCGGCAACCTGCTGATGACCGGCCTCGACTTCGCCGGGATCCTGCTGATGTTCTCGCAGGTCGACTCGCTGGGCGGCTGGGGGCTCCCCGAGATCGCCTTCCTCTACGGCCTCTCGGTGACCGCCTTCGGCGTCGCCGACCTGGTGCTCGGCTCGATGGACGTGCTGGGCTCCCGGATCCGCGACGGTTCCTTCGACATCCTGCTGGTGCGGCCGGCGCCGGTGCTCGCGCAGATCGGCGCGGACCGGTTCGCGGTGCGCCGCCTGGGCCGGATCGTCCAGGGCACGGTGGTGCTGGTGTGGGCGCTGGCCGCGGTGGACGTCGACTGGAGCGCGGCGAAGGTCCTGCTGGTGCCGGTGATGGTGGTCAGCGGCGCGGTGATCTTCTGCGCGGTGTTCGTGGCGGGCGCGGCCTTCCAGATCTTCGCGCAGGACGCCTCCGAGGTGCAGAACGCGTTCACGTACGGCGGTACGACCCTGCTCCAGTACCCGCCGACGGTGTTCGGGAAGGACTTCGTGCGCGGGGTGACGTTCATGCTGCCCCTCGCCTTCGTCAACTGGGTGCCGGCCTCCTACGTGCTGGACCGGCCGTACCCGCTGGAGCTGCCGCACTGGGCGGCCTTCACGCCGCCGCTGGTGGCGGTGGTGTGCTGTGCCCTGGCCGGGCTGGCCTGGCGGGCCGGGCTCGGGTCGTACCGGAGTACGGGGAGTTAGCGATGGACGTGGAGATGGACGTGGCGCAGGAGGCCTTCATCGAACTCGACCGTGTCGAGAAGGTCTTCGACGTGCGCAAGAAGACCGGATTCCTGAAACGGGAGCGGCGCCGGGTGCGGGCGGTCGACTCGATCTCCTTCACCGTGGCGCGCGGCGAGATGGTCGGGTACATCGGCCCGAACGGCGCCGGCAAGTCGACGACGATCAAGATGCTGACGGGCATCCTGACCCCGTCGGGCGGCCGCCTGCGGGTGGCGGGCATCGATCCGTCCCGGGAGAGGACGAGGCTCGCGCACCGCATCGGCGTGGTCTTCGGCCAGCGCACGACCCTGTGGTGGGACCTCCCGCTGATCGACTCCTACAAGCTGATGCACCGCATGTACCGCATCCCGGACGCCCGTTACCGCGAGAACCTCGACCGCTGTGTCGAACTCCTCGAACTGGCCGACCTGTTGGACGTGCCGGTGCGCCAACTGTCGCTGGGCCAGCGGATGCGGGGCGACATCGCGGCGGCGCTGCTGCACGACCCCGAGGTGCTGTACCTGGATGAGCCGACCATCGGACTCGACGTCATCTCCAAGGCCAAGGTGCGGGGGTTCCTGCGGGAGTTGAACGCCGAGCGCGGCACGACGGTCCTGCTGACCACCCACGACCTCCAGGACATCGAGCAGCTCTGCTCGCGCGTGATGGTCATCGACCACGGGCGCCTGATGTACGACGGCCCGCTCACCGGCCTCCACGAGGTGGGCGAGAGCGAGCGGACCCTGGTGGTGGACCTGGAGCGGGAGTTGCCGCCGATCGAGGCGGCACCCGCGCGCGTGGTGAGGGTGGAGGGGCCACGGCAGTGGCTGGCCTTCCCGGCGTCCGAGTCGGCGGCGGCGCTGGTGGCGCGGGTCGCGGCGGAGTACCCGCTGGTGGACCTGTCGGTGCGGGAGCCGGACATCGAGGCGGTGATCGCGAAGATGTACGCGGGAGAAGCGGAGCAAGCGGTGTCGTAGCCGTGCGGTGAGGTACCTCGTAGGCTGCTCGTATGACGGAGGAACTCCCGGAGCTGCGTGCTTCCGACGCCGATCGTGAGCGAGTCGCCGAGGTCCTGCGGGACGCCCTCGCGGAGGGCCGGCTCGACATGGAGGAGTTCGGCGAGCGGCTGGAGGCGACCTACAAGGCGCGGACCTACGGCGAGCTCGCGCCGATCACCCGTGACCTGCCGGTCGGACAGGTGGCCGCTCCCAAGGTCGACATGGTGAAGGGGCCCGAGGGCGACGGGAGTTGGGCGTCCCGGATCGTCGGCGGCGAGGGTTCCTCGACATGGGCCGTCGCCGTGATGTCCGGGTTCCAGCGCAAGGGGCGGTGGACCGTGCCCCGGCGGTTCAACTGCTTCGCCTTCTGGGGCGGCGGGGAGATCGATCTGCGGGAGGCGAACTTCGCCGCCGGTGAGGTCGAGATCAACTGCGTCGCGATCATGGGCGGGATGCAGGTGGTCGTGCCGCCGGGGGTCGAGGTCGTGGTGCGCGGGATCGGGATCATGGGCGGGTTCGACCAGCGCGAGGAGGGGGTGCCGGGAGAGCCCGGGGCGCCTCGCGTGATCGTGACCGGGTTCGCGTTCTGGGGCGGGGTCGGGGTCGAGCGCAAGCTCAGGAAGGCCGACCGGCAGCGGCTGCGGGAGGAGCGGCGGCGGGAGCGTGTGGAGCGCCGGGAGGTCGCGCGCGAGCTGAGGGAGGGGCGCGGGCGGGGGGAGGGCTGAGCGGTTCGTCGGCGGGTGCGGGTGCGTTGTGGCCGGTCGCGCAGCTCCCCGCGCCCCTGAGAGCCCTCACCTGATCGCCCCTTCAGGGGCGCGGGGAACTGCGCGACCGGCCCCCACCGGTCCGCGCCTACAGTCGTGCCGCCGTTGACCCGTTCAACAGCCGCAGGTCGAAGGAGTACGCCATCCGCTCGTACCCCCTGTCGTTGGGGTGCAGCCGGTCTCCCGAGTCGTAGATCGCGCGGAGGCTGCGGGGGTCGTAGGGATCCCGCAGCGCCCGGTCGAAGTCGATCACCGCGTCGTACACCCGGCCCGAGCGGATCTCCGCGTTGACCCTCTGGCGGACGCCCTCGCGGGCCTCGGTCCAGGTGGAGCGCTCACCGACGGGCATGAGGGTCGCGCCGACCACCTTGATGCCGCGCGCGTGGGCCTGGCGGACCAGGTCGCGCAGGCCGGCGAGGAGCTGCCGGGGGTCGACGGTGCCCGGGGTGCGGAGGATGTCGTTGATGCCGAGGTCGACGACCACGATCCTGACGTTGGGGCGGTCGAGCACGTCCCGCCGGAAGCGCCGGACGCCGGCCTGGTTCTCCCCGGGGCGGCCGCGGGCGTCCGCGAGGACCCGGTTGCCGCCGATGCCCTCGTTGACGACGCTGTAGCGGGGCAGGTCCCGGCCGGCGGCGAGCGCGGTGCGCAGGCGCCGGTTCAGGAAGTCCGGCCAGCGGGCGTTCGCGTCGGCGGTGGAGTTCTTGCCGTCGGTCAGCGAGTCGCCGAAGGCGACCACCGTGCCGTCGGCCTCGTCGCTGAGCACGTCCACCGCGGTGAGGTACCGCCAGTGGTCGACCTGCTCCGTGTACCCGGTCCCGGTCTCGTCCTCGGTGAGGTCGCCGGGACCGGCGTACGAGGTCTGGCGGGCGGTCGGGTGGTAGGTGACCGGACCGGACAGCACGGGGGAGTAGGTGGTGACGAGGAGGTCGCCGCCGGCCGGGACGGCGAGGGCGACGGCATCGCTGAGCACCTGCGAGCCGGCGGCGACGACGACCTTGGTGTCGCCGGCGAAGGTGAGCCGCCGCGTGCTCCCCGCCTGTGCCGCGGCGGTCCTCGGACCGGCGGCGAGGGCGAGGGAGGCGTGCGTGACGGTCAGCGGGGTCCGGCCGTAGAGATTGGACAGCGTGATGCGGGCACTCGTACCGCCGACGCTGGTGTGGACGACGTTGCGGACGGAGCGGCCCGTCATGCCCTCGGCGAGGGTGCCGGGCTCGGCGCCGACCGGGGCGGCGGACCAGGTGCCGACCCAGACTCCGGCGGAGGCGGGCGCGGCGGACGGGCGGACGGGCCGGGAGCCGGACAGCGAGGTCCGGTCCGCGGTGCCGGTGCCGGCCGCCACCGAGACGTAGACGGCGGTGGACAGGGCCACGATCAGGGCGACGATCGAGGCGAGCAGGGCGTAACCATGACGCCGAGTCATGTGGTGCTGTTCTCCTAGGGCGATGGGAGCCCGAGGCTCCGATCTGATCAACTCATGATGCGGCATGCACCTGAGGAGAAGCGACGAGACCCCCGCCGGTTCCCCCGTCCGGACCGACACCGGGAACTCCTGTTCTGTTCCGGGAGTAGGTCAGGAAGGGACAATGTGTGAGGGATCACCGAACGGGTGGAGCGGATGGAACGCACGAAACCTGAGGAAGCGGAACCGTCGGACGCGGAGCGGCAGGCCCCGGAGCGCGGGGCCGTGACGTCCACGAGCCGGGCCGCCCCCGCGTCGCCCGTCCGTGCGATGAACACCTTCAGCGAGGCGGACCTGGAGAAGCAGCGCGGGGTCCGGCGCATGAAGCTCACCGCGACCGGACTGCTGCTGTTCGTGGCCGTCGTGTACGTCCTCGCCACCTGGGCGCACCACGCGTGGGCGGGTTCCTGGGCCGGCTATGTCGCCGCGGCCGCCGAGGCCGGCATGGTCGGCGCGCTCGCCGACTGGTTCGCGGTCACCGCGCTCTTCCGCCACCCCCTCGGCCTGCCCATCCCGCACACCGCGATCATCCCCACCAAGAAGGACCAGTTGGGGGTGTCCCTGGGCGAGTTCGTCGGCGAGAACTTCCTCTCGGAGGACGTCGTACGACAGCGCCTGCGTGCCGTGGGGATCGGCAGCCGGCTGGGCGCCTGGCTGGCCGAGCCCGAGCACGCCGACCGGGTCACGGCGGAGCTGTCGGCGGCGCTGCGGGGCGCCCTGACCGTCCTCAGGGACTCCGACGTGCAGGCCGTGGTCGGCGAGGCGATCACCCGGCGGGCCGACGCCCAGGAGATCGCGCCCGGCATCGGCAAGATGCTGGACAAGGTCGTCGCGGACGGCGGGCACCGGCGGGTCGTCGACCTGGTGGTGGCCCGCGCCCACGACTGGCTCGTGCTCCACGACGAACAGGTCATGGACGCGGTGCAGGGGGGCGCGCCCGGCTGGACCCCGCGGTTCGTCGACAAGAAGGTCGGCGAACGGGTCTACAAGGAGCTGCTGCGGTTCGTGACCGAGATGCGGGACATGCCGACCCATCCCGCGCGCGGAGCCCTGGACCGGTTCCTGACGGACTTCGCCTCCGACCTCCAGTCCGACACGGACACGCGTGCGCGTGTCGAGCGGCTCAAGGGCGAGGTGCTGGGCCGCGGCGAGGTGCAGGACCTCATCGCGTCCGCCTGGACCGCCGTACGGTCCATGATCGTCTCCGCCGCCGAGGACGAGCGCAGCGAACTGCGGCTGCGGGTGCGGGCGTCGCTGCTGTCGCTCGGGGCGCGGATGGCCGTCGACCCCAAGGTGCAGGCGAAGGTCGACGGCTGGGTGGAAGGGGCCGCGGTGTACGTGGTCACCACCTACCGGCGGGAGATCACCTCCCTGATCACCGACACCGTGGCCGGCTGGGACGCCGAGCACACCACGCGGAAGATCGAGGCCCACATCGGCCGCGATCTGCAGTTCATCCGGATCAACGGCACGGTGGTGGGATCGCTCGCGGGACTGTTGATCTACACCGTGTCGCGGGCGCTGGGGGCGTAGCCGGGCAGGTCGGGGGCACCCGGGTGGGGTTCGTTCGAGGATCGCTCGACGAGGAGGGAGCCCGTCCGTGACCACAGCCCAGGCCGATACCGGCCGCACCGTGACGACCAACATCCCCGCCAGACTCGACCGGCTTCCCTGGTCGCGCTGGCACTGGACCATCGTCATCGGACTCGGCACCGTGTGGATCCTCGACGGCCTGGAGGTCACGGTCGTCGGCAACATCGCGAGCCGGCTCTCGGAGCCCGGCAGCGGGCTGTCCATCTCCTCCGGACAGGTCACCGGTATCGCCGCGGCGCTGTACGTGGCCGGGGCGTGCCTGGGGGCGCTGTTCTGGGGGCGGCTCACCGACAAGTGGGGCCGCAAGAAGCTGTTCATGATCACGCTGGCGGTGTACCTGGCGGCCACGGCGCTGACGGCGGTGTCCTTCGACTCCTGGTGGTTCTTCCTGTTCCGGTTCCTGACCGGGTTCGGCATCGGCGGGGAGTACGCGGCGATCAACTCCGCGATCGACGAGCTGATCCCGGCGCAGTACCGGGGCCGGGTCGACCTGATGATCAACGGCAGTTTCTGGCTGGGGGCGGTGGGGGGTTCCCTGCTGTCGATCGTCGCGCTGAACACGGACATCTTCGCCAAGGACGTGGGCTGGCGGCTGACGTTCGCGCTGGGCGCGGTGCTGGCACTCGTGATCCTCCTCGTACGGCGGCACGTGCCCGAGAGTCCGCGGTGGCTGCTGATCCACGGCCAGGACGAGGAGGCGGAGCGGATCGTCTCGTCGATCGAGGAGAAGGTGGAGGCGGAGCGGGGGTCCGCGCTGCCGCGGGCCGAGGGTGAGCTCACGATCCACCAGCGCCGCAGTGTGACGTTCGTCGAGATCGCGCGGACGGTGTTCTCGGACTACCGGCGCCGGTCGGTGCTGGGGTTCTCGCTCTTCATCGGCCAGGCCTTCCTGTACAACGCGATCACCTTCGGGTTCGGGGCGATCCTCACCACGTTCTTCGACGTGCCGACGGGGGACACCGGGTACTACTTCGCGGTCATCGCGATCGGCAACTTCTGCGGGCCGCTGCTGCTGGGCAAGCTGTTCGACACGGTCGGGCGGCGGGTGATGATCTCGTCCACGTATCTGCTGTCCGGGCTGCTGCTGTTCGGGACGGCGTGGCTGTTCGACCGGGGTTCCCTGAGCGCGGGCACGCTGACGGCCTGCTGGTGCGCGGTGCTGTTCTTCGCATCGGCGGGGGCGTCCAGCGCCTACCTCACGGTGTCCGAGGTGTTCCCGATGGAGACGCGGGCCATGTCGATCGCGTTCTTCTACGCGCTGGGCACGGCGGCGGGGGGTATCAGCGGGCCGCTGCTGTTCGCCGACCTGACAAGCACGGGGAAGGTGGGGGACACGGTGCTGGCCTTCCAGATCGGGGCGGGGCTGATGTGTGCGGCCGGTCTGGTGGCGGCGTTTCTGGCGGTGCGGGCGGAGGGGCGGTCGTTGGAGGACATTGCCAAGCCGCTTACTGCTGCGGCGTGAGGTGTGGGTGCGGCTGGGTGGGGGCGGGCGTTGTGCGCAGTTCCCCGCGCCCCTGAGATGCCTGCGGCGGCCCGTCGCTGTCCGGTGGGGGCTGGTGTAGCGCATACGGCTCGGTGGGTGGGTCGGTGCCGGGGTGGGGGGTATCCGTCCTCGGTCCGGCGGCTCGGCCCCTTGAGCAGTTCCCTGTAACGGACGCCGGCCGCTGCGGGCGGACACCCCCCACCCCGTCCCCTGCGCGCCGTACGCGTCTGCACGAGCGTCCACATGACCCACTTAGGGGCGCGGGGAACTGCGCGACCAGCCACGACGGACCCGCAGTCGCCCGACGACGTTCCGCGGGGCGCGATAGGGCGTCCGGTCCGTCGTGGCGCAGGGGACGGCACCCACCCAGGGGCGCGGGGAACTGCGCGACCAGCCCCCACCTTCCCGCACTCGCCCCACAACCGAACCCGGCATCCCCCTGTGCCCGCAGCCGCCTACGGCGTTCCGCGGCACCCCCATCCGTGCAAGGCTGGCGTCGAAGTCGGGGGCGTCAAAGAAGGAGCCGTGTTCGTGAGCATTCGCAGGATCATGCCCGACGTCCACGTCGAGTCCGGCGCGGCTCTGACCGCCAACCGTGACTTCTACGGCCTGCTCGGCTTCGAGGAGGTCATGGACATGGGGTGGGTCGTGACGATGGCCTCGCCCGCGAACCCGACCGCCCAGATCAGCTTCCTCACCGAGGAGCGCACCGCGCCCGTCGTCCCCGACCTGAGCGTCGAGGTCGAGGACGTCGACGCCGTGTACGCGCAGGTCGTGGCGTCGGGCGCGGAGGTCGTACGGGAGCTGCGGGACGAGGAGTGGGGCGTACGGCGCTTCTTCGTCCGGGACCCGAACGGCCGGGTCGTGAACGTACTGACCCACCGGGCCGGGGGAGACCGGTGAGGTCCCTCAGGCGTTGCGGTCCGCCACTGCCCAGGACGCCAGGGCCACCGCGCCCGCCGCGCTGAAGACCGCGGGCCAGGCGCCCATCTTCCTGGCCAGCGGGTGGGACCCGGCGAAGGCGGCCACGTACGCGGCGGACAGTGCCCCGGCCGCCCTGCCGCCGGCCCGCTCCCGCCACTGCTGGGCCGCCGCGGCCCCGGCGACGGCCAGTACCGCCCCGCCGAGCTGCCGCTTCTTCGTCCAGCGGGCCACGCCGTACCCGCCGACGAGACCGCCCGCCGCGAGCAGCGCGCTGGGAACCTTCGCCATGTCTGCCTCCTCCTGACGCTTGGGTCGAGGCTAACTCCGAACCCGGTCCGGAACCGGACCTGAGTCGGGGCTTGTCAAGTTTCCTGGCTCCGAGCTATATAAGAAGGCGTAGGGCATCGCACCCGGACAGTCTGTGGAAAGGAGATGGACTGTGATGCTCATGCGTACCGACCCCTTCCGTGAGTTCGACCGCCTCACGCAGCAGGTTTTCGGTTCCACCGCCCGTCCCGCCGCGATGGCGATGGACGCGTACCGGTCGGGGGACGACTTCGTCGTCCACTTCGACCTCCCCGGCGTCGACCCCGAGACGATCGACCTGGACGTCGAACGCAACGTCCTGAACGTCCGCGCCGAGCGCCGCGTCCCCGCCCCCGAGGGCGCGGAGATGATCGTCGCGGAGCGCCCCACCGGCTCCTTCACCCGGCAGCTCTTCCTCGGCGACACCCTCGACACGGAACGCATCGACGCCTCCTACGACTCCGGCGTCCTCACCCTGCGCATCCCCGTGGCCGAACAGGCCAAGCCGCGCCGCATCCAGATCACGGGCGGCGACAGCGGCCGCAAGCAGATCAGCCGCTGACCGCGGCGGCCGAAGAACGTACAAGGCAGTCGCGCCCCCGCGGGCCCGGCCGGTCCGCCCGCGGGGCGCAACGACCCCCCCAGGAGACCCGTACATGAGCGCACTCAGCGCGGAACGAGCGACCAGAACGACACGGTGGAGCGACCTCGTCGACGCCGTGCGGGATGCCGGACAGTACGCCACCACGGCGGAGGCGGAAGAGGTCGTCCGCGTCGTCCTCTCCGCCCTCGGCGACCATGTCACCGGCGACGAACGTGTCGACCTGGCCCGGGCCCTGCCCGAGGAGGCCGCCAGGCTTGTCGCCTCCCGGATCCCGCTCAACAGGCCCTTGACGGCACCGGAGTTCGTGGACGCCGTGGCCGCCCGCATCGAGGGCGCTACGCCGGCGACGGCCCGCTGGGACGTCAGCTCGGTCCTGAGCGTGCTGCCGAGGCTGGTGGGCGACGAGCTCGTCGATCGGCTGCTCTCCCAACTGCCCTCCGGCTACGCGCTGTTGTTCGGCAAGGCGGAACTGGCCCCCGCGGCCTGACCCGCACCCAGGGGTTCCCGCCCTCGCGTGCCCGGGCGACGGCCATGCACGGCCGGCGGCGGCGAGGGCGGAGCCCAGGGCGAGGGGACCGACGTGGCTCACCGAGTGGCGCGAAACGGCTGGCGCGGGCGGCGCGGGCGGGCGAGTCTTCCCTCACGCACGCAACCGGGGTGAGGGGGAAGGACGTTGCGGTACGAACGCACGCGGGCCGGCCGGGAACGACGCCCACGCGGGGAATCATGAGCGGCGCCGGCGGCACCGGCCGCGCCCTCCTCTACCTCGACGTCGACGGGCCCCTCAACCCCTACGCCGCCAAGCCCGAACGCCGCCCCGAGGGCTACACCACCCACCGCATGAAGCCCGAGGGCTGGATCGCCCAGCACCCCGGCCTGCCCGCGTCCGCGGTACGGCCCCTGCGGGTCTGGCTCAACCCCGGCCACGGACCCGCGCTGCTGGCCCTGACCGACCGCTACGACCTCGTCTGGGCGACCACGTGGCGCCAGGAGGCGAACACCCACATCGCCCCCGTGCTCGGCCTCCCCGACCTCCCCGTCGTCGACTGGCCCACGCCCCCCGCCCCCGGCCCCGACGGCACCTTCTGGAAGACCCGCCACCTCGTCGCCCATGCCCGTGGCCGCCCCTTCGCCTGGCTCGACGACGAACTCGACGACCGGGACCGCCGGTTCGTGACAGCGCACCACGACGGCCCGGCCCTGCTGCACCGGGTCGACCCCCGACTCGGCCTGCGGGACGCGGACTTCGCCGAACTCGCGGCTTTCGCCGACCGTCTGTGACAGCGGGCTGCCGCGTCACACCTCGTCGAGCAGCGCCGCGAGGCCGTGGTCGAGGTCGGGGCCCAGGTCCTCGGTGCCGGGCGCGACGACGTCGTAGGAGCGCAGCAGGAAGCGGCGGAGGGTGGCCGTGCCGAAGCGGATCACGGCGAGGCCGAGCGGCGAGTGGAACTCGATGACGGTCCGGGCCCAGCCGCACGGCCGTATCCGCACGTCCCCCTCCCCGGCGGGGGCCTCAAGACCCTCCTCCAGCAGGGCCCGCCCGAACATCCAGGTCACGCCCTCGCCGTCGGCCGAGATGTGGGCGGGGAAGTCGATGTGCACGGCGAACGGCTCGGCGGAGTCGTAGCGCAGCGTAGGGCGCAGCGGGAGTTCGGGGTGGTCGGGGGTGATCAGACGGGCGCGGACGCTCTGTCGCAGGCTGGTGAGGCGCATGGGTGACGGTCTCCGTCTCGGGCGGGGCGCTGGGCTCGGTGCTGTGGGGTCCATTGCTTGTCGAGTGGCCGGAGTACCGCTTGGTTACGCCCCGACAGCGCCCTGTGATCTGAATCACCAGCGGAACTGCATGCTTGAAAGTTGTGTCATCTACGCTGACCCGACCCTTCCGCGCCCCCACCCGCCGGGAACTGGAGCGTTCCTGCATGATCGAGCAACCGGCCAGAGTGCCCGCCCGGACGTCCCCCGCCACGACCGCCGCCTACGTGCGGATCTACGAGGAGCAGCAGCCGCGCCTCGTCGCGTACGCCCGCTCGCTCACCCGTAACACCTGGGCGGCCGAGGACCTGGTCGCCGAGGCGCACTTCCGGGTGTGGCGGCGACTGTCCGCGGGGCACGAGATCGACAACGTCCCGGCGTACCTCATGACGACCGTCCGGCACCTCGCCTCCTCCGCCGCCGGCGCCGCGCACGAGACCCCCCGGGACCCGCAGGTCCCTGAGCAGGCGTCGGCCGGCCACGCGGCGGACCCGGCCGAACAGGTCTCCGCCACCGACCTGTTGGTCCGTGTCCTCGGCGAACTGCCCGAACGCTGGGTGCGGGCCCTGTGGCTCGCCGAGGCCGAGGGCCAGCCGCTGGAGACGGTCGGCCGGCAGATCGGCGCCAAGCAGGGCGCGACGGCCGTACTGCTGCACCGGGCCCGCGAGGGCATGCGCCAGGCGTTCCTGCGCTCGCAGACCGAGGCGCCCGACGATCCCGCGTGCGAGGTCCACTGGGCCCGCATGCCGGCCTACGTCCGCGGCAGCGCCACCGCGCGCCAGTCCGAGCGCCTCCTCGCCCACGTCGACACCTGCGAGGGGTGCCGCGGACGCCTCGCCGTCCTGATGCGCGCCAACGACCGGCTGCCCGCGCTCGTCGGTCCCGCCCTGCTGGTCCTTGCGGTGGGCGGCGGCGGGGGGCGGTTCCTCGCGTCGCTGACGGCGGGCTCGGCCGGGTCGGCGGGGTCCGCGTTCGTGCACGGCGGCCAGGGTCTCCTCCGTACGGCCCGTGCGGCGGGCCCCCGGACCAAGGCCGCCCTCGCCTCCGGCACGGCGGCCGCGGCGGCGGTCGCCGTCGTACTGACCCTCGGCCTGAACGAGTCCCCCACGACGGTGACCGCACCGGAGAGGGCGCCGGTGGCGCGGGGGCCGGTCGCGGGGCCGTCGGTGGGGGTGGGGGAGGGGTCGGGGGAAGGTTCGTCGGTGGGGGATGGGCGGGATGGGCGCCGGGGCCGGGGGTTGGGCCTTGACCGGGGTGAGGCTGTCGGGGTGGTGGTCATCGGCGCCGGGAGCGCCGGGGATGCCGGCGGTGCCTCGGAGGTGCCGGATCCGGGTCCCGGTCCGCTGCGGCCGGCCCCCGAGGTTCCCGGCCCCGGGCCCGACCCGGTGGACCCCGCTCCAAGGGACCCCGCCCCGAGGGGCGAGGACCCGGAGCCGCCCGGGGAGCCGATGCCGGCTCCGCCGAAGGAACAGCAGCCCGAGCCGGAGCCGGAGCCGGGGGCGGAGAAACCGAAGCCCGGCACGCCGGGGGAGGAGACCCCCGTACCGAAGCCGAAGCCGGACCCGAAGCCGCCGGCCCCCGCCGAACCGTCTGACCCCGCCCCCGGCGACGACTGCGGACGCCCTTACCCCCATCCTCACCCCCATCCTCACCCTGGAACTTCCGTGCCCAGAAAGGGAGTTGGAACGGAAAAGGAAAGGCCGAAGCAAGGGAAGTAAGGGGAACCCCGTGAGAGAGCACGGTTTCCGCGCCGACGAGATCGACACCAGCCGACCGCACCCCGCCCGGATCTACGACTACCTGCTCGGCGGCGAGGACAACTACGAGGTCGACCGCCGGGCCGGCGAACAGCTCGTCGCGTCGGCCCCGGAGGCGCGGATCGGCGTACGGGCCAACCGGGCCTTCCTGCGCCGGGCCGTCCGCCACGTCGTCGGCACCGGCGTCCGCCAGCTCCTGGACATCGGCACCGGCCTGCCCACCTCACCGAACGTCCACGAGACGGCCCGCGAGGCGGCCCCGGACGTCCGCGTCGCCTACGTCGACAACGACCCGCTCGTGCACACCCACACCGGCGCCCTGCTCGCCGGGGACGACACGACGGGCATCGTCCTGGCCGACCTGCGCGACCCGCGGGCGATCCTGGACGACCCCGGCGTACGGGCCGTCGTCGACTTCGACGAACCGGTGGCCCTGCTCCTGGTCGCCGTCCTGCACTTCCTGACGGACGCCGACAGACCCCGGGAGATCATCGCCACGCTCCGCGACGCCCTGGCACCCGGAAGCCACCTGATCCTGTCCCACGCCACCGGCGACTTCGCCGACCGCAGCGGGGCGGCGGCCGTCTACAGCAAGGCCACGGCCTCCATGAACCTGCGCGGCCGTACCGAGATCGAGAGCTTCTTCGACGGCTTCGAGCTGATCGACCCGGGCGTGGTCCAGGTCCCGTTCTGGCGCCCGGACACGCCCCCGCCGCCCCGCTCGCACGAGATCGGCTTCTACGGCGGGGTGGCCCGCAAGCCCGACTGAGACCTCAGCTCTGGTACGGCTGCTGCGGGGCCTGACCGCCGTACACCTGACCCCCCTGCCCGCCGCCGGCGGCGGCCTGCGCCTGAAGGTGCTCCGCCTCCTGCGCGCTCAGCTTGTTCTCCGCACCGCAGAAGGTGCACTGCGTGGCGTACTTGGTGGAGATCGGGAACAGCGGCACGAAGAACAGCGTGAACTTCGTGACGCGCTTGCGCAGGGTGTGCGCGGCCGGGTTCCCGCACCGTCCGCACACCAGGGTGAGTATCGCGAGCTGGTACAGGTACCCCTTGGTGCCGAAGAGGATGAACATGGTGCCGCCTTCCGGGATCGGTGCTTGAGAGGCAGTATCCCCGCACCGGGTGCCCGCTCCGAGGACTGCGCTTCAGGATGCCTCGCTGTCCAGCCGGCTCAGGGCCCGCATGGCCTCGCGCTCGATCCGTGCCAGCTCGAGGAGGGCGGCGCCCGCCTGGGCGAGGTGCTCCTCCTCGCCCGACTCACCGGCCTCGGCGATCAGCGCCGCGACCCGCGTCCACAGGGCGGCCGCCTCGGCGTACAACCGGTGCCCGGTGCGCAGATGACCGCTGTCGACGATCTCGGAGCACTCCGCGAGGAAGTCCCGGTAGAGATTCCGGAACAGCGCACCCCCTGTACCGCCCCTCTCCATCAGCAGGGCGGCCTGCGGCAGATCCCGCGCGGGGTCGTCACTCCGCCGAAGCCATGTGCGTACGGCCTTCCCGGCCTTGTCGATGCCGCGGTGCCCCAGGTTGGCGATGGGCGGTTCGAGGAAGGCGCGGGCGCAGCCGGTGACGGCGGGAACGATCCGTGTGTGCGCGGCGGGCAGCTCCGGCGGCACGGTGACCGTGAACGACCGGTGCCTGGCGGCCATGGGGCCCCGCGCCGCCCGAGCCTCGGCGAGACTGTCCAGACTGGTCGTGACGGCACCACCCTGCTGCTCGGTGTCGACGAGGTGGGCGACTTCGTCGTCATAGCCGTACAGGGCGACGATGTGCCCCCCGAAGTGCACCTTCGCCGTGAAGTAGTCCAGGTGGTAACTGTCGAGCTGAAGCCCGACGGGCCGGCCGCCCTCGACGGCGGCCACGACATCGGCCCACGCCTTGCGCGGCGAGGTCGTCTCCCGCACCTCAAGCCCGAGCCCCATCACCTCAGCCAGGTTCCTGCTGAGCTCGAACGGCTTCACCCGCCCCCCGAGGAACGGGAACCCCATGTTCTTGCTGTCCCAGTAGACGAAGGACAGCCCCCGCCCCAGCCCGAAGAGCATGGGCTCGGAGAGATCGATCCCCTGCTGCCGGAGCAGCACACCGAGGGCGGTGGTCTCGCAGTGGTGCAGGCCGCGGGGGGTGATGCCCTTCACGATGGTCACGCGATGTCTCCTTCATGGGGGTGGCCGCTGCATAGGGCCGAAGTGCGTGATGCGGATACACGTCTCAGCCGAGGCTCCTGAGAGCCGCACCGGTATACCGATTCCACCGCCGGCAAGCGTGGCCCGCACTCCCCGTACAGCGGCGGCGGTCGAGTGCGTCCAGGTGCCGGCCGAGGTGTTGCGGGCGGAGAAGCCTCGAGACCGGCGCCGAACGGCCGGGCGGAGGTCAGCGGTCCAGTGATCGCGCGAAGTACCCCACCTCAGAATCCTCGGGGGTTCCGACGAGCAGCGCGCGGTCCAGCAGGATGTTGTTGTGCTCGCAGCTCGTCTCCGGGAGCATCACGCAGGCGTGGCAGGCGGCCAGGTTGGTTCCGCCGGTCCCGGACGCCTCGGTCTCCATGCAGAGCGGGTCGGAGGAACACCACTCGGCGCGGCGGACGGCCGAACGGATCGTACGGTCGAGAAGTTCTGGTTCGCCCTGCGCGACAAGCCCACCCAGACTGCCTGCCGAGTCGCTCGTGGCCGTGTAGACAAGCACTCCGGCCATGTCGTCGGTGGCATACAGGCGTTCGCGCAGGGCCGCCGCCGGGTATCCCGCCTCCAGGCTCCACTCGTTGATGAGGATGTGAGCCACGGTGTGCAACAGGACCATGCGAGGCGTTGCCGGGGAGGGGACGACTCGACTGGGATCACCGGCCCGCTGCTCCAGTACCCGTTGATGAGCGGAGCGCATCCGCTCGATGCGCCTCGCCACGGCCGGCGCCTTTTCCCATGCGCCCAGCCGATGCTCGTCCAGGCGAAGGAAGACTCCCTCCCCCCGCACCTCCATGGCCGGGAGCCAGCGCAAAGAGGAGCCGGTGAGTGGCATCTCCTTGGAATCGGTCGTCGAGTCGGGGTCGGCGAGCCGGGTGAACGCCTTCAGAGCACGGACCTCGCGGAGCTTCTTGACCAGCATGGGGCCGGTCACGCCCAAAGGCTGGAGCAGACTTTGGTCACCCAAGGGGGTTTCGCAGACGAATTGCTCGTTGCGTGAGTGCTCGCTCTCATCGTTGCCGGAGATCAGACGTTCGTATTCCTTGTTGCGGAGGGCACGGTAGCGATGGTCGAAGGTGGGGGTCTCCGTGCCGTCTGGATCCTCCTCACGCTCGGCTTCGAGCAGCGCCATCACCTCGTCCGGCGTGACAGGGCACTCGCCCTTGAAGACCCCTTTGAGATAGATCTCGACGTGCTCACGCCTGTCGTACTGCCGGAGCGCGTCCCAGTGTTCGGCGAGAGGATCCGAGCGGCTGTCGCTCCACGGGGGAATCGAAAGCGCCGACTTCAGCACCGGTTGCCACACCGCCGACGAACCGCGCTGGAGCGTGCGCAGGGGGAGTCCGCACTCCTCGGCGGAGGAGGACGTGCCGAGCCAGGGGCGGGTACCTCGGCATCTGAGCCCCAGGTCCTTGAGGGCGGTCCTGCGGAACGACCCCTCCATCGAGACCTCGGGGGCCTGTCCGCAGGTGCAGGAGACGAGGATGGAACGGAGGGAAGACGTATGCCCGGACGTACGCAGGTTGAGCTTCCCCCCGCACTGTCCCACTGCGGCAGCGCCTCGATCGGTGGATCGGTGCACCCACTGCCAATAGGGGAACTCGTCGAGGTGCCCTGCCTCGCAGGCCACGACGAACCGGGACGGCACCAGCTCGACCTCGCACGTGCCGCAGACGCTTCGACCGGCAGGCGGGTTGAAGTCACGGTGCCGCTGCAGTTCATTGCACTCGGGGCAGGAGTGCATCAGAGGAAAGCGCCGGACCCGCAGCCCGTCCTTGCTGTTGTCGTCGGAGGCGGGGGGCAGGCGGAAATAGTCGACGTCGAGCAGTCGAGCCAGGCGTCGTTCGTGGATCTTCGGGGCTTCGTCGAGGCTCCAACTCTCGTCGGCCCTGTCCAATCCCGAGACGATGAACGACTCGTGGTCGACGGCGATGAGCGAACCGACACCGTATGTGGTGATCGCCTGGGCGCGGCGGACCGCCCCGCGCCGCGGGAGGTTGTGGGCGGGGGTGGCGCCTGTCGCGCCGGCCCGACGACGGCGGGCGGGGGGCGGGGTCATCGGGTTCCCTCCATGAACAGGGCGGACTCGGCATCGACATCGCGCAGGCTCCAGAGCGTGGACCAGGCATCGGCGGCCAGGGATTCGTCGTCGTAGGCCTTCAGGAGCGAGGGGGCGCGACTGCCTCGGCGGGGTTCGAAGAGCAGGCCGCTGTTGATGTCGGCCTCTTCGCACCACCAGTCGACGAACTCGTCGAAAGCGCGGGAAACCGCTTCGGTCTCCTCCGGGCTGACGGCGTCCACACGATCCAGAAGCACAGACTTGATGCGGCCTCGGAGCGTGCTTTCGTAGGAATCGACCTTGCCCGCGCCCTCATTGGGACGGGCCTCACGGATCAGGATGCGGGCGAGAGCGACGATCACTGCATGCAGGCCCCGCTCGCGGGCGCGGGCCGAGAACGGTGTGACGGAGGTGGACTCGACCTCGCGATACAGGGCAGAGTGGAAGTGCTGGAAGCTCTCGTAGTGGGAACGGTCCCTGGAGCGTGCCGAGTTGAGCATGACAGCGACCAGACCGGGATGGGCGCGGCCGACTCGGCTGGTGGCCTGGATGTACTCGGCGGTGGTCTGCGGCTGACCCATCACGGCCATGAGACCGAGGCGGTCCACGTCCACACCCACCGCGATCATGTTGGTGGCCAGAAGGACATCGACAGCGTCCTCGTCGGGGAACCGCTTCTCGATGCTCTTGAGACGGGTGGGGATCTCACTGGCGTCGATGCGACTTGTCAGCTCCGAGTAGTTGGTGACCGAGCGGGCCGTCCCACCCTCTCGTTCGGCCAGTACCTCCAGGTAGGCCACGACGTCGTCGTGGACCTGGAGTTCGGCTGCCGAGAGCAGACGGAGGCTGTTGAAGTATCCGACGAGACTCCAATAGGCGTCACGCACTTCGTCCTCGGTGACCGCCTGCTTGGCACGGTGCAGCAAGGTGGCGTAGGTGCGGATCAGCAGGGTCGACTGGCTGGTGCCGGGAGCCAGGAGTCCGACGTAACGACGGCTCGCCTTGTCCTCGCGCGGTGTCTCCACAGCGAACCAGGAGTCACGAGAGTCCAGACCGGCGGGCGGGAACTGCCGTACTCCACGGGCGAAAAGGTGGCGTCCCTGGTCGGCGGCGCGGCGGATCGTCGCCGTGGAGGCGATCACTTTGGGTCGGCCGGCGAGCGCATCGACGGCGGTCTCGTACAGTCCGGTGAGGGTGCCCAAGGGTCCCGAGATCAGGTGGAGTTCGTCCTGGACGATCAGCTCCGGGGGCGGGGTCGTGCCGTCCAGGTCGTCGAGGTTGAACAGCGCGGAGGTCGCCGGACGCCAAGGCATCGAGGCGAACTTGTCGACGGTGGCGATGACCAGGGTGGGACGCGCGTCGTACACCGCTTCGTCGATCAGGTGGACGGGCAGGCCGTCGGCGAAGTCGCAGCCCGAGCCGGGGCAGCGGACATGCATGCGTTTGGCGGTCTCGTCGACCTCGTAGTTCCGTGCGTCGAGACTTGTGCCGCACCAGGGGCAGGCGTGCAGTTGGACGGGATTCTCGGTGGCGAGGCGCTTGTCGAGATTCGCGCGCAGTTCGGCGAGCCTCACACTTGCCTCGGCCAGAGTATTGGGGGTGGCTGAACGGCCTACCCACATGCCGACGGAGAACTCCTCGCGACCCAACTCGGGCGTGTGGCGCCGCATCCGCTCCATGGCGCAGAGCAGGATGGCTGCTCGCTCGAACTGCTGGAGCGTGAGCAGTCGCAGCGTGTAGCGCATGAGAACGGTGACGCCGCCCCCGTCCGTACCCCGGCGGATGCGGCGCAGGAACGACGTGAGGGCGATCAGTCCGAGGTACGCCTCTGTCTTGCCACCGCCGGTCGGGAACCACAGCAGATCGGAGACCTTTCGGTCCTGATGCTCGGGTTCGTCGATACCTGCCAGACAGAGCAACATGAACGCGATCTGGAAGGGGCGCCAGCGACCGGCGGCCGGGTCGGGGGCACCGGCACGTCCGTTCTTCACCCAGGCGCTGCGGGCGCGCTGGTCCGCCATGGCGTGATTGGCCAGGCGGAACGCCCTCATCAGGTCCGGTTTGCTCCGCAGCAGTCCTATGCCCTCACGGATCCGATCGAGTGCTTCGCGACAGGCCGCCACCTGGTCGCGGGCGGGTTTCTCATGGGCACTTCCCTTCAAGGCGTCCGACTCAACTGCCTTGCGGTCGATCCAGCGTCCATATCCCGTGGCGAGTTCCTCCAGAGCTTGCAGGATCTCGGTGGCCGGCCTCTCCGCCAACCCGAGCATCGACAGGGCCGAGCTGTCGATCTCCGGATTGGAGTCGGTGAGCAGAACCTCCACGCTGGGAACGAACTCGCTCCGCACCTCGGGGACGGCTGCCCGGACCGTGTCTGTCATGCCGATCGGCGGCGGCGTCCAGTCCCATGAGGCGGAGCAGCCGTGCCCGACGGCGAAGGTCGGGGCATGCCGATGCAGCAGTCGACTCGTGGCGATCTCCGGATCGTGGGCGGCAGACGGGGCGGGACGTTCGACGAAAGCTGTGGACCCGTTGGCTGCCCTGACCGTCAGGCCGCATTGGAACAGGGAGAAGGCGTCCTGAAGGTCTCTTTCGGCGACCTTCTGGGTGTTGATCAGTGTGACCGTGATCGTGACGGTGCCGGCAACCGGGTCGGGACGCCGGACATTGACGTGCAGAGCGGCTTCCTGGCTGAGTTGGATCGGTTCCTTCGGTGCCGGTTCGGTCACGGAGAGGGGCAGGTCCGGGAGATCGAGTTCCCGGCGTCGCCACTGCTCTCGCTGGTCGGCGGTGCTTCGAGCCTCCGCGCGCCGCGGGGGTACGGGCCTGCCGTCTGCGTCGGTGGGCTCGTAGACGGCGGCGCGTGCCGACACCAGGATCGTGTCGCTTATGCCCGGGTCGACCGCGAACGTCAGGCCCATGGAGGAAGGACGACGGTCACTCGTGGTGCCGACGTCCTGTGCGTAGCCGGAGTCCTCGATGTCGTCGTGGGCAAGGACGGGGGCGACGTCCAAGCCCTCCTGCTCGGCGTGGTCCTCGTCCTTCCGCTGTTTCGCCGCCTTGTCCGCGGCTCGCGGATACAGAACGCCGGAAAGGTACCGTTCGATCGGTGCGTCCTGGGAGAGGACCTCGTCCCTGTCGTCCTGCGCCGCGTCGGGAGCAGGGCCGAGCAACTCACGGCGGAGCCCAGCCAGAAGTTCCTCGTCCCGGACTCGGTAGTGCTCGGAGTGTCGGCTTGTTGCGTCTGTCATGCGCGCTGCTCCTCACCGTCGGTGGTCCGGCGGTACCTTCCGATGCCGGTGATTTTGGGGGCGATCCACACGCCGCGATCACCGAGACCGGCGTTCCTGCCGGCGGCCACGCTGCCTGTCACGGTCTCCAGGACGTCGATCCGCAGTCCGTGGATCTCGTCAGGCCACCACGGGTCCCATGTACGGTTCACCTTCTGCACCAGGAACAGCCCTTCACGGAACCGTTCCGACACTTCACCGATCTTCCTCCCGTTGTGCATCAGGGCGTACGGTGGGCTCTGGAACTCGCCCACAGGCAGGTCGTGGCGCTTGCGCAGCAGGACTTCCTCCCCGGAACCGACCTGTTCGACGAGATACGCCTGAGTCGCCACGGCGTCGCTGTCGTGCCCCGGCGGGTTGTCCCGGCACACGTCGCCGGCCCCGACGACGACACCGAACCTGTCGTAGGCTCGCCAACCACCCACGTAAAGACGGCCGTTCTTCCTGCCCCCGGTTCTCCGGAACATCGGCAGCTCGGGGGAGTTCACGTGGTACAGGTCCTGGCGGGCCCGTGTCATGGCCACATACAGTGCGCGGGCCTCGGCGGGGAGGTCCAACTCTTCCTTGTACTGCTTGCGGAGATCGGTGACGGTGGGCGGTGTCAGGACGATCACCCGATCGAACTCCAAGCCCTTGGCCCGATGCACGGTGGAGACGACGATCCGCGTCGTTTCCGGATCGGCCGCCTCGTCGGGGAACCCGCCGGCCACGATCGAGCGGCGCAGCCCTTCGAGATCGAGCACATTGCGCGCGGCCGAGCGGGTGGCCCGGCGCAGCACTGTCCACAACGTGCTCGCATCGGGCTCGTACGGCAGGGGGATCTCCCCGAGCAATGACCGGAACCGGTCCTCCGTGAGACCGGTCGCTTCCGTACGGCGCAACAGTTCGCCGACCCAGTACGGCACCGGCCGCTCTTCCAGAGGACGACGCAGCCGGTGCTCCACCGAGTGCTCGTGGAGGAGATCGGAGATCACCAGGGCTTGTCGGTTGTCGCGAGTGAGGACGGCGCAGGTCTCGGAGAGGTTCCGCAGCCCGTCCAAGGTGAGCGGATCGGTGAGATCGCCCAGCCCGTTGGTCGGGTTCAGGAGCAGATCGCGCAGTTCCTCGTAGAGTTCGGTGGCCTGATCCGCGTCGGTGACCTGTTGGAGCCGGGAACCGTACGCGAGCGCGATCCGGGCCTCGGGAGTCACCGCACGGAAGTTCTGGGAGAGGTGCAGCTCCACCAGGTCGTCCGGGTAGGAGCAGCGCAGCCAGTCGAAGAACCGGCCGGTCTCGTCGGCTCGCTCGTCAGGGTCCTCGATCTGGAAGCCGTAGACCGACTGAGCTGCGTCACCGACCACGGTGAACCCGCAGGTGTCCTGGTAGCGGTCGAGCAGAGACTCCACGAGTTCGCGGCGGCTGCCCAACAGGTCCTGCACCTCGTCGATCACCACATGGGCGGGCGGAACGGCGTCGCCGGCCTCCAACGCCCCCTTCTCGATCGCCTGGGCCGCGGCGGTGATGCGCTCGTCGAAGCCCACCGTGCTCCACTCTCCGTCGGGCCGCGCCTGAAGGAGCACGCCGTACGCCCAGGCATCGAACGTCTGGGCGCGCACCCGACGTGCCCGCTCTCCGTGCCGGGCGATCCGCTCGCGCAGTTCGCGGGCAGCGGCCCGGGAGAAGGTGAGCACGAGGATCTCCGCCGCCTCCAAGGCCTCGTCGGGATCATCATGGCCGCACAGTGCGTCGAGCCGGCGCACCAGCGTGTGGGTCTTTCCCGCTCCGGCGCCCGCGGTGACCAGTACGCGCGCGTCCCAGGGCTGCTCGACCACGGCCCGCTGCTCGTCGGTGAGTGGAGGGCTGTCGAGGTAGGCGTCGGTCACTTACGGCTCCAGAGGTGCTCGAACTGGGTGAAGGCGAGCTGGGTGTGGAAGTTCGCGATGTTGTCACTGACGTTGAGGATCAGACAGGTGTCCTTGCCGCCGTTCTTGGGACCACGCAGGCCCCGACCGATCATCTGCTGGTAGACGTTGTGGCTGAAGACGGGGCGGGCCACCACCACGGCACGTGTGGCGGGCGCGTCGAACCCCTGGGTCAGGACACCGTAGTTGGTGAGCACCCGGATGCGTCCGTTGCGGAACTTCTCGATGCGGGTACGTCGGTCCTGCGCACTTGTCGTCGAGTCCACCGCGGCGGCCGATACGCCCCGGTCGTTGAGCATGGCCGCGAGGTATTTGGCGTGGTCGACCGAGGTGGCGAAGAGCAACGTCGGCCAGTCGTCCGGCAGGTCGGCCACCGAGTCGACGATGCGCATGCTGCGCGCGTGGTCGTCGGCGAGTCGCTGCTCGGCGGAACGGGAGAGCGTCGCCATGCGATCGGCGTGTGTCTTCTCGTCCTGGGTCAGCTCGATCCGACCGCCTTCCAGGGTGCGGTGCTCGACCTGGGCGAGCATGCCCCAGTCCTGGAGGTCGCGATACGGATCACCTGAGGGGAAGACACCTTGGTCGAGTCGCTTGTTGCCGAAGCGGCTGACCAGCCGGCGCGTCTCGTCCTCGTTGGTGTTGCGGAACGGTGTGGCGGTCAGACCGAGCAGGTGCCGACCGGTCTCGTACTGGGTGAGGCCCAACGTGCCCAAGATGTCCGTGTAGCGCTTGGAGATGGCGGTGTGTGCCTCGTCCACGATCACCAGCGCGGCCTGGCGCAGCCAGGCGTACTGGTCGAGGCTTAGGCATCGCTCCAGTTTGGCGTCGGTGGCGATCACCAGGTGGGGCTGGTCGACGACGTTTCCGACCTCGTTGCTGCTCCACAACCGACTGATGGTGAGCGAGCGCTCGGCACCGACCTTGCTCCAGACGAACTTCCAGCTCTGGACGGCCTGCTCGCACAACTCCTCGGTCTGCGCGATCCACAGCAACGGACCCTTGAGGTCGCCGACCCGCTTCACCCAGCGGATCACGGCCTCGGCGGTGATCCGGGTCTTGCCTGCACCCGTAGGCAGGGACAGCATGCCGCGTTGGGGGGCCAACCGGTCGAGCATGGTGGAGATGTTCCGGACCAGGTCCTCCTGGTAGTCGTGGAGGCTCGGGAAGTCACGAGGGCCCTCGACGGTCTCGGAAGGAGGCGGCGACGGCGTCCGCGAACCGGCGAATGCGACAGGCAACCTCAGTTCCGAGACGAACGCGACGGCCGCCGACGAACCCCCGTACGCCACAGGTGCGTTGGGAAAACGCGCCTGGATGTCACGCGCGTGCTGCTGCAGTACCCCGTCACCGTGCGCGTTGAACGCCATCTGCGCGATCCGTCGTCCGGACGGCTCCTCGCCGTCGGTCATCTGGAGTTCGGCCTCCAGCAGACCCTCGGGGAGGCCCGTCCGAAGCGCGTCCGCACCGATCAGGAGCTCGATCTTGGACACTACGTCATCGGCCTCGCGTACGGCTTTCTGCGCGGCCCTCAGTTCGCTGTCCCGGGCCATGCGCTCCTGGTGCTCCAACACGGACCGGCAGCCCTCCGCACCGAGACCGAGACCGAGTTCGCGGTCGATCAGACGCAGCATCGGCTCGGGCTCCAGAGGCACGCGGACTTTCACTGTGCCGTCCTGGCGCACGGCGTCCAGAGGGGAGGCGTGTGTGCCGTTGGGTGTGCGGGTGACCTCCTCCAACTCGCTGCACCGCAGCACCATGGTGCTGCGGTTCCCGCTGTTCAGACGCTGACGGAGGGCGGGGAACAGCTCGACCAGGGCTACGGGATCGCCCTCCGGAACTTCACGTGTCTCCCGGCTGATCACGTCGGCGTAGCGGAGCATGCCCCACTTCTCGGCCATCAGCTCGGCGTCCTCGACGGTCGGTACGAGCAGCGCCGGGAGCTGCTCCGCTCGGAGGGCTCGATACTCGGCGGTACCAGCGGCGACAGTGATCTCGTCGTCGGGACGCGTGTCCCAGACGTCGCCGATCCGGCAACGCGTCAGTGAGTCCTCGGGGAAGTCGGCACCGAAGCGGGTCAGCATCACATAGGTGGCTCCGACGAAGGAGTCGTCCTCACTGCGGGACACCTCGCCGAGGAGCGCCTGCCAGCGGTCGGACGGGACTTCGTCGACGGTGGTGGGGAGCCGCAGCTTGCGGGCCTTCTCGGGAGAGATGTCGGCAACCGGTAGAACGTCACGGTAGGCGGCGAGTTGGGGGCCGACGGCCTCCTTCAGCGGCTTGAGCCCCTGCGAGGTGGCGACCGTGCCGTACTTCATCAGCATCCACCGGATCGGTGAGGCAACCGCGTGCCGGGTGCTGGTCTGCGCGCCGATCTGGCGGGTCCAGTTGTCCACCACGGCGTCGTCGGGCAGCACCCTCAGGAAGGCGGCTCGGGACTCCTCGGACAAGGCACGGAAGAGGTGGAGCGGACCACCGATCGCGGCACCCTCGACCTTCAGCCGGTTCAGGGTGGGTCGGGGGGCTCGGGAGTCCAGGCCACGAAGGTAGGCCGCATGAACGGCTTCCCGATACTCCTGGAACCAGGCTTCGTCCGCCTTGGGCTGCACCCCGCTCGCAGGGCGCTCCTCCAAGCCGACCTGGGAGAAGAAGGGAGTGTCGTCGGAGTGGAAGGACATGTCGACGGCGATGCTCGGGTCGCGCTGCGCATCGACCACGACACCCGGCAGCATGCAGTCCTCGATCGGCCGGAACCTTCCACCGGCCGTCCGTACGTGGAGCGTCGATCGGGGCGCGGGCACACGCTCCAGGACCTTGTGGGCCAGTCGACGAACCCCGGCCCGGCGGAACAACTCCCAGAACCGCTCCCAGTCCGAGTCGCTGTAGTGGTCGAAGCCCTGGTCGAGGACGCTGACGAACCGGCCCTCGACATCGGCCTCCCGGACACCGAGGACGTTGAGCGCGTGAGCCAGCGACGGGTCCTGGGCGAGGCTGTCCACCACGTACACCAGGGACTCCCGCAGTCCGCCCTCATCGGCGCGGCGGAAGACCTTGCCGTGGACGGGCGCGACGAGCCCATGCTCCTCGGTGAGGACGACGCGGGCCTTGCGGGCCTCATCGGCATACGGGGAGCGGCTCTCGACCATGTCCGCGAGGATCCGAACAGCCACCGACGACGACTCGACGGTACCGCTCTCCACCAGGGCCTCCAGCCACGAGCGCACGTCGGTCCGCTCGTGACCGGCCGCGTTGAGGACGTGCTCCACCTTGCCGGAGCGCAGCGTGTCGGCCTCGACGCTCGGGTGCAACCAGTTCGAGGGGCGTCCGGGGCACTCGTGCCACATCCGCAGCCAACCGGACAACTTCTTCGGATCCCCGAGCCTTGGGTGGATCCGCAGCTCGGTCGGAACACGCAGTACACCGTCCTGGTCGGGCAGCGAGGGATGGTCCGCCGTGCGGGCCCAGATCTCCCGGGTCAGGAACTCGTCGGCCCAACTGATCGCCTCCTTCACACGGCCGGGAAGCAGAGGAAGGTACGCGGCGGGGTCCTCGGCGGGGGCGAGATCAGGGAGGGAGTCGACCACCAAGGCCGCCGTCACTCTGATCATCTCCTGGTTGAAGGGGGAGGAGTCGAGAAGATTCTGCCGGTCCTCGTTGGTCTTCCACGCGCCGTTGACGATGCCGCTCAACGACATTTCGTACTTGGTCGGGAAGAAGGACCAGAACGTGCCACGGCCACGGGTCCGCGGGTTCACGTACAGGCCGGACTCCGGGTCCTTGCGGAGGGCGGGGACCGCCCAGGAGAGATCAAGGCAGAGGCGGTCGTGGAGTTCGCCTGCGTCCGCCCGGGCGGACGGCCCGGGCTCGTGCGAGATGGTGAACACCCGCCAGTCCTCGGAGACGCTGACCTTCCCCGTCCTCTCCTCCACCACGGTGTGCAGGTCACCGGATTTCCGTGACGTCAGGACTCGACGGGCCGGAGGCATGAGGCGACGGTCTTCGAGGACGACCTTCGCGACGTGCGGGGAGAAGAGCTGGAAGCCGGTGGGGAACTCGTCGCGGGGCAGACCATGATCCTTGGCACGCCCTCCGTGCATGTCCTTGCCCAGTCGGTCTGCCGCCCCGCGAAGCAGAGGCAGGCGGACGACCGTGGTGGCCCACGTCAGAAGCTCGTGCAGGACAGGGTCGCCGGCCCGCTCGGCCGCCATGTCGAGTGGCCGAGCCATACGCAGCACAGGTGCGTCGAATTCAGGGCCGTATCGCGCTGTGACATCGGAGATGGCACGGATCTGCTCGTATGACCAAGCGCGATCGAAACCGAAACTGCCGGTGCTGCTGAAGAATTCCGGGGCGTCGGTCACCACCAGAACCGATTTGACGCCGACCCCGAACCGCCCGATCTGGCCACCGCGCTTTCTCGACATGCTCATCCGTAGGATTGTCTCTGCGCCCTCAGGAGTAACCGGATCTCCCTCGTTCGCGCAGTAAAGGTGGGTCTCGGTGAGGACCACATGCACTTTTCCGCCGGGCTCGGAGGCAATCTCGTCGGCCGCATTCTGAACGAGCTCGAAAAGCTGTCGGTCGCCGTAGCCACCTTGAGTGATACGCCGTTCTCCATTGGCATGCTCGGCTACGAGACCGGGGTCGACAGAATAAGTCTGCAGGACACGGCTGGACTGTTCGAGAACGGTTTGAATCACAGAGGACGACGGCTTCGACATGTTTCCTGAACTCCTGACGATTCAAAGGTCCGTAAGAATGAGTGGGAGCGCGGGCCGGCAGCACGATTCGCCGGCCCGTCTGCTCCGTGTGCTGTGCCGTCGGACGACTCAACCATCCCCCTCACCAGGGGCGGGAGGAGTATCGGGCAGGCTGGCCACCTCCTTGGCCAGTTCGGGGAAGTTGTCGATGAAGTACTTCTCGGTCGTCTCGAACAACGCGAGGACGGCCGCCACCTGCGCCTTGTTCACCGCCATACGAATCTCCAGCTCGAAAGAGCTCCGGTCGCGGCTGGAAAAGAGGTAGTCGTCGTCGCTCTGCCCACTCATGAAAATACACACCCCCGTGACAGCAGGAATCCTCGGACATTTCGGCACGGGGAGTATTCAGGCACAAAAAAGCCCCGCGGCTGAGTCGCTTTCTCAGTAGAGATGCTTACTCGGATCCACGGTAGCGGGTCCGTTTGAAGTTTCGCCAGCGACTTGGATGAAATTCTGGCTGGCGCGGTATTCGGAAAAATTTTCGGGCGCGAAAAATCTGACTGTGGACAGAGCTCTGGCCCGGCCGATCGGCTTCTCTTGTGGTGAAGTCGAACGGGACGGAAAATCCGCCACCCCGAACCCTATCGGCGAAGCAGGGGTGTCGTCAACCGTGGTTGTTCCAGCCTGGCGACGGCCTGGAAGGGGCGGAAAAGAGGGTGAATCGGGCCAATTGCGAACATTTGAATGACTTGGACAAGCCGAAGAGTCGGATCCGGCGCGATCAACTGGCAGTTGACAGAGATCGTTGTGTCAAATTAGCCTCCTTCATGTCTCAGGCGCCCCGCCTGCGGCTCCGAGGAAGGAGCAGGTCCAACGTGGAGACAGGTGAGGAGTTCGGGCCCTGGCTCGCCCGGCAGCTCAAACTCGCGGGCAAGACCCAGGCCGAGCTGGCCGAGGAACTACAACTGACACGAGCGGCCGTCTCCGCGTGGATCACCGGTAGGTCGACACCGCGTCCCACGGTCATGGCAGACATCGCGAAGGCGCTCGGTACGGACCTCGGCACGGTGCACACGCGCACCACCGACACCCAGGTCGGTCTGCCGATCACCTGGTATCACCGTCCCGGCTACCCCGACGGCGGGCGCGACCTGGGGAATGCCGCGGCGTTCGCCTTCGACGCGGACGTACAGGTACTCGCTCGTGAGACCTGTCAGAACAGCCTCGACGAACGCCTCACCGAGAACGGAAGGCCGGTAAGGGTTCGCTACACCCTTCACGAGTTGACCGGGAAGACGCTAGAGGCCTTCCGTGAGGCGATCCTGTGGAACGATCTGTTTCCCCACTACTCCGCCGTCTCCGAAGGCGCGGGCAGCCAAAAGGTCGGCCGGGTCGTGGACGCCGGAGTGCGTGACATGTACGAGAAGGGGCGTCTGCTTCTGCTCCGCATCGACGACTACAACGCGTCAGGACTCATCGGTGACGACTACGGGGACGGCAAGTTCGCGGCCGTGGTCAGACGCCAGCTCGAGAGCCTGAAATCGAGTCAGCGTGCCGGCGGTTCGTACGGCCTGGGCAAGGCGACCCTCTGGGCCACCAGTGCCCTGGGACTTGTGCTCATCAACTCCACCTTGTCGGTGCCGCACGAGGGGCGCACGGAACGACGGGTCATCGGCCGTCTGGAGCTTCCCTGGCGAAAGGTCGAAGGCAAGGACTATGCAGGGCCCGCCTGGTTCGGACGTCCCGATCCCGAGTCACAGGGGGCCGAGGTCGTCCGCTCGTGGTGGGCGGACGAGGAGACGGTGAGCCGTCTCCATCTGACGCGTGACAGCGATGAGCCCGGCACCTCCTTCCTCGTCGTCGGTGCGCATGATGTCGCCAGCCTCGACGAAAGGGCGTACGAGGTCGGGCCTGAGGACGACCTGGACCAGGGCGACGAACACGGAGACACGCGCGACCTCAAGAAGATGCACCGCCGCTTGGTGGCCGCGCTGGGGCGGGACTTCTGGGCGGCAATGACCGGGGGAGGCAACAGGCTTCCCCTGCTGGAGGCCTCGGTCCGCTCCCTGCGCAACGGTGAGATCGTCGTCCCCGAGGAGCAGGTTGATCCCACTCGCGAACAACCGTCCCGTACCCGTGCCCTACGAGCGCATTACGAGGGTGCGACCGTCGAGCGGCTCACGGAGGCCGGCCAGGTGGCCGCACGCAGCGTCCCCCTGAAGCTGCCGGTTTCCGGAGGCGGTCGTGGAACTCTCGGCACCCACCCGGCCGTCCTGCTGGTCACCGAGGCGGAGGACCAGGACGGGGACAAGAACCAGGTGCATTCCCTGCGTGGAAACCGGATGACCGTCAAGAGGGCCGGCGTGCCGGGTCTGCCGGTAGGGACCAATCCCTTCCAAGCAGTCCTCCTGGCGGGAGAGGCTGCAGGGGATTCAGTGGCTTTCGCAAATGAAGCCGAGGAGTTCCTGCGCGCCGCGGAACCGCCCGAGCACGACCGATGGGGGCAGACGGAGGAGCTGACATTGCGCTGGTCCCCGTCCGCATATCGACGGATCAACGCGCTGACCAGCGAGGTGAACAGCGCGATCAAGGAGATCGTGGCCCGTCCCCGCCGTACGCGCGCCGAGGGAGGAGAAGCTCTTCGCAAGGCGTTGACCGTGCGCACCAAGCCTCAGGCCAAGACGCCCACCGGGCCGGTGATCCCCGTACTCGACGGCCTGGACGCGGCGGTCGGAGACGCAGGGGAGTGGCAGATCACCGCCGAGGTGACCATCCCGCGAGGGGACGAGATCACTCCGATGGTCCCGATCGCGCAACTCGACGTGCGCTCCGGAGGACGCCCACGACTGGACTGGGCCGAACTCGACGCGCTCGAAGGCTGCGAGGTTCAGGACGGGGTCCTTTACTTCCCGCCCGGAACTCGCCGTGCCAGGTTTCGGGGGGCCACCGATGTCACGAGCCATCCGGTGAGGACTGCGCTCACCCGACTCGTCGTCGAACTTCGCGCCGGCAAGGGGGAATGACAGCGTGAAGATCTACCCCTACAAGCGACTCAACAGACCGGTCTCGCTCAGGGTGACCTCCGTGTCCATCAAGCTCCTGGACGGCACCCGCGATCATCTGGAGACAACCGCGTACTCCACGCAACAGCAGACCGTAGCTCTCGGTGTCGCGGGCCATGACGACTGGGTGAGCGCCGTCATCGGACTTTCGGCGACCTTGCCCCCGGGGGCGAACGCGCCGGACGCCGCATGGTCCGACCTGGAGGTCCTCGCCGTACTCACCGACGGTGAGACCAATGTCCGGACTTCCGTACGGCTGAGCCGTGACACCGAGGACGGCCGTGACTGGTCCGGCTCGTTGGAAGTCGTCCGCGACGATCATGCGGGGCGGGCCTCGCTGGCCGTCCATGCTGTGGGAACCGTGGACGGCGTTCGCGGACGGGCCATCGCCGAGACCGATCGGAACTGGATCGTCGACACGGTCTCCGAGGAACCCGTCCGCGGGCTCCAACTGGATGTCCAGAAAGCCTCCTTCCAGAAGAGTGCCCGGGAATGGCTTCGCGCGTACGTCGACGCCCCGTGGGTCGTGGAACCTGCGGCCCGCGTCCCCACCGTGTGGGTCAATACCGACGTCGAGGACGTCATGGACCTTCTGGACAGCGGTGGTTCCGGAGTCGAGAGCAAGGTGCGTGATCTTCTGGTCGCCCAGATGGCCACCGATGTCTGGACCGCGGTGTTCCACGCAGCGGTCGGTGACCTGGAAGTGGAACCCGACGGCAGTCCGGTCTTCCCCACCGACTGGCAGGGCGAGGTGCTGCGGGAGATGCTCCCGGACGTGGTGCCCGGCGTGCACGTCGAGGAAGCGCTGCGGCAGGTCCACCGACGGCGGACCGGGGAGTCCGGCTGGCCGGAACTCCAGACCCGCATCCACTACGCGGCGATCCGCCGTGCCGAAGCCCGCCGAGCCCTCGGATTCGTCATCCGAGGCCTGGAGCAGATGAACCGAGCAGGTGAGGCATGATCACCCGACCGAACCACGTGCCGGAGCGACTGGGGCTGCTCGCCGCCGCGGCGATGGATCCGTTCCTCACCGAGCAGTTGATCAGCGGCGAGCAGGTCCACGGTGGAGTCGACCTGACGAGAGTCGTCGAGCCGCTGCCCGATGACGACGCCCGGTGGGAGGTCGAGCCGCTCCGCAGCCTGGTCGAGGACGCCATGTTCGAGTTCCGGGAAGATCGCACGCGGGCCGACGCCTGGCTCGCCCCGCGCCTCCACGCGACCCTGCGGCTGACACGACGGGAGGCTGCGGACAAGCGTCTGTGGAACCACTTGGCCCTCGCCGTGGCCCCTGACTACGTTGCTTGGCGGCACCTCTCGGAGCCCACGGCGAAGAGACCCGAGAGGCGTATCGCCCTCGAACGATTCCGCGGCGCGGCGGATCGGCAATGCTTCTCCCGTCTCTGGTGGGCGGCCGAACTCTTCCGGAACGGCCCCGACTACGAGCCGGTCGAAGTGGCCTGTGCGAATCAGGACATCATTCACAACACGCACCGACTCGGGCTGGTCGACCATCGACCCACAGCTCAGGCCATCGTCCGTCTGTTGAAGGACGGCCAGATCACCAAGGGGCGGGATTTCAACGGTCTCAGCGTTGCGATCAACGCCGCCGGCGCAACTTTGATCTACGACGTTCTCGGGCCGGACGCTCCCAAGGACCCCACTCGGATGCGGGACTGGGTCGCGGGCGCCGAGTCGGCCGGACCGGTGAGCCGGTACAGCCTCCCTCAAGGACCTGACGAGGATCCCGCGCCGGAAAACTCTGTGGCTGCGCTCACCGCCTACTTCGCGGAACTCTTCGAGACCGCCCCGGTCAGGGGGCGGAGGAGCGAGGACTGACGAGTGTATCCGGACGTCGTGGCCCGCTGACGGTGCGGCTCACGGCCGTGACCGGAGGTTTGGAGCCGGCGGGGTTCTGGTCCTCCGGCCGAGGACACCGGTCGGTGCAGGCGTCGGGGCTCCCGCAGCCATGGCTGCGCAACTTGGCCCGCTGGGTATCGGTGGCACACTGCCAAGGCTTTCGCAGCACATCGGCGTCCGGTGCCGGTAGACCCAGTGCGGCACTCAGCAGGTGTGTACCGAACAGGGGCGGCACCGCGTTGCCCACCTGTTGGGCCTGCGCGGTGCCGGACCACGGATAGTCCGGGGGGAAGCTCTGCAGCATCCCTGCCTCGTTCATGCTGAATCGCGCGCCCTCGCGCAGGACGATCTCGTTCAGGTGCTCGAAGACCACGAAGCGGGAGATGCGGCCGGTGACCGTGGTGGCAGGCTGCCGATCGCCGCGCACTCCACGCCGGCCGGGATTCCCGGAACTGCCGTAGTTGGAACGAACCAGGAAGGGTACGACCCGCCCTGGGTGAGTCCCCACGGGCTGCTCCAGCACGTCGCCCATCGACCGCCACGGAAGCAGAGCCGTGTCGTCCGTCTCCGGGGCCTCCTCGATCTCTTCACCGAGCATCGGCTGTCGCATCTGAGCCACCGACACTTCGCGCCGGTTCCAGGCCTTGGCCTCGTAGGCTCGGTGGGTGGCGACCGGGAGGGAAGGCGGTTGACCGAGTCCTTCACGTCGAGCGATCAGCACAGCCCGGGTCCGCGTCTGGGGCACCCCGTAGGTCTCGGTGGACAGGACCCCGACGGCGACGTCGTACTTGGTGCCATCGGGGAGTCCCGTGTTTTTCAACACTGCGGCATAGTGCTCCCAGAGTGCGACGACCGACGGTACCTGCTCCAGGACGATCACGTCGTAGGGGCGCCCGTTCCTGTTGGGGCTTCTCGTCGCCTGGATCGCGTATCGGAGGGGCTCGAGGACCATCGCGGTCCGAGGGTCGGGCAGGGCGCTCAGGTCTCTGTCGACGGCCTCGTCGGACTCGCCCGCTGTCAGGCGCTCGATGAACGTCTTGACCTCGTCCAATGCCTGGCGTCCGGATCCCTTGCCTGCAACGGAGTACGTCTGGCACGGCGGACCACCAGCGAGCACGTTGATCTCCGGTGGCAAGGTCTCGAACGCGTCCCGGCGCACCGCACTCACATCGGCGTGCAGGGTGTCCAGCCCGGCCGCGTAACGCGTGAGGCACGCGCTCCTGTCCCATTCGATCCCGAGGCTCGGGATGTCGAGGGCGTGCCCTGCTACGTCCAGACCCCCGGGTCCCGCGAAGAGGTCCAGGACATAGGGCTTGTCGAGGATGGGCTGCTGGGACGCCGTGCTGGTCATGATGCGGAAGTGTAGCCGGCCGGGAAGATCATCCTCGCCCGTTCAGTGCTGCCACGAGAGCACGCCCCAGCGCCCGCCCGACGGGAGGCGGTGTCGCCTGTCCGACCTGGCGGTACCGAGCGGTCTTCCGGCCGGTGATCTGCCAGGTCTCGGGAAACCCCTGCAGCAGAGCCGCCTGCTCAACTGTGATCTTCACCATGCCGTCGCGCCCCGCCGCGGGGTTCCAGTCGAACTCGGGACCGGGGATCGCGTCGCCGACGGTATGCGCGTTCACGCCCATCGTCGCCCAGGTGTTCTTGGCTCCGGTCGGGCCGAGGTCCGCGCCGCCCCGATTGCGTGAACCTCCGACCAGCGTGGGGGCGGGGCGGTCCGCCTGCGCCGTCCACCGGGCGGCGTCCTTCCAGCCGCGGGAGGCCATCGAATCGCCCAGTGCCATGCCGACTGTCGTAGGTTCCTGGACGGTGGGCGCCGGCGGGCAGAACACTCCGGCTTGTTGCCGCTTCATGGCCACCAGCACACCCTGCTTGCGGTTCTGCGGCACCCCGTAGTCGACGGCGTTGACGACCAGCCAGGTGAACTCGTACCCCAGGTGGGCCAGTTCGGCTCGGGCGAACTCTCGGAACTCCTGGTACTCGTCCGAGTGGGCGAGACCGGAAACATTCTCGATGAGCACTGCCCGAGGTCTGATCGCGTGGACGAGATAGATCGCGGCCTTCAGCAGGCGCTCCTCCACCTGCGAATCCGCCCGTCCCACGGTCGCGCTCGACCTGACTCGGGGCAGGCCGGCCGACAAGAGGTCCACATCGTGGCTCACGGGATGCTCAGCCGGATCGAAGTCCAGAAGATCCGTGTGGAGCACATTCCACTGTGGCCGGTTGGCTCGCAGAGTGGCGACAGCCACCTCGTCGTCGTCCAGAAGCAGCCGCGGCTCGAATCCCGCCTGCTCGAGGCCGAGCACGAGCCCACCTGCCCCCGAACACACGTCCACTAAGGTCAGACCACTCATCGCCTTGTCCCCCTCATCCGCTCGCCACGCCGTTGCTCCACAGCGGCGGCGATCTGCACGGCCACTGCTTCGGGGGCTTCGTGTTCCCAGAACCGCAGGACCGTCCAGCCCTCCGCGACCAGATGCTCGGTCGTCTCCCGGTCCCGAGCCATGTTCCGGTCCAGCTTGTTGCGCCACCACTCCGCATTGGCCTTCGGCTGCGTCGCATGCTCCGGGCACCCGTGCCAGAAACATCCGTCGATCAGGACCGCCACCTTCACCCCGGGAAACGCCACATCGATCCGGCGCCGCACCATTCTCGGTACCGGGTACTCCACGCGGTACCGCAGGCCCGCGGCATGGAGCAGGCGGCGTACCGCGAGCTCCGCTGCTGTGTCCTTGCTGACCTGCCGGGACATACGTGCGGAGACGCCCGGCGAGGAGGGCCTCAAGTCGTTCATTGCTGTCACGCCTCAGGACGTACATCGTCTCGGTCGACGACCACTGCATCCTGCCGGCCCGAATCGATCGCGCGGAATCGGACCAGAGGGCGGCCCGGACCCACTGACGACTTCGGGGCGACGAAGGCGAAGGCCATGACCAGGTCGCGTGGATCCACAGATCCGTCGTCGGTGAGACGTAGCTCCGACTCCACCACCGGGTAGATCACCAGGCCACCTCGGCGGGGGCGTGCGTTCTCCTCGACCGTGGCGCTCGCGGCCGTCGTGACGGCGCCTGCGATGCGCAGCGCGGGGGGTCGATGCTTTGGCTCGCTGATCGCCCCGAACAGTGAGCCTCGACGACGGGTCCGTCGGACGGGTGTGAAAGGACCGTGCCCAAGAAGGCGGGCCTCGCGGCGACGCACAGCACTCTGGAGTGGAGTGATCACGAACCAGTCCTCGATCGCCGCCGGCTGTTGTCCCGCCCGCAGCAGGAACTCGAGGTGCGGCGAGAACTGACTCGGGGCGGACCAGCGCAAGTCGCAGAGCACTCTCAGCAGCGTCTCGTGGGAGACGGTCCCCACTCGTGCTTCGTAGTGAGGTTCGCTCCCGACCCCCAGCCGTACCGGAGGGGCGGACAGCGAAGCCAGCACCGGTTCCCAACACTCTGTGTTGTGGGCCAGTAGCTCGGGGGTCTCCGGATAGGCCGTCGGTTCCACCCACGATCCCGGTGAGCGCAGTTCCACCAACTCCGCGTTGAACATCTTGTTCCGGGCCGACGGCTTCACCCAAGGCAGATGTTGGGCTACGAGCGGTGGGATCTGCGCGGGCGTGACCTGAGGGCGGCCGTCCACCAGAGGCGCGTACCGTTCCAGTTCCTCACGAAACAGTTCCTCGTCGCGGCAGATCGCCTCGAAGGCCTCGTAAAGATCGACAGTCTTGGCGTTGCGGCTGCGGCCGAGGGTTTCCTCGCGGCCGATGTAGAGGCGCACGAGGTCGCGGTACCCCGTCCGGAAGCCGAACCAACGGCCCATCTGCATGAGAGTGTCGGCCTGTTGGGTCGTACGGCGGTAGTACGTGATCGTCAGGCCCTCGACAGTGAAGCCGCGGGACAGCTTGGTGCCGCCGACGAGAATCTTCCAGACGTTCGGGGTGCGGTCGAAGTCCAGATCGGGCTGGGCGTAGTCGCGTTCACGGTCGCCGTTGACGACGATGACCGGCGTGCCGCCTCTGGAGATCAACTGGTGGGCGCGCGACACGTACTTCTTGAGGTCTGCGTACGCCACGGGACCGGGGAGTGCCTCGTCCAAATGGGCTCGGAAGTCTTTGGAGAACAGAGCCTCCAAGCGGGCGTGACCCGCGGGGCCCGAGTACGCGGCCTTGCTCCACAGACCTCGGATGCGGTCTGCCAGTTCGGCGTGCTCGGTCATACGGACCGATTCGTGGACCAACATCGTGTGGTGGCGGAAATGGTTCTCGGGGACGCCGTGATCGGCGCGGTACAGCTTGAGCGCGCCGGTGAGAACGAAGGAGTCCAGGGCCTCGTGCAGGCGGTCGCCGGTGGAGTCGTAGATTCCGCGGACATGTGTCGCCTCGGCCTGACCCGGCCCCTCACCATCCACGGTGGTCAGATCGTGGAAGTCCTGCACACCCATGTAACCGGCTGGACGGGGGAGCGAGATGAGGAAGTCGCGGGGGAAGACGTCTTCCTCGTCGCCCGGGTCGATGAAGACGTTGGCGAAAGGGGTGGCGGTATAGCCGACGTATTGCGCTCGGGGCAGCAGTTTGAGGAGCGCGCTGATCTGGCCGTTGATCGCGGTGCGGTTGACTTTGCCGGCTTCCCACTTCTTCGGGTCTGTCGTGTTCACCGAGGCTTGGTCGGACTCGTCGTCGATGATGAGAGCCGGGATCTCGCCGAGGATCGGGCCGAACTTCTTGAGGTCCGTGACCAGTCTCTCGAGTACGGACATGTTCTTCTTGACGACCATGACGCGGGCGCGCGCCCCGTGCAGGTTGGCCGGGTCATACAGGGGACGCGAAGGGTCGGCCTTGTCGAACTCCAAGGCGCTGATGCCGCGTTCGAGCGACATGTAGTCCTTGTCGCGCGACGTCAGGCGTTCGATGTCGAAGGCCCCGAGTGAGGAAGGACGGGCGCCGAACGAGACGAACTTGGCCGGCCAGTCTTCGTCGTCCTGATAGTCGATACCGACCAAGGAGTCGGGATCATCGGCGTCGGCGGTACCCAGGATGTTCTCCCGGCCGATCAGTTCCATGTCGAGGCGGCGCTGTGTCTGGCCGCGCAGCAGGTTCAGCGTGCCGCCGAGGACGATGACCAAGCGGTAACCGGCATCGATGGCTTTTGCCGTGACGCCGGTGAAGTTCGCGGTCTTGCCGGACTGCACGTACCCCACGACCAGGCCGCGTGCGCTGTAGGCGTCCGCGCGGGTGGGATCGGCCAAACGCTCCACGACGGCGTGAGCCGCCTCGTCCAGGCCGGACACGGCGGTGTGGCTCCAACCCTTGCGGCGCAGCAGGTTTTTGTACGACTTCCAGTAGAAGGATCGGTTGGAGGCCAACTCCCGGGTGTACCAGGGCTCGAACTCCCGACTGATGGTGACTGGGCCTGGGCCTTTATGCACCGGTACGGCCACGTCGATGATCTTACGGAGGCTGCCGTCCAATGCGAGCTTGTCGTAGACAGCTTCACGGCGTTCATCGGTTCGTGGTGCCGTGTCGGTCCAGGACGGTGCGGGCAGCATGTCCCATTCGGCGAGCTTGTGGCTCCATACGGCGAGCAGTTCGTCGCCGGCGGTCGCGGCCGCGATGCGCTCGCGGAAGTGGGACAGATCGATGTCGACCGGCTCGTCGGCGTCGGACAGGGCGAATGCCAGCTTGGCGAAGTGCCTGGGGCCACGACGACTCATCGCGTCGAGGATCTCACCGTGGAGATCGGCGAGATGGTCGGCTGAGGTGTTTTTCTCGGCAGTCACTTGTCCTGATCCGGTTCTCTCGGCGTGGGGTCGTCGCGGGGGAACTAAGAGTCCGTACGGTCCAGTTCCGCACGTGCCGCCGCCACGAGCACGCTGTTCCACAGCGCGATCTTGTCGGTCTGGTTGGCCCAGACTCGCTCCTTCTGGAAGATCTCGTTGAGCATCAGGTAGAGGAGGCTCTTGAGGACGGGTGCATCGTTCGAACCGCCGTGTCGGTCTCCGTTGAAGGCCTGGCGGTAGTCCTTGTTGAGGACGACCCGGCGTTCCTTGTGGTCGATCGTGAAGAGCAGTTCGCCGGAGCCCTTGCCGTCGGGTGTGTCCAACTCGGCCCAGGTGAAGGTGATGGGCTCTTCGCCCTCCAACTGCGGCAGTTCGTCGCGCAGCGCGCGCTTCACCTTCGGGTCGATGCCCTTGCCGGGAGGGATCATCTCCTTCCGCCTGACCTCTGTGCGCCGACGGGCGGCTTCACGATAGGTGGCGCCTGCCTCTTGGACGTACGCCGTGAAGGTGTGGCCCGTTGCGGGATCGACGGCCTGCTCCAGGCCTCTGGCAAAGGCAGGGGTGACCTGGACGCCGTCCTTCTTGACGGTGAGGGAGAAGACGTCGTTCGGCTCGGACGGCAGGTCGATGGAGATGCGAGCCAGTGCCAGGTGCCCTTCGGGACTGCGGGTGCCGTTCCATCCACCGGCCTGGACGAGGCGTTCGTTGCGGTAGAGGTAGAAGCCCTGCCGATCGGACAACGGCCCGATGCCCCGGTATGCGACCAGTGGGGACTTCGGAGGCCAGATGTGAGCAGTCAGCGGGATGTCGCCGGCGCCCACGACAGGCGCGAGGTAGGTACGGGGGAAACCGGCTCGGCCCGGAACCCGATAGCCGAAGGGATCGATGGACTCCACCCCCCGGTGGTCCAGTTCCTCGCGGGTGTGGACGTCCTCCACGACGATGTCCACGTGGAAGTCGTCGCGGGAGAGGAAGCGGTGCAGATAGAGGCCGAGATGGGTCTCGAGGCGTTCGATCGCGTCATTGAGATATCGATCTGTCTGTCCGTCCGTGACGGTCTCGAACGCGCGAACCTGGTCCCAGCGCACGATCGTGCCGTGCCAGCCGATGACTCCGTCGTAGCGGTCGACCAGGTCTTGGCAATATCTCGCATCCACGATGTCACAGGTGAAGTCGGCCTGAGCGTTGGCGGTCAGCCAACGGCGGCCGGTCGACGGACTGCGCCTGGTCCGGCTGATCACGGTGAGTGCGTCCGCATGCGAGAGCGAGGCTGCCTTCAGCCCGGCACCGAAGCGTCCCAGGGCACCGGGGGCGTACTTCTCGCGCCCACCGATCGTCATTGCCGTGTCCAGGCCTGCGTCGTCCATGCCGTCACCGTCGTCGACGACGAGGAGGCCGACCACGCGATCCAGGCCACCACGCTCACCGGTGTCCCGCAGGAAGCTCACGACGACGTTCTGCGCCCTTGCGTCGATGGAGTTGTCGATCAAATCGGCGATGGCCGCCTCGAAGCTGTAGCCCTGGTGCGCCAGCGATTCGAACGACCTGGCCGCCGGGGGAAGCTGCTTACTTCCGGTGGTAGGTACATCGAACTGCCAGTCCGAAGACGGCTCATAGGGCGCCATGCAGGTGTTCCTCGGGGGCGGGACATGCCGGGATGTGTGGGGCATGCCAGTTCACTCGGTCAAATATGACGTTAGCGCGAACAAGCCCTGTAGGAGCAGCGGAACCGGAACGAGACGGCCCCTGGCTGCCGGTGCCGTCCTCGATTCCGCCCCGCCGGCGCTCGTTCACTCCCCGTGGCACTCCCCGTAGCTCCGTCCCGACCCGCACCAGCACCCCGCCCCCCGCTGCGGGGGCCACTCCGCCGCTCGGCCTCGGGCTGCCAGGGTCGTCGCGTACTGGGGGAGGAGGGAGGTCTCCGACGGGGACGTGCCCTCCGAGGCGGCGAAGGCCTCGTAGGACGGGACCGTGCCCGAGACGATGCCCAGGTTCGCCGTGCCGGAGGCGGCGAGCTCGCGCAGGGACGCCTCTATCGTCGCCAGGTGCTCCTCGTGGGAGGGGTACTCCGCGGAGAGGGAAGGGTAGGCGTCGACCAGTTCCGCGAGTTCGGACGCCGGCCAGTGCAGGACCGCCACCGGGAAGGGGCGGGACAACGCCTCGCGGTAGGTGCCCAGTTCGGCGCGCAGGCGGGAGATCTCCGCCTCCAGCTCCGCCGGGTTCTCCGAGCCGAGGGACCACACGCGCTTCGGGTCGTGCAGCTCGTCCAGGGAGACCGGGGAGGAGTGCAGGGTGTCCGCCAGGGTGTCCCACTCGTCGTGGGCCAGGCCCAGCATGCGGCGGACGCGGTGGCGGCCGAACAGCAGAGGATGCGTGGAGTACGGCGGCTCCGGGACGTCCGTCAGGAGGACCTTCGCGCCCTGCGTGAACGTCTCCTGCGCCTGTTCCAGCTCGTCGTGGGACTCCAGGGCCTCCGCGACGATCACCCAGGGGGCCGGGTCCCGGGGAGAGGCTGCCCGGACGCCGTCGATGATCGCGCGGGCCTCGGCCTCATGGCCGTACTCCCACAGGTTCGCGGCCTTCAGGGCGCGGACGAGAAACGGGTTCTCCAGGCCGTCCTGCGCGGCCAGCAGGCGGTCGTAGAGGGAGGACGCGGCGGGGCGGTCGCCGGCCAGCTCCAGATGGGCCGCGGCCTGCAGGAGCAGGGCTTCGGCGTCCTCGGGATACCGGTCGGCGGTCCGCTCCAGGCGCGCCGCTTCGGCGTTGTGGTCGACGTTCTCGGCAGGCGTGTCGGGGCGCATGGGGGACACCGTACTGCCGATCAGTGTCAAAGGAGAGAGAGGTGCAGGCCAGGGGCCGGTTGGCGGGAAGGGCCCCTGGCCTGCACCACGTCGGCCTCGGACCGGCTTCGGACCGGCCTCGGACCGGCACTCGGCTCGGTCTCAGATCGTCACGCCGTCGATCTGGAGTGTCTGCACCGCCTTCGCCGCGAACGGCACCGCCACCGACTTCCCGCTCAGGAAGGTGTTGGAGTACGACGCGTACTTGTCGCCGCCCGTCGTCACCGTGTTCCAGCGCGGGACCAGGCCGCCCGAGCCGCCCGTCACCGTCGTGAAGCGGGACAGGTCGAAGGTCAGGGTCTGGGCGGAGGTGGAGGTGTTCAGGGCCACGATGACCAGGCGCCTGGCCGCGGCGTCGTAGGCCGCGACCGCGTTGCTCACGCCCGTGTCGAGGATCTTCATCCCGGGGCGGATGTGGCGGCTGAACTGGGCCAGCACGTAGTACTTCGTCTCGATCGCGCCGGCCTGGAGGGTGCCGGCGTCGTACTTGATCACTCCCCAGCCCGCCGTCGGGTCCATGACCTGCCAGTAGACCCAGGCCGTCGGGTGCAGCCAGCGGAAGTCGTAGAGGAGGTTGAAGGCCGTGGTGTAGCCGGTGCCGTCGCCGTCGCCGGTCTCGGAGTTCCACAGCTTCTTGCCGGCCGTGGTGACCACGTCCGTGTAGAGGAGGTCCCTGCGGCCGCTCGACCCCTGGTAGCCGTGCACGTTGACCTGGTCGACGTACCCCTTCGTGGTCGAGCTGAAGGAGTTCCAGGTGGTGCGGGCCAGGTCGTAGCTGGTCTCGTCGGAGGCCGAGATCCGTACGCCGGTCAGGCCGCGGCTGTTCAACTCGCTGCGCAGGTACGGCAGTACGGCCGACTGGACGCTCGCGTCCAGGTGGCAGCCCTCCTGCGTGCCGGTCGCCGTCCACCAGGACGAGGAGGGCTCGTTGAAGGCGTCGACCGTCGCGAAGTTCACGCCCCAGTTGTTCCTGGCGTAGAGGGCCACCGAGGCGAGGTGGGAGGCGTGCTGGCGGTAGTTCCAGGACTGGAGGTTGTTGCCGCCGTCCGAGGCGCCGGAGGGGTTGTGGTTCAGGCACATCCACCACATCGGGGAGTTCGCGAAGAGTTCCGAGGTGGCGCCCCGGGCCGTGGCCTTCACCAGCATCGCCCGCTGGTTGGCGTCCGCCGTCCAGTCCCACGCCGAGGACGTGGGGTTCTCGTTGTTCCAGTCCTGCCAGTAGCCCTCGATCTGCTTGAAGGCGGGGATGTTGGGCGAGGCGACCATGGCCGAGCCGTTCACGGTGTTCCAACTGCACGCGCCCAGGTTGTAGCGGGCGATGTTCAGGCCGAGGCCGGGGAGCGAAGTGCCGTTGTACGAGGTCGACTTGGTGGTGAAGAAGATGTCGGCGAAGTCGTCCCGGGCGCCGAACACGTTGGCCCACCAGGCGAGCGAGGTGCCCCAGCCCTCCCAGGTGCCGTACGAGGTTCCCGGGCTGACGGCGATCGTGGCGTCCGCACGGGCGGTACCGGTGGCCAGCGCGCTGCCGAGGAGGGTGCCTCCTGCGGCTGTCAGCAGCGTTCTGCGTCGGATCATGGCTACTCCGAACTCCGATGGATGGACGCGGCCTTGTGACCCGCGTCGTGGCCTGCCCCGTTCATGCCAAACGAAGCATCGGGTGTGGCCAGGAAGGTTGTCGAGGGTTCTGACAGCCCTTCTTAAAACCGGTGGAGGAAGTTCGGTATACCGGACACGCCGACCGCCGCTCCGGCCCGGCGAAGCCCGCGGCACTGGTGACTTGAACGCCCCGGCCTTATCGTGCGGGCGGCCCCGGCCGAGGAGGCGTGACCCATGCGGCAGCACATCGTGCACCGGCGGCAGCGGACCGGGTACCGGCGGCAGCACATCGTGCACCGGCGGCAGCGGACCGGGTACCGGCGGCAGCGGACCGGGTACCTGCGGCTGCGGATCGTGCACCACGGAACCCGGCGCCGGCGCGAGCGCCTTCGGCGCGCGGTGCGGGCGGGCGGCGAACTCCTCGTCACCGGGGGCCTCGTCCTGCTGCTCCTGGTCGTGCACCAGCTGTGGTGGACCAACCGGGAGGCCCGGGAGGGCGCCCGGCGCGAGGTCGAGGTGCTGGAGCGGGAGTGGGAGCGGGGCCCGGGGGCCGACTCAGGCTCCCCGTCGACTTCCCCGGAAGCGGGGGAGGCGGGGGAAGCGGGGGATGCGGGGGGAGCGCGGGAACAGCGGCAGCCGCGGGAGTCCTCGGCCGATCAGGGCCCCCGTCCCGCCGTCCCGGACCTGTCCCGGGCCTACGCGGTCCTCCGCATCCCCCGCCTCCACCTCCGCGTCCCCGTCGCCGAGGGCGTCGGCCGGCGCAGTGTCCTCAACAAGGGGTACGTCGGCCACTACCCCGGCACCGGACAGCCGGGCGGCGCCGGGAACTTCGCGCTCGCCGGGCACCGCAACTCCCACGGCGAGCCTTTCCGGTACGTCGACCGGCTCGTGCCCGGGGACACCGTGCGGGTGGAGACGCGGAGCGCGGTGTACACGTACGCCGTGGACCGGACCCTGCGCCGGACCTCGGCCCGCGACTCGGGGGTGATCGCCCGTGTTCCGCGCTCGTCGGTCCGCCCCGCCTTCGGGTACACCGCGCCCGGTCACTACCTCACCCTCACCACGTGCACCCCGGAGTACACGTCCCGGTACCGGCTGGTGGTGTGGGGCAAGCTCGTCTCGGCGCGGCCGCGCTGAGAACCGCGCCTCCCGTACCGGGCTCACCGTTCCCGCGTCTTCCGTACCGGGCTCACCGTTCCCGCGTCTTCCGTACCGGGCTCACCGTTCCCGCGTCTTCCGTACCGGGCTCACCGTTCCCGCGTCTCCCGTACCGGCCTCACCGTTCCCGCGTCTCCCGTACCGGCCTCACCGTTCCCGCGCCTCCCGTACCGGCCTCACCGTTCCCGCACCTTCCATACCGCCCTCACCGCTCCCGCAGCCCCACCACGCTCCCCGCCGCCACCAGCGCCAGCACCGCCGACACCACCATGGCGATGTCCGCGCCGTGGGCGAGGCCGCCGCCGGAGGAGGTGGCGATCGCGATGGTCAGGGCGACTCCGGCGCAGGAGCCGATGTAACGGAAGGTCTGCTGGGCGCCCGAGCCCATCGCCGCGCGCGTGGCCGGGACGGACTCCACGGCGGCCAGCGGGAGCGCCGCGTTCAGCAGGCCGCTGCCGACGCCGGCGACGACCAGGCCGGGCAGCAGCCGTACCCAGGACCCCGCGTCCAGTGAGCCGAGCATGGTCAGCACGCCCGCCGCGTGCAGCAGGAAGCCGATCGCGAGCTGCCAGCGCGGCGGCACCCGGCCGGCCAGGCGCCGGGCCTGGAGGGCGACCGCGAAGGACAGCCCGGACCAGAGGAGGAAGAGCCAGGCGGTGTCCATCGCGGACAGGCCGACGGTCTGCTGGAGCAGGGCCGGGAGGAAGCTGAACAGGCCGATCACCGCGAGACCCGTGAACAGTCCGCTGGAGGAGGACGCGAGGAACCGGCGGTGGCGCAGCAGCTCCAGGTCGATCATCGGCGTCGCGGAGCGGCGTTCCACCGCGGCGAACACGGCGAGCAGGACCACGAACGCCAGCAGCAACAGCCCGACCGGTGCCCGCAGCCAGCCGTCCCGGCCCAGGGTCAGCGCGGCCACCAGGGCGACCAGGGCGAGCCCGAAGGTCACGGCTCCGGCGAGGTCGGGGCGGCCGCCGCGCGGGGCCCGGGACTCCGTCAGGAGCCGTGCGGACAGGGCGGCCACGAGCACGGCGGCGGCGCCGAGAACGCCGTACGACACTCTCCAGTTCGGCATCGCGCCGCTCAGCAGGGGGCCGACCGCGATGCCGCCGCTCACGAACGCGCCCCAGACGCCGGTCGCGTGCAGGCGGCCCCTGGGTGAGGGGTAGGCGTGGACGATCAGGCCGAGGCTGCTCGCGAGGAGCGCCGCGCTGGCCGCGCCCTGGGCGATCCGGGCCAGGGTGAACAGCCAGGTGGACGAGGTCAGGGCGCCCAGTGCCGTGGTGAGGCCGAGGGCCAGGGTGCCCGCGACGAAGATCCGGCGGCGGCCGTAGTCGTCGGCGAGGCTGCCGGCGACCAGGAGGAGGGCGGCGAGGCCGAGCGGGGTGCCGTTCAGGAGCCAGGCCTGGGCGGAGAGCGGGGTGTGCAGGTCGGCGACGACGTCGGGGAGCTGGACCACCGGCGCGGTGTACGTCATGAGGGCCACGGCGGTGGCGGCGCTGGTCAGGGCCAGGGTGGGCCCGGGACGGGCGGGCGCGTCGGGAGCGGGCGCCGGCGCCTCGACCTCAGTAAGGGTTCGTTCATTGAACTTGGGCATGCCGAGCACCGTAGCAGAGTAGGTTCGGTCATTGAACCCATGACCGGAAAATGGTTACAGTGGGCGGCATGGCACTGGGCAAGGACTACGCGACACAGGAATGCTCGATCGCCCGCGCGCTGGAGATCGTCGGCGAACGCTGGACCCTGCTCGTGGTCCGCGACGCCCTCTACGGCGTCCGGCGCTACAACGACTTCCTCGTCCACCTCGGCATCCCGCGCGCGGTCCTCGCCACCCGCCTCCAGATGCTCACCGAGGAGGGGATTCTGGAGAAGCGCCGCTATCAGGAGTCCCCGCCGCGCGACGAGTACGTCATCACCGAGCGCGGCATCGCCCTGTGGCCGGCCCTGCGCGCGCTCGGCCGCTGGGGCCGCGAGCACCACGGCGAGAGCGCGCTGCGCACCTTCCACCACGCCGAGTGCGGCACCGAACTCGGCTCCTGGGGGGAATGCCCCGCCTGCGCCACCGTCGTACCCGTCGCGGACGTGCTCATGGTGCCGGGCCCCGGGCTCGACACGGACCCGGCCGACCCGGTCAGCCGGGCGCTGCTCCAGCCGAGGAGGCTCCTTCAGCCGATCACGGTCGATCAGGTATAACCGGGGGAGGACTCGCAGCGAGAGGGGGAGTGGCCGTGACGCGCCGCTGGACGACACCGCGTCCCGCCGCCGTGCTGCTCTTCCTCCTCCTCGACGTCGTCCTCCTCGACGCCGGCAGCCTCTCCGCCGCCGTCGCGCTCGCCGCGACCGCCGCGGCCGGCTCCGCGTTCGTCGCCTGCTCGCTGATCGCCTCGCGCTGCGCGCCCGCCGTACCGCCCACCCGGGTCCGCACGGCCATCCGCGACCGCGCCCGCCGTACGGCCTTCCTCCAGCAACGCGACCCCGACGCCAAGGGTCGCTCCCGCCCCCGAGCGCCCGGTCACGCCCGCCCGGCGACCGCCGCGTAGGGGCCCACTCTGTACGGACACCCCGCGCGGGTCGTCATGCCGCTTTCCCCGTTCCCGGCACGACGAGACCCCCGGAGGGCTCACCCATGTCCGTCTTCGCTGATCTGGTCCAGCACCTCGCCGACCTGCTCCACCCCCTCTTCGGCGCCACCGCGGCCGCCGCCGCGATCGTCCTGTTCACCGCCCTCGTACGACTGCTCGTGCACCCCCTGTCCCGCGCCGCCGCCCGCGGGCAGAAGGCCCGCACCCGGCTCCAGCCGAAGATCGCCGAGCTGCGGAAGCGGCACAAGGACGATCCCGCGGAGCTCCAGAAGGCCGTGATGGCGCTGCACGCCGAGGAGAAGGTCTCACCGCTGTCCGGCTGTCTGCCCGGACTGTGCCAGCTCCCCGCGTTCTTCCTGCTGTACCACCTCTTCTCCAACACCACGATCGGCGGCAGCGCGAACGAACTGCTGAGCCACGAGCTGTTCGCCGCGCCGCTCGGCGGACGCTGGGCGGACGCGCTCGCTCACGGCGGGGTGTTCGGGGCGGCGGGACTCGTGTACGTCTGCCTCTTCGCGTTCGTGGTCGTGGTGGCGACCTTCAACTACCGCCGCACCAAGCGGATGATGGCCGCGAACCCGGTCGTGCCGGTGAGCGACGGGCAGCCGGTGCCCGGGGCGGGCGCGGTGACCAGGGTGATGCCCTTCATGTCCTTCTTCACGCTCTTCACCGTGGCGGTCGTGCCCCTGGCGGCCGCCCTGTACGTGGTGACCAGTTCGACGTGGGCCGCGGTCGAGAGGGCCGCCCTCTACCGCTGACCGGTCCAGTCCGTGAACCGGGTATTGCGGACGGGACACGCAGCTTGGAGGATCGACCAGTCATCCGATGGCTGCACCCGTCGGAGGACGCCCCGCGATCGAGGGAGATAGTGATCATGAAGTTGCTGCGAGTCGGTACGGCGGGAACGGAGACGCCCGCGCTGCTCGACGCCGACGGGGTCCTGCGCGACCTGTCCGGTGTCGTGCACGACATCGACGGGACGCTGCTCGCCGACGACGCGGCACTCGGCCGGGTCCGCGCGGCCGCGCAGGCCGGGGACCTGCCGGCGCTGGACGCCACGGGGCTCCGCGTCGGACCGCCGGTCGCACGGATCGGGAAGATCGTCTGCATCGGCCTGAACTACCACGACCACGCGCGCGAGACGGGGGCCGAGCCGCCCGCCGAGCCGGTGATCTTCTTCAAGGCCGCGGACACCGTGGTCGGTCCCCATGACACGGTGCTGGTGCCCCGCCGGTCGGAGAAGACCGACTGGGAGGTCGAACTGGCGGTCGTGATCGGGCGCACCGCCCGCTATCTGTCGTCCGCCGAGGAAGGGCTCGCCCATGTCGCCGGGTACGCGGTGGCGCACGACGTGTCCGAGCGCGAGTTCCAGATCGAGCGCGGCGGGACGTGGGACAAGGGCAAGAACTGCGAGACGTTCAACCCCCTCGGCCCCTGGCTGGTGACCGCCGACGAGGTCCCGGACCCGCAGAGCCTGTCCCTGAAGCTGTGGGTCAACGGGGAGCTGAAGCAGAACGGCACGACCGCCGAGCAGATCTTCCCCGTGGGCGAAGTCGTGCGGTACGTCAGCCAGTTCATGACCCTGTACCCGGGTGACGTCATCAACACCGGCACGCCCGCGGGGGTGGCGATGGGGGAGCCCGAGCCCAAGCCGTACCTGCGGGCCGGGGACGTGGTGGAGCTGGAGATCTCCGGGCTCGGGCGTCAGCGGCAGGAGTTCAAGGACGCGTAGGCGCTCCGCTGGAGAATCGGGGACTGCGCGTTGTTCGGCGGGTGCGGCGCCGTTGTGGCTTGTCGCGCAGTTCCCCGCGCCCCTGAAGGCCGTACCTCAACCCAGTAGAGATGCGAGCCTGCGCCAGCCCTCCCTCGGAAGGCTGTAGCGCGGGCCACCGTCCACCACCTGCAAGGCCACGTGGTCCGCGCCCGCCGCGATGAACTCGTCGACGCGGGCGCGGATTTTGTCGTCCGTGCCCCACGCGAAGACCGCGTCGACCAGCCGGTCGCTGCCGCCGTCCTTCAGGTCGTCCTCCGTGAAGCCGTTGCGGAGGAAGTTGTTGGTGTAGTTGGGCAGGCCCAGGTACAGGGCCAGGTAGTCCCGGGCCAGGGTGCGGGCCCGGGCCGGGTCGGACTCGAGGACGACCTTCAGCTCCGGAGCCAACAGGGGCGCCGTGCCGAGGAGTTCGCGGGACTTCGCCGTCTGCTCCGCGGTGATCAGGTACGGGATCGAGCCGGCCGAGCGGTCCCGCGCCAGCTCGATGGTCCTCGGGCCCAGCGCGGCCAGGACGCGGCCCCCGGCCGGCATTCCCGCCGCGTCCAGGGCGTCCAGGTAGGCCACCAGGGCCGAGTACGGGCGCCGGTACCGCTCCGCGAGCTTGGCGTGACTGACGCCCAGGCCCAGGACGAAGCGGCCGGAGTGGGCGGCGCGCAGGTCGGCGAAGCTCGCGGCGGCGTCCTCGGCCGCGTGGTCCCAGATGCTCTGGATGCTGGTGCCGACGACGATCCGGGAGGTCGCCTCCAGGAGCGGGGCGGCGTGGGCGGCCGAGCTGCTGCCGCCCAGCCAGATCGCGCCGAACCCGAGCTCCTCCAACTCGGCGGCGGCCTCGGCGCGTTCACCCCGCTGGGCCGGGTCCTCCGCGCGCAGGCCGCCGCCGTTCCAGATGCCGTGCTTTCCGATGGTCTCCTTCATGGCAGGTGCCAACGTGGCAGACCCCGGCGGTCATTCCGGCTTTGCTAGCGGTCCTTGCCCAGGAACTCCTCCAGCGCCTCGACCACCATCCGGTGGTCCTGGAGCTGGGGCAGACCCGAGACCGTCACGGTGCCGACGACACCGACGCCCTCCACCGTGATCGGGAAGGATCCGCCGTGGGCCGCGTACTCGTCCGGGTCCAGGCGCGAGGACTCCTCGAAGGTGCTGCCCTTGGCGCGGAAACGGGCGCCGACCAGGTAGGAGGCGGAGCCGTAGCGCTCCACGACCCGGCGCTTGCGGTCGATCCAGGCGTCGTTGTCCGGGGTGGAGCCGGGCAGGGCCGCGTGGAAGAGCTGCTGGCCGCCGCGGCGGATGTCGACGGCCACCGGTGCCTGCCGCTCCCGGGCCATGCCGACCAGCAGGGAGCCCAGCGCCCAGGCGTCCTCGTAGGTGAACTGCCGGAAGACCAGGCGGCGTTCCTGCGCCTCCAGCTCCTCCAGCGGCGGGGTGAGTTCCGGGTGGAACTTCGGGGTCAGCTCGGTGTTGTGCGTCACAGCTCCACCGCCACTTTGTCGTGAGCCGAACGGCGCGCCGCCTCCAGTACGTCGAGGGCGGCGGCCGCCTCCAGTGCGGTCACCGGGTTGGTGCCGCCGTCGGCAAGGGCCCTGGCCACGGCCGCATAGTAGGCGGGGTAGTCGCCGGGGAGGGTGGGGACGGGGCTGCCGCCGCCCGTCACGGGGGACTCTCCCGCGCCCAGCCGGCCCCACAGCGACTCGGGCTCCCGGCCCCAGCCGGCGCCGGTGCCGGGGCGCTCGCCCTCGCGCAGGGCCGCCTCCTGCGGGTCCAGGCCGTACTTCACATAGCCCGCCTTGGAGCCCAGCACCCGGAAGCGGGGGCCGAGTTGGGCGGTGGTGGCGGAGACGTAGAGGTGGGAGCGGACGCCGTTCGCGTGGGTGATCGCGATGAACGTGTCGTCGTCGATCTCGGCACCCGGGCGGCGGACGTCCGCCTCGGCGTACACGGAGGCGGCGGCCCCGAAGAGGGTCAGGGCCTGGTCGACGACGTGGCTGCCGAGGTCGTAGAGCAGACCTCCGATCTCTGCGGGGTCGCCGGACTCGCGCCAGCCGCCCTTGGGCTGCGGCCGCCACCGCTCGAAACGGGACTCGAAGCGCCAGACGTCGCCCAGTTCGCCCTCGTCGAGGAGCCGGCGCAGGGTCAGGAAGTCGTTGTCCCAGCGGCGGTTCTGGAAGACGGAGAGCAGCAGGCCGCGCTCCTCGGCGAGGCCGGCGAGTGCGCGTGCCTCGGCGGCCGTACCGGCGACGGGCTTGTCGACCACGACCGGCAGACCGGCCTCCAGGGCGGCGGTGGCGAGCGGGACGTGCGTCCTGTTGGGGGACGCGATGACGACGAGGTCCAGGTCGGCGGCGCGGGCGAACAGCTCGTCGGTGCCCGCGACCGTACGGACGTCCGGGAACTCGGCGCGGGCCTGTTCCTGCCGCTCGGGGTTCGAGGTGACCACCGTGTCGAGGGCGAGGCCCTCGGTGGCGGCGATCAGCGGGGCGTGGAAGACGGAGCCCGCGAGGCCGTAGCCGACGAGGCCCACGCGGAGGTCAGCAGCAGTCATGCCCTCCACTTTCGCAACGGTGTTGCCAAAGTGCAAGCGTGACGGAGAATGGCCGGGTGAACAGGACGAACGGCGGAGTCAACCTCCCGGCCCTGCGCAGCCACAACACCGCGCTCGTGCTCGACCTGCTGCGGGGCGCGGGCGCCGGGGGGATCAGCCGGCTGGAACTCGCCGAACGGACCGGGCTGACCCCGCAGGCCGTCAGCAAGATCACCGCCCGGCTGCGGGAGGCGGGGCTCGCGGCGGACGCGGGGCACAGGGCGTCGACGGGCGGCAAACCGCGGACCGTCCTGCGGCTGGTGCCGGCAGCGGGGCACGCGGTGGGCCTCCACCTGGACCGGGACGCGCTGCGGGCGGTGCTCGTGGATCTCGCGGGGACGGTGGTCCGGGAACGGCACGCCGGACTGGACCTGGGCGCGGGGGCGGAGGCCGTCGTCTCGGCGGTCGCGGGGGAGGTGGCGGGGCTGGTGGCGGAGGCGCGGGGGGCCGGACCGGACACCGAACCCGCAGCCGGGACGACGGCCCCCGGACCCGGCGCCGAGGGCGGCGCCCCGCATACCGCTGCCGGCTCCCTCCCGGCCCTCCCCTCCCTCCTCGGCGTGGGCGTCGCCCTCCCGGGACCGCTCGACCACACCAGGGGTGTGCTGCACCGCGTCACCGGCTTCCCCGAATGGGACGGCTTCCCCCTGCGGGACGCGCTCGCGCGGCGGCTCGGGGTGCCCGTCGTGGTCGACAAGGACACCAACGCGGCCGCATTGGGACTAGCGGTCGCGGGGGAGCGGGGGTCCTTCGCGTATCTGCACCTCGGTACGGGGCTCGGTGCCGGGCTCGTGATCGGCGGGGCCGTGCACCGGGGGGCGCGGACCGGGGCCGGGGAGTTCGGACACCAGGTCGTCCAGCTCGACGGACCGCCCTGCGGCTGCGGTGACCGGGGCTGCGTGGAGGCGCTGTGCCTGGCGGCGGTGGCCCGCGGCGACCTCACCGGGGCGGCCCGGGTCCTCGGCATCGCGGCCGGCAACCTCGCCGCCCTCCTCGACATCGACCTGGTCCTGCTGGGCGGCCGTACGGTGCGCGACGCCCCGGAGCCGTTCCTGCGAGGCGTCGCAGCCGTCCTCGACGAACGCGCCCGGCGCACCGGCGAGGACCCGGTCCCCGTCCGCGCCGCGACCGGCGAGGTCGCCGAGGGCGCGGCCCAGCTCGTACTGGCCCCGCTCTTCGGCCGGTCCGACGCGTGAGCTGATCGAGGGGACTTCCCAGGCCGTACGGAGCGGCATCCCCCGTCGGCCGCGGCGGCCCGGCATGGTCATGTGTTCATGCGACGGTATGTCCACGGATGCAAGCCCACCCTCCTCGGCCTCGCGGCAGCAGCCGCCCTGCTGCCGACCCCACCCGCGGCCGCCGCCCCGGCCCCGGCCCGGTTTCCCGCCGCCCCTGCGGCCGCCGACCTGGTCCCGCCTGCGCTGCCCGCCGCTCCCGAGGCTGTCGGCCTGGTCCCGGCCGTGATGCCGGCCCCCTTCACGGCCGCGGGCCTGGCTGCCGCCCAGGTGCCCGCTGCGCCCGCGGGAGCCCGCCCAGCCTTCGCCGCGCTGCCCGCTGCTCCCGGGGCTGTCGGCCTGGTCCCGGCCGCATTGGCTGGGGCTCCGGCGGCGGCCGGCCTGGGCGTCGCCCGGTTGCCCGCCGGTCCCGCGAGAGCCCGGTCGGCCTTCGCCGTGCCGCCCGCACCCCCGGCCGCCGTCGGTCCACCCCCCGCCCCCGCGCTGGTGGCCGCAGCCACCTCCAGCCCCGCCCCGGCATCCCCCTCCTCTTCCGCCGACCACTCCTGCACCCCAGTCGGCCGTTCCTTCCCCCTCGCCACCCGTATTCACGGTGGGCCCGACGTCTACGAGGGCGGGGAGTTCGGGGGCTGGTATCTGGATCTCGTGAACACGACCCGGCACACCTGTGCGGGGATCCACCCGGTCGTCGTGCTCGTCGACGAGCGGCACGCGCTGAAGCCGTCGCAGGTCCGCCTGGAGTTCCAGGACGGTGCCCGCAAGCGCGCCGTACGGTTCGAGAGCACCGACGCGGACGAGCTGGTGGGGGCGTTCGGCGGCGCCGGGCTCACCGTGGGGCCGGGCAGGACGCTCACCGTGAAGGTGCGGCTCGCCGTCACCGAGGACGCCGTACCGAACGAGGTCACCGCCAACGCGGCCGTGGTCCAGCGACACGGGGAGGACGGCGACTGGGTGGGGCAGTCCAACGACTACCGCTTCGGCATCGGCTCCGCCCCGGCCGCGCGGCACGACACCACCCCCACCCCCGAGGGCCTCCCCTTCACGGACGCGGCCGAGGAACTCGCCAGCACCGGCCCCGCCGTGGCCGCCGCCGTCCTCGGAACCGCCGCCCTCCTCCTGGTCACGGCGGGTGCGATCCTCCGGGCCCGCGGCCGCCGCTGACCCCAGGGCTTCCGGTGCCCGTCCCCGGCCGGCCGTTCCCCCAAGATCCGGCCACTGTCTAGGCTGGGGCCGACGCAGCAGGCGTACACGCGTACGGCAGGAGATCCCGCACATGGCAGACCGCAAGCCCATCGATTCGTGGCTCACCGACATGGACGGTGTACTCATCCACGAGGGCGTTCCGATCCCCGGCGCCGACGCCTTCCTCAAGAAGCTCCGCGAGTCCGGCAAGCCCTTCCTGGTGCTGACCAACAACTCCATCTACACCCCGCGCGACCTGCACGCCCGGCTGCGCCGCATGGGCCTGGACGTCCCGATCGAGAACATCTGGACCTCCGCCCTGGCCACCGCGCAGTTCCTGGACGACCAGCGGCCCGAGGGGACGGCGTACGTCATCGGGGAGGCGGGTCTGACCACCGCCCTGCACGACATCGGCTACATCCTCACCGACCACGAGCCGGACTACGTGGTCCTCGGCGAGACCCGCACCTACTCCTTCGAGGCCATGACCAAGGCGGTCCGGCTCATCAACGACGGTGCCCGTTTCATCTGCACCAACCCCGACGAGACCGGCCCCTCCGCCGAGGGCGCGCTACCGGCCACCGGCGCCGTCGCCGCCCTGATCACCAAGGCGACCGGCAAGCAGCCGTACTTCGCGGGCAAGCCCAACCCGCTGATGATGCGCACCGGGCTCAACACCATCGGGGCGCACTCCGAGAGCAGCGCGATGATCGGCGATCGCATGGACACCGACGTCCTGGCCGGCATGGAGGCCGGCATGCAGACCTTCCTGGTGCTCACCGGCCTGACCCGGCCCGAGCAGGTCGAGGACTTCCCGTACCGGCCCTCGAAGGTCGTGGACTCCATCGCGGACCTCGTCGACCGGATCTGAGGCCGACCCGAACGGAGCAACGCGGCGCCCCCCGGGATGCGGGCCCGCGGTCCCCGGGAGACCCTCCACATATCTGGAGGTTCACGATGGGTTCACTACGCCTCACTCTCTGTACCGCCGTCCTGGCTGTCGTCGCCCTCGCCCCGCCCGCGCAGGCGGCGGACGGCGGCAGCGTCTCGGTGACCCCGTCGATCCCCGCCGCCGGCGCCGACCTCGCGCTGCGGGTGACCGGCTGCGCCGGGAGGACGGCCACCGCCGCCTCGGCCGCGTTCGTCGCGAACGCCCGGCTGACGGGGGTGGGCGGCAGCCTCGCCGGCGAGACCCGCGTCCGCTCCTCTGTCGAACCCGGCCCGTACGAGGTGCGGATCACCTGCGCCGACTCCGAGGTGCGGGGCAGGATCACCGTCGCGGCGGCGACCGGCGGCAGCGCCCCGGCGTCCCCCGCGGCCCCCGTCGACGCGGGCGGCGGCTGGACCGCCACCCACCTGTCCGCCATGGAACCGCACGCCGCCGGACCCGGCACCGGGCACGCGGTGACGGGTCTGGTGCTCGCCGGGGTGGCGGCGGTGGCCGTCGTGCTGCGCCGCAGCCGCCGGAGCCGCGAGGCGGACTGACCGCCGATGTCCGACCGATTCGCCGACCCGGAAGGGGGGCGCGCCCCCCCCCGCCCCCCCCCCCGGGCGGGGGGGGGGGCGCCCGGGGGGGGGGGGGGGGGGCCGCTGGTCCGGCTGTTGGGGTGGGGGCGCGCGGGGAACCCCCGGCGGCCCCGCCCGTGCGGGGCCGGCCCCC